>DATJAH010000070.1:0-105680 GCA_035516425.1 Anaerolineales bacterium
TGGCAATGGCTTCAAGATTTCTTGCGTTGGTTCAAGCCAGGTCTTGGCATCAAACGCTGGATGTTCGTTATTCTTGCAGGCATAACTTTATTAGGTTTGGGATTAGCAGTATTTTTGCTTGATCTCTATCGCACCGATACCAGCAACTCGACGATTCTCGTTTTCCTTTCGTTGGCGAGTCTTCGTTTTCTGCCGCGGCTGGTGCGCGTATTGGTCTTTGGCGGATCGGGCATTGCCCTCGTTGTTTATGGGATATGGGGACTCAACCGCTCGCTCCTGCGGCCATTTTTAAGACCCGGAGATATAGTGATTGATCAGCTTTCTGATTTTCGCCGCCGCGAACGCGGACCTCGAGTGGTTGCCATCGGCGGCGGACATGGACTCTCAACTTTATTGCGCGGACTAAAAGCGCACACGCGCAATCTCACAGCCATTGTCACCGTTGCGGATGACGGCGGTTCATCGGGACGATTGCGCGAAAGTCTCGGCATTCTCCCGCCCGGCGATATTCGGAATTGTCTCGCGGCGTTATCGAATGATGAAGCATTGTTGACGCAACTTTTTCAATATCGTTTTAGCGGCTCACCCGATCTCGAAGGTCATTCGTTTGGAAATCTTTTTATCACCGCATTGACCGATATCACCGGAAGTTTTGAAGAAGCGATTGCTGAATCAGGGCGCGCGCTTTCTGTCAGCGGACGCGTCTTACCCTCGACTTTGCACGATGTCCGTTTAGTGGCAGATATGCATCTGCCATCTGTGGTTAACGAAGTAAGAGTTCAGGGTGAAAGTAAAATCCCGGAGATGGCGGGACGCATTCGACGGGTCTGGTTGGAACCGAATAATCCGCCCGCGTTTCCTCCGGTTTTACGAGCCATCCTTAATGCGGATTTGATCGTGGTCGGGCCCGGCAGTCTTTATACAAGTCTATTGCCCAATCTGCTTGTGCCTGATTTGTTAGCGGCGATTCATGCCAGCCGCGCTGTCAAAGTTTATATTTGCAATATTGCCACTCAGGTTGGTGAAACCGATTTGTATACTTGTTATGATCACGTGCGCGCATTAGAAGAGCAGGTGGGTGAAAACTTTTTCGATATTGTGTTGTGTAATGAAAACTATGAAGGCGATCTTAGCCCGACCTCGCAATGGGTGCGCGCCGATGAAAAGTCGCGCGCTGATTCGCGTCTCTATTGTGCTGATTTGGTTGATGTAGACCATCCCTGGCGACACGATTCAACGAGGCTCTCGCAGGTTCTCATGGATTTATTTTACGAGCGCACAGGACCGTTGAGCGATTAAGTCAAGACAAATATCAGTAGCCAAAGTTGGTTATTTGAATTAGAATTCACAAACGAATAAAAATCTGCTCATGTCTTGTAAAGCATGATGCTAAATCTATCTGGAGGTTAACATGGCAGTCAAAGTTGGAATTAATGGCTTTGGGCGAATTGGTCGTCAGGTCCTGAAAGCGATCCGCGATTATTACCCCAAGGAACTTGAGGTGGTGGCATTCAATGACATTGGTGATACCAAGACCATGGCGCACCTGCTCAAGTATGATTCAACCTATGGCCGCTACAATGGTACTGTGGAAATTGTTGAGGATGGCTTGTTGGTTGATGGCAAGAAAGTCAAGGTCTTCAAAGAGACAGATCCGTCTGCGATTCCATGGAGCAGTTTAGGCGTCGAGGTTGTGATTGAGTCAACCGGTTTGTTCACCATCAAGGAAGACGGTGTCAACAAGAAGGGCAAGACGGTCAAGGGCGCAGTCAATCACATCACCAAAGGCGGGGCGAAGAAGGTCATCATTTCCGCGCCTGCTGAAGGTGAAGATTTGACGGTGGTGCTGGGCGTCAACGAAGACAAGTATGATCCGAAAGTTCATCACGTGATTTCGAACGCGTCCTGTACCACGAACTGCCTGGCGCCTGCCGCGAAGGTGGTTCACGATGCATTCAAGATCAAGCGCGCTTTCATGACCACGGTGCACTCCTACACGAATGACCAGAAAGTGCTTGACCTGCCGCATTCCGATCTACGCCGCGCGCGCGCGGCCGGATTGAATATCATTCCGACAACTACTGGCGCCGCCAAAGCGATTGCGCTGGTCATTCCCGATCTCAAGGGTAAGTTCGATGGTTATTCTTTGCGCGTCCCCACGCCGACAGTTTCCGTAGTTGATTTCACCGCTGAAATTGAAAAGGAAACAACGACCGAGGAATTGCGGCAAGCCTTCCGCGATGCCGCCAAGCAACCGCGATTCAAAGGTATCCTCGAGGCCGTGGATGAGCCTCTGGTCAGCATGGACTTCAAGGGCAGTTCTTATAGTTCCTCCATTGATCTGCCTTTCACTTCCGTCCTCGGTAAGGAGAAGAGCACCTTCATTAAAGTCGTGACTTGGTACGACAATGAATGGGGTTATTCCTGCCGTACGGCGGACCTTGCCGCGTTGATGGCGAAATCTCTCTAATTGAATGAAGGTCACGTTCCAAGCGTGACCTTCATTCTGTAGGTGAATCATGAACAAGAAAACCGTAAAAGATATCGATCTTAAAGGCAAACGCGTGTTGATGCGCGTGGACTTCAACGTTCCGATGCAGGACGGCAAGGTCACGGATGATAAGCGCATCAAAGCCTCTCTGCCGACGATTCAATATGTGCTCGATCAGGGCGCATCGTTGATTCTGATGAGTCACTTGGGGAGGCCGAAAGGCGGTCCAGACCCGGAATTCAGCTTGAAAGCCGCCTCCGAAGTGCTGGCCGGATTGTTGGGCAAACCCGTTAAGATGGCGCCGGATTGCGTTGGCCCCGAAGTCGAGCAGATGGCGAAGGCGCTCAAGCCCGGGGAAGTGCTGATGCTCGAAAACACACGCTTCCATGCCGGTGAGGAGAAAAATGATCTGGACCTCGCCAAGCAGATGGCCGCGCTGGGCGACGTGTACGTGAATGACGCCTTTGGCTCGGCACATCGCGCTCATTCCTCGACGGAGGGCGTGGCGCGTTTCCTGCCGGCCGTTTCCGGCTTTCTGATGGAGCAGGAATTGGAATATCTGGGTCGCGCCACATCGAATCCCGAACGACCTTATATTGCCATCCTCGGCGGCGCGAAGATCAGCGACAAAATCGCGGTGGTTGAGAATCTGCTCTCCAAATGCGACAAACTCATCATCGGGGGCGGAATGGCCAATACGTTCCTGGCCGCAAAGGACTATGCCATGCAGGACAGCCTGGTGGAAGCTGCTTCGATTGCCACGGCAAAATCCATCATGTCAAAAGCCGGCAACAAATTGCTGTTGCCTGTGGATGCCGTGATCGCCGATCAATTCGAAGCCGAGGCAAACAGCAAAGTGGTCGATGTGGACAAAGTCCCGCCTGGCTGGCGCATCATGGATATCGGGCCGAAATCCATCGAAGCATGCAAAGCCGCGTTGAAAGGCGCCAAGTTGATCGTTTGGAATGGTCCGATGGGAGTCTTTGAAATGCCGAAGTTTGCGGAAGGCACATTCGCCATTGCGAAGCTGCTGGCGGCTTCCGGTGCGACGACGGTGATCGGCGGCGGCGATTCTGCCAGCGCGGTCAAGAAAGCCGGCGTAGCAAAACAGATGACACACGTTTCGACGGGCGGTGGTGCCTCGCTGGAATTCCTGGAGGGCAAGGAATTGCCCGGCGTGGCCGCCTTGATGAACAGGTGATCTTTGCGTAATAGGAAAAGCAGGACAGTCACCCACCGGGTGGCTGTCTTATTTAATACTGCGTTATAATCGTTGCAATTCATTCCCGGAGCACTATATGTCTTTCAATGTCGGCGAGAACGTGGGTCCTTATCGGATCATCGAACAACTCGGTCAGGGCGGCATGGCGACCGTATACAAAGCCTATCATGCTGCCCTGGATCGCTATGTGGCGATCAAGGCGCTTCATCCGGCATTTGGTGAAGATCAAAGTTTTCTCGCGCGTTTCCAGCGTGAAGCGCGGCTGATTGCAAAGCTCGAGCATCCAAACATTGTGCCTGTGTATGATTACGCGGAACATGAGGGGCGTCCATATCTTGTCATGAAATTCATCGAGGGGGATACGCTCAAGGCGCGTTTAACCAAGGGGCCGCTGACTTCCGCAGAAATTGAGAAGGTTGTTGATACGGTCGGGTCGGCGCTGGCGTACGCCCACAAGCAGGGAATTCTGCATCGCGATATTAAACCGTCCAATGTGCTGGTCGCCAATGACGGTCAGTTGTACCTGGCGGACTTCGGTCTGGCGCGCATCGCCCAGTCCGGCGAATCGACTCTTTCGTCCGACATGATCATGGGCACGCCGCAGTATATTTCGCCTGAGCAAGCCATGGGGAAGAAAGACCTGGACGAAGGCACAGACATCTATTCATTCGGCGTAATGATCTACGAAATGGTGGTGGGGCAGGTCCCCTTCAATGCCGATACGCCCTTCTCGATCATTCACGATCATATTTATTCGCCGCTGCCACTGCCGCACTCGGTCAACCCCAAAGTGCCGGAGAGCGTGGAACGGGTTTTGCTTAGGGCGCTGGCGAAGGAACGCGCCGACCGTTACCCCGATGTAGATTCGCTGGTGACAGCCTTCAAAGAGGCATGGACTTCGGCAGGGGTTCCCATGCAGGGCACCGCCATCACACTGAGGCCGGCGCAGCTTAAAGCAACAACCTCAGCGGCGAAAACGGTGGCCGCAAAAGGTGCCTCCAAGAAACGCGCATCGCCGTGGCCGTTCATCGCCGGCATTGTGGTATTGATCCTTGCCTGCTTGTTTGTGTTGTTTGTCCTGCGCACTGATCGCCTGCTAAAGACTCGCGCCTCGGCCACGGCGACGGTACTGGCTCAGGCGCAGTCGCCGATCACGCCAATGGCAGTGACCGCCTCGCCGTTGCCCGACGCCACGACGGCCCCGTCCGTCTCGCCGGCTGCCGCCGCGACGCAAGTGCCTGCGGTCGCCACAGCTCAGGGCGCACTCACTCAAAACCCGGGCGATCCGAATGCCGCCCTCAACCTTTCCTTGGCGTACTGGGATGCCGGCCAAAATCGGCAGTCCCTGGTGGCGCTCTCCAATGCTGCAAGTTTGGCTGGCCAATCCAATACCCAGTTTTTCAGCGATGCCGGGGACCAGTTCAAACAACGCCAGGCTTGGTTGCCTGCGGCCGCCATGTACTTACGCGCGGTCAAATCGCTTGGCTTTGGCGGCAAGCCCACACAAGATATGGTGGATAATTATCACCAGGCTTTGTATCAGGCCGCCGCGCAGCCTGATATTCAATCCTATCTGCCGTTTACCTCGCTGAGCGATGTGGAGCAGCCGATGGCCATGGTGGCGGAGGCGCGCTATGATTTCTATAATGGAAATCCGTCGCAGGCGCAAATTCTCCTCAATCAGGTCAAGCAGATTCGGCCAGGGATGCCTGAAGCTTCTTTACTACAGGCGGAAATGGATGCCAAGAATGGCAAAACATTTGAAGCCAAGCAATTGCTCCAGATCCTGATCGGCGACCTGAACGCGGCGGATTGGGTGCGGGCTTACGCCCAAAATTACCTGAACGAAATTCCATAATGAGAAGGTTCCATCAAATGAGACATCCGTTTGTAGCTGGAAACTGGAAGATGAACAAGACCGTCGAGGAGGCGCATCAATTGGTCGCCGCGATGGCCCCAAAATTGAAGGAGATCGCCGGCGTGGAAAAAGTATTGTGCCCGCCGTTTGTTTCATTGCCCGCCATACTGGATTTGCTCAAAGGAAGTGACATTGGGCTTGGTGCGCAGAATATGTTCTGGGAGGAGAAGGGGGCTTTCACCGGCGAGGTCTCGCCCGCCATGGTCAAGGAGTTTTGCCGATATGTGATTTTGGGCCATTCGGAGCGTCGGACGTATTTCGGCGAAACGGATGAGACGGTCAATAAACGCCTGTGCGCCGCGCAGAAGTTCGATTTGACACCCATTGTGTGCGTCGGCGAGACTCTGCAACAATACGAATCGAATCAGACCAGCGAAGTGGTGGCGCGGCAAATCAAATTAGGTTTGGCTGATATCGATTCGGCCTTCGCGCCGCGCCTCGTCGTGGCGTATGAGCCGGTCTGGGCGATCGGGACAGGCAAGGCTTCGAGTGGACCGAATGCGAACGAGGTGGTCGCCAAAGTGATTCGCCCCGCGCTGACCAAATTGTTCGGTGATAAGACCGCGCAAGCGATTCGCGTTCTCTATGGCGGCTCCGTGACGGCCTCCAACGCGGCCGAATTCTTCGGTCAACCTGAGATCGACGGCGCGTTGGTCGGCGGCGCAAGCTTGAAGGTGGATGAGTTCGTCGCGATCACGAAAGCCATCAGTAAATAGGCGGATAAGATATTCAGTGAATTTAATCTTCTCATTCGATGGCTTGCTGTGGTTTATCTTAACGCTTCTGCCGCTGGTGTTTCTCCAGCGGCTTTTGCATCGTGAAATTCAGGCCGTGATTTTGATCCTGAGTCGCAGCCAACGATTCACCATCACCCTCTTTTCGATCATATTCTTGCCAGGCGTGTTGCTGCATGAGTTGAGTCACTATGGCATGGCTGTTCTGCTCGGTGTGGAAGCGGCGCGCTTCTCGTTGATCCCGCAGGTGCTGGAGGACGGGCGATTGCAACTGGGGTATGTGGAAACAGGCAAGTCCGATATGGTTCGCGATTCGCTGGTGGGGGCCGCACCGTTGATCGTTGGCGGGGGCGTGGTAGCGTTGATCGCCCTCATTCCATTGCATCTTCAGCCGATGTGGGACGTGCTGCGCCATGGACAGCTCGGGCTGTTTTGGTTCGGGCTGACGAGACTTTCCACGATCAAGGATTTTCCGTTTTGGTTTTACATTACGTTTGCGGTCAGCAGTACCATGCTGCCATCGCAATCGGATCGTCATGCCTGGCTGCCGCTGGGCGTGGCCATTGGGATTCTGATTGCGCTGGCGATCTTGGCCGGCATTGGTCCCTGGATGCTGACGTATCTGGCGCCGGCGTTGAACGCTTTTCTCAGCGCGACCGCGATCATCTTCGGGCTGAGCGCAACCGTTCACATCGTATTGCTCATTCCGGTTTTCTTAATTCATAAATCGTTGGCACGCCTCATCGGCGTAGATATTCAATGATCCCATCGCGTCTATGGGATACCCCAGGGACCGTTGAAAACGGTATCTGCCGCGACTTTTTGCAGAGCCTGCGCGGTTTCTGCTGACAAGCCGGCTTGATACGATACTCCTTGCGGGCTTTGCTGAAAGATGTCGGCGTAGAAAACACAGGCGGCCAAATAGGTGCCTGCCGCCGTGGGATGGCTGCCATCATCCTGCCAAAGATTGATCTGCGGATAAAGATTTCGAACCGACTGCCACGCCACGCCGACCGGCGCGACCGGCGAATTGAGCGCCTGGGCGGTGATTAAATATCCGTTGTTGATTTGGGCTTGCATGCTCTCGTAGGTTGGCATTCCGCTGGCGGGCAGCCCGTCGCGATGCGCCCAGGTAATGAAGAAAATCGGTTTCGCGTCGACTTGCCAGATGTCGCTGACCAGGACGCGCGCAGCCGGGTACATGATCTGCGTGCGAGAGGCTGAAACAGATGGGACCTCGCTTTGTTCCTGCAGAACCACGAAGTTCCATTTCTCCGAATCGATCTTCGCAATCGTATCGGACGACTTGACATGGTCGGCCAGCATCCAGCCGCCCTGCGCCGACATCCCGACTTCGGTCTTGTGACCTCCAGCTCGGGCGAGATTGGCAAACGTATTTGGCAGATCATTGACGTAGGTGTAGCTGTTGCCGATGAACAGCACGCGCGTGCAGGCTTCGTTGGGCTGCCAATTGGAACAATCCATGGCGGGCGCGCAGCCCAGTGCGCTGGTCAGCAAAAAAAACAGGATGAGGAGTTGTAGTTTGGTAAAGTTCTTCATGTCTTCTTCCAGCGTGTGATCAGCATCTTCACGCGGACGCGCAGGCGCGCATCCGCGTTCGCCACGGCCCACATCGAGCGGATATTTTTCCACGTGCTTTCATCAATCGTAAGATAGTCCGACCAGCTTTCATCCATGTATTCTTTCATCTCATTCGGCGAATCCCAATAGTAAAAGAAGGGAAAGAATTCTTCCCGCTCGCGCAGGAACCATCCGTGCGACTCGGCTTGTATCATCGCTTCGTTTGCGGACCGGTCATCTTCCAGCCCAATCTCCAAATCAGTCAGTCTTCCGGCTTCTCTGACTTCGCGGCTCGAGGCGACTTCGACCGGCCAGCGCTCCGCCAGCGGACGCAGGTCAATCAAGATTCCATCCGGCACGAGCAGGCGGTGAATTTCAGTCAGGGCATGGACCATGCCCTCATGCTGAATTCATCAGAATGACCAGGCCAGAATCGCAAGATCGAATCTCTCTTTGACAAACGGAATGTGGATCGAATCGGCCCGTACGAATGCGGCTGGCACATCCGCTGGGCGTTCGATCGTCGACAGGCGCAGGTCGTCGGCGTCGAGATCGATGCCTGCCACGAATCCCGCCGCCTTCCCGTATTGCCACGTCAGGCGTCCGTCGCCGCAGCCGATCTCCAGCACGCGCTTGCCGGCGAAACCCGCAAAGCGATGAAGCGTTTTTGTTTCTGTTCGTTCGGGGTCCTTGAGGAGCGTCACATTTCAGTCCAGTCTTTTAATCTATTTTTTGAAATTGGATCCGTTGAAAACTGCTTTATGCCATGGTCGAAAGCTTTTCTCGCACTTTCAGTGCCAAGGAATTCATCGCTTCTTGGCTCAGGCGTTCCTCTTCAGGAACCCCCAGATATTTGAAGATTTGAACGCTGCGATGATCTTCTGGCAGATCGGTCATGCGCGGAATTATGTGAAAGTGCACGTGCGGGTGCTCTGGAGATTCCGCGAACTGGAGCACATATGTTTTTACACAACCTGTAACTTCTTTCAGAGCGAGTGAGACGTCGTGAATCAGATGCCCTAATTCGACTGCCTCACAATCTGTCAATTTGTCCAGTGATTCAATGTGCCGCCGAGCTACCAATACAAGCCATCCAAGCAAAGCGGTGTCATAACAATGGGCTACATCCCAAAGCGGAGTGCGATAGATGGAATCCCAAAGCGGGGCAGCACCTTCATTTCGTCGAGCGACCAATTCGCATGTTTTGCAGATGATCATAATGAGTTCCTCCAGTATTCCCGATCGTTCGATGAAAGTACCTTCAACACCTTTGCGCCGCGCATCTTTCCCGGCTTCATTTCCGGCAAATCAAATACCTAAGCCCTTTTCAAGATCACCTGAATCTGTCCCAGCTGTTCCGGCGTCAATGGACCAAATTCCATTGCTCTGGCGTTCTCTTCGACTTGTTGGACGGTGCGAAAGCCGGGGATTGGGACCGTTTGGGATGAGCGGGCCCAAAGCCAGGCCAACGCACCTTGTGCCACCGTTCTGCCTTTGCTGGTGAGAATCGCGAGGATAGCATCGCGCCTGGACATCCACTCCGGGTTGGGTTTTCCGTCTTTGAAGTATTTCATCCAGTCCGGGCTTTTTGTGCCGCGCACATCATCAATGGAGACTTTCGTTGCTTCCGAGTATTTCCCAGTCAAAAGTCCCATGGCCAGCGGACCGCGGTTAATCGCCGCCAGATCCTGTTGTTCGCAGAACGCGATCATGGCGGGGTTGTCGTCCAACACATTTAGCTGCAATTGAACGGATGTGCATTTCGGTCCCTTTGCAAAAACCTGCGCTTTTTCAATGTAGTCGGTGCTCCAGCCATATGCGCGGACCTTGCCTTCTTTTACCAGCGCTTCCAGCGCATCGCGAACCGGCACGGCCTTTGCCGCAGGATAATCGTTATCGTGGAATTGATACAGATCGATGTACTCGGTATTCAGGCGGCGCAGCGACTCTTCACACGCCTTATGGATCCCTTCCGGTGACGCATCGGATCCAGTTACTTGACGCGTGGACTCGTCGAAGACGGAGTTGAATTTCGTGGCGATGACTACCCGTGATCGTCGTCCAGCCAAGGCACGGCCCAGCACTCGTTCGCTGTGACCAGCTCCGTAAACATTGGCCGTGTCGAAAAAATTGACTCCTCGATCCAGCGCGGCATGAATCGCTCGGATCGACTCCTCATCATCTACTTCACCCCATCCGAGGGGCGTCTCTCCCGACCAGAACGGACCGCCGATTGCCCAGCATCCCATTCCCAAGGCGCTTACTTCGATCCCTGAACGACCCAGATGGCGTTTCATGTTTGATCTCCTTTATTGATACCCGCGTCGCTTGGCCTCTTCGAGGATCTCCGCCGTGGCGGTGGCCCCGATGCGCGTCACGCCCAAGCTGCGCACGCGCAGCACATCATCCAGAGTGCGCACCCCGCCTGCCGCTTTGATTCGGACGGTGGACGGACACTTCGCACGCATCAGGCGCAGATGAGGATCGGTTGCGCCTGCGTAGGCGTACATCCCATTGGGTTGTTTTACGAATCCATAGCCGGTCGAAGTTTTGACGAACGCCACCTTGCAGTCCGAACAGATCTCGCAAAGCTTTTGAATGTGTTCGTCCTGTAAATAATCATTTTCGAAGATGACTTTCAAGATCGCTCCCTGTCCCACCACGACTTCATTCACGGCCCATATTTCGTTGGCCACGTAATTCCATTCACAGCCCAGAACCTTCCCGATATTCACGACCATATCAATCTCGCCGCCGCCATCCAGAACGGCTTCCTCGGCTTCCCGCACTTTGATCGCCGTGGTGCTGTTGCCGTGCGGGAAGGCGATCACCGCACAAATGCCCACATCCGAATCGGCGAGCACTTCTTTTACCAGCGGGATGGCGTACGGCTTTACGCAGGCTGTGGCGACATCATACTTTCTTGCCAATTCGCAGCCTGCCACGATGGCTTCATCCGTGAGGGTGGGATGCAGCAGGGAATGATCGATCATCTTTGATAAAGCCTTCAGGGAAACTTGATCCATGCGTTCTCTCCTTCGAATATTTCTTAGCGCAGCTTCAACACCTTCGCACCGCGGATCTTGCCCTGCTTCATCTCGAGCAAAGCCGCGTTGGCATCCTTCAAATCGTATTCCTGAAACTCGGGTTTGAGCCCTGCCTCCGCCGCCAGCGACAAAAATTCGCGCACATCTTGCCGCGTTACATTCGCAACGCTCTTGATCTCCTTCTCCATCCACAGCTGCGAAGCGTAATCTAATTTCATCAATGCCTCTTTGTCAGCTTCTTCTTTGCGGATTCCATTGACGACGAGCCTGCCGCCGGGAACGAGATGCCTCAACGCTTCGGTAATCGGACTCCAGACCGGCGTTGTGTCAATGACGGCGTTCAAGTGCCGAGGCGGTGACTCATTAATCGCGCCGGCCCACGCCGCGCCGAGCGACCTGGCGAATTCTCTTTCGTCGGCATTGCGGCTGAAGACAAAAATGTCGGAGTTTGGATATCTGCGTTTTGCCATCTTTAACACGAGATGATTCGATCCGCCGAAGCCCATCAGTGCCAGCGCTTGACCATCTTTAAGGTCTGTCAGCTTCAATGCCCGGTAGCCGACCGCGCCTGCGCACAACAGCGGCGCAGCCTCTTCATCGCTGATCGATTCCGGAATCGGATGGACGAAGTCGGCGCGTGCGGTCATATATTCCGCGTAGCCGCCATCCGCATCGCGTCCGGTTGCCCTGAATTCACCGCACAAATTCTCGTTGCCCGCCAGGCAGAATTCGCAATGTCCGCACGCCGAGGCGATCCAAGCCACACCCACGCGCTGACCCTTGTCCTGTCCCTGCTCAATTACGCCAACGACCTGATGTCCCAACACTCTGGGCAGCTCGGACGGGGGAGTGCGCCCTTCGATTTCATCCAGTTCGGTATGGCACACTCCGCAGGCTGAGACTCGAATCAAGACGTCACCCACCTTTGGTTTTGGCTCGGGAACTTCTTCGAACGACAGCGGCTTGGGATTGTTCGCGAGCGGGTTGATTTCGCCCAACAGCATGGCTTTCATAATTTTGCTTTTACACTTTGAATTTTTTCAGCCATCGTCTGTGGGCGATCCGTTCGGGTGCCGACTTTGATCGTTGTCGAAATCCTCGGTGCGCCCATCGCGTGGATCGTCTCATGACAGCGCTTGATTGCGGCAAAGACCGCCTCCCATTCACCTTCGACGTTAGTGCCGTTGGCGTGCAGCTCATATTTCAATCCGGCTTCCTTCAGGATCTTCTCGCAGGTCGCCACGTACTTGGAAAGCGATACTCCCACTCCAAGTGGGATGACCGTAAATTCAAGTATCACGTTCATGACAATCCTTTCTTTGCAAAATATGTCACGCGCGCCGAAGGCGAAGCAATGACATCTAAATGATGTACGGTATGAACATTTTCGTACGCTTCATATATTCCTGATAAGCCGTTCCAAAGACTTGAATGCATTCGGATTCATCCGCTTTGGCTGTCGCGTAGAGAAAAAGAGTCGACAGCAAAGCCAAGGTGATTCCGGTCTGAGTCAGCGCTTTGAAAAATGCGCCCCAGGTGAGCAACAACAAAGAGCAGTAGAGTGGATGACGCATATACTTGTAGATGCCGCTGCTCACCAGTCGCGTCGTTCTTTCGTATCCGACCAAACCGGGATCAGGGCGCTTGACCGGATCTGGCTTGCCGCGCGTTCGAAGTTGATATGTTCCGATCGCAACCGGAATCACCGATGCAATCAAAAGAATCCAGGAAATGATCTGATTCCATGCCAGCCAATCCCCAAACCATTTGGTAGCGTTGATGACGAAGATCGCAAGAATCGCTTCCCAGGCGAAAAAGCGGTAGAACCCGTGTGAATCCGGATGATGAAGCGATGTCCATGAAACGAGGATCAGGGGGATTGAACCCAGCGAGAATGCAATCCAGGGAATCATTTTATTTTGGGGCCAGGCTTCCTGCGAATTCGACACCCCGCCCGAGCCAGTCTGCCAGCGCCTCCTCCGTTTTGCATCCGTCAGGCTCAACGAGAATCCAACCTGCCATCGGCCCGCCCATGGTTTCAAATGCTTTGACAAGCGGAGGCTTCATGATCTCGTTATGTTTCCTCGGATCGATGCGGACGATCAAATCGTCTTTCCGTATGCCGCAAGACAAGGTGCCATCCATCATAAAGCCCGCGCCTCCAAACATTTTCTTTACCACCAGGACGCGCTTGGCTCCCCGTTTTTTTTGAATCCGTTCTTCTAATTTGGCATCGTAAGCCATTGGATTCAGCCTGTTCCAAATTGACGGTCGCCTGCATCGCCCAGTCCGGGAACGATGTAGCCACGTTCGTTGAGGTGATCATCAATCGCGGCAATATGAATCGGCACATCGGGATGGTGTTCCTGCATGTTTCTGATCCCCTCCGGCGCGCCGATCAGCCCGACGAACTTGATCTTCTTCACGCCCCAGCGTTTTAAGACGTCCGTGGTGGCGACGGCCGAACCGCCGGTGGCCAGCATCGGGTCGAGGATGAGGCAAACGGAAACGGTGGGCTCGAGCGGCAGTCTGTTGTAGTACTCCACCGGCTTGAGAGTCCGTTCATCGCGATACAGTCCGATGTGCCACACTTCGGCCACCGGCATCAACTCCCAGACGCCTTCGACCATGCCCAGTCCGGCGCGTAGAATTGGAACGAGACCGATTTTCTCCTTGAGCTCCGTGCCGGTCATCATTGCCAGCGGCGTTTCGACCTGACGGGGAACGGTCAGCAAATCTGATGTCGCTTCGTAAGTCATCAGTGCCGCAATCTCGCGCACCAGTTCCCGGAATTTCTTCGGTTCGAGGCTCTTGTCGCGTAAACGCGAAAGCTTGTGGGCGACGAGCGGATGAGGCGACGCAAAGACGTTTGACATGTCATTCTCCTGAATGGGTTACTTTATTATAGCCCGCGACGTGATTTTTGACCCATGACTTGCACGCGCAAAGTATGTACACTGAACATGAGCGAGGCCGTATGAAACTTTCCGGCTTGCATATTTTATTGACGGTTCAATGCACGCGTGAATGTGAGCATTGTTTTGTATGGGGCAGTCCGCGCCAACGCGGCGTGTTGAGCGTTGAACAAATCAAACAGGTTTTGCGTCAAGCCAAAGAGGCGGGCGTGGAATGGATCTATTTTGAAGGCGGCGAGCCGTTCATTTATTACGACATTCTTGCCGAAGGCGTTCGGATGGCCGCGGACATGGGTTTCAGCGTCGGCATCGTCTCGAACGCCTATTGGGCGACCTCCGTCCGCCAGGCCTCCGAGCGCCTGCAAGCTTTTGCGGGCCTTGTTTCGGATTTGACCGTCAGCAGTGATTACTATCATGGTGATGAGCTGCTGAGCGAAGAGTCGCAGAACGCCATCGTCGCCGCGAAGTGGCTGGAGATTCCAACCGGCCTGATCAGCATCGCCAAGCCTGATGAGGACGCCGCGCAGATTCATGGACAGATCAAAGATCAAGGCGCGGTGATGTATCGCGGACGGGCGGCGGTCAAGCTCGCGCCGCATGCCGAGCAACATCCATGGGATGAATTCACGCTTTGCCCACACGAGGATTTGCGCGAACCCGGCCGGGCCCACCTTGACCCGCTTGGGAATCTGCACATCTGTCAGGGAATTGTGATCGGCAACGTGTTCGAAAGATCGCTTGGAGAAATCTGTGCAAGCTACGATGCGGAAGCGCAACCGATTTGCGGTCCGCTGCTGGAAGGCGGCCCGGCTGCCCTGGTCGGCGAATACAATCTTCCGCATGAATCGAGCTACGCCGACGCTTGTCATCTGTGTTATGAAGCGCGCCGATCCCTGCGAACGCGTTTCCCAGAGTTGCTGGGACCAGCTCAGCTCTACGGGGAAATACCTTAGGCGCTGGCAAGAAAGGAGGGCAGTGCTGGCCTATCGGTTAGCCACGTTGGGACAACGGGAGGAGTTTCTTTCGATCCTTCGCCTGGAAATGTCGGATTATTTCGAACGTGCTTCCCGGCTTATGGAAATGACGTGGGATCAATTTGTGGAACTGTACCGCTCTCGAGGCCAGGTATTCGCGGTTTTTAAGGATGATACGTTGGCGGGTTATTACTGGGTCGAAGTTCGCCGGGAGGTTATGCATCTGCATGGCATCGTGGTCTTGCCTCAATTTCGCGGCCTTGGGCTTGGTACGCAAATGCTGCGCAAATTGGCCTCGGACTATCCGCCTGAAGTTAATGCGATTGAACTGGGTGTGGAAGATAGAAACGTACGCGCCAAATCTCTCTATGAGCGCGAGGGCTTTCAAACCGTCCGGTTTCTGCCGGACCTGAAATTCACCATCATGCAAAAGCCGTTACGGGACCGACTCGCCTCGCCGTCTTCCGAGCAGGAATCCGCTGATGATGGTTAGAATGGTTCCGGCAAGAATATAGATTCCTGAAATTACACTGGGCGGCTTCAAAGCGAAAATATAAAAATAGACCAAGATCGGCGAAATCTGAATCGGCACCTGTGCCACGGGAACCACGTTGCTGGCTTGCGCGACTTTGAATGCCAATTGATTTTGCCAGGTGATCGTGGTGGCCGTGGTCATCAAGATCAGGGCGGCCAGAACGAAAATCATGTTTTGCATGGAGGAGCCGTTGCCATTCAGCACGATCACGATCAGGGCAAGAAATGGATTAATCCAGAAATCCGACAAGCACGCCAAAAAACCATTCGTCAAGGCGATGAACATGCCTTTTCGTCCATTGGCACGGGAAGCAACACCGCGCGTGATAAAGCTTATGAAGAACAGGCTCATTGTGAAGATCGCAATTCGGACTAGGGCATGATGATCTTCCAATGTGGCGCGGACTTGGTTTTGGTTGATTCCCAATTCGCTCAAACCCAGCAGGAGAATCCCGATGATCATCAAGCCGATGCCGGTCATTTCGGAGGGGTTCAAGGTCTCCTGATTCATTTGAACGGATCCGATCGCTAGAACGATCAATCCGGCGGCCATCAAGCCCGGGGTTAACGCCGGCCCGATCAGACTTTGGGAGATCATATAGGCGATCGTCCCACCGAATAGACCAACGACAACACCTAAGATCCAGACCCGATTTTTCACCAGCCTGCGCATGAAACCTTTCTGCGCGCTATCGGTCCGGACCCGGTTCACAGCCTGTTTTTCGAGGAGTTGTCCGAACTGCGTCAGTATCCCACCGAGAATACCAAGGACAACTCCTGTAATGTAATACGACTTCACTTTTTTTGAATCTGGATGCCGTTATCTTGGATCACTCTGGAGAACCATCTGCCGCTGTCTTTCACAGTTCTCTTTAAGGTCTTGTAATCCACATAAACCAACCCAAAGCGCGGACCGTAGCCCAGGGCCCATTCAAAGTTGTCCATCAGGGACCAGTGGAAAAATCCTTTGATGGGCACGCCGTCTTGGATGGCGCGATGAACCTGCGCGATATGATTTTGCAAATAGCGGATGCGCCGTTCGTCGCGGACATGGCCGTCGAAATCCAGTCCATCGGGAACAGGCACGCCGTTCTCTGTGACCATCAATTCGCAGGCGGGGCGGTAGTCTTTCCAGATGCGCATCAGGATTTCATACATCCCGGCCGGGTAGATCTCCCACATTGCGGAGTACTCGTTGCCTTCAGGGTATGTCTGCGCGGCGGATACCAGGGGGAATCTGGCATCGTGCTTCAACACGGAGCGCGAATAGTAATTGACGCCCAATACGTCAATGTGCTTGATCTTTTCGAGATCGCCGGCTTTGATCGGCGAGCCCGACAAGAATTTGAGCCAGGCGGACTCTTGGATCGGCGAGGTGCCTTTGAGGAGTGGATCAAGCACGGAGCGATTGACCAATGCGTCCACGCGCTGGGCCGCATCATGATCTTTTCTTGATTCCGATGCTGGGTGCATCGGATTGAGATTCAGGGTAATGCCAATTTGGACGGGCTGTTTGGCCGAGGCTTGGATGGCCTCATACGCCAACCCATGCGAGAGCATAAGATGATGCAAGGCTTTGATTCCGGCGGGAGGATCCTTGAAGCCGGGTGCATGATCTCCGAGGAAATATCCGAGGATGGCCGTGACCCATGGTTCGTTATGGGTGAAGATCACTTTCACACGATCCGTCAGATGCTCTGAAACGATGCCGGCGTATTCTGCAAAGGCGAACGCGGTCTCACGATTCGGCCATCCGCCCTTGTCCTGCAAAGCCTGCGGCAGATCATAATGGAAAAGACAGGCATAAGGTTCAATGCTATGCTTGAGCAATTCATCCACCAGGCGGTCATAGAACGCCAAACCCTTTCCATTGACCCGGCCCGTCCCGTCGGGAAGAATACGGGTCCACGCGATCGAAAAACGATAGGCCCGCAAACCGAGCTCGGCCATCAGCTTTACATCATCTTTGTAGCGACGATAATGATCCACGGCGACGTCGCCGTTTTCATTATTGGCGACTTTGCCCGGCTTGTGGCTGAACGTATCCCAAATGGACACTCCCTTGCCGTCGGCATTCCAGGCGCCCTCGATTTGATAGGCCGAAGTAGCCGCGCCCCACACAAAATTCTTGGGAAATTTCAATTGGGTCATGTTACACGCTCTGTGCAAATAATGCGCCGGTCAATCCTCCCAAGCCGCCAAGCAGAAATGCGACGAGGATCGCCAGCAGTGCCGGGACGAAGGCCAGTGATGCATCCAGACCAAGCACACCCGATACGACCACGAGTAATTTGCCCATGGGCGAAGTGAATGCAAAAAAGACGACGAACGCCAGCCAAGCGGCCATGGCGCCGAGTCCGCCGAATACAAAACCTTGTTTGCCATTGCGGAGCAGCCAGCCACCGATCAAACCTGCGATCGGCATTGCCCACCACCAGCCGAAGAGCTCCAAGACGAACGCCGCCAGTGCAACGAGAACTACAGCGATCCAAGTATTTTTCATATCAACCTCATTTCGGTTCAAAGGTCAGGGTGCTCGCAATGTTTTTCGCCTCCACCTGATCCGGCCCGCCCGGGAAGAGCAGCGGGAAGTACTTGCCCTGGGCCCACAAGGGGATGAAGTTGTCGTAATCAAGGCTGATGGGCGAACCGCTTTGTCCGCCGGGGTAAACACCGAATGAATTCGCAACGTCGGTGAAATCGACCACCATGCGCCACGATGGACCGCCATCGGACGGGCCGCCGTTGCTCTGGCCGTTTGGGCTATTGCCATCTCCAGGAATTGGAATGCCGACACGATTGAGTACCGGAACATCCAGCAGATGCGGAATATCGGAGACGTGATTCTTTCCATATTCCCAGGCGGTCAGGTCCGGACCGTATTCCTGCTTCAAATCCGAAAGGGTTTTCTCGAAGCTGGAGCGGATGATATCGTCGCGGGTTTCAACTTTATCTTTCGTTCTCAGGTCGTCGAAGTAGGGTGAGTTGGGTTGATGCAGCACCATGTCCTCAAAGACTTCGAACGGCGGCTGGTATTCGTTGTCGCCGTTGAAGCCCCACGCATCCCAGTCCTTGAGCGTGCCGTCCGCATTGAATTGGAATCCTGCCGCTTCCCAATCGTCCTGCCAGGTGGCGTGGCGGAAATTGCTCAGCCAGTTCACCCAAATGGTCGCGGCAATGGAATCCGTGGTGGTGAAGTAGTTCCAGTTCTTCATTTGATTGAGCGCCGCGGTTTCAAAATCATCTTTGGGCGTGATGGCCGCGAGCATGGTCGGCAGAATGGCTTCGGCATAGACATCTTTTGAATCATATTGAAGCGCCTCCATGTCGGCAATAGTGCATGGATCGCATTGCATGAGCCGCTGATGGATGCGCGTGCCGCGCGAATTGGGATCCCATTGATAGCCGAGATAGTACGGATAATTTGGAGGCGCGGGACGATCATTGGCCGACCATAGGAATCCCTGGTCGGGATTGAGCGCATGGGGAACTTGATCGAATGGAATGTAACCGGTCCAATCGTAATTGCCGGAGGCGCCGTCCACAATCGTTCGGCCATCGCCGCTTTTGCGGATCGGATAAAGTCCAGCCGACCAAATGGCGATATTGCCTTTGGTGTCCGCGTAGGCAAAGTTTTGCGCCGGCACTTGGAAATCCTTCAAGGCATTGACGAAGGAGCTGTAATCCTCGGCATGATTAAGATTGTAAAGCGCCCGCGGCTCAAAGGTCGGCAGGGCACCCGTCCACTCCATGGCTACGGTGAAGCCCTGCTTGCTCATGATCGGTCCGTGATCCGTGATCCGAACCGGATAGTGAACCGGCTGTCCGCCGCGCACATCGATCACTTCATCCACGATTTGCATGTTGTTCCACTGATTGTTATGCCAGTATTGATTGGGGTTCGCGGGATTGGTTTTTTCCGCGAAGAAATCCATCACGTCGGCTTGAGTATTTGTGAGTCCCCAGGCGATGTTGCGCGTATGTCCGATCACGACAAAGGGAATCCCGGCCAGTACGACGCCTTCGACGTTTTGAGCGGGCGTCACGATTTGAACGGTGTACCAAAGGGACGGCAGTTGATATCCCAAATGCGGATCGGAGGCGAGGATCGGTTTGCCGGTTGCGCTGCGAGCACCATTAATGACCCAATTGTTTGACCCGCGCCACGTATTGGGCTGATTCAACTGATTCGCTTGTTCGGCCCGATCCAGAATCGAAGCGATGGCCAGGTCCAACTGTGGTGAAGGAGAGGCCGAGCTCAGCGGAGTTTCGTTCGCGGGCCAGCTCCGGATGAAAGGCGTTTCAATTGGGCGATTGACCGGAAACAGGTCATAGACCTTTTGTACGCCCATCTTTTCGACGAGCGTGGTGAAATACATGTCGTCGAACGAATGGATCAAATCCCAGCCCATATATTTCGCAAAGGTCATTTCATCCAGCACCGTCCACGGCTGGACCTGCTTCACACCGAGCAATTTATACTCGAGCGGCAGGTTGTTTGGCTCAATCGACTGAATATAGGCGTTCACGCCGTTGGCAAATGCTTGCATGGCGAGCAGGGAAGGATCATCCGGTTTGATCTGGGCGAGAGAAGCCTGCGCCGCGCGTTGCAACCCCACATCGCGCATGAACTCGTCATCTTGCAATGCGTCGGGCCCAACCAAGGCAGCCATGGTCCCTTCGGCGTTGCGCCGCTGCAAATCCATTTGGGCGAGGCGCTCCTTGGCTTGGAGATAGCCGACCGCAAATGCCGCGTCTTCATCATTTTGCGCAAAGATGTGCGGTATGCCGTACACATCGCGAATCACCGTGACTTTATTCTTGAGCCCCGGTAAATTGAGCTGTTCCTGCGATTGGAACGTATCGTCTTTCGCGGCCGACCAAAATCCGCCGACTGGCGAAAGTAGCGGCCCTAAAGCGGGAAGGGGTCCAAGGGAAATTGCAAGCAGACTTGCGACAAGGATGGTTGCGAGTAAGGCCAGGATGGGTTTTGCAAAGCGAGCGCGCATGGATCCTCCTCAAGGTATGCAGTCTAAGGATACAGGAGAATCGCCCATTGCGCAAGGAAAAGAAAACGGAGATAAGAGTATCTTATCTCCGTTCAAGCCTATTGAAAGTTGAGGGCCTTATTGTCCAGCCGGTTTCTGAACTTGGAATTTCTCCACTTTGTCCCTCAGCGTTGCATACACGTTATTTTGATTGTCGATGGTGATGTTAAATGCGGTGACGGGGAGGGAGCTGATATATTTACCCGTCGAATCGAATACCTGAACATTCAGGAAAGGATCGGCAACGTAAACGCGGCCATAGCCATCTACGGCAATGCCTTCCGGGGAGACAAATGTGCCGGGTTGAGGGTTCGCTGGGTCTTGCGCCTCACCTCCGAATTGGTTGATGTATTTGCCGGCCGATGAATATTTCAGCACAAGGTAATTATTCCCACCGAGGATGTAAATATTGCCAAGACCGTCCGCGGCAATGTGCTGGATGGTGTCCGGGTTGCCCGTAATGTTCTCAAACGCCTTCGTGATTTCGAGATCAACCTTGTTCTTTGAGTTGAAGCGATCAATCGTGTCGTCGTCGGTAATGCCGTAAAGTAACCCATCACCGCCGAATTTGATGTCGTTGTAAAAGATGAAATCCTTCTGGATTGACCCGAGCTGGTTGCCGCTCTCATCGAAGATCGAAATGCCATCGCTGGTCGAAATGTAGATCTTATTGTCCTGGCTGACCGCCAGCGCCGGGATAATGGCCTTCGACCCCGCCGAAAATGTGGAGACGAACTTGCCCGTGGGGTCAAAAATCTGCACACGCCCATCCTGATAATCTGCGACGACAATGTTGCCGTTGCTGTCCACTGCGATGGCGCGCGCATCAGTGAACATGCCGGGCCCAATTCCCTTGGAGCCGAAACTGAGAGTCTGTGTTGCAAAGCCTGAGGACCCAACCGAAGATCCAAGGGCTCCAAGTCCCTGCGGAATCAGTGTTGAGAGAGAGCCATTGCCGGAGCTTGAAGAATTGGAATTCGAGGAGGAGAATGACGACACGAGGCCCGGCAGGAAGCCAAGCAAGGGAATACCAAAAGCGCCGACGAGCGAGCAGACCACGATCAAGACAATGAGAATGGGGAGTTTGGAACCGATCCAATATCCAAGATCGATGCCGCGCGGCTGACTTGAATTTGACGAAGGGCCTGTGGTGAATGTGCCGAGGGTTTGAACGGAACCCGGCTGACTGAATCCGCCGGTGAAGGCGGTGGGCGTTTGTCCCCACTGCATGCCGCTCTGGCCCGGAATCAAACTTACCGCTTGACCCGCCACAATTTGGTTGATCGCGGTTGTAGCGTCGGCCAGCGAGGCGCCTGTAATCTGACTGTAGAGCTGAGCGGCTTCGGTGACCCGTCCTTGCTCTGCCAGCGAGATTGCTTCCGGCAGCCGCATCGCTTCGCCCATGATTTCGCTTAAGTTCAGGCCGCCCCATGAATATTGCGGTGCGCCCGCAGACGAGCTGGGCGGCGGTGTTCGCAGGGATTGAGGAATGATCACCGTCCCGCCACAATAGTTGCATTTCATGGTCAGCGCGCCCGCCTGAGGTTCGAGCGGCGCGCCACAGGTTGGACATTTGAATGCGCGAATGGATGAATCGTTTGCCATCTTTCTCTCCTCGGAAATCTAAATTTCGCCAATCATACTGCCAATGGCGCGTTAAGCATATAGGAAAGAAAGGGGATGCAGACGCTATCTCTTGAGGACGGCTTCACGCTCCGGCCCGTTGGCCACCCAGCCAATTTTTACGCCAACCAATTCTTCGATGACTTCGACATAGGCCCGCGCCCGTCCCGGCAAATCCCTGAACTTGCAGATGCCGCGAATATCCTCTTTCCAGCCTTTAACAATCTTGTAAATCGGTTTGACCTGATCGAGCTCGTATGCATCTAGATCGTAATAGTGGACCTTTCTGCCATTGAATTCATAACCGGTGCAAATCTTGATTTCGTCGAATTGACTGAGCACATCGAGTTTCGTCAAGAAGAGCTGATGAATGCCATTGACCTGCGACGCAAAACGAACGATTTCCGCGTCGAACCAGCCGCCCCGGCGGATGCGTCCCGTGGTAGCGGCCACTTCGCTGAGAGCTTGTTCCGCCGCCGCGTCACCCTTGATCTCGGTCGGCATCGGCCCCGCGCCGACACGTGTGGTGTAGGCCTTCGTCACGCCGATGATGCGGTTGATGGCGCGCGGCGGGATTCCGAGTCCACCCGTGGCAGCAGACGCCAGCGTTGTGGAGCCGGTCACGAAGGGATACGTTCCCCAATCCGGATCGAGGATCGAACCCATGGCCTGTTCCAGAAGGAACTTCTTACCATGCTTCAGTCCATTTTGGACGACGGGAAACAGCTCTGCGATGAATGGTCTGATCCGGGAGTAATGCCGGAGATATTCGGCGCGGACTTTTTCAAAATCCAGCGGCCGGCCGCCCAGCGCAACAATGATCTTGTTTTTCAATTCCATCTGCAGGCGCAGCTTTTCCGCGAACAGTTCCCCGTTCGTAAAATCGCTCCAGCGGATTCCGTTATAACTGATCTTGTCGGCAAATGTCGGACCGATGCCGCGGCGCGTGGTTCCGGTTGCCCCTGTGCCTTTGGCTTCCTCATAAAGCCCGTCGAGGATCTTATGATACGGCATGATCAGGTGCGAGCGCGGCGAGATCAATAACCTTTTCTCGAGCTTGAGACCGGCTTGGCGGAGCGAGTTCATTTCATCGATCAGCACGGCAGGATCGATCACCACACCGCCGCCGATCAGACACTTCGTTTTTGGATAAAAAACTCCTGACGGCACCAGATGGATTCTGAAGGTGCCATATTCATTGACAATGGTGTGCCCGGCATTGTTGCCGCCGTTGTAACGCGCCACATAATCGAAATCACCGGCGAAGGTGTCGATGGCTTTGCCTTTGCCCTCATCCCCCCACTGTGTTCCAAGAATCACGGTGACAGACACTTCTGCTCCTTTTCATCGCAAGCGATTTTCTTTCAGAATTCTCTCTGCCATCGCTTCTGCCAAACCGACATACGTCCGCGGCGACAGCGCCCGCAGTTTTCTCTTTACTGATTCATCCACTGGCAAAGCCGCGATCCACTGGTCGAGCGACTCTTTTGTGATCCCTTTTCCACGCGTTATGGATTTCAATTGATCGTACGCTTCGTTGAATCCTGCCAGGCGCAGCATGGTTTGCGCGCCTTCGGCTACGGTCTCCCAGTGCGCCTCCAGCCCAGAGCGCATGGCGGCCTCATCGACCTCGACTCTTTCCAAGCCATTTGCAAGACTCGCATAGGCTACCAGCGAGTGGCCGAGCGCGGCGCCAAATGTGCGCCGGACTGTTGAGTCGGATAAATCACGTTGCAGGCGCGAGATGGGAAGTTTGCGCGCATATTGCTCCAACAATGAGTTGGCAACGCCGAGGTTTCCTTCGGCATTTTCAAAATCTATCGGGTTGACCTTTTGTGGCATCACCGACGAGCCGACTTCCGACGCCACCACTTTTAATTTCAAATCACCGTCGGCGAGGTACCGCCAAACATCTTGAGCAAGACCGATCATGATCGAGTTGGTCAGGTGCAATGTATTGAAATATATAACCCAATTATCGTAAGGAAGGATTTGCGTGGTAAGAAGGTTCGGTTCCAGTCCCAACGCACGGATGAATTTTTCGCTGAATGCGATCCAATCTACTTGCGGCGCGGCCGCGGCCAGAGCGTTGAAATTGCCCACCGCCCCATTGAGCTTGGCTTCAAAGCGATGCGATGATAGAAAAGATCGCTGTTCTCTAAGCCGCGCATAAAATACTGCCATCTCTTTTCCAAAGGTGGTCGGCACCGCCGGCTGACCGTGTGTGTTCGCCAGCATCGGCGTGGCTTTATATCTTTCCACGAGGCTAAGCAGCTGTTCTAAAACCTTATCAAGCGCGGGCAGGATGACTAAGTCGCGCGCATGGCGTAATGCGCTGGCGCTGGCTATGTTGTTGGCATCTTCGGAGGTTAGTCCAAAGTGCACAAATTCCCGTAGGTCGGATAGAGAGGTCGCTTCAAGTCTGGCCCGCAAAAAGTTTTCGATGGCTTTCACATCGTGACGCGTGGTCCGCTCCAGGGCCTTGATTTGATGCGCATCATCCAGGGAAAACGAGTCGGCGAGGGCGTTGAGCGAATTCAGCTCCGCCGAAGTCAATTCGCGGACGAGATGCGCGTCGCGCGAGAGAGCGATGAGATAGGCAATCTCGATGCGCACACGGTCACGGATGTAAGCCAGTTCCGAAAAGTAATCGCGCAGCGATTCGGTTTCATGGAGATATCGACCATCGAGCGGAGAAAGGGCGAGCAAGTCGTCAGACATTTGATTGGGCCGGTTTCATTATAGCATTGTGATAACGGGCAGCGTGCCATATAATCAGCGCGGTTTTTATGATTCGCCGCGGAGAATCAGGAGAAGGGCCCGAGCGTGTGGAGCACCCGGGCTGCCGCTTCTTTCCGCGCTGTTTCTTGAAGAGGAGATCGCCATGAAAATCCTACCTGACGTTGCTTTGACTTATGACGATGTATTGCTCGTGCCGCAATATTCCGACGTGCCTTCGCGGCGCAGGCTTTCCACGCAAACCAGCCTGACACGAAAAATTACGCTGCAGGCGCCGGTTGTGTCGGCCAACATGGACACGGTTACCGAGAGCGCGATGGCGATTACCATGGCGCGCGAAGGCGGGATCGGAATCATTCACCGCTTCATGCCCATTGACGAACAGGTGAAGCAGATCGAGCACGTCAAAAAGGCCGAATCATTTATTGTGGAGAATCCAATTGCACTGCCGGTCTCGCGAACGGTGGGCGATGTCAAGAAGATCGTTGAGGAAACGTATACGGGCGGGATCTTGGTTTTGGATGACCGCGAGCGTCTGGCCGGAATCATTACCACGCGCGATCTTTTGTTTGAGAAGGATAACCACAGATTGCTCTCGGAGATCATGACGCGCGATGTGATTACGGCACCGCCGAATACGACATTGGAACAGGCTGAAAAAATTCTGCATGAGCATCGCATTGAAAAGCTGCCCTTGGTTGATTCGAATGGGAAGCTGGTGGGGCTGATCACGCTGAAGGACATCATGAAGATTTCTGAGTTTCCTAAAGCCACCAAGGATTTGCGCGGGCGGCTGGCAGTCGGTGCCGCGGTCGGGGTCAGGCCCACAGAGATCAAACGCGTTGAGCGGTTGCTCGAGGCCGGCGCGGATGGCATTGTCGTGGACATTGCCCATGGCGATTCAAAGCTTGAGATGGATATTATCAGATCCATTCGCAAACAATTTCCGGCCGCCCAGATCATCGGCGGCAATGTCGCGACGGCCGAAGGCACACAGCGACTGATCGATGCCGGCGTGGACGCGGTGAAAGTCGGCGTGGGTCCCGGCTCGATTTGCATCACGCGCATTGTGGCAGGTGCGGGTGTCCCGCAATTAACCGCCGTGATGAATTGCGCCGCCGTGGCGCGCCGGCAAAACATCCCGGTCATCGCGGACGGCGGCATCCGTACCTCGGGCGATGTGGTCAAGGCGTTGGCGGCGGGTGCCTCCACAGTCATGATCGGCAGTCTGCTGGCGGGCACGGACGAGAGCCCGGGTCTCTTGATGACGCGCAAAGGCCATCGTTACAAAGTTTCGCGCGGCATGGCATCACTTCAAGCCAGTGCGGCGCGCAAGGTTCGCGAGGGGGAAGGCGAGATCACCCAGGAGGAAATTGAGGATTATGTATCCGAGGGAGTCGAGGCGGCGGTTCCGTATCGCGGTTCGGCGCGCGAAATGTTGAACCAGCTCATCGGCGGACTGCAATCGGGCATGAGCTATACCAACGCGCACACCGTGGAAGAACTGTACGAGAAGGTGGTCTTCGTCCGCGTCACGGAGGTTGGACTGGCTGAGTCTCGTCCGCACGATGTGGAAGTGATGTAAATCACTCGAATAAAAATATGCCTCCGGCGTTGACTTCCAGCGGGAGACATATCCATTTAACGTACCTTTGTGCTCAGGGTCTGATCACGACCATCAAGAACAAAATACTGGCAATTAAGGTCCCGACGAAGACAATGGCAGGCGCGGGATTGTTGTCTTGCACAGACTCTTTGCGGATCTCGGCGATCGAGTCAAAGCCCAACAGGCGCATTCCGATCACCACGAAAACAGCCGCGATCAAGGCAATGATCGGTCCCCAGAACGCGATCATGCTGATGATCTTCGGCAAGATGGTGATAAAGCTTTTCCATGAATCCGGCGCGGCGAGAAACGAAACCGCCTGCCCGAGCACCAATGCGACCAGCAGGATGATCAGGGCTAGGAAAGAACGATTTGACTTATTTTCCATCTTCGGTCTCCATAAAAACTAGGTTTTGATATCCGACTGCTGAAAGATCAGGCCCTTCCAAAGCGTGTCCAGCCCTCCGCTCCCGCCGGATTGATAATCTTCCACAACCAATACATCGTTTCCGTTCGTGGCATGGATGAAGCGACCCACCGAGCCGGGACTGATTTGAGCGCCTTCGCCTTCGCAGTATTCGATGCGGAACTTGCCGATATCGATCATCTTCCAGTTTTCGTTAGCGTATCGAAAGCGGACGTCCCCGGTCTGGTTCGACATGGCGAATTGGTGCGCATACGGGGCGAAATCGCGGTTGATGTCCATGTCGGTGAGCGGCGAGTGCGATTCAAGCAGGTAAAAGCGGCTTTGCCAATTGAGCAGGAAAAGATCGCGGTCGAGAGTCAGCCCGACGAAGTATGTGCCAGTGGTTGTCCACGGTACATTTGCGCCGCCATGCTCCTGCCACAATTCTCCATAATACAGCCGCCGATGAACTGTGAGAGTCAATTCACCTTGCTTCGGATGCTTCACTTGAACCGACTGGCCCACTTGCACATCGCCGAAGTTGGCGGGCTGTGGCAGATCAATCAGCGGCACGAGCGAGGAACCGCAGTAGTTGCATTTCTTATCGGTGGGGTGAATCGCCGCCCCGCAGGACGGACATTTGAGGTCTTTTGGAATATTGATCGAAGCCATTTTATCTGCCAGAGTTGGAGTATTGACCACAGGCGCGTTGACCGCAGAGGCGATGACGGGCCGCGTCATTCTCGACCCGGAACTCTGTCCTCCGAGAATGTGCATGCCGCTCGAAAAAAAATAGAAGGCAAGCCAGAACGCGAGGATGCCCGAAAATGCCGGAGAGACAAAACTCAAGCCGCACAAAAATATCAAGGCAAGGAGGCCGAAGATCAGGTCGGAGGAATTTTGGGCGCTGCGCGCCGGCCGGTTCATGATCGGATTCTCCTACCAGCTTCCGCTGTCGCCGCCATCCCCGCCTTCGTCTCCACCCCAGCTGCCGCTATCGCCGCCGCCGCTATCCCAGCCGCCGCTGCTGCTGTTCGAACCATTATTCCAGCTTCCGCCGCTGCCACCGTTATTCGACCAGCCGAATCCATTGCCAATGAAGAACCAGGAATTGGAATTGGAGCTTGTGCCTCCGCCTGATCCAAAGGCGGAGAGAGAATTCGATGCAAAGCAGCTGTATAGTGCCAGGACGATGGCAAGTAAGGCGATAATGAATCGTGGAAAGGCACGCCCAAACGGGTTCATAGATCGATCCTCTCGTTGGTCTGTAGAACGATTGACGCAGTATACAAAATTTTGATGGGTTTGTCCATATCAATATAATGAAACTCTTAAAGTATAATAATCGGAGCTATGGCCGAAAATCGAAACCGTTCCCTTGATCCCGAAGCGAAACCCGATGATCGCGTCGACAATGCTCTGCGTCCGCAGAAACTGATGGAGTTGATTGGGCAGGATCAAGTCAAGGAGAATCTTGGCATTCTAATTGCCGCGGCGCGTGGACGCGGCGAGGCCTTGGACCATGTTTTGTTTTATGGTCCTCCGGGCTTGGGGAAGACGACGCTGGCGCATGTCGTTGCCAATGAAATGGGTGTGAACATCAAGGTGACATCCGGTCCCGCGATTGAGCGCGCCGGAGATCTGGCCGCGATCCTCACGAACTTGCGAGCTGGCGATGTGCTGTTCATTGACGAAGTCCATCGTTTGGGACGGGCTGTGGAAGAAGTGTTGTATCCGGCGATGGAAGACTTTGCGCTCGACATTGTGATTGGCAAAGGTCCGTCGGCGCGTTCGATCCGACTCAAGCTGCCGCGTTTTACCGTGGTCGGCGCGACGACCCGCCTGGCATTGGTCACCGCGCCGCTGCGGGCGCGCTTCGGCGCGGTCTATCGTCTGGATTATTATGATTTAGAGGCGATGAAAGCCGTCGTCACACGCGCCGCGAAGTTGTTGGATGTCCATGTGGACAAGGGCGGCGTAGAAGAAATTGGTCGGCGCGCCCGCGGCACACCGCGCGTGGCATTGCGTTTGTTGCGACGAGTCCGCGATTATGCACAAGTCCGCGCCGACGGGACGATCACGCAGAAGGTCGCGAACGAGGCGCTTGATCTTTTGCAAGTGGATCCGCTCGGTCTCGATGATGTGGATCGGCGCGTGCTGAAAACGATCATTGAAAAATATAGTGGCGGACCGGTGGGACTGAACACGATTGCTGCGTCCATCAGCGAAGAACAGGATACGATCATGGATGTGGTCGAGCCGTATCTGTTGCAGTTGGGATTTTTGGATCGCACGCCGCAGGGACGCGTGGCGACGAAATTCGCGTATGAGCATTTGGGTTTGACGTATCACGAAGGCCAACAACCTCGTTTAATTTAGATAGCAGTTGCCTATGGAAAATCTTGCCAAGTATCTTGTGATTGGAGGCGTGATTTTGATTTTGATCGGTGGGGGAGTGTATCTCGCCTCGAAGTTTGGTTTGCCGCTTGGACATTTGCCCGGCGACTTTCACATGGACAACGGAAGCTTCAAATTCTATTTCCCGCTGGCCAGTTCGATCCTGATTTCGGTGATATTGACCATCCTATTGAATCTTCTTGCGCGACTTTTTCGGAAATGAAATGTGCAAACGTGACCAGTAGCCCTACCGCTGGACCGATTTACTATTTGCAGCGGCCTGGAGAACAACCAATTTTTCGATTAGCACCTCCATGAATCATCTATTGCGTCAAAGCCTGATTGCGCCGTGCTGGCAACCGGATTTCCGTCTTGATTTTTGTGTGGATTTGTTGTATAAAAGTGTAGTGATTTGATCGATGCGTGGCTGAAAAGATTTCTTGCATAAGAGGAGGAAATTCGCAATTTTGAAGTGGGCTTCTTGCAAATGTAGCAGATATCTTCCGTGAGTGTGTTTCTTTGATGAAGGAGGTGAGCCGTACCCCATAGAACATTTAAGTACAATTGAGTCAATAAGCCTTAACCATAATTTTCGATGTATATGAATCAGAGGAGAGAATCGTATGAAAATCAGAAAGGCTTTTGCTTTATTGTCAGTGCTTATCATCCTAGTTAGTGTGATAGGCATATTGCCAGCGGCCGCCGGCGGACCAACCCCACCACCATTTCATCCAACCGGACACGGTTTTCGCTACATCCTCGTTGCTAAAAGCGATGCAGATTATGCCCAATTGCGCTCAGACGCAATTAACGGCGGCGGGACCATAGTGCAAGAATTGCGCCAGGCTGAAACGCTCGTTGTGTCCTCGCCAACCGACATCCGAAGCCAGCTCGCGGCAAGTTCCCACGCGCAGAGCGTCGGCACCGACGGTATTCGGTATCTCATCCAGCCTCAATTGGCTACAGAGATGGGTTTCAAGGCGTCGCCCGCGTTGGATCGAACCGACCTGGGCTTTGGAGGAAAGCCCTCGAAGGTAAGACCGGATCCTGCTTTTTCACTACCAGGGCTGATGTGGGATTTTAATCGCATTGAGGCTCCGCAGGCTTGGAAGGTCAATACCGGTAATCCGAGTGTCCTGGTTGGTGTGGCTGACACGGGACTCGATTACACACATTCCGAACTGGCATCCCAAGTGGTCGATGTGGAGGACTTCACAACGACCGAGGATCCTCCTCTTTGCTCGACATACTTTGGCTACAGCGACTCTGACTTCGCCTCCCTGTACGGCGGCCCGGCAACCACCGACTGGAATGGCCATGGTTCATGGATTGGTGGAGATATTGCCGCTGCCTTGGATGGCGTAGGGATCAATGGCATTGCGCCAAACGTGAAACTTGTTGCTCTCAAGATTTCCCAGTGGTGTGGCTATGCCTATGACTCCACGATTCTTGATGCGTTCTATTATGCTGCAGATCATGGCATCGATGTGGTAAGCATTTCCTTTGGTGGTTATCTTGACCGTACTGATCCTGCCCAGGATGCCACGTATCAGGATTATGTCAATGCGGTGGCATACGCTCGCGCGAAGGGCACAGTCATCGTTGCAGCCGCCGGAAACGAACATCTGCGCGTTGGCCCTGGCGGCCAGGTCATTAGCCATGGACCGCTCACTACCCCGGGTACTGCGCCGGCAGATTTCGTGGACTACTATGGAATGTGGGAAACTCCCGGTGGTATACCCGGCGTGGTGGATGTATCTGCAACGGGCAATGTTGTGAAGCCTCCTTCTTCGAGTTGCGATCCGAGCACCGTTGGCAGCCCAACGGACAGCGAGTCCACCTGCAAACCGACAAGTGATGCCCATCAGGCATTTGGAATTGGAAGGCTTAACCAACTGGCGTATTACAGCAACTACGGCCCGCGCATTGATGTGGCGGCACCAGGCGGGGCGCGCAAGTTCAACCTCCCAACGTGGGATCGAGGCGGTACGGAAGGCTTCCCGTATGTCTCAACCGATGGGACCAATGTTTGGGAAGATTTCAGTATTACTTCGAACTGGGCTCTCGAGATTCCCTGCTTCGTCAATCTCGGCCCCCAATTCTACGCCGATGAGTGCTATACGGCCATACAGGGCACCTCCATGGCGACACCACATGTTTCGGCGGTGTTGGCGTTGATTGCCAGCAGCAATAAGCTCGCTCGCCACCATCCGACCTTAATGATTAGCATCCTTAAGGCTAGCGCACAAAATATCCATGGCAACGCTACGCCAGGTCTAAGCGCGACGGATACTTCTGTGTCTGACCGTACTGCTGTGGATTGCCCAACAGGTTATTGTCACCTGGGCGGCAAAGCCATTTCTGACTTTGAAGCTTACGGCGCAGGTTTGGTGGACGCTTTTACCAGCGTTTTGTTTGGCGGTCACTAGACGTGATGGATAGGCTTTGAGGGTTGTTTCAAAGCAGTTCGTTATTGAGGAAGCCTCCGATCTTTCAGGAGGCTTCCGCTTTTTTTGCGGTGGGACCACCTACCTTGCAACGAAACCAATCGAAGCCACCGACAAGGCACATACCGCTAGGGGTTTGTAACCGGCGGTGGAGGCGGAGGGATGCCCGGGGTTTTGGATAGAAGGGGATTGTTCGCCCCTGTATCTATATTCTGGCAAAGGATGAGTCGACCGTCCAAGGCCGCGTGATAAATGTATTCTTGACCACTCGCTTCCAGCCAGATTTGATAGCCGGTTGCCGATCCCTGCGTTAGGATTTGCCCCGGCACCGGATTGCATCCTGAGGATATATCTGACCATGTGAGATCGGTTGTCTTGACCAGCATAATCTGGCCAATGTCAACGTTCAAACGCTGCGCAAGGTCTTGTTTTGCCAAGTTGATGAATTGATCCTCGAAGGCTGGGGTCGACCTTGCACCTGCACTTTCCGACTCGTTTCGCTGAGGCAAATCGTTGGTTAGCAATGGCAATGCTGGAGCTGGAATATTCCTCGGTTGAATGCTGCTTGCCGGATGCTGTGTTGGAGATATTCCAGGTGGTTCCTGAGGGGGTCCGCAACCAGCCAAACTCGACGCCAACAAGAGCGCAAGAGAAATCGTCAGGAATTTCACAGCGCAACTCCTTTCCTTTACTTATTTTGACGGCATCAACTTCCTAAAGTTCCGGAGCGTCTGCTAAGTTCCAATCTCATTTGCTGTAATTTATGTCGGCAGGTTGTTGCGGATCCTGTTTGGATGATAACATTATAATTTGAGAAATTTCTACTTGAGAGTGTCCATGCGAACTTCCGACTTTGACTATCACCTTCCCGAAGCGTCCATCGCACAGACCCCGATTGAGCCGCGCGATTCGTCGCGCCTGCTCGTGCTTCATCGCACTACGGAAGCGCTTGTGCATAAGACATTTCGTGAAATTGGCGAATACCTTCGTCCATATGATTTGCTGGTGTTGAACCGGACGCGCGTCATTCCCGCACGGATTTATGCGCGCAAGCTCACGGGCGGCCGGGTGGAATTGTTCTTGTTGCGCCGCGAAGATGAGGTCACGTGGCAATGTCTCGTCGGCGGAAAAGGTTTACGTGTAGCCACTAAAATACAAGTCGACGATGGGCCAGAGGCGGAAATCGTTAAGGTGTGGAATGGATCAGAACGGCTCATCCGATTCGCTGAACCGATCGAACCGTACTTTTCAAGAATTGGAAATGTGCCGTTGCCACCATACATTCATGAGCCGTTGAAGGATCCGGAACGCTATCAGACCGTCTATGCACGCGAACCGGGCTCCGCCGCCGCGCCGACCGCCGGTTTGCATTTCACCCCGCGTTTGTTGGATGAATTGCAAAGGCAAGGTGTGAAGATCGCCTATGTCACGCTTCATGTTGGACTGGATACCTTTGCGCCCGTCACAGAGGAGAATCCGCAAGAGCATAAAATCCACACCGAGTGGTGCGAGCTAAATCAAGAGACCGCAGATTTAGTCAATCAAACGAAACAATCGGGCGGAAGAATTATCGCGGTGGGAACGACATCAGTTCGCACATTGGAATCGGCCAGTCGAGATTCGAATCAAGGATCCCTAATATCCGCATTTGTCGGCCCTACGTCTCTTTATATTCTTCCCGGTTACCAATTCAAAGCGGTGGACGCGATGATCACCAACTTTCACTTGCCCAAGTCCACGCTGATCATGCTGGTCAGCGCCTTCGCGGGCCGCGAACGGATCTTATCAGCGTACGAGACGGCGATCAAAGAAGGCTACCGCTTTTATTCGTTCGGCGACGCTATGTTGATTTTGTGATGCCCGGAATCGGCTCGAGAGCCAGCTTCATGGCGCGATCGGTCTTGTCATTCAGCATCATCTCTCCCAGCTTTTCGCCATAGCGAGTCAACTCCGGGATGCTGGAGGGATCATCCATCTGGATGCTGGTCTTGAGGTCCACCTGGAAGCGGCGGAAATCCAATCGTTGGAAAAGCCTGCTGACGAGTCCCACTTGTTGATCGGCGGCGGAAACTTGGAACGCATCCAGAAGCGGGCTGATATAGCGAAGCGGCAGGAAATGATCCACTTCGCCGGGATTGATGTCGTTCGGATTACGACCCGTGCCGATGCTGATGAGCGTGGTCTCCGACAGTTTCCATCCCAGGATGAACATGATTTCGAAGGCAGCGAGGTAGCAGGGATTACCATAGGAGCCCACACCGCCGTCCACATAGCGTCCCTCTATGGATGGAAAATACGTCGGCGCAGCGGCAGAAGCCATCACGGCTTTGACTACGGACCAGTTGGCATAATTCCCCTTATACGGCTTGATAAAACGCGTGCGGCTCTCCACCACGTCGAAGGTCGTGATGACCACGTCGATGGGATGCTTGACGCTCCATAATTTTGCCATGCTTTTCTCACCGAGGTATTTGTCCAGGGCCCTCTTGAGGGGCTTATTGGAGTAGCGATAATTGAACAGCGGCCATAACAGGGTGCGGACGCTTTTGTGGAAGATTTCGTTGCCCAGCTCGAGATAAAGCTCGTTGAGCCTGTTCGCTTCCAACCCCGCCGCCACACCGGCCGCGATGATCGAGCCGGTCGAGGTGCCGGCGGTGAGGCCCGCCCGCTCGTGAAGCGGATAGCCCAATTTCTCCTCCACCATCGAAAGCGCCTTCGTCACGATCACGCCTTTGATGCCGCCGCCGTCAATGGCAATCGCCAGATTTTTGCGGAACGGTTTCATACGACCTCCTTTGGATTCAAATATAGTGTAGCAAAATCTGGGTGAAATACAAGTGGTGTAGAATGGATGCATGGATTTTGATTCGCTTAACAAAGAAATCATTTCCTGCCGTAAATGTCCGCGGCTGGTGGCGTGGCGCGAAGAAGTGGCGCGCACCAGGCGAAAAGCCTATGAGGATTGGGAATATTGGGGCAAGCCGGTGCCGGGATTCGGAGATCGCAGCGCGCGTGTTCTGGTAGTTGGACTCGCGCCCGGCGCGCATGGTTCGAATCGCACCGGTCGTCAATTTACCGGAGATGCCTCGGGCAATTTTCTTTATCCAGCGTTGTATCGCGCCGGCTTTGCTAGTCAACCTACTTCGGTCAGCCGCGAGGATGGCCTGATTCTGCATGATGTGTACATTACTGCTTCGGGTCGTTGTGCGCCGCCCGGCAACAAACCGACGATTGAAGAGCTCAATAACTGTGAGCCGTTTTTACGGCGCGAGATTGAATTGTTGAAACCGAAAGTGATTGTGGTTTTAGGTCGAGTCGCGTTCGAAAGGATTATTAAAATATATTCGATCCGCAATTCAAAATGGAAATTTGCTCACGGCGCAACCTATAAACTGAACACTGGCTCGCTGAACACTGATTCACTGAATACTGCTCACTGGCTATTGTGTTCATATCATCCGAGTCAGCAAAATACATTGACCGGCAAGTTGACGGGAAGCATGTTCGATGAAATCTGGATGAAAGCGAAGGGGTTGATTTCAAATGGCTGATTTGTTAAATCCCGGTGAACCGGCAATTGAGTTTGAGCTTTGGGATGAAAAAGGAAGATCGGTACGCCTGTCGGATTATCGCGGCAAGCCGGTCCTCCTTGCATTTCTGCGCGGCTTTCTCTGACCGTATTGCCGCGCGCAGTTGGCGCGCTTGCGCGATGATTATCAGCAATTCGTAAACCGCGGCACGGAGATCCTTGCTATTGGCCCCGACAGCTCCTATAAATTCCGTGAGTATTGGATGCAGGAACGGATTCCATTTATCGGACTGCCCGATCCGGGTCATGATGTGGCGCGGCGTTATAAGCAGGAAGTCAATATTTTCAAATGGGGACGCATGCCGCTGGTCTGTGTGGTGGACGCGGAAGGCATGATCCGTTATGCTCATTATGGTCAGTCGATGTCGGACATTCCTGAAAACAAGATCCTGATCGAAGTAATAGATGAATTGAATGCGTCATCCAAATGACATGACTTTAGGACAAATTGCTTTTCTCGGTTCAGGCGAGACTTCACTGGCGGGTGGACGCGTGTTTGAAGCATTGGCGCGCGCTCTGCCTCAGCCTTTGCGGATTGCCGTTCTCGAAACTCCAGCCGGCTTTGAGCTGAACTCGCATCAAGTCGCGGGACGCGTAGCGGATTTTCTGAAAACGCGTTTGGCAAACTACACTCCAATTATTGATGTCGTGTCCGCTCGCAAGCGCGGCACGCCATTTAGTCCGGATGAAGCGGAGATCGTCAAACCGCTTTTGTATGCGGATATGATTTTTATGGGACCGGGAAGTCCCACGTATGCAACGCGTCAATTGAAAGATTCATTGGCGTGGGAAATCATTCGCGCCCGTCACCGCCTCGGCGCGACGCTGGCATTTGCATCCGCCGCGACGATCTCCATCGGCGCGTGGGCACTGCCGGTTTATGAAATCTATAAAGTGGGCGAAGACGTCCACACCAAGACCGGATTGAATCTTTTCGCGGATTATGGATTGCATGTGTCGCTGGTGCCGCATTGGAACAATGCGGATGGCGGCGAAGACTTGGATACCAGCCGTTGTTTCATCGGCATGGAACGATTTGACCTTTGGTGCAAAGCCTTGCCTGAAGAAAATACAACGATTGGTCTCGATGAGCATACCGGACTCATCATTGATTTTGCAAGTGGAACTTGCGAGGTGAACGGCGTGAGTTCGGTTTCGCTGGTGCGTGATTGCGATCCGAAGATGTATCCGGCGGGAGCGAAATTTTCTTTAAGCGAATTGGGCGAATTGAATATTCCAAACCCCATTGAACGCGGTATTCGCACTGATGTATGGGAGATGGTCGTCAACGCGCCGCCGATGGAAGAAGATAAACCATCTGAAAAAGTTTTGAAATTATTGGAAGGACGCCAGCGGGCACGCGCGAATAAACAATGGGCTGAGTCGGATCGTTTGCGCGATCAAATCGCCGCGCTGGGCTGGACGGTGCAAGATACGAAAGAGGGGCAGAAACTGGTGAAGGGGTAGCGAAAGAAATAGCTGGCCCGCTTCAACAGCCATTGATTTCCCTCACCCCGCGGATTATTTCTATCGTTTTCTCTGTCAGTGAATAATCTGACACTGTTCGTCTTGAGATGGAAGATGTAATTGCCGGATTAATCAACAATTGGATGGTAACAAAAGCCAGCGGAATAAGGCTGGGAGGATCTAGCCCCGGGGGCGTTAAGTCTTCGTAGCTGTGTTTATAGGTTCCTCTTCTCAATATCACCTGCACCAGCATCTTTAGCAGTTCCCACCTCGATCCGTTTTGTTCTGCTTTCCCCAGCAACATTGCCATCAAGCTATGACTTCGGACTCTCAAGCAGCCAAGCTTCGTAGTGCTCCCTGTGAATGATTCGCCGAGGGAAAGTCGTACCAAAATCTCTGCGAGATTGACTTCACTCAGGCAGGCATTCATGGGTTCAACGAGCCGAGGATTTGCTTCAATGTAGAGCGGGCGCTCGGTTTCGGGATTATAGAAGTAGTCAATGGCCAAAGCTCCTTGCCAACCAAGATGTTGGCCCAGTATCTCCAGGTCTTTGCGGACAACTGGATGGTCTGTGCCTAAACGTGCGCTTTGGCTTCCGCCCATTCCCAAGGCTTGCTGGACAGTACAATGGACCGCGATCAAGTGTCCGTGCTCGAATATGGCTTGTGCTTGACTAAGCAGACCTGTCGCGGTCTCCTGTGCAAGGATATTTGTGCCAGACTTGAATACCCCAACATCCTCCAAGAATTGGATAACTTTGGAGCACTGCTCGGAATTCTCCACTCGCCAAACGCCGCGGCCGGCGGTGCTATAGGGAAGTTTCACATAAAAAGGGAATGTATTTATGCCATCTAAATCAGATTGGCTTCGAATGAAATGGGTCTGCGGTTGGGGAAGTCCCAGCTGATTCAAGAGCTGGCTGAATGTTGCCTTACTTTGAAGCAATGCCAACTGATCAAAGTCAGTCAGGGCAATTCCGCATTTGGATGCCAATTGTGCTTGAATCCGCGAGAAAAGAAGTGCCTGTTCATGCACAGGGAGAAGCACATCATAATGTTCTTGCTTCAGTCGATCGAGGATGAAACGCAAATAGCCCAATGGATCGGAACCTGACGGAGGACAACGATGGAATCGGTGTACAAACCGAGAGAATCGGCTGATGCAGAGCGGATTGGGATCACAAACGTCGATCTTGTATCCAAGCGGGCCCAGAGCCGAAAGCGTTTGGCGTGCGGAGAGGCTCGACCCTTCAGAAAAAAGTATGTGAATTGTTTGATTCATTTTGATCATTGTATGATTGGAATTATATTGCAACGATAAGATATTATGCAACAAGCACCTGGAATTGAATTAAAATAGATGAAGAGGAACTTCCAATGCGCGCTACCGACATCATTATCAAAAAACGCGAACACGGCGAATTGACCGAAGAAGAAATCAATTTCTTTGTGCAGGGATTCGTCAAAGGCGAGATTGCCGATTATCAAGTGTCGGCGTGGGCGATGGCGGTATTGTTGAATGGCATGACGCCGCGCGAAACGACCGACTTGACTCTGGCGATGGTTCTTTCAGGTCGCATTCTCGATCTTACCGGCGTCGTGGATATCGCCGTGGATAAGCATTCCTCGGGCGGCGTCGGTGATAAAACCACGCTGACGGTTTTGCCAACGGTCGCCGCGTGCGGATTGCCGGTCGGCAAAATGTCGGGCCGCGGGCTTGGTTTCAGCGGCGGCACGCTCGATAAGATGGAATCGATTCCCGGTTATCGGGTCGATCTCAATACGGATGAATTCAAACAGCAACTGAAGCAAAAAGGAATTGTGCTTACCGGTCAATCCCTTGACCTCGCGCCGGCGGACGGAAAGCTCTATGCGCTTCGTGATGTGACCGGAACCGTGCCATCCATTCCGTTGATCGCATCCTCTATCATGAGCAAGAAGATCGCGGCGGGCGCCAACGCCATTGTGTTGGACGTCAAAGTGGGCAAGGGTGCCTTCATGGAGACGCTCGATGAGGCGCGCAGGTTGTCTGATTTGATGATCCAGATCGGCGATCTTGCTGGTCGCAAAACGATTTGCCTTCTATCCGGTATGAATCAGCCGCTTGGGCACGCGGTCGGCAACTCGCTGGAAGTCGTCGAGGCGGTGGATACGCTCAAAGGCGGCGGACCGAATGATTTTCGAGAGCATTGCTTGCATGTCAGTGCGCATATGCTGGTAATTGGGGAACGCGCCAGGAGTTTGGATGACGGCCGCAAGATGGCGGAGCAGGCGATCGCCGATGGCCGCGCCTTCGAAAAATTCCGCGTGCTGGTCCAGGCGCAAGGCGGCGATGTTTCTTATGTGGATGATCTTGATAAATTCCCGCGCGCGAAATTTGTCGAGGTGGTCAACGCGCCTCGCAGCGGCTGGCTGTCGCAGATCGACGCGCGCAGCGTGGGTGAGGCCTCCGTCAGTCTAGGTGCGGGCCGCGCCCAAAAGTCCGATCCAGTGGATCACGCAGTGGGTTTCGTCGTTCATCACAAGGTCGGCGATAAAGTCGAGAAAGGCGAGCCGCTGTTCACGATCCACGCCAACGACGGAGTGAAACAGGCCGCGGCGCGTCAGCGCGTTCTTGCCGCACATGCCTTCAGTGACACCCCAGTATCCCCTTTATTGCTTTTTTATGACCAAAAAGGTGGGTAGGCTTGCATAATTAATGAGATTAGGGCATACTTAAGGTGGAGTTATAGATGGCTAAGGTTTCCCTGCGAAATTACAACCACCTGATTGAGAATTTGATTGAAAACGGTCAACAGGACGAGGCCATCGCGCATTGCCGTCACATTCTCCAGACTTTTTCCAAGTATATTGAGGCGTATCGTCTGCTGGGCAAGGCCTACTTGGAGGCCAAGCGTTATGGCGAGGCGGTGGACATTTTTCAGCGCGTGCTGATGGCCGTGCCTGACGATTTTGTATCGCACGTTGGCCTGAGCATCATTGCGGATGATCAAGCCCAGCTGGATGATGCCATCTGGCATATGGAGCGCGCGTTTGAAGTTCAGCCGTCCAATGCTGCCATTCAGGGCGAACTTCAACGGTTATTTGGCCGGAGGGATGGCGTGGAGCCTCCCAAGATCCGCTTGACGCGCGGTGCATTGGCACATATGTATGTGCAGGGTGAACTGTACTCGCAGGCGATCTCTGAAACCCGTGCTGTGCTGGCGAATGACCCCCAACGTGTCGACATGCAGGTCCTGCTTGCAAAGGCCTATTTTTATACGGGGCAAAAGACAGAGGCGACGGAGTCGTGCTCCAAGCTTCTCAAGCAGTACCCCTATTGCTTGGACGCTAATCGCATCCTGGTGGAGATCTTATCCGGGGGTCAACGCGCCGAGTCGGCGCAAATCTATCGCCAACGCGTAATTGAACTTGAACCTTATTCCGCCTTCGTACAGGATGCCCTCTTTCACCCCGATCAGGCTGCCGACACGGAAGTTACCTTGGAACGCCTCGAATATGCCGGGCAGGCTGCCGAAGCGGGCACGAACTGGAATGGTAATTTGGGCCTCGGACTCGCGAGCGACGCCACTGCGGTTGCCCTTTCATCCTCCAAGCCGGAATGGCTCAAGCAGCCTGCGGTTCCGGCCCATTCTCAGGAGGAGCAACCAACTCCGGCAGCACATGAACAGGAACAAATCCCTGATTTTCTCCGCCAAGCGGGATGGGAAGAGTCGAGTGGCGTCCTTCAGGAAAGTGAATCTGCCTCTGCTGCCGAAGCCGAAGTTGCCCCGGCGGTCCAGGCTGATTTGCCGGACTGGGTGAAGGCCATGGCCCCTGCGGCGCAGGAAACTCCTGCGACCGGCTCGGACGAGCCCGTTCCCCCTGAATTGGAAGTCCCCGATTGGTTGCAGAACCTTGATCGAGGTCAACCCGCCGCATCTACTCCGCCTGTTATATCGGAGCCTGAGGCGATTCCGGCCGCTGCTGAGGAGCCAGATTGGTTGAAAAGGCTCGACAAGAATCAGCCCGCCGCGCCGGCTCCTGAACCTCAAGCCGCCATGCCGCCCCAGAAACCGGCATTTGGAACGCAGCCTCCTCAACCGGGTATAGCGCAACAGCCTGCTGCCAATCAACCATCAAGTGCCAGCCCTCAGCCGGCTCCAGCAGGTGGGGATCCGCTTGGTGGGCTTGGTAAAAGTGCTCAGGAACAAGATGACGCCCTGGCCTGGCTTGAAAGCTTGGCCGCCAAGCATGGCGCCAAAGCGGAGGAATTGGTTACCGATCCAAACGCGCGTACTGACGTTGTACCCGATTGGGTGGACAAGGCCAAAACAATCAATGAGCCTGCGGAAGCCGCGCCAGCTCCGGCAGGCGAGACGTCATCCGCCTCAGAGGACGATCAAACCGGTATGTGGCTCCGCCATCTTGACGAGAGCGAAACGGAGACTTTCACTGCAAAGGAGAAGGAACCGGAGCCTTCTGAATCCTCAGAGTCTTCCGATTGGTTGAGTGGACTTACTGAACAAAACACCTTTTCTCAAATTTCCGATGAAGCCGCGGAGTCACAAAACGAGCGTCCTATCCTCGGCCCGCAGGATACGCCGGATTGGTTTAGGGAAGATCAGGCCGAGCCTGGCCAGCCCTCATCTCAGGATGTCCCGGATTGGCTGAGAAGCGAGGAAAAGCCTGCTCAGCCGGCCGAGCCCGTCGACTCCTCCAGTTCAAGCCAGCCAGTCGATTTGCCAGCTTGGCTAGCCAGTTTGGATAAAGAAGAATCCGCAGCCCCCGCGGCCCCCGCTAATGCGCCTGCCGGGGAACTGCCGGCGTGGTTGGCTAATGAGAATGAGGCCGGGCCGCAGGCACCGGAACCTACTCAACCAGAAGAATGGCAGCCCGTTCGTGGGGCACAACAGGCCGCGGAAGCAGTGCAACCGGAGGAGCAGGTCACTCCGGTGAAACCTGCCGCGCCGGCTAAAGCGCCCACGCGGGAGATAAGTTTTGAGGTTGAACGACCGCAACCCGTGAAACGATCTATGGCCAAGGGCCCGAAAGCCACAAAACCTGCCAGCAAACCGGAAATAGAAATGTCTTTGTCGAGCGCGCAGACAGAAATGAGTCGTGGCAATATCGGCGCGGCGATCGAGGCGTATGCCAGACTTATTCGCAAGGGCAAGTCCCTTGAAGAGATTATCCGCGATCTGCGCGATGCCCTGTATCGTTATCCCGTTGAAGTTCCGCTTTGGCAAGCGCTGGGAGACGCCTACATGCGCTCCAACCGCCTGCAGGAAGCGCTGGATGCCTACACCAAGGCGGAAGAGTTATTGCGATGAATCGAATCACAACGGACACAAAGGACACGAAACAACCTTTGTTTGCTTAGTGTCCTTCTTGTTTTAAAAAATAGAGTCTCTGGAGGAAATCTGTGGAACGAACGCTCGTGCTTATCAAACCAGATGGAGTGCAACGCGGCTTGATCGGAGAAGTGACGGCCCGCCTCGAACGCCGCGGACTTCGACTGGTGGCCGCAAAATTTATGAGCGTCAGCCGATCGCTTGCTGAGACTCATTATGCAATTCATCAAGGCAAACCGTTTTATGACGGTTTGATCGCCTATATCACTTCTGCCCCGGTGATGGCGATGGTCTGGGAAGGTCCCAACGCCGTGGCCGCTGTCCGCCAGACAATGGGGGCGACGCGTCCCACGGAGGCTGCACCGGGCACGATTCGTCATGACTTTGCGCTCGAAGTTGGCCGTAACCTGACTCACGCCTCGGATGAACCAGCCAACGCAGAGAAAGAAGTCGCGCTGTGGTTCAAGAAGGAGGAACTTGTGGATTGGAAGCGCGAAGTGGACCGGTGGATTTTTGAGAAGTAAAAATGATCCCGCAGTTTTGCGGGATCATTTTTACTTGTGAAGGATTATCGTGCGCCCTTGATTCTGGCGACAAACACGGTGCCAAGAATGAAGAAGACAACGGACATCGAAAAGATCACGGTGTAACCGAGGTTTGGCTCACTATGTGCCGCACCGATGCGTTGGAAGTTGTCGAGCAGAATCCCCGCGATTGAACCAGCTACGACTTGGGGGAAAACGTCGGCGACATGCCATATGCCCATGTCCTTGGCGTAATCGTCAATGGACGGCAGAACGTCCGAAACCAGGGCCCAATCCACGCTGGTGTAGGCTCCATATCCCAAGCCAAAGACAATACCCATCAAGACGGCAACGGTAAATGAATGGTTGAACAAGAAAACAAAACACACGACTCCCATCAAAGCACCCGATAGATAAACCATGAGTTTGCGCCCGTATTTGTCGGAAAGCACACCTGCGATCAGCGTCGTGATCACCGCTCCCACTAATAATGCCGGTATGAAGAATGACACTGCCGCTTCCGCGGTATCCGCGACCTTTCCAAACCCTGCCAGGACAAACGGTGCACCGATCACATCGCCCATGTAATACTGGATGAATTCCTGCACCACGTAAATCCCCATCATTACCAGCAAACGCGTCATCAGGACCCAGGTAAAGTCCGAATACTTGAATGGGTCGGCTAAGCCGCGCATAAATGCTTTCAGCTTGAAGGGCGGGATTTCGTGGGGAACTTCAAGTTCGTTAATTCCGAACCAGGTCACGACGGCACCGACGATCATCACAACGATCATGATCCAATAAATGGCGGCGATTCCCAGCGGGTCCACCAGAAAGCCCATCAATCCGCCTGCAAAATTGCCCAACAGAGTCATCAAGCCCATCCAGCCGGAGGCCGAGCCGCGTTGTTCAGGGGATACAAGATCAGGGATCAATGCTGTGTACGGCGCGGTGGCCATATTATTGAAGAGTTGAACAACCAAGAAGGTGACGGTCCACAGAAATACCGATTCGGGATGATTCGGCTGGATCAAGTATGCCATCCCCACCAAGCCGATGACGTTCCCGACTGTTCCAATTACGACCCACGGTTTGCGCCTGCCGCCGGGGAGTCGAATGCGGTCGGAGAGCGCGCCAAAAATCGGGGCGACAACGAGCGACATCAGCGCGCCGATCGCGAGAACGAGCCCAAGATCGGTGCCCTTTGTTGAATTGCCAACCGCGGCTTTGACCTGATAGGGCATGGTGATGAGCAGGGTGGCCGCCCACAACATGTTGGTCGAGAACCAGAAGAAGCTCAACAGGATCTGTCGGAAGGTTGACATGGGAGGTCGAACATAGCCTGACGTTGTGTTTTCTGTCATGATTTTCCCTGTGGATGCTTGGATTGGGTCATTATAACCGTATCGAGGAGAACCCTGCTAGGAAGCTCTGAGACGCTCTCCTATTGCACCTTCAGCAATACTTTGCCATCTTCCCAAAGCTCCTCCAGATTGTAGTAATCGCGTTGGTCAGGTGAAAAGAGATGGACCACGACATCGCCGTAGTCGACCACGATCCAGCCTTCGTGCGCATCGCCCTGCTTTCGGCCCTTCTTGCGATGCAAAGTGCGGACGGATTCCAAAGTGGCCTCCGCCAAGGCATTCAACATACGGTCACTGGTGCCCGTGCATAAGATAAAGTAATCCGTGAATGATGCGATTTTTTGAATATCAAGCAAAAGAATGTCCTCGCCCTTCTTGTCCTCGAGCGAATTGACGATGGTGTGGGCTAATTCGAGTGCGTTCAGGATTCACCTCTTATGCTTTTCCAACTGGTGCGGAAAATAATCTTGTGTAAACCGAACCGCCGGGCTGCAGATCGCTTTTGAACAAATGCGCGGCGTTTACTTGCACGATGCCAAGCAATCCTATTCTTGTAGCCTCCAGCGCGCTGCGGATGCGCTGTATTTCCGAGCCGGATAGGTTTTGTTTGACGCGTCCGATCGTCAGGTGGGGCGAAAAGCTTTTTTCATCGCTGGCGTAGCCTAGTCGCGCGGCAGCGGCTTCGATACCGCGTTGCAGGGATTCGAGCACGGCTGGAGCATGGAGCCCGATCCAGATCACGCGCGGCCGCCGCGAGTTCGGAAAAGAGCCTATCCCTTCCATTCGCATTTCAAAACATGGATGCTGTGCAGCTTCCGCGATCAGCATCTGTTTGATCAAGTCCAAATTGGAGACCGAAACATCGCCCAGGAACTTCAGCGTCAAATGAATATTCTGGGGCGGCACCCATCGAATGAGATTGTCGCCGAGCACCTGGCGCAGGCCAGCTGTTGATTCCTGAATGGCATCCTGGAGCGAAGATGGTATTTCCACCGCAATAAATGCACGCAAGAGACTCATGCCGTTTTAGGTATCCCTCCAGGCGCGCTCGACCGCGTTTATTAATTCTGCAAAACCCACTGGCTTGGTGAGATAAACCGAAGCGCCTGAAGCCAGTCCCTCTCGAACATCCGACGGCGTACCCTTGGCTGAAACGACCACTACGGGAATTTGAGACAGATCGGCATTGCCTCGCATGTCGCGTAAAATGTCCAACCCCGAAACCTCGGGCATCATGATATCTAGTATGATCACGTCCGGTTTTTGCTGGTCAATCAAATTCATCGCCGACACACTTGACGAGGACTTAATTACATGGAATCCGCTGACGCGCATCATCTCCGCAAAAAGTTCAGCGGCGTCCGGCTCATCCTCGATGATCATCACCGTTTTTTGGTCACCTGCCATCGTTATCTCTGCATCAAAAATAGCATAAGATAACTGAAATAGCAAGGGGACGGTGTAAGGATTTTTGTTGCATGGCAGTCTGTATGATGCAACGATTTGGAGGTACCATGAATGAGTTGGAGGCCTTTCGTGCGGAGAAGGATGATTTCTTTGGCCACGATCACCAGAGTCCCTTGACGCGCGAACAAAAAAGAGGATTTAAAGGCTTGGACTATTTCCCCGAAAATTCCAGTTTGCGGTTGGAGATCAAGCCCGAAGAATTCCCAAACAAAGACCGCATCGAAATGCAGACTTCAACCGGCGAGGTGCAAACGTATCATCGTCACAGCCGGTTCCATTTCCGCCTGGATGGACAAGAGGCGGAGCTCACCGTTTACGAGAGTCCAAACGGATTCTTCTTGCCGTTCGTCGATTCACTGGCTGGAAAGGAAACATATCCCGCTGGCCGGTACCTTGAACCGGAGCCCTTGCCCAACGGTCATTTTTTGGTTGATTTCAATATGGCTTACAATCCCTATTGTGCTTACAATGACAATTGGTCTTGCCCGCTGACGCCGCCTGAGAACCGGCTAACGATCCCGATCCGCGCTGGAGAAAAGTTATTCCGCAAGGGACATTAAGAAGGACAATCCAGTCGGATCGTCCTTCTTCAGCTCTGGGTTGACTTTTCAATTATATCGAGAAGTGCTTCATATTCATCGCAGCAGTCTGAACAGATATCGAGATGTTCGCGAAGCAGCGGCATCAATCGAGCGGCATCCTTGCCGTCCACTTCGTTCTCGACGAATTCGTCCAGTTGTGTGAAGACTTCATCGCAAGTCACATCTTCCCTGCGAATTTTTTCTAAAACGCGCAAAAATCTTTCGACAACTTCATCGGATAACATCTCTTTCCGCTTGAATTTGTCCCGAATGTTCTGGATAAAGTCCCTCGCGCTCATGGCTTGCCCTTTCTCATACAGCACATTTGACGTTCAGCCGAATCCTAATCTTACTTTTGTTCAAAAGCCGACAGCACTTCCTGCGGCGTTAAGCCTTCCGCTGCAAGCCGCCGTTTGAGACGCAGACGCGCATCATGCAGGAGTTTGTACAAGGCGTTGCGATTGGTCTTCATGCGCCTGGCGGCTTCCTCAAGCGGCATGTCTTGAATCCCCAGCAATGTGAGAGCCTCCCGTTGCTTCGGAGTCAATTCCTGTTCCAGAATGCGCCGCACGCGCGCCAGCATATCGGCCCGTTCCGCGACTGCCTCCGGCGTGGGACGATGATCGGCGACCAGATTGGACGGGGCGGGGGCGTCCTCGTTATCCATCAATTCATCAAGCGAAGAATCTTGCCAGCGTTTCCGCCGCAACTCGGTCAGGGCGATGCGGATGGCGATCTTGTGCACCCAGGTAGTGAACATACTGCGCCCCTCGAAGCTGTCAAGCTGATCGAGGACGCGCAGCAGTGTTTCCTGCGTCACCTCCTCGACGAGAGGCGTGAACAGCGGGTCGTCGGGTGAAAGCCAGCGCGAGAGGGCATAAGGAAGCCCATGTTGAATCACATTACGCAGGTCCGTCAGCGCGGCTTCACGCGCGGGACTGTCAGCGCGTAGATCGGCTAACCAAGTTTCGTTACTTCGTGTTGTGGCCATTGATTTGAGAATTATATCAAGAAGCCATCCAAATAACAAAAATTGCCTTCAGCGATGGTTTTGTTTAGGTGCGGAGGCCGGAACCTCCCGCCTCAAACATGGTCCGTTCCCGGCATCAAGCAGCCTCTGATTCTTGTGAGGCGTTGAGCGAAGATTGGATGGCGAATTGGGCGGTTCGGTCAATGGGCAATCGATCATCCCAGTGGAAGTTCGCGTGATTTCAGGCATTCCGCTGGGGATAGTTTTTCGCACAAAATCATACGGAATGGCTTTGGGCTAAATGAAACTAAGAAAATAATGCACGTTCGCGGAAAAGGCTGGGGCATGGTCTAATCTCGGTAAGTAAGCATTGAGCTGTACGCTGAGGTGAGCTATGCAACCGGCGTTGAAACTGAAGCCTGGACGCGGGCGGCAGTTGAAGCGCCTGCGTGCTATGTACGATCAGGGTGAGTGGCCCCGCCTGCGTCGTCGCGCTCAAAGCGTGCTGTTGGCGGAGGCTGGCTATGAGACGCAGGAGATTGCTGAGATTACACGCCAAAGTTGTTGGACGGTCCGCCGCTGGATGCATCGGTTCACGGCAGGCGGCTGTGAAGGCCTGTGGGAGGGGCTGCGTTCTGGTCGCCCGCCGACATCACACCTGCGATCGAATTGTTTTTGGGAGAAGCCTTGGTGAAGTCGCTGCGGGACTATGACCTGCCCTGGCCAAATTGGACGACGATGTTGTTGAGGGAACTGATCAAACGCCGTTACAAGTGTGAAGTGAGCGATGAAAGTATTGGACAACACTTGCCTGCCGTGCGAGGCGTCTGCCGACGTCCGACTTGGACGGTGCGGTATCGGGCAGAAGCTCAACCTGGCTATCCCTGAAAAAAAGCGCAATTTCAAGGTTGTTGAAGCATCCAGCCCGAGATACGGATGTTTATGTCAAGATGAAGCCGAGTTGAGCCTGTTCCCGGCATGGAAACGCTGCTGGATGGTACGTGGGCATCAATGCAAAGAGCGTGCCCCAGGGGTGTATCCGCCGAAATGGCAAGAGTGTGGGGCGACGAATTGGCGAACCGGAGCGATCGTGCCGGTGCGGGCCAAAAAGCGCAACGCAGTTGCATTCTGTCGGTTGGCTGAGAAATGTATGCAACGTTCGGCGAAACGGAAACGTCAGGTGATCATTGTGACCGATGGCGCCCGTTTTCATAAGCCTGAATAATCGAAGCAGGTCGCCGCGCTACTCCAGCGTTATGGAGGCCGCTTGAAGATCCGATCCATTCCAACGTACTCGCCCGAGTGCATGCCGATGGAAAAACTTTGGAATGACTGGCGCAACCAGGCAACTCACAATCATGATCGAGACGCGCTACCCAACTCCTTGCTGATAGTGATCGCCACTTCCGGCGTCAGAGCCGCAATCCACAGGCCGTCCTGCGCACCATTGGCAGCCCTTTCCCATATCGTCAAAGGTGCACAACTTAATTGGTTTCCTTTAGTTGTCAGCTCCTTCAAGTTTTCTGAGGAGGGCCATGAATACCAGCGACACCGCCAACAGCATCACTGATAGCAACACAGCGATTTTTATGTTCTGTTCGAAGCCGACATAGATGGCCAAAGGCATGGTCTGGGTTGTGCCTTCAAAGTCCCCCGCGAAGAGTATCGTGGCACCGAACTCTCCTAAAGAGCGCGTCCAAGTCAAAATCGCACCAGTCAGGATCGCGCGACCCGCCAGAGGAACCATGATATAGGGGAACACCTGCCATTCATTAGCACCTTCCATGTGCGCGGCTTCGCGTTGCTGCGGATCAATGGCGGAAAAACCGATCCTCGCCGAACGAACTAAGAACGGCGCCGAGACGAAGGTTTGTGCAAGTTTCACTGCGGCAGAAGCAAACGGAATGGTGACACCAAGCGCGTCCAGCCACTTTCCAAAGATCCCCATTCTTCCAAATGCGATGAGCAGGGCAATTCCAGCAACGGCTGGCGGCAGAACCACCGCCAGGTCCGTGAGCATATCAAGGAGTGTGCGGCCCTGGAAATTCCAATGAGCTAGAATACATGCTAACGGTGTGCCTGTTATCAACGCCAAGCCGACGCTAATGATACTGGTCAGCAAACTCAGCTTAAGCGCCGTGACGGCATTCTCGGCAAGCGCTGCAGCAAAGAAATCGCTACCGATGCAGCGCCAAACCAGTGCAAAGAGCGACCAGCCGATCAGTGCAACCAAAACCAGGCTGGGTATGATGAATACCCAGCCTGGCGAATTCTCTGTTCTGCGTTGATGAAATGATGGATGCACAGAGTCAAGCTACCGTTCATGGAGCAGGAGAGAAGCCCCAATTCTTCATGATTGCTTGTCCATCAGCAGACAGAACGTAAGCCACGAAGGCTGCAGCCAGATCGGAGTTGGGGGCCTTTTCCAATGCCGCAATCGGATAGTGGGCAATGACGTTAAAGTTTGATGGAATCGGGATGGTTTTCAAGTCCGGCTGTGCGCTCGCGTCGGTAACGTAGACCACACCTGCATCGCCTTCACCTTGATTCACTTTGGCAACCACTTGCTTGACGTCCGTTTCATTTGAAACAACATTGGCTAGTACCTTTGTGCTGAAATCCGGTCCGTAGGTTGGATCCTTGCTCATGTTGGCTAACATCTGGCGGGTGTAATTCCCTGCCGGCACAGATGGATCCTCAAGAAGAATCTTCAGGCCGGGCTTTGCCAAATCCTGTAGGGTCCGGAGATTGGCCGGGTTATTCGGGGGCAGGATCACTTCCAGTAGGTTGGTTGCAAAATCTCCGTAGTCTGAGGCAACCAAGTTCGCCGTAACCAATGCATCCATGTTTTTGTGATCAGCTGAGGCAAATACGTCGGCGGGGGCACCTTGTTCAATCTGGGTAACTAGAATCTGTGAACCGGCAAAACTAAATTTAACGGTCACTCCTGGATTCGCGGCCTCGAAAGCGTTGCCCATGTCACCGAAGGCACCGGTCAGCGACGCGGCCGCGAAGACGGTCAACGTTTGCGGTGCAGCGGTTGAAGTCGGTGCGCTGGTTGGGACCGAGGTCGCAACAGGCACGCTCGTGCCAGGAGCCAGCGTCGGCGTGGCCGTTGGAGCGCAGGCGGAGAAAACCATTGCCAGCGCAACGAGCAAACCAAATGACAAAGTTAAGCGTTTCATCTTTTTCTCCTTGAATGATGGAATGGGATTCTTGTCTCTGCCGCCCAGTTCTAGGGGAAACTCAGTTGTTGAGGCAGAGATCAAGGCTTGGTCGTCTCGAGGCCGTATTCATCCACTTCAATCATGAAGTTGGAGGCTTTGATTACGGCACGAGCATTCAGAACATTCTTCAGCGCCAAGGTTTCACCGAGGAGTTGGTGATGAAGGAGATAGTTTGAGCGCCCACCGGCAGCCCAAGAATCGCGGGTAGGCTAACTGACCCTTTTGCACTGTTGATTACCCTCCCTCTTAGTAAATTGCGCGCACCAAATTTCAATCAATCCCTTTCAAAGCCGAATTTGCTCACCGCTGTGGGCGGAGCTGTAGCCCGCGAGCAAATTCAGCTCATTGCGAAAAGCCGACGTCTGCAAATAATCCAGCAGGGGCGAAACGAGTTTTTCGTTCTCGCCTGGCAGGACGAGATCATATCGTTCCTCGTACAACGGAATGAAATCGAGATGATGCTCGTGTGCGGCAGCTTGCAGGCCCAGGGTAACATCCGCTTTTCCAGTTTCGACAGCAGAAGCAGAGGCGTCATGTGTTTTAGCGACTTCGCTGTAACCCCTGATGCGACTTGCCTCAATCTTCAAGCGTTTCAGTTTGGCGTCAAGCCATAAACGTGTTCCAGAACCGGGATCCCGGTTGACAAAGCGGATATCCTGGCGAGCAATATCTTGAATCTCCCTTATCGATTTTGGATTCCCCCCTTGAACCATCAATCCCTGTGTGCGATGGGCGAGCGTGACCATCTTCATTACACGATCGGGGAATAAATGCCGAACCGTTGAGACGTTGTACTCGCCGTTCTCATCGAGAATATGGGTACCCGAAAACTGGCATAGGCCCAGCCGGAGATAGATCAGACCATCCAATGAGCTAACAGGGATGTTTAGAAAATTAAGGCCTTGATCCATGTGCTGCGCCAGGGATCTCAGAACTAAGTCGTTGCTTCCCGAGAAAATGAGCGAAGACTTTCTTGTTTTTGGCGAGACAAGGCTTGGAAATAGAAGGACGCCCACCTTGGCATGGTAGTATTTTTCGGTCACCCTTCCGGTTTTGCGGATTTCAACGACCTCCACAAGGTCCGCTGATTGAAGCGCGAGGATGTGATGACGGACCCAGGCGGGAGACTGTTTCAGTGTCCGCGCCAACTGTGTTAATGTAGCGGGTGAAACCATCAACAACCGCAAGATATCCCTGCGGCGCGGATCTGCTAGGAGCTTAATTTGACTATACGCGTGAAGGATCTCTGGAGTTTCCAACGGTTAAGTAGTTTCCTTAATCGTCCGCATTATAACACAGCAGATTCGGAGCAGGGCGGGCAACGCCCGATTTAGCCGCGGCCCGCCAATTCAACAACCATATTACCCAATCGTTCCAGCGCCCGCTCGATCGGATAATTCCAGGCTGCCGCGTTCAAGCGAATGAAATTAGAGAACTGATTGGTCGGTGAAAAAAGATAGCCGGGCGTAATCGTAATTCCGCCTTCCAGAGCAAGTTTATAAAGCTCAAGTGAATCAATGTTCTCCGGGAGTTGCACCCACAGCACAAACCCCCCCAGCGGACGCGTGACACGCGTCCCGGCTGGAAAGGCGCGGGGCACGGCACGGGAAAGCAAGGCTACGTTGTTGGCATATTCTCGGCGAATCCTTTTCAAGTGGTGGTCGTAACCGCCGCCCTCCATGAACTCTGCGATGGCGATCTGTGGCAGGGTCGCGGTTGCCGCACTTACAGTGAACTTTAGCCATTCGACCTCGTTCCTGAAGCGGCCCGCCGCCACCCATCCCACGCGCAAGGACGGACTGATATCCTTCGAAAACGATGAGCACAGCATCACCAAACCTTTTTTATCAAAGGCCTTGGTGGCTGCCGGACGTTTTTCAGTGAAATAGATTTCTCCGGAAACATCGTTGTCGATGAGCGGAATCTCATAACGAGCCAGCAATTCGACCAGATCCTTCTTCTTCTGGTCGGGGATGCAACTTCCCAAAGGATTGTTGAAGTTTGAAATCGTTAAGACGGCCTTGATCGGGTTATGGTCGATCGCAAATTGTAGAGCACCCAGGCTGATTCCTTCGCGTGGATCAGTGGGAATCTCCAGCGCCCGGAGCCCATGTACTTCGATGATCTGCAATGTGCCGAAATACATGGGCGATTCGATCGCCACAATATCACCAGGGCGGCAAACTGCATGCAAGCACAAATCAATCGCCTCGGTGCCTCCCGAGGTGATGATAATATCATTGGGCGAAAACTGACATCCGCTGCTGACAGCATGTTTGGCGATTTGCACGCGCAGCGGGTCTACACCCGGGGGAAAATGATATTGATGAGTCTTGTTGCTGGAGGTGCGCGCTAATTTGGAGATGATTCGATTGATCCGCTCTGTGGGAAGAAGCTCCAGATTAGGCATGGCTGCACCCAACTGGGCCAGATTTGGATTTGTAGAATCGTGCATGATCATCATCACCAGGTCGTGCAAGTTGACATGACTGGGATCCAGCCCTGGTGACGAGACTTCCGGCTCAGGCAAATGCACGCTGGTCGAGGCGCGGATGTAGTATCCAGATTGAGGGCGTGCTTCAATCAGTCCCTGACTTTCGAGCAATCGATAGGCTTGGAGCACCGAGCTGATGCTTACTCCGTGTTGTTGGCTCATTTGACGTACGGAGGGGATGCGTTCGCCGGCCCGGTAAGTCCCTTGTTCGATCAACTGGCTCACTTGTTTGGCTATCTCTTCGTACCGAAATAGGTCTTTATTTTGCAATGGTCTGCCTTCAGACATGTAAGCTCCAATTTGTAAATATGGATACAGTTCAAGCTATTTTCTCGATGTACAGTTTACCATATCATGAACTGTAATGGTTACAATTTTGCGTTTCTGCATCTGTACTTATTTTCGAAATAGAGGATAATGGACGGTGTGACTTTAGCAAGTAATTTTGAAAAGGAAGGATCAAATGAATCTGGTACACAAGAATCTAAGCAACATTAAGCTCCAACTTCACCGTAAAGCCATGCAGCACATAAGTAATGTGGTACCCGGGATGACCGTAGAGTGCGAAAAAGGTGTTGTTCTGCTGACGGAGCCGAACGATCTCAGGGACTATACCTTGAGACCGGGCCATCATGTGTTCATTAAGCAGCGAGGCGACGTACTGGTTGAAGCCATCGATGACTCTGAACTAAGCATCATCTATCCGAATTAGAGTCCAGCTCAGCAAGCTGGAAGACATACTTATCCTCCCAAGACCCTCCCCATGTTCGGCAGTGTGGGGAGGGTTGAGTTAGCAGTTCCATGCACGGGGGCAATTGAAAATCGATTTGGGCAAGTCCATTCCTCTTGAGAACGGAAACTGCATGGAAGAGCAGATCAGAAGCAAAAACAAACCAAAATGAAATTGCGCTCAAAATATGAGTATTCCGCAGGCTCGCCGAGCCTGTGAGCCGCTGCTTTCCCTGCCGATGGATTTGCCTGGAATATCGGGCGGTTGTTGTTTTTTCCAAGCATTTAGTGTACACTTTGCTTGTGGCACAGGAAGATCGAGGAATTCCGTTTGAGGGCCGAATTCATGTATTCGTTAACGATAACTAATCCCAACAGCGAGCCGCACCAGATTAAACTAACGTCCGGCAAGATGGTGATCGGGCGAACGGTTAACTGCGACATTGTGATTAACGATGCCTCTGCCTCGCGTCGGCACGCTGAGCTATTCTATGATTCGATCACGGAAATGGTAACGATCAATGACCTGAAAAGCTCAAATGGTACGTATGTGAACCGTCAGCGGATTACAAGACTCTCCCGCTTGCAGAGCGGCGATGTGATTCGCATAGGTCAAACTGTGATGCACCTGACAAGAATCACCAATACTGCCACCGACCAGAAAGGCATGGGCACGCATCTGTTCACCCGGGAATTGGTCTTGGAGGCTGTCGACGAGCATCCCATCCCTTTGAATGAAATCACCGAGAAACTAAATACCGTGATGGATATTGACTCGGCCGTGGATCTGGTCGTCGAGCTGATCAAACGTAGCCTGGGCGCGGATGTTTGTGAGATCATCTTGGCCAAGGACTTTAATAAGATTGATTTGGAGAATGCAGAAAACCCAATGGCCCGGTCAATACAGAATTCTTCTGTGGAAGCCAGCCCGATGGCCTTGTGCGTTCCTGTCATTAGCGCGGGACAACCCTTTGCTTTGATCTATTTGGAAAGGAACCGGCCGAACGCGCAACCTTTTAATCAACGGGAAATGCAGTTGGCGGTGGGCATCAGCCATCAGATCGCACTGGCAATGCAGAGAATAGAGTTGCTCGATAGGATTCGTAAGGAGGGACAAGTCAAACAGCTTTTGTTACGTTTTGTCTCGCCCATTGAGGCGGAAGAGGTCTTGAAGGACTACTTAAAGACAGGAAATCTGCCGGATCTTGCCGAGAAGAAAGTCACGGTCCTATTTGTTGAAATTGCTGATTCAACCGGATTGGCCGCACGAGTCGGCCCTCAGGCGTTTTCGTTTTTTCTTAATGCTTTTTATCAATATGCCACCCAGACGGTGTTCAAGCAAGGCGGCATGGTGAAATATCTGGGAGATGGACTCTTGGCCGTTTTCATGGAGGTCAAGAATAAACTGGATCCTGAAGATAGAGCTGTCACCGTCGCCCGTGATATTATTGAATTTGTAAAAAGGGCCGACTCGCCCGAATCGGATCGAGCCTGGGTGGTCGGCGTGGCTATCAATACAGGGAAGGCCATGGTAGGTTATCTGGGTACCCAGGACAGGGCGGAGTTTAACGTCATGGGCAATTTGATCAAAATGACTTATCGCATGCAGGAATATGCACTTCCGAACCGCATCTTTGTCGGAGCTTCAACCGCGGAAGCGATTCGCAATAAATATTTGGTTCAAAAAGTCGGCAGTTTGGCAATGAGGGGCAGCGAACAGCCAATCCAGGTCTATGAGGTCTCATTTGTAAAGACGGCGCCATTTGTGCATACGGACAAGGACGGTGAAATGTCGACGGCTTTTAAGGCGATTGCCCAAAAGATGAAATCACTGGGAAAGTGAGATGCAAAACCGCCCGTGCCCCGATTCGGTCAGAGGACAGGGAGGCCTGCGGGCAAAACGGTTGCCATTGCTCACCAAACTTTCCGGCCAACATTTTTGCTTCCATGGCTATCCACGCGTGCCGCATCCATATCACGAGGGCCAGGATCATCACGTCGGAAGACCGCGATCCCGTTAAAACTGCTATCCCAACCAGAATGGGTACAAATCCAAGATCCATTGGATTTCAAGTGATCCCAAAAATCCCTTCCGTCACCGACTCGGTCGATTGTTCAGACGGATTCACGGAGGTATTTGCCTTGTGAAATGCCCGATCGGCAATCCGGTTCACGGCGAGACCCACTGCCAGGGGAATGATTCCAAGGAGCTTCCACAGAGCTGGAGCAATCATCGATATCGGCAAGAGGAAATGGACGGCGGCCATGACGAGCACGGCGATCAGCAAATAGAGGCTACTTTTGTCTCCCGCGGAAGATGTCGCGTTCATCAATTGCAGTCAAGGCACCACGCCTTCGATGGTGCTGGCCCTGCTTTCGAAGGTACTCCTTTCCAGCCTTTGATAGGCTCAAAGGTTCCCGGTCAATGACCCACCCTTGAGAAAACAGCTCATTGAGGATCTGTGCGATTTGAGTTTCGGTCGCGAATTGCCGATCGAGCCCAACCATCTTCATCCATTGGTTGTTCCGAAAATCAAAGGCTTCGTGGACGCGATCGATTACATCGCTCTCGGCCTTGACCTCCCGGCGGTCAATCAGATACAACATCCATTCCTTCAAGTGGGCATCACGGAGATATTCATAGACGTTCAGTAACCAGAAACCATAATGCGAAAGGTTCACTTGCTCAGTAGTGGAGGATTTCAATAGATCAAGAGCCAATTGGAGGGCGCTCCACAAGATCAAGATAGCTACCACAAGGCCGACCAGCATATCCAGTAAACCAATTCGCAGGAGCGCCGCAACCAGGCCCGCTGTTACGCTGAGAGCAACGATCACATGGTTGCGCGAGTCGACTGATTCGGCGATGAAGGCCATCAGTGCGCTGTGGATCCCGACATATCGCTGGTAGGTCCAAAGCAATAAACCCGCTAGTGCGGAGAGGATTGCGGCGGCAAATGGGAACCAATCTACTTTCGGGACGTATGGCACCATAACTCTTTGCGCGGCCTCGTACAAAGTAAAGCCACCCGTTCCAAGCATGAATACCACCAACAGGATGGAAACGAAACGTTCTCTGTTGAATCGAATGCCAAAGTAAACCAGGAGGCTGGAAAACAGATCGAGCAGGGTATCGGCTGCATCATTTAGCAAGCCAATGCTTCCTGATAAGATGCCGGCAGGAAGCTTGATCAGGGCGAGGATGATTTGCACAATCAGGGTTACTTTCGATGCCACCTCTGGTTGGAGCAGGGGACGCAGCTTTTCCTTCACCCGATCGGTGGATTTCCGGGCTTCCGCCATGGCCTGGTTAACGAGTTGGCGGCCATGATCTGTGAGCGCATATTGATCACCCTCTTGAATAATCCATCCGGCTTCGAGGAGCGCGGCCATATCCTTCGGCAGTCTTTCCAAACCCCGCACATTCCACTGGCTCCGTGTGTAAAAAGTGGGCCGTCGCGATAAAGGGAATGGAGCCTGGTTGTAGCAGGTGTTGATCTGCTCCATGGTCAAGGGTCCTTCCAGAAGATACAAACAGACTCCCCAGCGGATCCTGCCAAATTCTCTTGATCTTGTATGTGAGCTAATGCCGCTCATATCTTGTCCTTCGCCGCGCCGCGGAACGCTCCAACATTGTTCTTTGGTGCAGGCAGCAATTAGGGATTGGGAACAATTGGTATCTCTACAAATGAAGGATGGCTCGTGTCTCGAAGCAATTGAATCGTCGGCGCCGGGTCAAGAATTGGTGTGTCGAAATTTCCGGCATCCGCAAATGCCACCGTGATACGCATGCGGTCGCCAACGTGAAATTGATATGAGTTGGGCAGCAACGAAAAGTTCAGTTCAAACGGTTCCCCGGCTACGACCGAGAGCTGGTCGCTCTGGAGGTGAGATTGATAGGGAAGCCCAAAGTTCTTGAACGGCGCAGGACTCAACTTGCGATGCGAAGCGCGCAAGTCTGCTTCCGTGAGGTAGTCTGAACGACCGCTGGGATTCACGGCCTCCAGATAAACGAATACATCCAAATCGGGAGCTGCGGTACTTAACCATATGTGGATGACCGGGTGACCCGTAACTTGCGTATCGCTCTCCATTGGTGATGTGGTGTAGGTCAAAGACTTGGCATCGTTGGTGCGCATATCAGGGTAGTCATGCGGTCCTTCGACGGCTGCCCAGCGTGAGTTGGTGCCTGTTGTTGTTGAATAATCTACTGTGTAAGCATCGAACGCATGGACGGCGGTCACGGCGTCGGTTGTCAGTACCCCATCATTCCTTGAGCCGATGCTGCCGCTCTGGCCCTGGCTAAAATAGAATCGGACAGTCTTTTGTGATGCCAATGGCCACCGACTGGAGGCTTCCCATATTCCTGGATTCGACCCGTTCTGCACGTAATAGTGGATGGGCGGCTCGTCCATGATGCCGTTGTTAATGCCTTTGAGCCAGTAATCGAGCCAACGCAAAGATTCCGCCCCATAATCCAGATCCGAAAGATTGGCACACACCTGGCTATGATCCGTTGGGCGAATGGTCAGCCGTTTGGGTACGCTTAAGTTGTCATACCAGTAGAACATGTCGGCGGTGAAAACGTCGTACCAGCCCACTGTCATGTAGATCGCCGTGTGCGATCGATTAATCCGGTCGATGAACGGATACAGATCCATTATGGAGTAAACGGGCGTTCCATCCGGGGCGGTGCTATCCTGATACGGTGCTCGCTTGGACACCTCCGCTGCGTTTTCAACCAGAAGTGTGTCCTGGCGTTCTTCAAACGCACGAGCCATAAGCACCCCATCCGGGTCGCTGTCCACTGGCGTTGCCATTTTATCGAGCATTGGGACCAGTCCATATTGCGCGGCGAAGGCTTTATTGAATACTCCGCCCGGGTATTCCACGGATTGGTAAATCTGGATGTCACTCGCGGCCGGCAAAATTGCTTTCAAATGCGGATTGTCGGCCGCCGCGGCAGCGAACTGCACCATGGCATTTTGTGAATCACCATACATGGCTACGTTCCCATCCGACCACGGCTGGGAGGCAATCCAATCAATGATCTCGCTCTCATATTTGGTGGCGGTTTCCATGCTCCCAGGAGTGCGAGCAGGGAATGATGCTCCGGTGCCGGGGCGATCAACGGAAACAATTGCGTAGCCGTGCTTGAGAACGGTGGCCAACCATTTGTCTCGCTGCAGCGGATCCACGATGCGCCCCTGGTCGCCCTTCACCCAGAGGTTAATGCGTGCCAGTATTTTCGTCGGAAAGTCAACAAAGTCGCCCGGTAGGAAATTGCCTTGCTTGTCGAAGATCGTCCAAGTGCGTCCATAGGCTGTGTACTTGAAGAGCACCGGCAGTGGTTTGTCGGCGGGAACATCATTTCTTGTTGGGACGATCAGGTCATAAGCCAGGCGCGTGCCGTCGGACAGTGTTAGATAGTCTGAGCTGCGTCTTTCGCCATTGTACAATTCTTTGGAGTAACCCCGGTATTGGCCAAAGGTGGATATCATGGAAGGTTCGACCTTTCTCAAAATGGAAAGATAGATTCCCCCCACGATCAACAGCGCGGCTGCCATGCCGGCCAGGAGGATTGGTCTCCTGTTTCTCTTTTTCATTCCTAACTCCTTCTCTATTTGCATCGGATGATATCGTTGCCGAGGGCAGCGTCCGAGCAATGGGAAACTTACATACGGTAATTCCAACGCTCATCTTGTTTAGCTATGCCAACGCAATAGGTGTTGTTTCAACGCCTTCAGGCTTAGCTTGGGAGAGCAGCCAGTTTGTGCTCCATCGCGCGCTGGCCGATGATGACCTGGATGCCGAGCGGAACCAAGGCAATCGCCAACAGAATCGATCCGACGAGCGCATAGATTTCTTCCCCATCGGGCCAGCCCATCAGCCATACGCCTAGCAGAAGCACTGCCTGCCATCGGGGGACCGCACCCGTTACGATCAGAGCGATCGCCTGGGTGGTGAGACCTACGGCCAGCAGCAAGACACCCATCACCAGGATCATCCACCCCTGATGGGAAAAGATGGCTAGCAAGCCGGGCATCATCTGGGTGAACTGAGACTCTGGCAATACATCCAGTGCACTGAGAGTCAAGCACTCCGCACCTTTCTCCGCTCCCAACGCGACGGCGCTTACCACGGTCAGAACTGCCCCGAGGAAACCTGCCCAAGCCGCCTGGGTGCGATCTAGAATGCGCATTAATCCAACGGTGACGGCAACCAGGATCGCGGCGTCGAACAAGACCATGGCATGCCCAAATGCCAGGAGCACGTTATGATGCGCGCGCAGGATCAGCTCTGTGTCGGAAAGCCGATGGGGCGTAAACAGCCCCGGATGGACTGCGAACGCAAAAATGAATATCAAGGGGAAGAGGATAAATGCCAATCCTGTTCCAATTCGTTTGGCTTCCTCGAGGCTTCTGGATGAAGTATGTGATTGAATGTTCATTTTGTCTCCTTCTTTTTGATCGAGCTTACAGTCAGTGAACGGGTGTCAATTCCTTATCGGGCCTTGGGTCCCTTGCCGAGTCGCAGCAATAATTCCCACGCATTGATGCTGGCGATCCAAAACAGCACGATGACGACCGGAACGAACCAATACAAGCCAGCGGTCTGGCCCAACAATACCGAAACTGCGATCATCAAGACCGCCGCAAAGCAAACAAGAGGAACAGCAAAGCGGAACGCGAGCCTTCCTCGGTTCCAGGGGCGTGACCCGCCCCGGCGCGTCTCCCGGATGCGAAACACAGTGACGGACAGCACGATCAAACCGATCCCCATCATAGGCAATCCCAGTCCCATCGGTCCCTGATTGGGGATGAGAAAGATCACGGCGAACATCAGTGTGGAAAGATAACTGATGAATGCTTGAACAGCCAGCAAACGCAGCCCGGCATTTCCTGTGCGTGTGACGGCGCGGACATTCAACGATAGGCTGACAAAAAGCAGCCCTAAAAGCGCGGCCGAGGCATCGCCAATCAGGTGATAGAAATCGCGCCAGCCTTCAACAATTTGAGGAAATGTAACCATGTCATTCTCCTGGTTGCCATAGATCCAAACCGCCAGTCCGATCGCGTAGAGAAGCACGTTCCGATTTGTGTCGCTTGCTCCACTGCACCTTCTCCGCCGGTAGGCTGGCCGACCCCGGCCAGGCGCTGACGGCCACAATCGGCATAACCCGCCAGAGCGGATTCACGATGAAAGGCGTCAAGCAGGACAGCGAAACGCTGGTCAGTAGAATTCGCGCGGTCATGGACCGAACCCCAATCCTTGTCACTCCGCTCTGATTCCGATAAATCTCACAGGCCCAGATAAAAGCTCCACATGCTGGCTGAGGTGGTTTCGAGTCAGGAATCGTTTTTGGAATCTGATCGCTCATGCTTACGTTTTCTTATTTCCATTGTCTGGCCATAGATGATCTTGCACTTTCACCAGGTTGCCACATCATCAGGGCAGAGAACAAAATTCCGTAAACGAAGTTCGATGACACTAATTCGATCGTATGGGCATGGGCAACAAAGGCCGGCATAAAGGGGTTTGGGAATAGAAGCGTTGCGCTCATCAGGACCGAAAACGATATTCCGGTCGCCAAAGCTGCCTCCCACGCTTTGCCCTTATGCATGCGGATGATGATGCACCCCATTCCAGCCCAAATTAGTCCGCGGAAGAATGCCAGGGGATATAACCAAGGCGTGTCTCTCATCACATTTCCGAGTTGCCCGAGGAAAGTGCCGGGATCACTGCCTCCATAAAATTCGGGCAAACCAGGTGTGCGCCACGCGACGAAGTAGCCGAACGTGAAATAGACGATCACGTACAAAACGCCGGCACACGCTAACTTCCAAATCCATTCCGAACGGGGAAGCTGTAGACGCTGATCGGTCTCACTTTCACCATCGGTCTTCCTTGTCTTTCCTAAGATCCAAACGGCCAACAGGGAGAATGGAACAGCAAGAATCAGACCTTGGATCAGCAAACCGGGTGTCAGATATCCTGGTGGCATTTGGCGGGAAACCGCCGGGAAGGCCAAGAGCTCGATGCAGCCAAGGAAGGTGTAGATCACGTAAAAAATCAGCGACAACGCTCCTGCCAGTTTCCAGCCATGCCAACGTGAACGTAAGGCAAGATACGCAAGCACCAACGTCATGATCAGGCATACGATCGGCAGGGCAAGCAGCGCCTGATTTAACTGTTCCGGCGTGAACAATTGCCGCAGTTGCGGCGGATTGTTCACGCGCGACGACAAGGTGAACAATACAACATAAAGGATTAGCAGAACGATGAGACGAACCATGGTAAGGAAAATATCGATCATCTGAACCTCACTCTCCAAATTTTTTGCCGGCAATTTTCTTCAAGGTCTCTCGCAGCTTTTCTGGCAGATCGTTCTTGCTGACGAACGCATCTGCCCCGGCTGCGAGGGCATCTGCTTCGAATTCCGGATACATGGACAGGACAATGATCTTGACCTGCGGCCACCTTGCCTTGATGACCCGCGTCGCCTCCAGGCCATTCATCCCCGGCATACGCGCGTCCATCAAGATCAGATCGGGAAGAAACTCTTCCGCTAACTTGGCCGCTTCCATTCCATTCCTTGCCTCATGCATTTCTTCGTTTGGATACCAAGCGTCCAGAAGTGCCTTCATGCTCTGTCGCGCCCGGGGTTGATTATCAACGATAAGGATTCGCATTTTTGCATGGCTCCTCATATTCCTTGTGTTTTTTCGGTAACATGACTCTTTCATCCAGCTTGCGTATCTCCTTCATCCATACAGCATCAAGATTATTATTCAGATGCAACTCGTATGCCAACTTGTGATGCCCGTTCAGCCTCTTGCCTGCGCGTTTCGTTAGTTTGTTCCGGCGATGACAAAGCTGCCTTCGCCTTTCAGGTACGTGTTGAAAAACTTCAACACGAGATCGTTCATTTGCTCAATTGTGGCAAGAGGAGCCACCTCCTGCCCACCGGCTTTTGGCACCGACGCGTCGATCAGGGACACAAAAAATGGGGAGACCAGCGGTAAGTCGGTTACGCTCATATGATCTGTGCCAGCAAAATGAACTTCATAAGCATGCGGAGCCGTGGCGACGACATGCCTGACCGCGACGACTCTGTCTGCGTCTGGAATGGCGTTAATCAACCGCTCCGTTGTGTCAGTGAGAATGTTCAGGAGGGGCACGGGATATACCTGGTCGTTCATCATGTACCTGCCGTCGACATATTCCAAGTACTCACCGTGCAGGTCGGAGTCCAGGTTGACCACCGCATCAATATCGCTTCGTTCTCTGGCAAGCTGTGCGCTAGACTCCCCGCCCAAGCTATGTCCCATCAAACCGATTTTTCCTGGATCGATCATGCGGTACACCGCGCCGGAGTCAGCATCTTTTGTTTTCGTCAGGATCGTATCCAGCACAAAATTGATATCCGCGATCCGGAGGCTCATCCATTGCTGCTGGAGTTTAAAACCTGTAGCTTCATCATATTTCCCCTTGTTGAGGTTAATGACCTCCTGGAGAAATGATTGATCCACCATGGTTGGATTTCCTTTGGCATCGATGGTAAAGAGGGAATGATAGGGATGGTCAATGGAACACACCACATATCCATTGCTCGCCAGTTCGATGAAAGTCGAAGTATTGCTGGTCTTTATCCCGAACGCGCCGTGTGAAAACACGATCAGGGGGTACGCACCGCCCCCATCCTTTGGGTACCAGAATTCCACGTTCACCGTTCTATTCTCCCCCGTCTGGCTGAAGGTTTCGATCCGGTGCGGGTCGGTGTAGGTATAGTTGACGGTGGCGACCTCGTGCTTGCCAGTCACCTTGGGCGGCGTATATTGCGGGAAAATCAGGGCCGGCGTGACCGCAATGGAAACCAACAAGATTGCCGTGACGGCACGGATTAGGGTGCGTTTTTCCGAAAATTCCTTTCTCTCGGGCCGATTCCGAACCAGCGTGCACGCGCCAAGCACTGTCCAAATGGATAACAATAGGGCAAGTAGATACCACCGGAAACTCCATAGGATGACCGAGACCAGCGTGAAAAGAACGAATGCGGCGAAGGCGGCGATTCGGATCCAGCTGCGAAGCTCTTCGTGGTTCGATTTGACGACCAGGCAATATATTGAAAACGCCGCTTCCATGAACGCAGTAATTATCAAGATTACTTGGCCCATGATGGTGCTCCTCTCCGGTTTCTGATTCCAATGATAGCGGTGTCCTGGCTCTTCGTCATCGGGAGGAGTATGGATTCTCCCTTAACCAAAAAAGGCCGCCCTCGGCGGCAGCGCAATATTCTGTGTTTAGATCGAGCTACCCTAAATTGGGTAGGCGGAGATTAGAGCGTCTTCGTATCCGGAATATCCGACACCGAGACAATTCCTTCTTTCAATGCATATAATGCGGCTTGCGTGCGGCTGGCGAGATGGAGCTTGTTGAGGATGTTGCTGACATGGGCATGAACCGTTTCTTCCGCGATGGTTAATTGCTTTGCAATTTCCTTGTTGCTATGTCCTTGCGCAACCAATCGGAGGATATCCAGCTCGCGTGCGGTTAACGGATCACGAGTTGGCGGTTTTTGCTGGGGGCCGGATAATTCGGCGAGCACTTTACGGGCTATCGCAGGTTCCAGTGACGGTTCGCCGTTATGAACCTGATGTATGGCTTGAATCAATTCCTGGGGCCCCGAATCCTTCAATAGATATCCGAGAGCGCCGGCTTGAATTGCGGGGAAGACCTGTTCATCCGCTGCAAAGCTCGTCAGTACTAAAATACGGGTCTCGGGCCGCTTGGCCGTGATCTCTTTCGTTGCCTCGATTCCATCCATCTTTGGCATGACCAAATCCATCAATACGACATCCGGATGAAGAGCCAATGCCTGTGCCACAGCTTCTGCACCGTCGCTTGCCTCTCCAACGACTTGGATGTCCCGTTTGGTCGCCAGCAGTGCCCGGATCCCTTTTCGAACGATTTGATGATCATCTGCGATCAAAATGCGAATAGGTGGATTCATACTATCCTTCCATATCTTTCTGACTCATTCCGGCCTCAATATGATTCGTGGGCTGGGACGTTTGTACCGGTACCGATGCAATCACCTTGGTTCCCTTTCCGGGGGCCGTCTGAATCTCGACGGTTCCGCCGAGCTTCTGTGCGCGTTCCGTCATTCCTGAAATTCCAAATCCGCCGCCGAGTCGTTCGATAGTTGGTTCGAAACCAATGCCATCGTCGGAGATCTCCAGTGTAGTCTTCTCTGCATCAAATCGTAACCGGATCTGAACATTGTTTGCGCGAGAGTGCTTGAGAGCATTGTTAAGCGCCTCTTGAGTGATGTTGTAGAGCTCTTCTTGAACTGAATGCTGCAACTGTTCTGAGCCTTCAACAAGCAACTCGGCATGCATCCCGCCGCGCCGTTCCACAGCATCCAGGCGCGCTTGCAGTGCGGAAATCAAACCGCCCTGTTCCAGGATAGGGCGATGCAGTTCGAAGATCAGCAGCCGCATTTCCCGCAAAGCTTCCTGAGCGGTATCACGCAGTTCGCGCAAGTCCTCTGTTGCAGCCTCCGTATCACCCGTGGCGAGCAGTTCTGCCGTGGCCTCAGCATACAAGGTGACGCTGTAAAGCAGTTGCGTCACCGAATCGTGTAATTCCCGCGCGAGGCGGGTGCGCTCCTCAGAGACCGCCATATCCTGGCGCCTGCGTAATAGACTTTGCATTTGCCGCGCCATATCGTTCAATCGCTGGGCGAACTGCGATATCTCGTCCCCGGCAGCATCATTAAGGTAGCGCGAAAAATCACCCTCGCTCCAATGATCGGTGGTGGACGATAATTGATCGAACCGTTTTACCAGCCCGTGTGAGAAGAAGTAACCGAAGACCGCGCCCATAAGACCCGCAAACAGAAGAAATACAACCAGGATCCTTGCGGCAACGTCAAAGAGATAGCGCGGAACATCTTGCTGGGTTGGAACCGCATCAATAAGAATCGCGATAATGCCTGTCAGCCTCTTTGCATCCCCGCTGGCGCGGTTGAAGCACGGGGCCGCGAAAACATAGCGTTGATCCTTTTCAATTTCGGTGTATAAGAGATTCGGATCCGTCTCTCCCGCCTGGGCTGCTCTAAAGGGTTGAGCGAGGCCCGGAACACGCGCAGGATCAAATACCTTGCCAAGCTGATCGCGAAATGCTGGATCATCCGGGGCGGAGGATCCCAGAAGGGTGCCATCGGGTTTGAAGACTGCAATACGAAGCTCAGCCATGGTGGATGCTGTGACCTTCACCTGTGCGATGCGAAATAACTGGTACTGAGTGAAAACGGATTGCATCTTGGCCAACATACGATTGACTAGGTTTAGGTCCAGCGGAGTTTGTGATAGGGTTTGGCAATAGTACAAGTAAGAACTGGTTTCGTTCTCGATATTCATGAAGCCATCAATGTAATTCGTGGGAGAATACCCTGGAGGCAGAGCGGCTTCTGCCTGAAAGATGCGGATCAATAGGAGCCCTCCCAGCACAAGTGTGATGACCAAGAGAGTACCTACCGTCGCCAGGGTATAGTTCAAAGTCAGTCTCCAACGAAGTTGCTTAAAGATCTTCATGTTTGCCTGCTCCTGCAATGGTTTGCCAAGAAAGTGTTACCACAGGAAACAAATACACTGTCTCTTTAGAATAAGACAGACCGCCCTCCGGGGAATGTGTGCTCAACCAGATGAGTCAGGCTGGGTGGATTCCCTGACTCTGGCTGGATCTGACTTGGTTGCATTTTTGGACACCTATGAGGTGGGCCCGCTGAGTGGCACGCGCGCGATAACTCTGGTACCCTTTCCCGGCGCCGTCTGGATCTCCAACGTGCCCCGGAGCTTCTGCGCCCGCTCCTTCATTCCTGAAATTCCAAATCCGCCTCCAAGTCGTTCGATCGCATATTCGAATCCAATACCATCATCTGAGATCTCCAATGTAGTTTGGTCGTTATCAAATCGCAGCCGAATCTGAACGTTATTTGCACGAGCGTGCTTGAGCGCATTGTTCAGGGCCTCAGATGCTATGTTGTAAAGCTCCTGTTGAACCAAATCCGGTACTTGTTCGACGCCCTCCACCTGCAGTTGGGCTTGCACTCCGCCGCGCAGCTCTACCGCTTCCAATCTTGTCTGCAACGCGGTGGCCAGCCCACTCTTTTCAAGAGCAGGTTCGCGCAATTCGAAAATGAGCAGGCGCATCTCGCGCAATGCTTCCTTGGCGGTATCGCGCAATTCCCGCAGGTGCCCGGCTGCCGTCTCGGTCTCGCCGGATCCCAGTAATTCTGCTGCTGCCTCTGCATACAACGTGACACTATAAATCAACTGAGTTACTGAATCATGGAGCTCGCGCGCTAGCCGACTTCGTTCCGCGATGGCTGCCGCTTGTTCTGCCTGTTCATACAAGCGCGCGTTTTCAACAGCGATTCCCACTTGCTGTCCGATCGCTGAGAGCAAGGATGATTCTTCTTGTGTGAGCAGCTGTGAGCTGCGCGTGTTGAGGACCAGCATGCCAACCATTCTCTCTTTCGCCACCAAGGGAACACCCACCACTGATTTCACTCCCTCACGGACCAGATTATCTTTCAGCCTCCCTTCCGGATAATCGGTTGCCACGTTCCATGATAAAGTATGCGCACCGTCCAGCGACTTGCCAGCTAGTGCCGAAGCAAGCGGCCACCTTGCACCCGGTGGAATGTTGAGATTGGGGGCACCGTGGTAAACGATCAGAACCAATTCCTGAGTTGCTTCGTCCAACAGCAAGGCAGAGCCGACATCCATTCCGGTAACTTCGATCGTTCGCTCGAGGGCATCTTGCATTACCTCCTTGAGCTCAAGCGAGCGATTGACCAGCCCAGCAATTGCGTTGAGTGTTGCGAGATGATGGGTACGCTGTTCGACTCGTTTGGTGAGTTCGCGATTGCTGGCCTCGATATCTCGAACTCGCCAGCGATAACCGCCGATCGATCCTGCGACCACGACCAGCCCAACTATTCCGATGAACCACCATGTTTCCCAAAATGGCGGCATAACGTGAATGTGCAGGAATGTGGCGTTCTCATTCCAGATGTTGTCATTATTGGAAGCCTTGACCTGAAAGATATAATCTCCGCCTGGCAGGTTTGTGTAGCTGGCATACCGTCGTGTACCCGCCAACACCCAATCCTGATCCACTCCTTGCAGCCTGTAGGCATATTGGTTCTTCTCCGGTGCATTGTAGTCCAATGCCGCAAATTCAAAGGAAATAAAACTGTCGCGATACGTTAGCTGGATAGCTGCATTGGAATCCGGATTCGTTTCGATGGTTTGGTTAAATTTGTTAACGGCTGTAATCACTACCGGCGGTGGAATCGGATTGTCCTTTACTTGCTGCGGGAAAAACGCGTTAGCCCCGTGGGTACCTCCAAAGAACATTTCCCCGCTGTGATTTTCGAAATAGGCACCAGGATTGAATTGGTCCCCTTGTAAGCCATCACTAATATCGTAATTTCGAAACTTCCCTGAAGTGGGATCGAACCTTGAAAGGCCCCTGTTGGTGCTCAGCCATAGCGAGCCATCTGTGTCCGCCAAAATCCCATAAACTGTGTCATCGGGCAAACCATTCTTTTGCGTGTAATGGGCAAACGACTGCGTGTTGCGATCATAACGCTCTAACCCGCCGCCGAACGTCCCAATCCAAACGATTCCGTTCTTATCTTCCAGAATCGACAAAACCATATCGTTGCTGAGGCTGGACGGATCCTTCGGATCGTGCCGATAAATCGTAAAATGGTTCGCCGGGCCCTGCCAAAGATCGAGCCCTCCGAATGTGCCAATCCACAAGGCACCGGTATGATCCTCAAAGATGGTTCGAACTTGATTATCACTTAAACTCGTGGGGTCGTGGGCGTCGTGTTGGTAGTGTATAAAGGTTCCTGAATCTTGTTCGAAGCGATTCAATCCACCGCTCGCCGTGCCAATCCATAACTGGCCCAGGTGATCTTCGAAAATCGCAAAGACTCCGTCGTCACTAAGACTGCCAGGGCTCAGGGCATCGTGCCGGTAACTCAGAAACGTTCCGGTTTTCGAATCAAATCGATCAAGCCCGCCTCGTTCTGTGCCAACCCACAGAACTCCGTTTCGACCCTGCCAAATGGCACGAACCTCGTTGTCACTGAGACTCGTTGGTGCAGCCGGGTTATGTTGATAAATGGTCACCTTGCCTGTACGCGGATCCAGTTCGTTAAGTCCGGAAAAAAAAGTTCCGAGCCAGAGGTCCTTCGTTTGGTCCTCATAGATCGACCAGATATTGTCATCACTTAGATTATTGGCGGCACCGGGATGATATGTGTAGAGAGTGAATTTTTGCGTTGCACGAGCGTACTTGTTCAATCCGCCATCTGATGTGCCAATCCACAAAACCCCTGACCGATCTTCCAGTATTGACCTTATGGAATTACTGCTCAAGCTGTGAAGATCGTTCGGGTCATGCGTGTAAGGAATGAAATCCCCTTGATTTTCATTAAATTGATCAAGCCCACTCCGAGTTCCGATCCAAAGGTTTCCCTGAGAGTCTTCATCAATGCTTCGGATTGAGCTGTCACTTAAACTTGCTGCGACATTCGGTTCATGTCTGTAGATTACATAACCAGCCTCGTGCCGATTCCATGCAATCAGCCCTTGCTGCGTGCCGATCCACAACATGCCGTCATGGTCTTCGTAGATCGCATAGACGGCCACATTGCCCGTGAAGGGAGAGCCATTAGAGAATTGCGGTGAGTGAACGAATGATCCATGTTGGCGATCAAATTGATCAAATCCCGCGTCAGTTCCGATCCATACCGTGCCATCACGGCTCACAAAGATCGAATCGACGAAATCATCGGACAATGAGTTGGAATTCTCTGAGTTGTGCTCGTATTGTGTAAGCTTATGGGTTGCCAACTCCATCGCATAGAGCCCGTTGCCTCCTGTCCCAATCCAGAGCGTTCCTGACGCGTCCTGGGCGATGGCATGGATATCCTCGCCATTGAGACCTTGGACACATTGCAGGAAGGTTCCTGTTTTAGGATCCAACTCATCCAAGCCACGGCTCGTTCCGATCCAAATTGAACCGTTTTCGTCTTCATACAGTGCTTCGACGATATTATCAGACAGAGAGGCTGAATCATCCGGATCATGTTTGAAGACCGTAAAACTGTAACCATCATATTGATTAAGCCCTCCCTCCGTGCCTAGCCACAGAAAACCTTGCCGGTCTTGCAGAATCGCATTGACCGTTGCTTGGGATAAACCCTGCTCGGTCGATATATTCTCGAATCGAACGCTTGCTGTTTGGGCATGTGCCGACACCGCAAATCGAGAGTCAAAAAGGAAGCACACAGCGGCTAAAATTACGGTCATCCTTTTTTTCATGGGCCTAAACCACGGTGCTCAAAATTGTCGGGGATATCTTTGCCTTGTCAACCCTAAGCCAGAGAAACTACTTGCCAAAACCACTATACGACTCTTCTTCTTGCAAATCCAGTGACATTACTCACCAATTTTAGAACTATTCCCTGGCTGCTAAGGCAGCCGGTCTGCCGGCTTGTGCAATGATGGGCGCGGAGGGTTAGCCTGGCAGGTTTCCAGAGAGGATTTTACGATTCGCCTTTGATTCGAATTCTTGCGTACCGCACAGGAGAAATAGTGCTGCCAGTTCTTGCCGCTATAATGCCAGTTCCACAATCCGTGATAACTCAGCATCCGATAACCCGATCGGATTCCCTTTCATGCTGCTGGCGCTTTTCGCTTGCACGATGATTTCCGGAATGTCACTCCTTGCCAGGCCATAGGTTGCAAGCGGTGGAACTTTTAGCGCTGCTCCCAGCTCGAACAACCAGTTAATGCCAGCCTCTGCCCGAGCGGCTGGATCACCAGTCAAAAGCCTCGCGATCTCATCAAACCGCCCAAGGATGGTTGGCTGTGCGGCTCTGGCTTGAATCGCTTCCAGATTGTTCTTCACAACCAGCGGAAGCAGCCGCGCACAAATGGCTCCATGGGGCGCCGAGAATTTCCCGCCAATCGAACTGGCGAATCCATGAACTGCGCCAAGTTTCGCGTTGGCCAGCGCCATGCCGCCCAGTAAGCTCCCGATGGCCATATCTTCGCGGGCGTGCGGATCGTCTCCATCTTGATATGCCGACCGTAATGAGCGCGAAACGCGTCGCATCCCTTCACGGCAAATGGCATCCGTCATTGGATTCGGTGCAGTGGATAAAAACGGTTCGATGAGTTGCGTGAGCGCATCCAAACCAGTCGCGGCAGTTATTTCAGGTGGCAAACTGTAAGTCAGTTCCGGATCAACGATAGCCAGGCGCGGCAACATCCATGCACTGCGCAGACTGACCTTGACATGCTTCTTGGCAACGGTTATTACCGAATTGCGGGTCACCTCTGACCCAGCACCTGCGGTGGTTGGGATGGCAATGTATGGGATCGACGGATGGATCAATTGTTTTCCTGATCCAACCACCTCAAGGTAATCATGAATCGGCCCCGGATTTGTCATTAAGACGGCAATCGCCTTTCCAGCGTCAATGACGCTGCCTCCGCCAATGCCGATCACGAGGTTGCATGCCTCGACTTGAGCGTGCTCAAGACCAGCCATGATGGTCTCAACCGTTGGCTCTCCCGAAACGCGGAATTCACTTATGGCAATTCCGCTTTCGCGAAGTGGCTCGATCAAGGGAGAAATTCGTTCGCCCGATTTTCCCAGAACGAGTAGTGCACGGTCTCCCAGGGGCCTCACCAGCAGACCGCATTCCTTGATGGTACCTTGTCCGAAAAGGATTCGGGTGGCAGTTGCGAATTCAAAACGCATTATTCAACTCCAGCCTGATTCATCTGGAAAAATGCTCTGGTAAACGACGCGGGTGCGTGGTTTCTGCATCAGGGGCTCGACTGTCTTTTGCCACTGCGCATAGTGCGCGGTCTCTTTGTGCCGGGAGACCGCCTCTTCCGTCCGATAGACTTCAACCAGCAAAAAGCGCGTTGGATCATCAACTTGTTGGATCACATCGAAACGCGCAACACCCCGCTCCTGCAGGCTGTTTCTGGCATTCTCAATGGTCGCGTTCATAAACTCTTCGACGCCGCCGTCTTTGACCTGGACAAAGACATGAACAATATGCATAAAGCCCTTCTCCTTTCAGCTACGGAGCCCTATGATACACCTGTATCAACCAAACGGATTTCCGTGCCCCCAGGTTCGCCTGAAGATCAATCCGACTGCTTGGGCAAACCTCCCGTTCTGGAAATCAATAGCAATCCGATTCTTTTGTTCCTCCAGTGCAAGAATATCCTCAGCGCTTGGAAAGCAACATAATTTCAGATAGGAAGAGTTAATAACGAACCGCTTTGATGACAGGCTTTCGGCGGACCGGAAGTCGAATCTCCGCCTGGTACGGGGCTCAGTTCGAGGATGGACATCTACCTTCGCTCTCCCCAGTTGCAGGATTCCAAACATGAATATGCGATGGATGAAAAGCCATACGCTTTTCCTCGGAGCTACCGCTGGGAGGGCGCATCGGTTTCGGAAGAGCCTGGACAAACGCTCAATAGTCGCAAGAATGAGGCAGTAGCGCGTGCTGTTCGCACTCTGCCCGCGTTGCATGGTTGATCATGATCCAGCTCAACTCCGGCCGGACTTCGAAACCTTGCTGCTTGGCCTGCTCCAATAATTCCGCAGGTAGAGTAAAATCTCCGCCGTAGGTTACGCTTTTTCTCTTCGTCTCCGCTTGACCGATCTTCTATAATCAATTTTCCAGAAACCATCTAACACTGTTCTTAAGTTTGAGAATCATCATGATCACACCTGATGACAATGAGGAATGGACCGGTTATGGTTATGATTAGGAACATCCCATTTCGCCCCGCGCCAAATATCACGTTATATCGGGCCCTGTATTCCTATTTGCGCGAAGCCATCCTGTCCGGGAAATTACCGAGTGCGATGAAATTGCCCTCTTCGCGATCCTTGGCAGAGGAACTCAACCTCTCGCGCAACACCGTGTTGAATGCCTACCGTCAACTCCTGACAGAGGGATATTTGCACAGCAAGCAAGGCAGTGGAACTTTTGTGACACAAGTCTTGCCTGATTCCCTGTTAGTGACGGCGCGCATAACGGTGGCGAGTACTGACGGTCAAAAGCGTAAAGGGCCGATTCAACCCATACTCTCACACCGCGCGAAGGCACAGGTTACAGCATCACAACAAACGCCAGGAAGAAAGTTGTGCCGGCCTTTTTACGCGGACACGCCCGCTTTGGACGCATTCCCTTATAAGCTTTGGTCGCGGCTTGTCATTCGGCAGGCACGGCAAATGAATGCCCGGAATTTCGCGTATCAGGATTCAGCCGGATATCGGCCATTGTGCGAAGCAATCGCTGCGCACATCACGATTACGCGACAGGTGCACTGTACAGCGGACCAAGTGCTGATCGTGTCTGGGGCGCAGGCCGCGCTCGATCTCGCCGCGCGAATGTTAGTGAACGATGGCGAATCGGTCTGGATGGAGGATCCGGGTTATCTGGGGGCGCGGGGCGCTTTCCTGGGTTCCGGCGCGCACATCGTCCCTGTTCCTATTGATGGAAAAGGTTTGGTGGTTAGTGTGGGCGTCCAGCGCGCACCAAAGGCACGATTGGTCTACGTCACTCCATCTCACCAGTTTCCGTTGGGCGTGACCATGCCCATATCACGGCGGTTAGAACTATTGGATTGGGCGAAATGCACCAATGCCTACATTCTTGAGGATGACTATGATAGTGAGTTTCGTTTCGCGGAACGTCCATTGGCAACCATACAAAGCCTTGATAATGCCGACCGTGTGATCTATATTGGGACCTTCAGCAAGGTGCTTTTTCCTTCAATTCGAATCGGCTACCTGATCTTGCCGTCGCCTCTAATTGCTTCATTCTTGAAGGTGCGCCGCTTGATTGATACACATAGCCCAATGCTCGAACAGCTGGTTCTTACAGAATTCATCAATGAGGGGCATTATGTTCGTCACCTGAGGCGCATGCGAACTCTGTACGCTGAAAGACGCAGCGTTTTGTTAGATGCAACTCACAATCTGCCCTTGGAGATCTACTCACCCGAGGCAGGTATCCATTGCGTCGGTTGGCTACCTGATGAAATCGACGAGGCAGAATTGATGGAAAAGGCTGTAAAGTATGACTTGGGACTCACACCTATTTCAAGGTTCAGCCTCAGACCTCTTCGGCGCAGGGGTTTGCTGCTTGGATATGGCGGCTACTCTGCACAAGAGATAAGAAATGGGGCCCGCCGATTGGGGGCATTATTGAGTTCCCTCTGATTTTCTCTGGCCCGATAGTAAAGTGGTACCATAATTTGGTCATGGAGTGGCTCTTGCTGTAGTACCACCAAATCAGTATAGTTGCTGTGATAAATTCAAAGGAGCAGATCATAGATGGATGCTATAAGATTGCACACAGCAACCGGAGCCGCAGGGTTGGTCCATGAGCACGTTGAGCCACCCAAACCCAGGGATGCAGAAGTACTCGTCCGGGTTCATGCCGCGGCGATCACTCGCGACGAGCTTGACTGGCCGGCTCATCGCCTTCCTGCCATCCCGTCCTACGAATTCTCCGGCGTAATTGCGGAAATCGGTGAAAAGGTGGATGACCTCGCAGTTGGAGATGAAGTGTATGCACTCAGCCCATTCGACCGTGACGGAGCAGCCGCAGAGTACATCGCCATCCAAAATGAATTTCTGGCACCCAAGCCGAGAACGATCGACCACATTCAGAGCGCATCCATTCCACTTGCCGCATTAACCGCCTGGCAGGGACTCTTTGTTCATGGGCAATTGAGAAAGGATCAGCGAGTTCTTGTTCACGGGGCAACGGGTGGGGTCGGGCATTTTGCAGTTCAGCTTGCCCATCAATGTGGCGCCTTTGTGATTGGAACGGTCTCAACCAGGAATATAGAAGCCGCGCGCAAACTTGGTGTGGATAAAATTGTCGATACCACTACGACACAATTTGAGGATGTGGTCGCCGATGTGGACCTTGTCTTCGACACGGTTGGCGGGGACCGCCTCCAACGTTCACCAGCCACTATACGCAGAGACGGTATACTTATTTCGGTTGCCACCGAGCCGCCACGGGAGCGCGCGAATGCTCTCGGCATCAAATCCCTTTACTTCGTCGTTTCACCAAACCGCGAACAACTGATCGAGATTGCCAAATTCGTAGATGAAGGCGTACTTGAACCCATCGTGGATAGAGTGTTCCCTCTGTCAAGAGCCAAAGAAGCATTTGAGCAAAGCTTACTTCATCATGGGGCCGGCAAAATCGTCCTTCGCGTTGTTGAGGAATAATCTCAGTGTGTGATCTGATTCATGAAGGAGATGCATAATGAGCCACAGACCTAAATTTGGATTCTTTCTGGAGTATGTGGAAGATATCGAAATAGCGAAAAGCTTCTACGTCGATATCCTCCATCTCGAAGTCGAGCGGGCCGCGCCGGTGTTCGTCCAATTCGATCACTTCGCTATTGCCAACGATGAGTCGATGAGCGGCAATCGCGAGCCCGAGGTATATTGGATTGTTGAGGATGCGGAAGTCTCTTTTGCCGAGCTCTCTCAAAAGGCTGAAATTGTCCAACCTATCCAACAAAAGCCCTTCGGCAAAGTATTTGGCATCAAAGATCCAACCGGACAACCCATCTACCTGGTTGAATTTGCCCGGCAACGACCGAGCCAAGTTGTATCAGCAAAATCATGAACTATCAAATTTTGAATAAATAATGTTCGCGTGGCTGCTGCCATGAAAGCCTGGAGCCTTTCAGACAAGCCACCAAGCACATTGGCAACGGACGGGTACGAAATACGCCGGATGGGTTGCGGGTGCAGAGTTCAGACATAGGGCGGTATGCGGAACCCGCGTTATTATCACCTACGTGTGCTAACACCCACTCCACGGAGCGGAGCCCCGGAGCGCAGGTAGGAACTTGAAACACGTGCAAGTGGGGAGGTTGCTCAAGGCAACCCTTCCCCGGCGGTGAGAGGTGGATCTGGTGGTTTTCCCCGACCAGAACGATCGGGCTTTAAATCCTCAAGGGCAGCTGCTTCAGGAAGCGGGTCGCATGCTTGGAACTCAAGCGGCATGGAAAGGAGCGACCTCGTAATCGGAGGCTGGGGAGATTAAGACTGACCAACCGGGCACCAAACAAGTTCAACGGCTGGTGATAGTCCACACTGGTATGTTCATTGGTGGTTTGCCCGCACCGCTCAAAGGCTCCTTCTCCAACTGCTTGACCGGCCCCTGAGTTAAGTAGCCCGGCCCGCTCGGCGGCCGCCCACTTCTTCCCCGCGGATGTATTGGCTCTCGATGGCACCGACGCACGCGCTCGGGGTCGACACCTGCTTCGGCGGAAACTTCCTGAATCGACGTGCCTTGCTTCAGCGGTACCAGCGCATGCGCCCGGAGCTTTTTCCGTTGTTCGCTTGTACCCTAAAGCTTCATGCCCTCTTGTTTGACATCATAGCCGTGCCGCGAACATTTTTGATCAAGGTTCAATGAAGTGAATGCCGTCTACAGGTTTTCCAGCCGTGCAGAACACGTTGGGGCAGCCTGCGGCAGGAGTTTCAGTCCTAATTGCCATGGTTCAACAATGGATGGTACGGTGAGATTATTCCGAATGTTCCGGAGGGAGGACCAACAATCTGTGAGTCATCCCGCGCATTTCGGGCTGACTCTCTCGTCTGGGTACGCTTCTTTCTTTCAACCTCGACTTAAGGGCACATCTCTTGTTATACTGCACAGAGTGCCATGATGTGTGTAGTGTGTACAACATGCCTGATTGAGAGTTCGTGAGTGTCAGGCTATGATGAACGCCGGCAACAGATTGTCGCGGCAGCCGTCATCATCCAACTGCGATTTGACAAGGCAACCATGGACGAGATTGCAGAGGCAGCAGGCGCGAGTCGCGGAACAGTCTACTCGTACTTCAAGGGCAGAGAGGAGCTTTTCGAAGCGCTTTTGTATCGTCAATCTGTGCAAGTTCTCCAGCCCTGATTGGAACAGGTAGATGTGGAATTGCGCGGTGGCACGATTGGTGGGTTCTCGTGGGCACTCTTACATTTCGCGAATAGTCGTCTCTTGATGGCCGCCATGCTGCGACGCGACAGGCAAGTGGTTGACAAGTACCTAAGCAAGCGAGGCAACCTCTTCACCCGTGGGTATGCCGAGAGGGACACACCCGGTTTCTTTCAGGCACTACAAGCAGCTGGAGCGATCTGCCAGGATATCGATGCGGTCGTGATCTTGCAGACTATTAAAATGCCGTCGTACGGCCAGCTGACTACCCGACCCGTTTCCGCCTCATGATGTGTTTAGGGAAGCCCCGGCCCACATGTTGGCGGTTAGCCGCAACAGCGATGCGGTTCAAGCCAACTGCAGGCAGATTGCTCAAGCGGCAATAGCGCGGCTGGGGCAGCACGAACATGCAGAAGACAGAAGGCAGATGATGCACCAAGGAGCAATCCATGACAGCCGATAAAATCCAGTTTTCCAAGGAAAAAGAAACGATGCTCATGACGCTGAGCGGTCGAGCGATTCAGAGCCAGTGGAAGAATCCCATTTTGAGTGATCCCTGGGCTGAAGAAGCCATGTGGCATATCGATTATGACTTGAGCAAGCAATTGAAGGGAGTCGCGTCTTGGGGCATCTGGAAAGATATCGGACCCACCATCATCGCCACGCGCGCCGCGACCTTTGACAACCTAACGACTCGCTTTCTGGCCGATCACCCGGACGCGATCGTCATCCAAGCCGGCTGCGGGATGGATAGTCGCGTTTTCCGTGTCAATCCACCCGCCAGTGTCCAGTGGTTCGACGTGGATTATCCCGATGTGATCGACCTGCGCCGCCAACTATTTCCCGAAAGGGGCGCCTATCAGTTGATCGGTGCACCGCTGGATGATTTGCGCTGGTTGGACGGGCTTCCGCGGGGCAGGTCCGGGCTCTTGATCGCCGAGGGAGTGCTGCACTACCTGAGCGAAAAGGAAGTGAAGCGGCTCCTGAATGCTGTAGCTGCTCACTTTCCCGGCGGTCAGGTGATTTTTGATATTTGCAATTGGTTCATTGTAAAAAGAGCGGGCTCGAATGTCGGGGGCACGGGCGCAACCTATAAGTGGGGCCTCGATGATCCCCAGGATATTAAACAACTTGAGCCCAAGCTTGAACTGATCAAGGAATTCAAACCAAGCGAACAGGTTGAATTTTCCCGATTCCCGCTATGGTGGCGAGCCCTTTACCGCGTGCAGGAGCTCAACGCCACGCTGCGCAGGATGGAACGTATGGTAGTTTATCGATACTAGGAGATAACTCTGGAATCCACGCTACACCATGGCCCCAATGTTCTGCTTCTTCTCTCCGCTGACGTCGTCAACGTTAGAAGGGCCATATTGCTTTCACCACGGCTTGCACAAATTCTGCCGGCTAGATATTCATAAATAGACGGCTCCGCGTCCTCCCGTGCTCGCCACCAGGATGCCCGATTGTTTTCCTTAACATTTTCTGCAAAGTAAAACCGCGTTCCCTTGCCTGCTCGTGTTGACAGGTTTTACGGATCGATGGAAGGTTTCCCAGCTTGAACTCTGTTTCATCTTGCCATTGCGAACAACGAATACACTTCTCATTTTACGCTCCCTGGTACGCTGGCCGATTAGTCAGCTATTTAAAAACCACGTCCCTCACATATGTTCATTGGGGGATGTGGTTTTGGGATATTGTCCCATATTGAGGTGGGCGCGGGCGGACTCGAACCGTCGGCCTCATGTGTGTGATACATGCGCTCTAACCAGCTGAGCTACGCGCCCGGGGTAATATGATTATAGCTGAGATAGTTCTCTTGGGCAAGCCTAAGGTGGCGGCAGGAAATCCCACGGATCTCCTGGAACGCCATTGTATCGGACTTCAAAGTGCAAGTGCGGGCCTGTGGCATGACCCGTCGCACCGGCCGCGCCGATGACTTCACCCTTGTTGACCGCCTGTCCGCAACTCACAAATATCTGGCTCAAGTGTGCGTACAATGTCTGAAAACCATTGCCATGGTCAATCATGACCATGTTACCGTAGCCAAAATTATTGAGACCGGCATAAACGACCAGGCCTCCATCCGCGGCATAGATATTGTCGCCTAGATTTGCGGCCAAATCGATAGCCAGGTGATTGGTTTTGGGGTCGTAATTGTAGCCGGAAAGATAATGCCTATCTGTCGGATAAATGAAGGTTCCCGTACCTCCTGCACTGCTATTCGATGGGGGACAGGCACCTGGGCCAGCCACTTGCGCGGTCGCCGGATTCGTACGGCTGACCCAACCGATCTGGCCTGGCGTGTGATATTGATATTGACCACCGGGCACAATCAGCCACGTATCCACCTTGATATTTGCGTTAGCAGGGTCGCCTACAAGGTTGGAGTCTAGGTGATTAGGCGGATAATTAATGATGTCCTCCGGTTTGACGTTGAAATATGCCGCCCATTGAGCAAACGGGATCCCTCCCAGCCACTCCCAGTACACGCCATCCACTGGCAGGATTTTCAGATTCTGTCCAGGTTGAAGATTCTCTGGATCGTCTTGCAGAAGACCATAGTTGGCGGCGAAAATTGTTTTGGGCTGAAGGCCATACTTATCAGCGATCCCGGATACGGTGTCGCCCTGCTGCACAACATAGGTAATGACATCCTGCCGGGATCGATCAGGGATATTGGTGTGAATATCCACTTCTCGAACAACTCCAAGGGAAGAGAGGTCAATCGGTCCGGCTGCAGATTTTGCGGTGGCATTCACCGCAGGGCTCGGAGCTTGCGGCGGCACGTTGTTGATCTGGCTCTGTGCGCGGGCGCGATTGAAATAGGCCTCCGCCATCCAAATCACAATGATAATTGCAGTGATGGAGAATAGATTTGTAACCGTGTGCAACAGTGAATCACCCAAGCCGATTTGAAACAGGTTTTGGATCCAACCTGTAGGCTGAGTGTTTGTTCCATTCTCTTGACTGGCTTTGGAATTGTCGTCAGGGTTGATTGGCATTCGTATTCCGTCCAAGCATGATAACATGCGGAGAATCGAGCGTCAAGAAAGGCCTCTTAACCAACGTTAATGGGAAGTTATCCTGCGAACTGGCAATGCAGGCGCATCTAGCTTATTCTGTTCGGCGCCATGCATTCCGCGCGATCGTTTGCGGGATTATTAACGAGTGCCGAGACCGGGTATGCCTCCATCAGCTCTGCCGAGAAGGGCCTCACGAGGTGGTTGAGGCGATCCGGCATCCGAGGCGTTGTCTCCAGCCATTCCGCATAGCCAGATGGTTGAAGGATCACCGGCATCCGGTTATGAATAGGGGACATCAATTCATTCGGTGCGGTCGTGACGATCGTGCAGGAACGGATCGTCGATCCGTCCGATGAATGCCATTCATCCCACAATCCGGCAAACGCAAAAACATCACCTTTCTTGAGATGGATAAAATAAGGTACTTTGGTTTTTGTGCCCGGTCGGGATTTCCATTCGTAGAATCCATTGGCCAGGATTAGGCAACGTTTGTATTTGTATCCTCCACGGAAAGCAGGCTTCTCCGCCAGCGTTTCGCCGCGGGCGTTGATTAGTCGATTGCCGATGGCTGGGTCTTTGGCCCACGAAGGGATCAGTCCCCAGACGAAGAAGTCTGCGGTATTTGTTCCGTCGTTCGGAATTGCAAGTACGGGTTGACTCGGCGCGATATTGAAGCGCTGCGCAAACTTGTTGGGAAATTTGAAATCAGCAAATGCTTCTTTCAACTCGGCAGGATCAACCGTTAAAGTAAATCGTCCGCACATCACATCCTCAGCTTTCGATAATCGCCAACGCGCATGGTCACGCCGATGGCATCCAGATGTTCAAGCAGAGCCTGGGCATATTTGCGGCTGGTATCAAATAGATCACGTGCTTCCGCCAGAGAAATTTGCCCTTTGGCTTCAATGGTTTCTCTGACTCTTGCCGTCATACGATCACAGTCCTGTTTTCGAAACACAACTTCTGTGGACACCGTGACCAATCGGTGCATTTCGATCAAGGCGTTGAAAATGTCTTCACCGACCTCGGATTTGCATTCCTTGACCGTCGGCGGCGCAAACGGACTCTGCTCAAACTTTTGCATCAGCGCCTCGACTTCCGCCTGCTGGCTATTATCGAATCTTACCTCCCTACCGGGTACCGCGATAAGGCTATCGAGCTCAGTCAGCAGATGGCGTCTTGTAAATTGTGCGATGACCGCATTGAAAACGCGCGGCGATAATTTCAGTCGACTTTTTAATTCCTCGCGCGGCATTCCGCGGCGCAGTGGAAATTGATCATGGTAATCGCTTACCAACGCTTGAGACTTGTTCTCCAGGTCATTCAAGAAAGGTCGTGCAATGATCAAATTGTCTTCTAAGGCGAGCAGTTGTCCTGCCGAAATCAATTTTTTTAACGCCTCTCTCGCTGTTGGAACGTCAAGCCGCGAGCGTTCAATTAAATCGTCGATCGTTGCAGTCTGAAGCGCAAGGGCGGCTTCCAAGAATACATCCGTGGGTGAACCTTTTGCGAGCGACGACAGCGATCTCAGCACCTGGCGGTCAAACCTTTTGTGGCGATTTTTTGGTTGCGTATCCACAATCATACCGCCGCCGAGTGTTTCGCCAGGAGATGGGCGGCGCAATACATATTTATCGCCGCGTACGGCCACGATTGGATCGCGCAATTCAAGTTGAATCCAGGCTTGCTCCCCTGGCGCAAGTTCTTCCTTGTCAAGCAGACGCAAGGTTGCGATCGTCTCGCTTGCGCCCGTGAAGACTTTTACTTCGCTGGAATGCCTTACGGTCGCCGCGGTATCTTTCAACAGGCGAAGGCGTGCATCGACCCGACGGGTGGGCAGATATTGATCCGGGTGCACCAATACTTCCCCACGTTGAATTTGTTCGGCGGCAATTCCGGAAATATTGACCGCCGTCCGTGAACCGGGCAGTGCCTGATCTTCTTTCTTTTTATGCGTTTGCAGGCCCCGTATTCTGCCACGAAGGCCCGAGGGCAAAATCTGGATCTCATCTCCGACCGAGAGATGTCCGTCGATCAATGTGCCCGTGATGACAGTTCCAAATCCGCTCATGGTGAAAACGCGGTCAATCGGTAAGCGGGGCCGCCCCATATCGCGGCGGGCCGGTATTTGCTTGAGGATTTCGCTGAGCGTCGCGAGGAGCTGATCGAGTCCGCTTCCGGTCCGGGCGGAGACGGACACGATGGGTGCGTCCTTAAGGATGGTAGCTTTCACCGCGGCGCGTATATCCGCTTCGATCAGGTCGATCCAGTCTTTGTCGTGGACGAGATCTGTCTTGGTGATGACGATCATTCCTGAGGGGATTTGCAACAGGTCAAGAATTGCAAGATGCTCGCGCGTCTGCGGCATGACGCCTTCATCTGCGGCAATGACCAGCAACGCCGTGTCAATACCGCCCACGCCCGCCAGCATGTTCTCAATAAAGTCACGATGGCCTGGCACATCCACAATGCCGATCTCTTCACCGTCCGGCAATCTCAGCCAGCCGAAGCCGAGATCAATGGTCATCTCGCGTTCTTGTTCTTCTTTCAGCCGGTCTGGATGGATACCGGTCAGCGCCGCGATGAGCGTGGACTTGCCGTGATCCACATGGCCTGCGGTACCAATAATGCGCATGGTTAGCTGATGGCCTTTTCTTTGGGTAACGGAAGCTTACTTGGCGGCCTTCTTGGTTGCCTTCGCTTTGCTGTGCCCCATGATTCGTTCGTACGCGGTGAGCCATTCGTGGCTGAGGTTCATCAGCTCCTGCAGTTGTTGCTCGGTGGTTCCAGCTGTTTGATGTAATTGATCCTGCAGGGTTTGGGATGTATCGTCGAGCTGGGTGACGCGTCCCCCCAGCTTGTCCAAGTCCTTGCGCATATCGCGCATGGCCTCCTCTAGGGAAAGGGAGTGGCTTGTCCAGCGTTTTTGTTCATCCGCCTTGAACGCGACCCATTCCTGGCGGGCGCGGTCTTCTGCCAGGCGTTGCATTTCGCTGATCTCAGCGATACGGCGTTCGAGCTTTTGGTTGAGTTCGTTATATGCCTCTTGCGAACGTTTTGCGGCGCGGATCGTATCATCCAGTGCTGCAACTTGAAGTTCCATATTTTCTGCTTGTTTTTTGAAGGTCTCGTACTTGGTTTGCCAATCCTTCCAGGCACGGTCGCGTTCGACTTGGCCCAGGACTTGTTCATTCAGAAAGGCGGCTTGGGCTTCCTTGCGCCCGTTTTCGGATTCCATCAATTCGTTAATCCGGTTTTCCAAGTTGCGGATGCTGTCGCTATGCAGCGTTGTTTTCTCGCGCGTCTCGTCGGTATGCTTGCGGATAGCCGCCATCTCCGCTTGGAGATCTGTGATTCGCTTAAGGTTCAGGCGGCTATTTTCCTCGATTTCCTTGGAGACTCCCAAATCCTCGGAGATCTGTTTGACGGTGCGCTCAACTTGTTGTTGCATATCCTGAACAGCAAGCGACAAGCGTTTCCCTTCCAGCGTCTGATCTTTGAGTTGTTTCCTGATGGTTTCGGGATCAAATTCCGCGCGCAGTCCATCCACGGAGGCGTTGACCTCTTTCAGCTCCATCTGACGTTGTTGGATGGCCTCGCGTTCGCGTCGCTGTGCATTTTTCTCAATCTCTTCGAAATTCTTATTCAGCTCGATGCGTTGTTTGGAAAAGATCTGATCGAACTGATTTAGGCGGGCGGCCGCCGTGCTTAGGTCCGCGACTTCCTTGCTCAGCGTCTTGATTTGTTTGGAAATTGCATTGGTTGCGGCTTCGAGGGCGGCAAGGCGCTTTTCGGTCTCTGCGGCATTCGCCTTACTTTTGCGTTCCTGGTCATCCAGCCATTCCAGGCGTTTTGTGATTTGCTCGAATTCCATGAATTCCTCCGGCAGAAGATGAATTATACCGATGAATTGCAGTGTCAAGGGGGGCCATTTTCCTTGGTGGATTACAGAGCCTATTATAGACCATCTTTGACAACTTCCTACCAACCCAGCGCCAACCTCTAATTGGACAGGCTAATAAACGGAACTAATTGGAGTGAATCGCGATCTCAGATCTTCAGATTCAGTTCGGGCAAGCGTCCAAGCACTTCTTCCACCGAAGCGATGGGACGATTTCCCATTCGTTTGATCCGGCTAATCTCCTGACCGATCTTCAGGCGCATGAGACCATAGCGCACGAACTGGCGTGAAGTCAGACCGCCGCGTTGGACCTCATTCAATTTCCAGGACCACATCATCAGTTTGTACGCAACCATATCCGGATGTGCTCTGCGATCCGCGGTGCGTTCGGTAAGCACATACCAGACAGCCACCAGCAAGTGGCGGGCAATGGCGACAATGGCCTTGTTGGCTGCCATGCGATGGGATAGCTTTTGATATTGTTCTCGCCAATAAGGATGCGAGCTGACCGCCGTCCAAGCTGCCTCGACTAAGGCATGGCGCAATTCTTTACGTCCCTGCTTTGTGATTCCTCCGGTGGAGTGGGTTTCACCGCTCTCATGCAGGCTGGCACCCAGGCCACTGTATCCAACCAGGTGTTTGGAGGTGGGGAAGCGCTGGATATCGCCGATCGCCGAAAGGAGTGTCATGACGACCACCAGTCCGAAACCCGGGAGCTGCATCAGATAGGGAGTAGCATCTTTCCAAGGATCGGCGTTGCTTTGTCGTGCCAGTTCGGCATCGATGGCTTCGATCTGGGGTTCTAGAAATTCCAAAAGCGCCACGTCATGCTGCAGGCGTAACTTTTCCACGGGGGACAACTTCAAGGTCTTCCACCAATCTTGGTTCTTGTCGGCAAAGGCTCCGCCTTCCGGCAGAACCAGATTATGGCGATGGGCCAAACTGTGTAGCCGGTTCCGAGTCATGGTGCGCAGTTGGATCACGCGCCGCCGATGGGCTACCAGATTCCGCAGCTCACGTACGGGTATTGGCGGCACCCACACTTCCGGAATCAAGTCTCCTGCCAACAAACGGGCTAGACGATAGACATCGAGCTTGTCCGTCTTCACGCGCGCACTGGCAATCAGCTTGACTTGGAGCGGATGAGCAACTACGACCTTTCCGGCCACGGCGGCTGTGAGGTCATATAGATCCCAAGTGTTGACACTAGCTTCGATCACGAGACAATCTTTCGAGGTTAGGTTTACCTTGGCCCACTGGGGATATCGTTCGATGTCCATGCGGTGTGCTGGCAACACGATCTCAAGTTGAGCGTTCAGTCCACCCACGACAACATAATGTTTATGGGCATCAATGGCTAGATATCTTTCAAAAGGACTTGCATTTGAGGCATTAGTCATGCTACTCTCCTTTTGAGAAAGGTTTCTTTCTTACTATTCGCGGATGGGGCGCAGATTTATGGGCCGAAGTTTCACAAACCGATACGGGCTCGATCCTTGCAGGGATCGTCCCAGATGAGAGAGTCCGACGGGGAGCTAAAAAGCATGACGGGCTTTTTCATCCCATATAATTCACCAGCTCGCCCAGACGCTCCGAACCCCAGATGCGTTCCCGTCACTCGTCATGATCAGGATAACACCTGCCGTCCCCATCCGCAATCTCATTCTAATAGCATGGAGCGTTAATGTCCCAGATGCTGAAACATCAGCGGTAATTTATCCAAGATCGGATTTGCGATTTGCGGGAATAATCCGAAGATGAGAAACCCTATGATTCCGATGCCTAACATGCCGCGTTGTGCCCAGGATTCTTCAGAAGCCCAGGCAGTCTTCTCATCGGCCGTCACGAGCACAGCTAGCATCCGGATCGCGCCGGTCGCCAATCCCAGGAAGCCGATTAAGAGCCAGAAACCGGCGCTAAGCGACTGCTGTGCCAAATTGCTCCATAATGCAAGGCGCGGTGGAAATCCTGCGAGGAGTGGAAAGCCTGCCATGGATAATGCCGATAAGATCATGCCCGCTGCGGCCAGTGGGTATGTACGCGCCATCCCATGAACTGCCGGGAATCGGAGCGATTTTTTCTTTGAGTCAATAATGGATAGCGATAACGCCCAAACCGCCAGGGCGAGCCCGCGCGGTATCAGCAGGAGAAAAACGATGGGCAATCCGGTGACCGAGTCGAGACTGAGCGACAATAAAATAAATCCTGTTTCAGTGACAGCCGCGAAAGCCATCAGGCGTCCCATGTGATGTTGAAAAGCCGTCCAGATTCCGCCGCTGACGACCATGACCAGACCGGCCACTCGCAAAGCAGCGATCACCTGCACGGATGTTCGCAACCATTCATAACGATCAAGGAAGCTCATCCCCAGAATGCTCGTAGCTGTGGGGAGCAGCCATAGTAGAAAGCCCACGACATAGGGCGAGCTATCTTCCATCAGCAGTGGAATCCAGCTGTACGTTGGGAAAATCGCAAGCAAAAATGCAAAGCCCACGCCCAGCATCGTTGCGGATTGAACTGTGAGCGCCAAATCGCCAGGGCTGGCTTCCACGCCGGTCGACAGCCATCCCGCGATCAAGATGAAAGGCATTCCCAGCGTTTGATAGATCAGAAAACGGATCACGCCGCGACTCGGAATTTGGTCTGACGGCAGCAGCAAAGGCACGGCGGCCAACACGGAAAGCTCGATCAGCAGAGCCGCGTACAGGAATGGCTGCACGGCGATGGATCCTACTAATAAGCCGGTGATGATCAACCCGAAGGGTGTAAGACGGCGCGCCACGCCCGCTGATTCCGCGCCGATAAACCACACCGCAGCAGCTCCAAACAAAATGGCCAGCAAGGGCATTTCTGATGATTCAAGTGTAAGATTGCGGCCGAGTATTTGAAACGAGGACGCGACCTTCAGGGAGAATGAACCGAACCCCAGCGCTTCATCAATCGGGACGATGAGGGCGGCGCCCGTTAAAATGAGCGCCGTGCCGCCACCAACGATCGCAGCGACGCGTTCCCGTGAGATCAAGAGAGATGCGCTGCCGACGATGATCGGAATGAAAATCCAAATGACCGGTGCGCTCATTCAGTTTTCTCCGCTGATGCGACAATGAGCAAATAGGCACCCACTAAACCCAAACCCAGATTAACCACAACCAGCAACCCCGCAACCAGACTTGATCCCTCCATGGCCGCATATAGAATTTCAAAACCGGACAGGGCTGTCAATAGCCCCAGGATAACGCGGAGCACTTGGGTTGTCATGCCAAGCTGAAGCAGGCCCATCGCCGTCAACAGAATTCCGCCCATGGCGACTGGAATTCCGGTGCCGGGCAACATGGCTTCTATGCTCGGCGCGGCGGCCGCCGCCAGGAGCGCTGCCATTCCGACCATGAAGAGGCGAAAAGCTCGTCCTTGGGTCCAATACTTTTCAACCGGGTCGGCTTGTTGAGGCAGGTTAAGCAAAGTGATGCCGAGGGAGGCCGCGGCCATCCAGCCGCCAACCAGTTTCGCGGCGGCCATGCCCAGTGGCCAATGTTGTAGTACCAGCCAAAATACACCCGCGTATTGTCCCACGAGCAGCGCCAGCCCCCAACGCCAATCTCGGTACAATAGGAGCCCTGCCGACGTGATTAGTAAGCCAGCAACGACCGTCCATGACACAATAGCAACGATCATCGCTACGGCTTCCTTTGCGTCATGAGGGAAATGAACAATACCAGAAAAAGCAGAGTCCACATGATGCCGCTATCGCCTTCGAGGATATCGGAGATGGCTTGGCTGAAACGTGCAAGCCAGCGATAAATAGCCCACAGATTCTCATACAGACGGTCAAGCGCCGGCGTAAACGAGGGACGTGTCCAATGAGCGGGCATAGGGTTCAGCGATGGAAAACGCGGTATTGCCCACAGCAAGCCGAGCGTCAGCAGAGAGACAAAAATGCTTGCTTCCCATCCACCGATTTTCAAGGCTCCGTTCCACCCCCATACTCCCAGCAAGATCTGGTTGAAAAGCAAAAAGCCGATCCCAATCGGATAAATGCTTCGCGTCCAAATCGGCTGGGACGCCAGCGACGAACGCGTCGAGGGCCGTAGCGCGCTGCGAATGTAACCGGTCATGAGCAAGGCTTGAGCAACCAGCAAGAGAGGCAGGATATACCAAAACCCCATGGTATTCCCTTGCCAGCCGGCGGCGGTGAGCGAGAAGGGCAGCGCAGATAGGCTGAACGCGCCGATCAGCAAAGCGCGGCTGATCCAGGTTTGTTGTGCAGAGGCTAAGAATAACGCGCCCCCCACTAAAATCATTGCTGTGCCCCAGACCACTGTTCCCACCGGATTGCCAAAAAGCGTCGCTGCCACAGCCAACGATGCAAGCCCGATGACCCAGAACGGACGGCCAATCAATTCCTGGGGCGCGCGTAACCACATCCATCCTCCGTAGATACCTGCGATCGCTGCCAGGATCAGCAAGAAAGGCGTGAGAGGGGAAGCCAAACTGGAAGCGGGAATATGCGCCAGCACCACCAAGCTTGATGCGGCGGAGACCAAACGCAAAGCCGTGCCGAAGCCGCGTCGCAACGTCGATTCAGAGCTGTATGGCAAATGAAGTGGTAACACACCCAGGCGGAATCCAGATGCCATCAAAAGATAAAGCCCCGCCTGGGGAGCAATCGTCGAGAAATCCGGGCTTTTGCCCGCGGCCGCGGTGAGCACATTGGCCCAGACTAGGAGTCCGATGCCGGCCGCGCGCGTAGCAAAAGAAATCACGGTCCGTTCACTGGCGGCCGAATCGTTGATCGAACGAAGCGTGATGATCAATTCAGCAAGGTCCAGCGCAGCCCAGACTAAGGCCAGTGTTAAAGGATTGGCGGCGGTGATCGCCAGAAGCCCCAGTCCACACAACGTCAACGAACCTGCCCAGGCAAACGCGCTGGTGAACGTCTCGTCTACAGAGGCGGTCAGTAGAATTGCAACCGCCAGCGTGACCAAACCCAAGGCATAGGGCCAGGTGATCATCTCGGCGGAAAATGCGGGCGATTCAGAAAAAAGGCTTGTCGGCCGCCAGGATAGGACGTCGAACGATAGGGGCATATTTGGCTGCCACAACAAAACACTGATCCATGCGAGCAGCGCGCCGCCCACCGCCGTCAGCCAGGTGAAGCGAAACTCCGGGCGCATGATTTGCAGGATCACGACCGCGAGTGCGGTAAGGAACAGTAGCAAAGCGGTTATCAGGATTAACATGATCTGGGAATATTTTATCAGTTTTGATAATCAATCGCCATGTTTGGCAATGAGATGCTTGGTACAATTCCATCCATGCCACGAAATCACTCCTGGATCGCATTTAGTTTATTGATTCTGGTCACTGCCTCCTCCTGCGCGTCCTCCCCCAGCCCGAAATCCACTTCTGATCCTTTTGTTTCCCCTTCGCCGACGCCGTTCCAACCCGGCCTGGAAGCAGCACCCTCTTCTGCTCCAACCTTTGACTCTGAAAGCGTGCCCACGTTTACACCTTATCCAACCGCTGTTCTCAAAAATGGCACCCTTGTGATGCCACAGGTTTCATCGAGCACTGGCTTGCCTCCCATCGTGATCGACCCTCTGACTGGACTGCCTCCTGCCGATCCAAGTCTTCTGGAACGCCGGCCGCTCGCGATCAAAGTCACGAATTATCCGCGCTATGTTCGTCCGCAAGCCGGACTGACTCTTGCGGATGAGGTCTTTGAGTATTACATCGAAGGCGCGCTCACCCGCTTCATCGCGGTCTTTTATGGGAATAACGCGGCCATGGTTGGACCGGTTCGTTCCGGGCGCTATTTTGATGAACATGTGGTTCGCATGTATCATGCCTTCTACGTTTTTCAGTATGCCGACCCGCGCGAGTTGATGTATTTTCGGAGCGGCGACTTGAATCCCTTTCTTGTATTGCAGGGCGCCGGAAATTGTCCGCCATTTTTCAACAGCGACCGTCAAATTGAAACTTACAACAACGCCTATTTCGATATTACCAAATGGAACGAGTGCGCAGCACAGCTTCATTTGGATAACTCTCCTCAAGACATCCGGAGCGGTTTCTTCAGCGAGACGCCTCCGTCCGGGGCCCCGGCGGCAACTCGGATCTTCACTGTTTATTCCGCAGATGACTACAACTATTGGCAATACGATGCGGCTTCTGGACGTTATCTTCGCTACCAGGAAACGGATGATACGCGCAACAATAAACCTGAAGCGTATGCGCCGCTGACGGATTATGTGAACGGTCAGCAAGTCGCCGCCGACAACATCATCGTCTTGTTTGTCTCATACACCTTTGCAAATGACAATGAACAGCAAGATGAGGTCTACCATGTCAATTTGATCGACTCCGGAAATGCCTTCGTCTTTCGTAATGGCTTGGCTGTTCCTGCACGCTGGTTTCGTACGGACATTAATCAGCCGTTGTTGATCACCAATCTGGACGGATCGCCGATTTATATGAAACCCGGTCAAACATTTTTTGAGGTCATCGGCGAGACCTCCAATGTTTCGCAAAGCGGCAGCGATTGGCATTTCGAGTTTCAAAAGCCTTAGGTGTAAAATAAGCCAGATACTTTCAAAGGCGGAGGATTTGATGGCTGAAGATGGTTTTCGCGTCGAAAAGGATTCGTTGGGGGAGCTGCATGTGCCGGCCAAGGCTCTGTATGGGGTACAAACTGAGCGCGCTGTCGTGAATTTCCCGATTTCGGGTTTGCGACCATGGCGCGCTTTCATCTGGTCGGTAGCCGCGATCAAGCGTGCCGCCGCCGAGGTGAATAATGATTTGTGTCTGTTCAATGACCGCGAAGTCGAGGGCAAAAAATTCACGGCGAGCCAGTTGTCGAACGCAATCATAAAAGCCGCGCAGGAAGTCATGGATGGCAAATGGGATTCTGAATTTGTGGTGGACCCGTTCCAGGCGGGAGCAGGCACAAGCCACAACATGAATGCGAATGAAGTGATCGCTAACCGCGCCACCCAAATCCTGGGCGGCGAACTGGGGAAATATTATGTTCATCCCAACGATCATGTCAACATGGCACAATCCACCAACGATGTGATACCTGCCTCCGTTCGCCTCGGAGGATTGTGGCGCTTGGACGAATTGCTGACTTCGCTTCGGGGACTTCAATCAGCGCTGGAGGCGAAGTCGCGCGAATTCGATGACGTCGTAAAATCGGGACGCACACACCTTCAGGACGCCGTGCCAGTCCGCCTTGGCCAGGAGTTTGCGGCGTACGCCAAAGCGATCGCGCGCGAAGCGGAGCGTATTGCACGTTCGGCAGAGGGGATGAGACGGCTTGGGATCGGCGGCACCGCCGTGGGATCCGGGTTGAACGCACATCCTGAATATCACAAACGGATGATCAAGAAATTATCCGAGTTGACTGGATTGAAATTATACGAGTCTGACAATCTGTTTGAATCGATGCAATCTCTGGCGGACGCGACGGATTTCGCTGCGTCCATTCGCACCTTGGCCTTGACCTTGATTCGCATCGCGAACGACTTTCGTTTGCTTGCTTCCGGACCCTCCACCGGCTTGGATGAGATTCGTCTGCCCGCGGTTCAGCCCGGATCGAGCATCATGCCGGGCAAGGTGAATCCGGTGATGGCGGAGATGCTGGATCAGGCGATGTTCCATGTCATTGGATGTGACACGGCGATTATGATGGCGGTACAGGCCGGTCAATTGGAGTTGAATGTGATGATGCCGATTGTGGCCCACAATTTGTTTGAGATGATGCAGGTGACCATCGGTGCCGTCAACGCCTTTACGGAACGCGCGGTCAAGGGATTGACCGCGAACCGGGACAAGGCGGAAGGCTGGCTCTCCAAGAATGCGATCATCGTTACGGCCTTGAACCCCGTGATCGGTTATTCTCAAGGCGCTGCACTGGTGAAGGAAGCGTTGGCGAAAAATGCCTCGATCCGTGAGCTGGCAGTTGAGAAAGCCAAGGCGGGCTTGCTCAAACATCGCGACGCAGATCGTGCCGTTACGGTTGATGAGATCAATGCTGCGCTCCTGGATTTGCGAAAACTCACCGAAGGCGGGATCGCAGGTGGCGGAGGGGGAGGATAAGGTCAGTCATAAGATCGTTGATTCGTCTCACAAGTTTTTAATCGGTGGATAATAGAATCACTCTTTGTATGAAGAAATGTGTGTTCAAAGGCTGGACCTTCCTTTGGCGAGGAACGGCCTTTTTCTTAATTCTGCTATCGGCTTTCTATCCAACACGGGTCGCGAGCGCGCATCCTATCGATATGTACGCCCAGACTCAATCCATTGAGATTGGGTTAGATGGAATCCAAATTGATTGGAAGATCACACCCGGGCCCCTGCTGGCGGACGCAATCTGGAGCGCGGCGGACCAGAATCAAGATGGTTCGATCAGTTCGCAGGAGGTTCAGGCTTGGACCACGCCCTGGCTTTCCGAGGAGAAGATCCTGCTCGACAACCAGCCGGTCGCCTTCACACAGACTCAAGATATTCATTGGCCCGCGACCGTGGACGTGATGCGCACCGGCGAAGATTCGATTGAGATGCATTTGCTGGTGCAGTGGCCTGCGGGGCTGGGCGGCAAGCATTCGGTTCTGATTCACAATTCACATCTGGAACCGAACAGCCTCAACTGGTTTTCAATCGCCAGCCAACAGGGCATGACATTTGATCAGCCTGCGCAGAACAACGGCCTGCTGGGTGTCGATATCTACTTTCCGAATTCATCGGGCGCGGGGACGTCGCGGCTGGCGTCCTGGAACAGCGGCACGCCGAATCTTCCCAGTTTTACAAACGCGGTTTCCCAGATCGCTGGAAATCTTTCCGATTCAGGCTCCTCTTCCCAATTGGCCGGCAGCCCGACCATGGTGACCTCGGCGCTGGTTGGCTTGGTCAAGGCCCAGCAATTTTCCCCGTTGTTTCTGATCGGCGCATTTTTGCTGTCGCTGGTTCTGGGGAGTTTGCATGCCATGACGCCCGGACACGGGAAGGCCCTGGTGGGCGCCTACTTGGTCGGCTCGCAGGGCCGAACGCGCGACGCCGTTTTTCTCGGGACGATTGTTACCATCACTCATACGGGCTCTGTTCTATGCCTGGGCCTGGTCACGCTCATTGCGTCGCACTATGTCCTTCCGGCTTTGATTGCGCCCTGGCTGGAAGTGATCTCCGGCGTGCTGGTGATCGGATTCGGAATCAATTTATTGATCCAAAGACGGCAGGACCTGGTTCGTTTCACGTCCAACCGAATCAGGAGACCGGCCGGGGAGTTTACCATCAACGTGGCGCCACAGGCGCATGAGCATGGCCCGCATTCCCTGCATACGCACGAGCCTCATGACCACGCTCACGGCCATGATCACGAGCTTCCTCATACGCATGCCCTGCGCGCCAATGAGGTCACGTGGAAATCGCTTTTGACCCTAGGCGTCAGTGGCGGCCTGGTTCCTTGCCCGGATGCGATTGCGATTCTGCTCGTTGCCGTTGCCGTGAATCGAATTCCATTTGGGATGGTTTTGATTTTGGCTTTTAGCATCGGGTTAGCACTGGTGTTAATTGCCATTGGCATTGCCATGGTCCAGGGAGTCCGCCTGGTGACACGGAGTGATTGGTTATCCCGCCTCAGCGTATACGCACCGGTTGTCAGCGCGGTGGCTGTTTCCGGATTGGGGATTGTATTGACGGTCAGTGCCTTGAACTCATTGAATTTCTTTTCATCGGTGTCGCGCTCTCCGTCGAGCCAGAATGCCTCCGCCGACATCAGACCCGAGTCGTTCGATATCAGGCGGGCGAGGCTGGTCTACCTCGCACCGGATAATCAGCCTCAAAGCGAGGATCAATTGTTTATGCGTGCGTTGAACGGGGGAACTCCGAAGCAGTTGACCAAAGAATCCTCGGGCATCTCCGGTTATTCCATCTCGCCGGATGCGAAGACGATTCTCTACACGACTTTCAAGGTGGATGGCAGTTCCTCCATCTCAGCCATCAATGCGGACGACACGCAGCCGCGTTTGGTATTGAATTGCCCCGCGTCTCAGTGCGGCGATCCGCAATGGTATCCGGACGGCCAAAAGGTTGTTTATCAACGAGTGGATTATGTCGGAGATTCGGCTTTGTCGAAGTTCAGCATTTGGTGGCTTGATTTGCAGACAGGCAAAACGGTCCCCGTCTTTCAGGATCAGACTTTTCCAAGCTCGGCGCCTGCCTTTTCTGCGGATGGAAAATGGTTGAGCTATATCTCTCCGGCGAATAACACGATCCAAATCTATGGCCTACAGGACGCGAAGGATTTATCCATTCCCATTGGCTATCAGGGTTTGATGCCTGAAGTTTGGAGTCCCGCCTCCGACTCGATTTTATTTTGGGATTCAGTATCCCCCGAAGCCGGATCGTCCATCCATGTAAGAAGATATATCTTGAGTTCCGGCCAGAAGATTGATTTGGGCGCAACGGACGATCAGACCGATTATTCCGCCTCCTGGTCTCCCACGGCAGAGTGGATCGCCATTGATCGAAATCTGTCCACCTCGGACAGTACCAAGAAAGGGGATCAGGTGTGGCTCGTGCGTCCTGATGGAACTCAGTCTCACGTGATCCTGGATGAACCCAACGTTTCTTATACCGACTTGAACTGGTCGCCCGACGGGGGCTATCTGGCTTATACGCGTTACTCCTACGACAACATTGGACAGTCGGACGTTTGGATGATCAACATCCAAACGGGGCAGACAACCATGCTGGCCTCGGGTGGTTTCATCCCAACCTTATTGCCATAACCTGCCATTGGATAGTACAATTCAACCGGCAGGTATCCTATGACCTTCGATCCGACTTTCCTCAGCAGTTTCGTGCTTGTTTTGACCGGATTCGGCGGGGCATTTCTCGCCGCTTTGTGGATTGCGCTCGTCATCTGGACCTATCGCGATATCCGTGCCCGCGCTCGTGACCCACTGGTGCATATTCTCTCGGCACTGCTGGTTGCCGTGCTGAATTTACCGGGGGTTTTGGTCTACCTGATTCTACGCCCCTCGAGGACCCTCGAAGAGGAATACCAGCACACACTGGAAGAGGAAACCCTGCTTCAGTCGCTGGAAGATCTGCCCATCTGTCCGGGCTGCGAACGGCGCGTTGAAGAAGATTGGCAGGTATGTCCGAATTGCAACACTAAGCTGAAAAAGGTTTGTTATCACTGCGGCAAACTGATGGAACTGGCCTGGAATATTTGCCCGTATTGCGGCACGGCCGTTCCCGGCATGAGGCAGGAAGGTCTCAGCATGGACGAGGCATTGCGGAATCTTCAAAGGGATGATGGCGGGGAAGTAAAGACCGGATGAGCTCCCTTTTGAAAAAAATTTCCGAAAAATCTTGGTTCTATCCAACGGCTTTGTTGTTAATCGGGGGCATTACATACGGATACTGTTTGACCTATCTGGGCTTTTATTGGGATGACTGGGAAGTCGTGATGTTCACGAAGCTCAGCCCGGCGTTGCAGTCCGGGTTCTACGCAAAAGATCGTCCATTTCCGTGGCCATCGCAACTCACTTATCTTCTGGTCGGTTCGAATCCAATTGGTTGGCATATCGTTGCCCTGCTTCTGCGCTGGGCAGGGGTCTTGCTCCTTGTTTACTCGCTGAGCTTGCTCTGGCCGCGCTATGCCTCGCATTTGCGCTGGCTGGGAGCGCTGTTGATCGTTTATCCGGGATTTCTTCAGCAGTCCGCAGCGGCTCAATACGACCGTCATTTTGCGACATTTTTTTTGTTCGCCTTGTCCCTGTATTTGATGTTCGCGGCAGTCCAGCAAGCCAAATGGGCCTGGATTCTTTTTCCGCTTTCTTGGCTGGCGACTTTCATTCACCTGTTCACCATGGAATACTTTGTTGGCCTTGAACTGATTCGGCCCATTTTGTTGTGGATGATCGTCTTTGCTGTCAACAAAAAGTTCTTCCGATCGTTGAGTCAGGCTTTGATCCAATATGTGCCCTATTTCCTGATCACCGCCTTTTATTTCTGGTGGCGGTTTATCATCTTCCCTCAGCAACTGGCCTCGCGCGCGGCGGATATCAAGTTCCTGCAGGGCGGTTCGTTATTGGGCAGTGTTCTTACATTGCTCACCCGCGCTTTTCTCGACTTGATGTATTCGACGTTACAGGTGTGGACCAGTGCCATTTCCCATGTCGAAGGTTTCAGCTTTCAAAGCAGGATCGTCTTGCTTGCTTTTGGGTTGGGTATTTTGCTTACGATATTATTCTCGGTCTTTCAAGACGTGACCGAAAAAGAGGCCGAAGGGAAATCCTCGCCAACTGCCGTTTTCTTAATCGGCCTTTTTGCATTTTTTCTTGGCGCCATTCCAGTATGGGCCATTGGGAAACAAATCACCGGAGGCGGTCGCTGGGATGACCGATTTACGCTGGCTCCGATGCTGGGCGCGGGCCTGATCGTCGTCGCGCTGCTTCTTTGGTTTGTTCGCTCTTCCAAGCAGAAAATTGTTTTGAGCTTCCTGCTCGTGATTTCCATCGCCACCCAGGTGCTGGTCGTTAACAAATATCGCCTCGAATGGGGTGTTCAGAGCGATTACTACTGGCAATTCTATTGGCGTGCTCCGGCACTTCAGTCCGGGACGGCTCTGCTTTCCTTGGAACAACCTTCGCTATCGGTTACCGAAGACGATGCGGGCTTTGCGTTCAATGTTCTATATCATTATCGGACGACTGACGGTTCACTGCCCTATTGGTTTTTTACGGACGAAACGTTCATGAATTCCAATCCCAAACCCGGCATTTCGATCAGTCACTCCATCCGCAACCTCAGTTTTCAAGGCAACACCTCGGCGAGTGTCGCTTTTATGCATCCGACCAGCATCTCGTGCTTGCGGATGCTTGATTCGGTTTATGCTGATGATCCGCTTTTGGCAAGCGGCCAGGGAGATCTTATCCCCGTCTCGAACCTTTCCCGCATCGTATCCAGTTCGACACCTGCCCGGCCAGACCCAAATATTTTTGGCCCCGAGCCCATTCATGGGTGGTGCTACTTTTTCGAGAAGGCGGATCTGGCACGCCAGCTGAAAGACTGGAAAACAGTTGTTGCGCTCTATCAGCAAGCGAACCAAAATGGCCTGTCTCCTCAGTATGGAGCGGAATACATTCCATTCATCGAGGCTTTTGCGCGTACCGGGGACTGGCAGAAGGCCCATGATTTGACTCTCGATGCCCAAAAATTGACGCCGGGCCTTGAGACCACACTCTGCGCGACCTGGTCACGCTTGAATCAGATATCTTCACCGGATGCAAATGTGATCCAGCAGGTTAAACAATCCCTTTCCTGCACCAGTTTCTGAAGTGTGAGGCAGAAAATATGAAAATCGATTCCATCACCCTTCATCATCTTCGTATGCCGCTGGTCGCACCGTTCGAGACTTCGTTCGGGCGCGAAGTGGACCGAGAGTGTATCCTCGTCTCGCTTCGATCGGAAGGTTTGATCGGCTACGGCGAATGCGTTGCGGATCAATCCCCGGGTTATAACTACGAAACCACCGGAACCGCCTGGCATATCCTTAAAGATTTCATAGCACCATTAATGCTCGGACAGGATGTCAAAGATGCGGCCGATTTCCAGAATCGTGTTTCCGGGATTCGTGGACATCACCTTGCCAAGGCAGGCGTTGAGATGGCGCTGTGGGATCTGCTTGGCAAGAGCGATAAAAGATCTTTGCGCGAAATGTTTGCCGGCCGGCGGGAAAAAGTCGAAGTGGGTGTATCGGTTGGGTTGCAAGAGTCGCCCGAAGTCCTCGTACGAACCGTGGCCGATTATGTGAAGGGCGGTTATGCGCGCATCAAGATCAAGATTAAACCCGGCCGGGATGTCGGCGACGCTTCCGCGGTTCGAAAACAATTCCCAGATGTCCGGCTGCAAGTGGATGCAAACTCGGCCTATTCGCTCGAGTCGGCGCAGTTGCTCAAACCGTTCGATGATTTGAATCTTCTTTTGATCGAACAGCCGCTGTTTGAAGATGACATTTGGGATCATCACAAATTGCAGGAACAATTCCGCACGCCGATCTGCCTTGACGAAAGCATTTTGTCGCCACGCCATGCGCGTTATGCCCTGGAGATGAAAGCTTGCCGCATCATAAATATCAAGGCCGGACGCGTCGGTGGTTTGAGCCAGGCTGTGGAAGTGCATAACCTGTGCCGTGCCCAAAACATCGCGGTGTGGTGCGGGGGCATGTTGGAAACGGGCGTGGGACGCGCCTCAAACCTGGCCCTGGCTTCGCTGCCCGGCTTCATATTGCCAGGGGACATTTCCGCTTCAGAACGGTACTACGAACGCGACATTACCCACGAGCGATTCGCGCTGAATAGCGACAGCACAATTGATGTGCCCCGCGGAGCGGGTCTCGGCGTGACGATTGATGAGCAGGCTTTGGCGGACTACACGTTGGCGCATCTTGAACTTAAGCCAGAATGAGTTTTGATTTCTTCGCATATGTCTGCGGCTATAATTCTTCACGGTGAAGAGATTTGTTCTCGTCGCGGTCCTACTGTTCAGTGCTTGTGCGCCTCCCTCTCTTGTTCGGCCTTCCCCGACGGCGACGGAAACCCAAAGTCCGAAGATTCTTCCTGAAAAACGGCAGCCAGCATTATGGATCAGTCCGGCAATTCCAGACAAACTTCGTCAGGCGGCACTGAAATGGGGATTGCCGGTCGTTTCTGATTCCGTGGATTCCAATTTAAGACTTGATATGGATGATGAGCCCCTCGGGGCAGGGCAGGTTGCAGTGGATTGGGTCTATGCTCTGGTTACGCCCTTTCCAACCGTGATGGACGGCGTCACCTCAACGGAGTTGATGGATGGGTGGCACGGCTCAGGGCCAGCTCCATTTAGTGGAAGACCCTTGCTGATGGATTCGACGACTCGCGCGGCGTTTAGCAGTCTCTGGGGTCCGCCCGCACGGAGCATCGTTCAGACGGCGCCTTCTGACCAGTTGTTGGACATCGCCTGGCGCGAGCGGCCATCTTGGGCGATCGTTCCTTTCGAGAATCTGGATCCCCGCTGGAAGGTGCTGGCCGTGGACGGGCAATCGCCGATCCAGAAGGACTTTGACAGTTCGCAACGAATCGTTTTGGGCACCACCTTTGGATATCCTTTATTGGTTTCTTTCCGGTTATATTGTGTTGATCCTTGTCCGGTTTCATCCTTACCCGTTCTGCCTCCCTCCAACCGCGACCCGGCAAAAATGACGGTGGTTGTCATGACCGGTACGACCTCCCTGGTGCGAGGCACCGCCTATATGATGAACCTCAAAGGCATCACTTATCCTGGTCTTGACATCCAGCCTTGGCTCTCCCAGGCGGATATCACGCATATCAGCAACGAGGTTTCGTTCTACGGTGGATGCCCACCGCAGGCGATAGATACGAAGGGTTTGAAGTTCTGCAGCGATCCAAGCTACATGGCACTGCTTAGTTATGTAGGCACGGATGTGGTGGAGTTAACAGGCAATCACTTGATCGATTATGGTCCGCAGCCCTTTTTGGATACCTTGGCGCTCTATCGCCAGAACCACATCCTTTACTATGGAGGCGGAGCCAATCTCAGCGATGCGCGTCAGCCGTTATTGATCGTGAATCATGGCAACAAGATTGCATTCATCGGCTGCAATTCCGTGGATATTGGACAATATCCAACCGCCACCAATGATCGCCCCGGAGCGGCACCCTGCGATTACGATTACGTGACCCAGCAGATCGCTCAATTGCGAAACCAGGGTTACCTGGTCATCATGACCTTCCAGTATTATGAGACCTATGATTCCCAACCATTTGACGCCCAAATCAAAGATTTTCGTTTGATGGCTCAATCCGGAGCAACTATTGTGCAGGGCAGTCAGGCCCATTATCCGCAATCGATGGAATTCTATCAGGGTGCCTTCATTCACTATGGGCTTGGGAATCTTTTCTTTGATCAGATGGGTGATGTTCCCAGAATTCCGGGCCTTCGGCGGGAGTTCATGGACCGGCATGTTTTTTATGATGGACGGTATATCAGCACCGAGTTGCTGACAGCCATGCTGGAGGATTATTCACGCCCGCGTCCGATGACCGCCGAGGAGCGCGCCGCCTTCCTGGCTGAATATTTCTCTCTGAGCGGCTGGTAAACTATAACCCTTGCCCATGAAGAAGATATTTCTGTTTCTCGCGGTTGCCGTGTTGGCGGCCGCTTGCACGGCTAAAACCCCAATAGCACCGACGCCTTCTGCCACAGCCACGGCAACATTTTCCGCGCCCAGCGTTGCGACGCCGACGCCCAGGTTGAATGGGCTATGGATCAGCACGGCCGTGCCGGATGAGCTGCGCACAACGGCAACAGGTTGGGGCGTTCCCCTGGTGAATGATCCGGCATCTGCTTCAATGAAGCTCGATGTGGATCTATCGTCCAGTGTCCACGGCACATCGTCCATTTGGATCTACGCCCTCGTTGCACCATTCCCAACCGTGACCGATGGCGTCAGCTCGGACGATCTCAAAGCCGCGTGGCATGGATCTTCGTCGGGACCTTTCGCGGGGCATCCGTTGTGGATGGCGGATTCTACCTTGGCCGCGTTCACCGCTCTCTGGGGCGCGCCTGCCAACGGTGCGGTCGTGACCGCACCTGCGGATCAATTGGTGGAGGATGCCTGGAAGACTCTTCCTTCGTGGGGAATTGTTCCGTTCGAATCGCTCGTACCAAAATGGAAAGTCTTGACTGTGGACGGCCAATCGCCGATCCATAAGGATTTTGACGCAGCCGCTTATCCATTGCAAATTAAGTTTGCCCTGGACGCCAATCCGATTTCCGCTCTCAGCATGCCGGCTTCGAACCGCGACGCATCCAAATTGACCACCGTCATCCTGACCGGTACGACTTCATTGGTGAACGCCATTGCCTATCAGATGGAGGTCAACGGCATTGATTACCCTGCGCAGGATATCGGCGCCACGCTCCGGGAGGCGGACATCGTGCACGTCAGCAACAAGACGTCGTTTGCTCCAAATTGTCCGGCTCCCAACCCCGATGACCTGTGGCCGCGTTGCAGTGATCCGAAGTATATTCAGCTATTGAAAGATGTGGGCGTGAACGTCGTTGAATTGACGGGTCCGCATATTTTGGACGACGGCGTCGATCCGTTTCTGTTTACGCTCAACCTTTATAAGCAGAACAACATTCAATATTATGGCGGTGGCGCGAATCTCGACGAGGCGCGCCAGCCTTTATTAATCGTGAATCACCGCAACAAAATTGCGTTCATGGGTTGCAACGCTGGCGAGCCGCCTCAACCGCTGGCGACCGATTACAGGGCCGGCGCAAATCCGTGCAACTACAAACAGCTGGCCGTGGAAATCGCCCAGGTGCGTGCACAGGGTTATCTGCCGATCTTCACGTTTCAATACAAGGAGGGCTTTTCGCCACAAGTAATGCCGTGGCAGTTGAACGATTTCCAGCAGGTGGCTGATGATGGCGCGGTCATCGTCAGCGGAAGCCAATCGCACGTTCCGCTCGAAATGGAATTCTTTAAAGATACGTTCATCCATTATGGTTTGGGAAATTTCTTTTACGATCAAATGGGCAACCAGCCGCCCGACCCAACCGATCCGCGAATTCCGCTTCAACCCGCGCAGCGTTGGGAATTCATTGACCGCCATGTGATCTATGATAATCATTACATCAGCACCGAATTGCTGACCGCCATGCTGGAAGACTACGCCAGGCCGCGCCCGATGACTTCCGAGGAACGCGCCGCCTTCCTGACCGCCTACTTCGGTTACAGCGGCTGGCTTCCGCTCATCCCCACACCGGCACCGGAGCAGACACCCACGTTATATCCGCTGCTGAATTTTACGCCGCTCCCGACCCATACACCGATTCCAAAGGTTACGCCCACACCCTGATCGTTATCCTGAAATCGTCAGCGCATAGCCACCGTCCACGTGGATTGTCTGGCCGACGATCATGTGCGCGGCGGGCGTGCATAAGAACGCAACCACGCCGGCCACATCTTCCAACGAAACCAATTTTCCGGCCGGCACTTGTTCAATAAACTTCTGCAGAATAGCTTCCTGGCCGCCCATGGAGGCAAAGTGATGCAGGGCGTCGGTCTCGACTACGCCCGGTGACACCGCGTTCACGACGATATTCTTTGGCGCCAATTCCACGCCGAGATAACGCGTCAGGGATTCGAGCGCGGCCTTGCTGGCGCCCACCACCACATAATCCGGTAAGACACGCCTCGAGCCTGCGCTCGAGATGCTGACGATGTATCCGCCGCCGCGTTTTTCCATCAGCGGTACGGCGCGTTGCGCCGCGAACAACAAGGCACGCGCATTGATGTTCATTGTCCAATCCCAGCCTTTGGGCTTTTGTTCCAACGCAGGACGGTTATATCCCGAAGCCGCGTTATGAACGAGAATATCCAGGCGGCCAAATTCTCTTTCGATTTCATCGAAGAGACGATTCAAGTCGTCCAGCTTGCCCACGTCCGCTTTGATGAGTAGGGCACGCCGGCCCTGCATTTCGATTTCACGCGCCGTTTCTTCCGCCGGTGCGCGGTTTCGAAAAAAATTGATGACCACATCCGCGCCGCGTTTGGCAAAGTGCAGTGCGATGGCCCGTCCGATGCCTCGACCTGAACCGGTCACTAAGACAATTTTATTTTGAAAGGAATTTTCCATTAGTGACCCTCGCCTGCCCAATTTCGTCAAGAAAAATACAAATTCAAATCCGAGCAATCGAAACGGTTTCCACAATTGGGGCAAATGATTTTGCAGTTGCTTTCGTACATTTCAGCCCCGCATCGGTCGCAAAGGAACGGGTGCCTTTCGTGCTGCGTTCTGTTCGGAGCCTTTTGTTGATCGCCTGGTATGCTTGGCAGTTCATGCTTTGCCTCATCGCTCATCTTGATCCTCCTTCCACAGGACCGGCTTCAACAGATCCGGATTGAATTCGCGAATCTGCTTTTCGCCCAGTCGCCTGACTTCCTCGATGGCAGTACTCAAATCATTTCGCAGCTGACCGACTTCCACGCCGCAGCAAGCTTCGGGCCACATTCTTAGCCATCTCATGCTTCTTCCGTAGACTTTGATTGCGCCGGCATAGTTTCCGCGCGTGATGTGAAGGTATGTCACACCTGCTTCAAGGATTCCCTGATATAGGTCCCGTATTCCTCCTTTTTCCTCCCTCCACGCTGCCTCCAGCTCTTCGTGAGCTTCGAAATATTTTTTCTTATTGAAGAGTATTAGCCCCTGGCGGGCATGAGGCGGAAGCGGTCTGTCACACTCGTTCATGTTCGCGGCAGTATAACATGAATACGATTGGCCCAGTGGTAAAATTCCTTGACATGACTTGCAGGCATGGATATTGGATGGGGAGCAAATCGTGACCCTTTTTGCGCAACTGTTCGGTATCGTATTCGGAGTCGGATCGCTGGCCTTCGGTTATCACTTGGCCGGCTTGATGCAAGTCGCGCGCTGGATCAGTCTCTTTGGCGCGTTTTGGCTCGTCACGGTCTGGCGGCGCTGGCGCTGGTTTGCCTCGATCGGGGTTGTCTTTAATCTGTTGGCCGCTGCCTTGGGATTGTGGCTCTTGAATTTTTCCCCTGGTTGGATGTTCGCGGGCGCGATGGGCGGACTGCTGGCATTTGACCTCACCCGCTTTTCAGACCAAATGCGCTTCATCACCTCCGACCGGGAACGGCGCGGCCTCGTGCAGCGTCATCTCGTCCGCATCGGCTTGCTTACAATCATTGGGATGACGCTGGCGAGTCTTGCCATGTTTGTCAAGAAGCAGCTTACTTTTGACTGGACAATCTGGTGGCTGGTAATCGTCGCAGTGGGATTGATCCCGTTCTTCATTTGGTTGGCTAGACCTATCAAAAACTACAAAGAATAACAAACAATACGTCCGGCTCTGCACGCGTTGGTGATTTCTTCAGTGCCGAGGCAGGACGCTTATCATCTACGTAAGGAGCTTTCCGGTTTGTAAAGGCGTGATTGGATTCCGTATAGTATCATTGTGCGCCGATAGGAAAAAAATCATGTTTCACAATCAAAAATTTTCTCTTGTTTCGTATGCATTGATCCTAGTTTTCCTAGCTTCCTTTGCATGGCCGGCCGCGGTTTTTGCTGATCAAGGCACGCCACCAGCAACGGGCCCCTCCGTTGTTCCTCCGTCAACACATAAGCGAGGCTCGTCATCTTCACAGGCGACCATAACCAACGCGGTCGCGGCCTTGTCAGGTTCAGGGTCCGTCCTTTCTGAATCAGGGCAGGCTGTTCCGCTGGGATCGGTACGAGCCGTTCAAATCCTTAGCCAGCCGTTACCTGATCCAGTGGTTTGTCCAGCAGGCTCATCAAATGCCAGTGCTGCCGGTTGCGTTCCCGGGTACAGTACCATATCCGATGCTATCACCGCGGCAGCTGCTGGCTCTGTAATATTCGTTCAGAGCGGGACCTACACCGAACAGCTAGTGATTGATAAAAGCCTTACCTTAATCGGCGCAGGTTCTTCGTCAACGACAGTACAGGCGCCAGCCAGCATGGCTTCCGATCCTGACGGCAATAAGGACATCGTCTTGATCGAGGGTTCCACGACGGTTGCCGCCATCAGTGGATTCACGATCTCCGGGCCGGGGACCACAGGTTGTGATAGCATCAACTATGGCATTTTTGTGCGGAACGGTGCCACAGCCAATATCCATGGCAATGTGCTTACAAATATCCGCGATACCCCGCTTGGGGGTTGCCAGAACGGCGTTGCCATTCGGGTTGGCTCGAAAGCATTAGGTCAAAAAGGAACTGCGAAGATCACCAACAACGTTATTAGCGATTATCAAAAGGGCGGAATTGTTATTGATAACGCAGGCTCCTATGCGGATATTGTGGGTAACACAGTGCAAGGAGCTGGTGCCACGCCTTATATTGCACAAAACGGTATTCAAATCAGCCGCGGTGCCACCGCCAGCATTGTGAACAATGTCATTGAGGACAATCTTTGCGATTTTGCTTCATGCGGACCGGGCGCCGATCAGGATCAATCCACGGGAATCTTGTTGTATGAAAGTGGCGATGTGACGGTCCGGAAGAACAGGATGACCAACAATGATATGGGCCTGTATAGCCTGGTCACGGTCCCCGGAGGCTCCGCTACTGTGACTCAAAACATATTCGATGATAATCGTTATGAAAATGTACTTGCCGATCAGGGGACGCTCAATCTCCAAAATAACACTTTGACCGGCGGCAATTATGGCCTGTGGGCATATTCTTTTTCAAGCGATACAGGAAATACCGTGGTCGATCTCCAGGGCAATCACATCAGCGACACGCTCATTGCCGGAGTCCGTTTGGATGAAGATGCGGGAAGTGATTACAATCTCGTAGTCGGTGGAACCGGAAATGCTTTCACTGCAAACCCGGAGGGAGTGCTCAACGATACGACGACATTGCCTACGCCTGCATTGGCGGACTTCCGCGGGAACTGGTGGGATAGCACGGACGGACCGATGGACAATAAATCTGTGCCAGATGTATGCGGCTTAACACAGAATAATCCTTTAGGCACTGGCAATGGTGTTAGCCCGTGTGTGCTCTACGATCCATGGCTCACCAAGGAACCATCCGCCGGAGGTACTGGAAGCGGGGCTGGCGGGAGTGTGCCACCCATCATCCCCGTTACTGGCGGAAAGGCGACCACGATCAGTTGTGATACGCCGTCCATGCTGATCCAGGTCGGCGATGTTCAGGTCACGCTAACAGGCTTGTGCGGTTATGAGGCGGTCCTGGACCAACTCTTGGAAGACAGCTTGGCCGGCAATCTGGGTCAAGGCAACAACTTTGTAGAGGGCATATCCATTGATCTATTGAAAGATGGGACGGCGGTCAATGCTTTGCCCGCGGGTGCCACGATACAGGTTTCCTATCCGAAACCGTCGGGCAACGCCTCCATCCTGACATGGACAAATTCTTCATGGATCGAGAAGCCGTCCTCTGTGATCGACGGACGTGTTGTGGCGACACTGGATACGCCTGCCACCAATGTACTTGTGACACGCTAGGCTAGTTTCTGGTGCAAAAGGCGCACCAATCGTACATTAACAATTGACAAATGAAATGCCTCTTTGGTACAAGGTAGGTGACTAAGCCAAACCTATACCGCGGAGGCAGCTCCAATGTTACGTGAACATTACCCAGTTGAC
>DATJAH010000071.1:0-41375 GCA_035516425.1 Anaerolineales bacterium
TGTCAACTGGGTAATGTTCACGTAACATTGGAGCTGCCTCCGCGGTATAGGTTTGGCTTAGTCACCTACCTTGTACCAAAGAGGCATTTCATTTGTCAATTGTTAATGTACGATTGGTGCGCCTTTTGCACCAGAAACTAGACTAACCGCTTCTATATGGGTTCTTACTTAACCACAACCTGGCGCGAGCTTCAAGGGTTCCCGTCCAGATTAATGCGGAACCGGGATGCGCTCACAATTATCGGCCTGACATTATTGCCATGGCTGATTCTATTGATCCGCAGCAGGGATATAAACTCGCTGCAGCCGTTAACCTGGATTTTCCTCTTCATCGCCTTCTATTGGCTGATCGGTCTTCAGCGTCCGCCGGCACCGTTCCAAGTCCGAAAGCCGCACCTCGAACTTTTTGCGGTCCTGCTCTTTGTCGCGGCCTGGATTATCTATCGCATCGGTGAATACTGGCATTGGTATACCATCCCGACTTTCGGCTTGGGAGACAGCTGCGGTCCCATTTCAGAAACGCCATTGCCAAAGACCATCGAAATGTTTCTCCTGCCAGTTATTTTCCTGTTGATATTGAAATATTCATTCGATCAGATCGGATTCCGCTGGGACAAGTTTTCGTGGCTGGCAGGGCTTTTCCCGATCCTCATTCTGATTGGCATCGGCTTGATCAATCACAAGCCGCAGGCTTTCGCGATCTCTTCGGCATGTTATTTCTTCGGTGCGGGGTTGCCCGAAGAATTTTTATTCCGGGCCTTCCTTCAAACGCGGCTCGAGGCAGTATTGCGCCACCCGCTTTGGGCGGTATGGCTGGCCTCATTCATCTTTGGCGCGTCGCATGTTCCGATCGATCTGTCAGGCAGCCTGAGCCACTGGCAGGGCGCTCTGCTCACGGCGTTCACCTATCAGATGACAGTTGGCGTCGCACTGGGCTATGCCTACCTGCGCACGCGCAGCATGCTGCCCTTGACGCTCATTCACACGCTGATCGATTTCGTCTTCTAGCTCTTTAGGATGGGGAGGTTTTCATTCTTCAGTGCGTCGACCACGCGCTCTTTGTGGCGCCCGTGCATGGGCATCAATTCCATTTCGTTCAATGAGAAATAACCGTAAGCCGTGGTCTCATCGCTCAAGCCAAGCTTTCCACCAACAATCTCCACTTCAAAACTCAAGACGACGATTTGAGCCTTGTTGCCATCGCGATAGATGACCACCTGATCGCGATTGCTGTATATACCGATCAAACGCCTCGGGTGGACCTCGAGGCCGGTCTCTTCCAATACTTCGCGCTGGCAGCACTCTTCGAGCGATTCGCCTGATTCCATTTTGCCGCCGGGCAGACACCATAAGCCGTTATCGGCGCGCTTGGTTAGTAGGACCTTTTGACGGGTTTCATCGAAGATCACCGCGCACGAACCGATGCGAAGGTCGGAATCTTTGCTGATACGATCACCGTAGAGAACTTGGGTCATAAAATCTCCCTCACCTGCCCTCTCCCCATGGGAGAGTAAAATCATGATTTGATGAATGTTCCGTTGCGCAATTCGACCAACGCTTGCTGAATCTCTTCCATCGTGTTCATCACGAACGGGCCGTAAGGCGCGATCGGTTCCTTGAACGGCGCGCCAGCCATCAGCATGAACCGCACGGAAGAATTCTCGGTTTTGACGCGGATCGAATCGCCATCCTCCAACTTGACCATGCGAACGGCTTCGATGGTTTTGTCAGCGAACACGGCTTCGCCCTCGAAGACATATGCAATGGCTGTATGTTCGCTGGGGATAGGTTGACCGAATTCAATATCGGGAGCCAGTTCCACGTCGAGGTAAAGAGGCGAGGCGGCAATCTCGGCGACGGGTCCAACAACACCGTTCACTCCGCCTGCGACGACGCGGATTTTGATCCCATCCTTTTCGTAGGTCGGAATCGTTGCGGCACTGACTTCCTGATAACGCGGCTCGGTCATCTTGAGCCGTCTTGGAAGATTGACCCAAAGTTGAAATCCGTAGATGTTTCCGCTCTCGCCAGGGCGCGGCATTTCTTCGTGCAGGATGCCTCGGCCGGAGGTCATCCACTGCACGTCGCCGGGTCCGATCAGGCCCGAGTTGCCGAGGCTGTCGCGGTGCGCCGTGGATCCCTCGAGCATATAAGTCACCGTTTCAATGCCGCGATGCGGGTGCATCGGAAAGCCGCGAATGGGGCCCTCGATGGGATCGTTGAAGGCGAAGTGGTCAAAGAGCAGGAAGGGATCGAAGAGATTGGATTTGTGCGGCGCGAGGGAACGCCGAAGCAAGACGCCCGCGCCTTCGATCACGTATTGCGGTTCGATGATTTGAGAAATAGTTCTAAAGTTGGTCATGTTGATAAGATGACATGAGAAGAAAAAGTATTACGCTGCATCGTTTGCCAGGGCTACCGGAGTGGATGTTTGCAATAGGCGTTTGAGCGGAATGACAGTCGCAAGTCCATAAACCAATCCGGTGATGGCGCCTACAATCAACACTTCCCTGCTTATGAACATACCTAAGGTAAAAGCCAAAGATAAGCTGACACCACTTGTCGCGATCCATAAAAGCTTGATGGTCTAACGTTGCTGAAAAAGGCTGGATTGACCTAATTCCATCTCGCATGCTATGAGCATCCCTGCGATCGGTCCTCCGGTTACAAAGGTCATTCCGCCGAGCGAATTTGGCAACCAGTTAGTATTACAGCGCAAGGTTAGCCGTCAAAGTGGCCAATTGAGCCATCTTGGCTTTGCGATGGGATAGATAGGCGAGATGATTTCGCCTCTGATAGTAGCGAATACGCTGCAGAACGGCGGCTGGATCCGGGAGTGGCACTGGCAGGACGGTGGCCAGCAACAGCCGAGCTTGATAGACAGTGAGTGCTGGAGCCCGATCTTGGAAACGGAGACGAAGCCGAACGAGGAAGTGATGAGCCAGAGCGACCAGGAACATATGGTGATGCCACCCCAGCCAACTGCGCATTTCATAATGATCGAAACCAACCTCGCCTTTCGCCTCCTCGAACATCGACTCGATTGGCCATCTCAAGCCGCTCAAGCGTACCAGTTCGCCCAAGGCGATATCCGCGGGAGCATTGCTGAAGTAATACTTGACCTTCGATCGATCGGCCAGGTTGCGGCGCAAAACCAGCCACAGTTCCGAGGCCGGCAGGTTGTTGCGCGACTCCACCACACGCAGAAAGGCAAACTCGCAGACCAGGGGTCCTTTGCTATCTTCTTTAATCACCGCGCGGATCCACGCCGCCGGGGGAATGCGACGCACCAGTTGCTTGACCTGCCGCGGATGTTGGCGCGGATTATTGAGATGCAGGTGCTGCGGATGGCGGCCATGACCCTTCCAGCGCGGCAGGCAGACTCTGGGAGCGGTGCGCCAGATCCGCGTGTTCTCCTTGATCTCGGTGAAATACCACATGTCCAAAGCGGCGACACCATCTCGGAAGGCCGGCGAATCCCCGTACAATTCGTCGGCGGCCACCCAGCGGACGGGCAAGGTGCCCCGTTTTTCGCACTTTTGCAGCATGTGCAGCGCAATGTCGGGCTTGGTTTCAAATACCAGCCCCTCCGGCACGCCGCAGGTCTTGCGCCGTTCGGCATGGGCTTCGTCGAACCACTCTTTCGGCATGAAGAGCTGCCCTTCCACCAGGCTGTACCCTTTGCTACTGACGTAGCCCAGGTACACGCCGACCTGCCCGTTGGCGACTTTGCCCACCGAGCCACAGTATTGCCGTGCCACGCCCACCGAATCCTGCCCCTGCTTCACCACACTCGATTCATCGACCAGCATCACACCATCCGCTTCGCCCAAGCTTTCCCCAACCAGCCGTTGATGTATTTCCACCACCGCTTCCACCCCCCACGGGCTTTGGCCGACAAAATACTGCAGGCTGCGCACGTTCTCGCCCTGATTCAGTGCCAGTTGTTCAACGTTCTTCCGTTCCGCCGCGCCCAACAGGCCCTGGACATAAGCTCGGCTATGTCGCCTTTGTTCCACTCGGCCAAACGCCTGCTCATAGAGCTTCATATACTTCACCAATTCCTCGTACGATCGCTCCACATCTTTTCCGCTCAGCTGGCTTTCCAAAAGCGGCCGCGCTTCAGTTACAATGTCTGCGGGCATGGTCTTCTTCAGCTCCTTCCCACTTCCCGGTGGTTGGAGCAAGAATACCATGCCTCTTGTTACTCAAGATTGTCCAATACGATCCATGTCAACCTTGCGCTGTAATATTAGGTAGTAAGTCAAAACCAAAACTGAAAAAGCCACATTCGGCGTATTGAAGGATCGGCTACCCAGACAACCTTGCTAGTAGCGCGCTGGCAAATAGACAGGCAACAGTGACAACCATCCACGTCGACCTGGCCTGAACTTTTGCCGAAGAATCAAGGATTGCCTAAGTGCCACGGTCATCCCTAGAATATGAATTCCAAATACTTCGCCTTGACTAAAATCCATCCCGGTGGAGCCAGTGGAAGTGTTTATACTGATTACACCGCCAATTAGGTGCCAAACCGAGAATCCGATTGTCATTCCCACAGTCCAACCAAGGAGGTTTGCTATGACCCACAGCATAGGGCGGCTCCGTCATGCGAAGTGTAGCATGGCCACGCATACTCAAAGGTATCCTCTTTTAATCCATGCTTATTGCACGGGCGGGCAATTCACATTGTCAGTCGAAATAATGCTGGAGCGCGCCATCTCATTGCCGTTATTGTCCATGGCCGCAACTTGGAAATAACATTCGCCCTGCGGGAGGCCGGAAAAATACGATTGCGTTTCGAAATCGGTTTTTGGATTCTCTTCCAGCAAGTTGAGAGACAGTGGCGATGCCCCTCCATAGACCTTATATGAGGCAACATCGGTCGCGCCATTCCATGAATATCCCAGAATGAGCGTGTTCCCTTCCATTTCATAGGCCAGGTCGGGCGGTGTGCTGGGAAATCCCTGCCAGGGAAAACGAAAGGCACGATAACTGACGTAAGGTTCATCAAACACAAGCTCAAAGACCGTCTGGTTATCCGGGTTCACTTCCGTCATGGTGACAAAGGAATATCCCTTTGCTTGAGACGGCGCGCCCCAACCGAGAACCTTGTTTCCGTCTGCCAGTTGTTGCACATTTCCCATGAAGGTGCCGAAAACCGGCGGCGAGTGCGTAAAACCCCACACCTGCGTCACGGTCCTATTGACTTCGTCCAACTTATACTCTAGGCCCCCCGAAGGCGCAGGGTCCTGTTGGGTGCCTTGATTATCAAATACCGTGATGTCTCCACTGGGAAGTTGCCTGACGTCATGCTGGTAGGCGAAGGTCTGGCTGTTCACAAAAGTGAACATGTTGGCTTTGCCGCCCAAACGCCACATCACCTGGCCAGTTTGAAGATTGATCTTGGTGATCTCATTGAGATTCCGGCTCGACAACAAGAGATTGCCGTCGTTGGCCAAAGCCAGTGAGTTGCCGTGGATCAAGTCTATACTTTGATCGGTCAGGCTGGAAGTCGAATCGAAAAAGGAAAAATGATCCCAGCTTCGCCACTCAAAGATCACGTTCTTTGATGGGTCCAGTTCCTGAATCACCAGACCAGTCACGGTCGCGTCCGTTTTGCCACCCTGAACGATCTCGCTCATGTCAACGGTTTCCGCGTCGTATATCATCAACAGAGCATTGCCATTCGGCAAGATTTGAAGATCATGCAAATCTGCAGAATAACCATCTCCCGCCTGATACGTATCCACGACCTGATAATGGGAATTCATCAAATAGAATGTGGAGTTCTTCTGGTCATAATAAGATAGCAAGCCATTCGGTTGTACCTTAAAATCCCATGCATCCAGCGCATCCGCGACCGACTGATAGTAGATCAGCTGGCCCTGATCGTTCAGAATCAGCAAATAAGATCCGACCTTAGCCTTCGTCCAATAAAAAGGCGCCAGGAAGATATCCCCCTCTTGAGGGTGGGATCCATTGGAGGTTATGAGATAGTGGGGAATGTCTTGTGGCACAGTCAGAAAATTAGGAAAGGCGCTACTGGGTGGATTGTCTGGAACCGGTGGTGCCGACAGCTCACTGCTCCCGGGCGATCCCGCCTGCTGATTGACAGCAACTGTGAACGTATACGAAAGGGGAGGATAAGTCGTTTGCGGATCCAACTGCAGCCTGCTGACATTGACCCTGACCTGCTCACCCGGATTGAACGCACTGGCCGGTTTAAAAATCACGGTTTTATGATCATCCGCCAAAATGGTCTGGCCCGCATGCAAGCCACTGTCTGAGCCCTGTACCGTAAACTTCAAACTGGCCAGATTCTGACTACTCAATACAGGACCATAGCGGACCACGATCGTGGTAACCTTCGATACATACTCAGCGTTGGCCAGAGGTGAAAAATATTGAGGCGTAGCGGATTGGGGTGCAGGCGGTTGAGCCAAGCCTGCCTGGGACGACATGGATTGAAATAAATGCGCTTGGAAAACGACGGGCCTGCAGGAGGCAAGCGCAAAAACTGAAACCAAGGTGGTGGCTAATAAGGCTTTTCTGATCTTCACGATATGCATCGGTTTCCTAAACCATCGGTGAGGGATATGGTTACACAAAACGCCATGATGATAATTGAAAAATATGACTAGATTATTAACTTTTCATGAAAAAAGTGTGCGAATTTGGACGAGCGCAATGGATACGTCCCCTGTTCGGCACGGAACTCATGTCTGGCAGACCAGCTCAAGGCCTCCCAAAACGGGCTTCCCCGCCGGCACCACGGCCATGGGCCGGGCAACGACCTTGGGCCTGTTGATTTTCGCACAATTTGCGCCTAGCCTCCAACCTCGCTAAAGAACAATTCCACCGCATGCGGATCAAAATGGATTCCTGAAAGGGAGCGAATATACTCCAATACTTCTTCTTTCGGCCAGCTCTTGCGATAAGGACGATCGGATTGAAGCGCGTCCCACACGTCCACCACAGAAAACAGGCGCGCCACCAGTGGTATCTGCTCGCCCTGAAGCCCGCGCGGATAGCCAGTGCCATCCCACTTCTCGTGATGGCAGTATGGAATATCGAGGGCCGGACGCAGGTGATCAATCGGCGAGAGTAATTCATAGGCATACACGGGATGCTTGCGCATGACCTTCCACTCTTCGTCTGTGAGTTGATCCCGCTTGAGCAGGATGGAATCCGGCACCCCCATCTTACCGATATCATGGAGGAGCGCCCCCCGCCGCACGTGGACCAATTCCTCCTCCGTCATCCCCGCCGCACGCGCCAGCTTGAGCGTTGCTTCTACGACGCGCTGGGTATGGCCCTCCGTTTCCTTGTCTCGCAGGTCGAGCGCCTTTGACCAACCTTCGATGGTTGTATCATACGCCAGCCGAAGCTCGGCATTGGATGTCTGCAATCCCTCGAACAGCTGAGAATTATCGATGGCAATCGCTGCTTGCCGGGCTAATGCATCCAAGAAAGCAAGCCATTCCGCATCCGGTTCCAGGCTGGAACGATGAAAGATTTCCAGAACGCCCTTGACTTTTCCCTTCGAAATCAATGGCACGCCATAGTAACAAGCAAAATTCTCACCTGCCAGAAGTGTTGTCAACGGCTGATCGTCTGGTTCCACTCGAAGATTCGGAATCCGCACTATCTGGCGTTTCAACGCAGCCCGACCCGCATGGCCCTCGCCCAGGCGGACCCTGCTGGTGGCGATGGCCTCGGTGTGAAAGCCGTGTCCCACTGAGTATTCCAGAATGTTTAAACCCGGGTTGAGCAATAGCACGTCCGCGGCGTCTACGGCTAGTTGTTTCGTAACCTGACTCAGCAACGTCGAAAGGCTAAGGTGAAGGTCGAAGTTGGACGTGATGATTCGATCTATTTCAGCCAAGGCGCCCAGCCGTTCAAGTTGCTGTCGAACTTTTTCCTCTGCATGCTTGCGCTCGGTGATATTCTGCCAGATGCCTCGAATCATCACTAAAGAAGGATTGGAAGCATGACGGATGGGCCGGCCTTCATCACGAATCCAAATGAGGTTGCCGCCCTTTCCTAAAATGCGATACTCAAGGGCATATTGTCGATCTTCAGAGATGGCCAGGGCATTCTCATCCAATACCCACTGTCTGTCTTCAGGATGCAGTTGTTCGAGCCATAAATTGCGCTCAGCCAGCCACTCATGCGGCGAAAAGCCCGTGAATTTTTCCACCTGTGGGCTAATATAGAGCGAGCGGCCCCCAAATTCAGCTTCATAAACAACAATTGGAATCTGCTCCACCAAGGACCGATACTTTTCCTCAGCCAAGCGTAATTCTTCCTCCACACGCTTGCGTTCCGTGATATCCTGAAAGAATTCGATATTGGCAGGTCCGTCTTCCAGATTCACGCGGCCAACGCTGGCGACCAATGGAAATTGCGTTCCATCTTTGCGCAATCCAATAAATTCATACTGCGTCTCAAACGGTAATCCTTGAGCACGCCGACGTGAGCGCTCGAGCACCTCAGCACGGGATTGAGGCGCAACGCGGTCCAAGGTGGGTTCGCCGATCAATTCATCGGCATTTGTAAATCCGTGCATCTGGACATACATCGGATTCGCATACAGCAACTTGCCCTCTCGGCCGATGGTAATCGCAACCGGCGAACCTTCGATGATCGTGCGAAACCTCTGCTCGCTCTCTTTCAACCGTTGTTCCATGCGCCTGCGCTCCGTGACATCGCGGGCAACCCACACCGAATTATTTTCATCCATCGGCGTGATGAAAGTTGAGAACCAGAGACTCCTTCCTTGAATGGGCAACTCGTACTCAATTTGCTCGATTCGCTTCGTCTCCAGTACGCGCCGGGTCGCGGTCAGGAATTGCTCGGCCTGTTCGCGCGGAAAAACATCGTGAAGGGATTTGCCAAGCAGCTCTTCAACAGGGCGATACAGCAAGGTCGGATTGGTCGGCGCGATATCACGATAGATTCCTTCGCGGTCAATGACCAATACCACATCCTGCATGGCGGCAAAGACCGCGCGCAGTTTGGCTTCGGATGCGACCAAGCGGTGTTCAGTGCGTCTGCGCTGATCCAGTTCAGCCTGTGTTCTTTCGAACAGACGCGCATTTTCCAGCGCAATGGCCGCTTGTGCAGCCAGGGTCGTCAGCAGGTGCTCATCTGACTCCTTGAACGCATTCGATTCCTCACTTTCAACGGCAATGACGCCGATGGTCCGGCCCGCCACACGCATGGGCACATATAGGCCAGAGGCCACCGCGGGATGTGTATCCGCGAAGCGTTTATCCTTGCGAAGATCACCAACACGGATCGTCTCACCGTGAGCAACAACCCAACCGCTCAGACCCTGGCCTGTGTGAGAAACCAGCCGATTGAATTTTTCTTCAATGGACAGGCGTTCCTCTTCACTCCGGATGCCGGGCTGATCAAAAGCAAGCAGTTCAATACGGCCGCTGTCGGGATCATATTTGCGGATGGCGATATGATGCCATTTCATCTTTTGTTCCAGCACTTCGATGATCTTCCGCCCGATCACGCGCGGTTCAAGAAGCCCGCTCAAGGACAGGCCGCTTTCATAAAGTGCCTCGAGCTCCGTAAGACGTTGAGGCAGTGCATCCTCAACGTCCCTGCGGTCAACGGTGTTTTCCCCGGGTGAAGAAGCAACTCTTCCCCCTTCCCTTGAAGGTTTGGAGGCCCTGCTTTGCTTTGCAGTCTTCAGCTTGGATCTTGCCATCGCTTGCCGTTTTTTAGGCGGGGCCTTGCCTCCATAAGACATCTTTCCAGCTCTTGAGGATTTAGTGGTCATCCTTTCCTCCATCGCCCTCATAAGTATAAACCGATTCCGGTGCGGCCTGAAGACAAGAATGCAGGGTTAATTCGAAGCCTCCAATCTTTTGAGGATGAAAGAAACACAGGATCTGAATTGCGGGTCCTCCCCAGAGACATCCAGCCTCACTAGATGACTGGCGGGGATCATGCTAAGCCACTCGATCAAGAATTGGTTGAATAATTGGGTATCCTCAGCCGAAGCAATGTTGATTCGCCGACGTATGGCGAGCCGTGCCCGGATGATTTCCTCCTTGGCCGTCAGATGAATGATGAGATCAGGAAGAGGGAGATACTGCCGCGTCAACTCGTAGAAGCGCCGGCAGAGATCGAATTCGGAATCACTGAGCAGGCCGCGAGCGTGGAAGAGACGCGCAAAGCCATGATAGTCAAGGTCAAGGCCGCCATCCATCAGTCCAACCAACGGCGATACACGCAATTCCCTTTCCTGTTCCGCACGGAAAAGCAGGTAATCCAGTTGATTGGCCAGCCCGTAGCGCCTATCGTGCTTGAACAATGCTTGAAAAGGGCGCTCAGCGTGTCCCTCATAAGCCGTCACAAATTGTGCGCTGCGACTCAGCGCACGGACCAGCGTCGTTTTCCCCACTCCGCTCGGTCCCACGACCTCGATCAGCCTTCCCACTTTACAACCACAAGTTGACCAGCGACGCGCCGGTCGTGATTTTATCTCTCAGCACTTCCCCGTTCTTGACAATCGTGGTGCGTCCGCCTCCGCCAGCCATATCCAGCAACTGACCGCGGATAAAAACATTCGAGCCGAAGCGCGCCCTGGTCGCATGTATGCGAGCTGCCAATGCATATTTGCGCCACGCTTCGCCCTCGGTCAATTTTCCAACATCGTTCGCGTCCACATCAATGGGAGTCGGCCAGCCGCTATAACCGCCCCATGGCTGATCCCATGCCAGCGGGTCTCCACCGTTCGAAGGAATGGCGATCAGATCTACGCCTAAGTCATCGAGCCGCGCATAGCAATCTGGGAACCACGAATCAGCACAGATCAAAACTCCAACCTTGCCGGCCGGCGTATCGAACGCCGGCAGATCTTCCGGTGATGCCGGCGTCATGAATGGCAGTTCTTCCGTCGTTGGATGCGCCTTGAGAACGAGATTCGGATGAGCACATCCGTCGGGACCGTAGACCGGTGTCACTCCATAGAGTGGGCCCTTGCCCGCGATCAATCTGCCCTCAGAAACACGCGGCATGGGCAAAATGGTCGAGCCGCCGATGACTGTGACATGATAGTCCTTTGCCAGTGAAGAAAGGACGGTATCGTAGGTCTCGGCCATGGTTTCGGCTTTGAGGCGAAAGACGGCGGCTTCCAATTTTCCTTTTTCCCTGGCCGTCATGAGCTGCCACAGGAATCCAGAGATATGCTGAAGCACGAGTCGCTGTTCCGCGACTGCCAGCTTGTCGGTTCGAACCAGGAATTCCGGCTCGGCGGCCAGCACCAACCACGTGCCCAAGTACTCGGGCAACAAGATCATCGTCTTTGCGTTGAGCCAGCCTCGCTGTCTGGCTTCGGACATGTATCCATCCAGTTTGGCTTGCAGGGCCTCTGCCGACACATAGTCAGCGATGTTGATGTAGGGTTCGATGCCGAGCAAATTCCCTCTGCTTGAATCTTTACCGAACTCAACAACTTCTTCCAAGTGCAGATCAGTCATCCGGTTCGTGTTCTCCGATGACCTGGTGGGGGTTCTTCAACCAGGCTGCCAGATGATGGACGTGTTCTTCATCATGGGTCACGAAGATTTCAATGAAATCTTTCACAGTTCCAGTTTCGCCCCACGGAAATACCAGCAGTTGATCAAATTTCTCGTCGGGCAAATTTCGTAGAGTTTGCAGCACTCTTTCGTGGCTCGCGGCAAATTCGCGTCGGCTATGCGCTAAATCCAAGGTCGCGCGCGTTGAAACCGTTTGCGCGTTATAAGCATCAATACCGCGCGCTGCGCTTTGCGGCACGGGTTCATTTCTGGCATGTGCCTCCAGCGCTTCGACCATGGCATCGTCCCAACCCGAGATATGATCAATGTATTGCTTGAGCGTCCAGTTGGGATAGATATACCCGTCTGTTGGCGCCTGATTTACCAACGCAATAAGATTTCGGCGCGAGTCTTCAAGTTGTCCAATGAGTATCTGGCGCAGGTTGGGCATGGCTGAAGTATAGCATAAGCAAATGGCAGATCGGTTAACCCAACAGCATACCGGCCAGCAATGCGGTGCGAGGTGCGAGGCTTGGGATATGGATGTACTCCATATCCTTTTGATGGGCATTAGCACCGAAGGCGCCGAAGCCATCCAAGGTCGGTGCCAGCTTGGCCGTAAAGTTTCCATCCGAACCGCCACCGACGCGCGCCGCGCCAACCTTGAATCCGAGTTCAGCGGCGATGCGCTGCGCCTTCTCCAAAAGTTGAAATGAGCCGTCGGACGGCTCCATGGGCGGCCGATTCAGCCCTCCGGAAATCTCATAGCGCGTTCCTTCAAGCGGTTGAATCGCCTTCAGCGCAGAATCGACGCGATCGGCTTCCTCTTCAGTCCAGGCGCGAAGATCAACAGCCAAATCCACGTGATCGGCGACAACGTTTGAGGCCGTCCCGCCTGTGATTACATTCGGCCCCAGCGTCGTGCCTTTTTCAAAATCCTGAAGCTTGACAATTTCATCAATCACATGCGCCGCGCTGACGATGGCATTCCGTCCCTTTTCCGGTTCGACACCCTGATGCGCGGCCTTGCCATGCACTTGAATGTTGTAATCGCCCACGCCCTTACGCGCGATCTTCAAATCGCCGTTCATGAAGGGCGCTTCGAGCACCAGCACTGCCCGCGCGCCGCGCGCCAAGCTTTGGATAAATGGCAAGCCGATCCTCGAACCGACCTCTTCGTCCGGCGTGACAAGCAAATCAATGGTGCGTGACGCTTTTTGATTTCGAGCCCGCAGGGCGCGCAGCGCCCAAAGCGCCTGAACCAACCCGGCCTTCATATCATACGTACCAGGGCCGTAGGCGCGATCTTCCTTCACAGACCATGGGTCACTCCATGCCCCGACTGGATATACTGTATCCACATGAGCCAATAACAAAACTCGTTCGCTGCTCTGACCGGCGAGGCGGGCGTGAATCACGTCACCGCCTTGACTCGGATGCCGCATCACTTGTCCGAGTTCATTGAGCCAGTTCTGAGTGATATGTTGCAGGCGATTGATGCCTTCGGTATAATTCGAGGGCGTCTCGATCCGTACCAATGTCTCGACATCGGCAAGGATGTCAGGCGTATGTTCTTGAAGAAAGGAAAGAATGTTTTTCATGGCAGCTACGATTTGCAGTAGATGGGGTATTGGCCCGATTGTAGCATAGAGATAGAAAACAAAGCTCCCACAAGGTACCTTGCGGGAGCTTTGTCAATGCCACCAACTTTTATTCACCTTCTTCGCGGCGGATTGTCCACATGTCGCTGGCAAGCTTTGGATTGGTAATGTAATCATAAGGCATGGTGAAATATCCGGATTGCCCCCAACTTGATCCCCACGAGTTGCGAACCATGACACGCTGGGTTGTGTCATCGTAACCCACCGCTACGACGGCATGACCGCCAAGGACCTTCTCATGTTGAGCGGGCATCGGCACGATACCGGTGCGGGCCACTTCGGCAGATTCGAAAGATTCATAGACGGTGAACCCAAACACGAACGGGAATCCTGACGAAAGACAGGTCTTCATGTCGTTCAAAGTCTGCACGCGTTGATAGGACAGGATAACGTGCTGCGCAGCATTGGCATAGCACGTCTTGGTCGGTTTTTCTGTGAAGCGGGAAATCACATACGGCCACATCTTCTCAGGACAAACGCCCTGCTTCGCCAGCGTCTTGATCCCGTCACGCAGTTGCGCACCGGAGTCGGATGAGACCGTGTTTTCGATGACCCGCTCATTGTAATAAACGAAGAGCCGGCTCAAGGCCGCGAACGGCACCGCGTCCTTGAGTTCAAGAAATTCCAACGCACCGACCAAGGCGTTGGCAGTGCAAGAGCCAAGCTTCTTCTGATCTTCAACTGGCGGAGATTTCGAGCGCAAATCCACTGAGGGCGGCAGTTGGGGGGCAGTTCCATAAACCGCCGAGAACAAATGATCGCGTTGATCGGGCAAATCGGGAATCCAGCCATACCGCTGTATTTTCATAAGTCTCTCCTTTGTTTGAAAATACTATACAACATTCTTACTTCGGTTTCAATAGCCTTGACCATTCTTCGATAGATGCCCACCGGCCTCGGCCTCATCCAAAACCGAGAGAATGGTATGGACTAATTCACGGGCAGCCGAGGCACTGAGTTCCACGGCCACGCGTGCGGAGAGTCCCTGGGCCTCGTTCACGAAATCAATGTTGAGGGCGTGTTCGAAAGGCGCATTGAACGGATGGTCGTACGAGACATTGGCTTGATTCAAGGCGAACCAGCCATTCGTCCCCTTACCGCTGCCTTCGACTCTGATTTTTTCTGCAATCAGGGTGCACATGATATTCTCCTTACGCTAAATTCTTTTCCAAAAACGCAAAGACCTTTTCCCAACCATCCAGGGCCTGCGCCTGACGATAGGAAGGACGATGATAATAAAAAAATCCGTGGCCCGCATTCGGGTAGCGATGGAACTCGTAGTTCTTTCCATGCTTCTTGAGTTCCGCTTCATGCAAGTTGACTTGTTCCGGTGATGGCGTGGTATCTTCATCGCCGAACAAACCCAAAATGGGGCATGACAAATCTTTGGTGTATTCGATGGGCGAGACCGGCATCTTGGGCGAGAGCTGGTCAGGTCTCATCACCACGTTGCCTCCCCAGCAATCTACGACCGCGTCAAAGCCTGGAGCGCGGCAGGCCGCGAGAAAAGCATGTCGCCCGCCGGAACAGGTTCCGAGGATTCCGACTTTGCCGTTGGATTCCGCCAAAGCGCGGACGTGTTTCATCGCGCCCGCCAAATCGCCAACCACTTGATCGTCCGGGACTCCACCGTCGGCGCGGACTTTCGCGGCGACATCCTCCGGCGTTCCATGCCCCGTGCGGAAAAATAAGTTGGGCGAGATCGTCACATACCCATGGAGCGCAAACTTGAAGCTGATCTCGCGATACCAGGCGTCCCAGCCGGGCATGTGATGTGCCAGTACCATGGAAGGGAACGGACCCTTGCCGAGCGGTCGCGCCAGGTAGGCATTGATCGTGTCACCATTGGCGCCAGCCATGCTGACGGTTTCAGCATGAACGCCTTCGTACATGTCGGTCGTGTACATAGTAAGACTCCTCATCATCATCTACTATTAGAAACACAATCATTATATACACAATACATCCTACTGTCAGATTCCACGGTTCGTCTGATGCGATCATAAAAACTTCGGGCGCCAACATCTGCATCGGAAATTTCTGGCGGACACATTACCTTAGAATCGCGATATCTAAACTTCTATTTGCCCAGCGGAATCAATGTCCCTCTAGCGTAACCCTCCTTGAATTGTAGGATGACCTGACCTGTGGATTGACCACACCCATTATCAATGGGAACCGTAAGAGTGGTGTCATCGGTGCCAACTACCAGGAAAACCTTTTTGCCTCCCATACAGGTATTGACTGCTACGATGTAGATTGGTACTCCATAGCCTGGAAGAAGGTCGATCCTGATTTTAATTGGATTCCACTCCAGTGTTGCTTGGGTTCCGTTGCTGACGGCGCTGGTGATCACGGGGGGGCCGTAGAAATTGGAGATAGGCAAAGCAACGAACGGATTCATCACCGGCAAGCTCATCACCTGATTCGGATTCAAATTGGTCGAATCCACGCTGATCCAAGCATCCTGGCGTCCGCTGACCAGCACCCAATTTCCGTCATCTGTGCGACCAGTCAACGTCACCGTTACCCCGGTGGGCAGACCGTACGGACCCATAAAGGGCTTTCCAGGGGCATAGTGGCCGTTGGTCTTTTGCGTGATGGTTCCTCGCAATGAAGAGACGGTTGCCAATGTGGCTGTCGGTGTCAGAGTAGCTGTCGCAGTTGCTGTGGGTGTGGATGTGGGTGTGGAAGTGGCTGTTGGCGTGGCAGAAGGAGTGGGAGTATCCGTTGAGGTCGGAGGAAAGTTGGCGACGAAATTTTGCCCAGGTTGGCTGTGGGGAAGAAGGAGATAGGCGCCGGCAAGGTCATGGGCCAGCCCATTGCAAACAGTCCATGAATCCAAGTCGAGAGATGTTCTGATATCTGCCGTTAGCTCGTAGCTGACGGCAGAATCTGTGATCAGCGTATCTCCAAGAGGCGCGGCACAATAGCTATAGCTTTTATTATTGTAAATGCCGTCCATGATGGTCATTGGCAGCATTTGCCCATATAACCAGTAATTTGTGTTCGTTTGATGAACATCCTGTAATTGGGATGTGATCGAGTTCATGAATAGTCCGTAGCCTTGAAGCGCCGCTGCATTGTTTTGAAAGATGGTGAGTCCCATGGTGGAGGAATTCCAGAGCGCCTGTGAATCATTATTCTGGTAAGAATCACTGGTCGCGTTTGTGGCACCTGCATTGCTCATCAGATACGCATCATTCGGACCGTAGATCGTCGTCAGACCGTTAAGGCTGCCCGACATACTCCAAGGACTATTCGTCATGATGATTGGGCCTTTTGACAGCAAGGGAGTGTTCTGCAGTGTCTGGAATGAGAGGGCGGGAGGAAACGAGACTACATCAACCGGGCCATGCAATGATTCCCATATATCATCATGAACTCGCCAAGCTTCCTCTTCAAATTCATCAAAAGTGTCGTAGCCTAGGGCCGCCAAATCCTGGTCGGATACATCCACCAAGCCCTCTCCGTAGGCAAAATATATGTTGTTCATCACATACATTAAATATTCATAGCTGTAATCGCCCTGGGTACCTTTAACTGTGGTTACAGGAATGGATTGACCATCCACAATAAGGATATGATTGGTCGTTTGGGGACTCTGCCATTTTGAATCTATCATGTCCTTTATAGTGCCTAGCCCAAGATTTGCATGATTCGGGTCATCAAACCTCACTGTATAGAAGGTCGAAAGCTTCCACTTGCTGGCGGGATCGGCGTTGCTATACATGATGCCGTTTCCCGCTATCGCGTGATCAGTCTGCAATTGCGAGGCGCCATTGGAACCGAACATATCTCCCAAACTGTTAAAATTCTGCATTGGAACATTAGGGGCTGCAAATGGCAATTGCGCGGCAGGGGGCAACAGCACATTGGGAGAAAGCGCATCGATTTTCAGAAAATCGCCGAGGGCCGGTTGTTGGGGAAGATTCAAGCGTCCGAATTGAATCTGCGGAAAAGTATTGGGAAACCACCCCTCGAGGTCCTCATCAATGCCGAAGAAATCGTTATAGGCCGCAATAGCCATCAGTAAGATGATGATTAGGAGTCCCATTCCGCTCCACAGCGCGGGGCCGAGACAGCCGAAGCTCCTCTTACGGGAAGTCGTATCATGCGGTCGCCCGCCAGCATTTGCCCCGGCCGGGGCATGCCCAGAGGAACGTGTATTGGGCAAGCCCTGATTGGTTGGAGAGGCTGACGTGGGCGGGTCCTTTGGGGCGGCGTTGCCCGGCGCAGGCACGCGATAAATAGGACCATCGATTTCATACGTTTTCCTGATTTCCTCGGGCATTTCTATTGGAGGGTGATTAGGACCGGGAATATACACGTCATCATCATTTGGCTTCTCGCGTGATTCACTTGTTCCAGGCAAATCCGTACCAAAATCTGGCTCCGGTGTTTCTGTAGGCACATCTATATCCTCAGGCCTCGTCATCCTAATTTTGAGCCCTTTCTGGGTTGCAGCGTCCAGCCATTCCCCACGGTGGGGATCCCACCTGATCACCTGCTCGGTCTTATCATTAATTGCCACACCGTCTCTAAGGTCTCGGTAGCCAGAAGGTGGGTATGGCTCCAGAGTAAAATCTCGCGAAGGCCACGGGGTGGTCTCTGAAAAGAATTCATTTAGGTCCTTGGGAGCAGATGAATTAGAAATGCTTTCAAATCCTTGCATTATTCCATCAAGTGCATCGCCACCCCCTTCTTCCTTAGCTCGCAGCTGAGCATCGTCATTCTGTGGTGCCGCCTCCTGTGATGATCCAAGCGGCTGGCCATTAAGAGCATCCAACCACTTTCCTTGATTATCATACTTTATTAAGTTCCCGGCATCGTTAATAGCATAATGCGAATCGGTTGGCAGGCGCTTGTAGCCTGACGGCGGGTCGGGTGGGTTAAGCATTTTGTCAAGCTGCTCATGGTCTTTCTCCATCTCGTCCTCAGGTTCTTTGAAATGGGTCCAGTCATCTGCCTTGGAGGGCGTATCGGGCGGGTTAAGCATTTTGTCAAGTTGCTCATGGTCTTTCTCCATCTCATCCTCAGGTTCTTTGAAATGGGTCCAGTCATCTGCCTTGGACGGCGTATCGGGCGGGGTTGGCGGCATTGTTGTTTTGCTAGGCGCCGCGCCCGGTTTAGGAACCTTTGAGGAAGGTTGCTGAGAGGCCTTGTCATCTTTTAAATCTTTTTCACCCATGGTATTATCTCCAACAAAATAAATGTTTATTAAAGTCGATGCAATTCATCTGGGATAGCATGCGGCGTTTTCGCTTGCCGTGTCTTTAAACATGGTTTATTGCCCAAGTTCTTTGGCCATTAGTTTGGCAATGATCGCTTTATCGATGTCCTGGCCAATCTGATCCATTTGCTTGCGCCCGGCATCCGATGTATCCGTCCCACCCAGGGAGGCCAGCAAGTTGAGGTTATTGTAGAACACGAAATTCTCGCTCCAGGCATTCCCTTGCTTCAAACCGTTTAAGTTATAGTAAGTGATCGATTGGCCATTGATCAATACGGAGCCGGGTCCCCCATAAGCGGAGGTGATGTCGGCATCGTTGTGCTGTGTCCAGAGTGTAGAGCCTTTTTTAGCGTCATCGGGCGTATCGTATAGGGTGGCAAAGACGGATACCAATTCCAGCGGGTCAGCAGTATTTTGGTCCTGAAACACAATTGCGGCCCCTGCACTTCCACCATTCGAAGTTACGCTTTGCAACAGGGTTGCATCAAACATTTTGGAAAGGTCAGTAGTAATGGGTTTATAAATGGTCCACTGGCCGGATGGCACGTCTGACTTAATGAGACTCTCAAAATCTGAAGCCTGCAGATTGAGAATCGTTTGTATATCTTCGGCTTTCACTATGGCCGGATACGAACTCGTTGGTGCCTGCGAAGGAACAGCAGCGGCTGCTGGTGCTGTGGTGGATGAAGTCTGAGGCGTGGCGGTTATGGAGGCGGTTGAACTGCTGGTTGGCGCACAGGCAGACAATAACAATCCACCAAGAGTGGCTGTCGCCAACAAAAGCAGGAGTCTTCGCAGCGCACTTATCGAATCTGCTGATTTGTTTTGAACCCAGAAAACACTTTTCATATTCATCTAAATCTCCTTCGCCTTACTTGCTTTAATAAGACCTTGTGACCTTGTCACAGTTTGAGTTGAGCGCCGACTTTGCCGGGGTTTTCCCTCGTGCTTCTTACCGTGGGAGTCGCCGCGACTCCCGCTTCGATATTAGGCTCTGGAATGTTCCTGGTTTGGGGATACTGTGCGCGCGATGGAATTTTCCGCCCTTTCTTGATTGAACGATAATGGCATTGCCAACCGCCATAGGTCCTACCTCTAAAGCCAAGTAAATCTGCTAAAATAAAATTCGGGCTATAGTACACCTAAAGGGTTCTTTACGCAATACCAGATATATCCACCTTTTGGGTGACTCGGCTGGCTTTTTGAACACGGGCAGACCAGGTGAGTTCACTTGCCCCAAATTCCAATGCAAAGACAACGCCGGCAATGGATTAGGGCTCTTCAGATCCTCTCTGGCTCGGCAGAGCAATAGGATCAAACACGCGAATCATCAGCCCGACCGGATTGGTCGGGCTGAGTTACCAAGCGATATTACGAAATCATTTTCCGCTTATTTCTTTCCATAGCGCCTTAGACGCAAATCCGCCTGTTCCTTATGGCCCCAGAAATTTTCGAGGGCGCACAGGCGCGAGGCATATTCACCCACCAGAACACTGGCTTCGGGTGTGATGCGCTGATATGTCACGGTCTTGATGAATTTGCCGACCCATAATCCGCCCGTGTAGCGTGCAGCGCCACGCGTGGGCAAAGTATGATTCGTGCCAATGACTTTATCGCCATAGGCAACATTCGTTTCAGGTCCCATGAACATAGATCCGTAGTTGGTCATGTGATCGAGGAAATATTGTGGATCACGCGTCAATATCTCCACATGCTCCGATGCAACCCGATCACCTTCTTGGATGGCTTCATCCATGCCCTCCACGAAAATGACCTCACCGTAGTCACGCCATGCAACGCCTGCAAGATCGGCAGTGGGAAGAACTTTTAGCTGTCGATCAACTTCCTTGATAGTCTCATGCGCCAATTTTTCGCTGGTCGTAATCAGGATGGCGGGCGAATCCGGCCCATGTTCCGCTTGACCGAGCAAATCGGTCGCGACCATTTCCGCATCGGCGGTTTCATCGGCGATGACCAACACTTCGGTTGGACCAGCGAATAAGTCAATGCCGACGTTGCCGAACAACTGCCGCTTCGCTTCCGCGACGTAGGCATTGCCGGGTCCAACCAGCATGTTCACCGCTTGAATCGTTTCCGTGCCCAGCGCCATGGCAGCGATGGCTTGAACGCCTCCGAGAATATAGATTTCATCCGCGCCTGCAAACGCCATGGCTGCCACACTCGCCGCGGGAATTTTTCCCTTGATAGGCGGCGTGCAGGCAATCACGCGCTTCACACCCGCGACTTTGGCGGTCAGCACACTCATGTGAGCGGATGCCACCATCGGATATCGTCCACCCGGAATGTAGCATCCAACATTATTGACCGGAATGTTTTTATGTCCCATCACCACGCCCGGCAAGGTTTCCACTTCGATATCGAGCAAGGCTTTGCGTTGTTCCTCGGCAAAATGTCGGATCTGCGCTTGAGCAAACTTAATGTCGGAAATTGTTTGTTCAGACAAACTGGCGATCAATTCCTCGATTTCGGCTTGTGATAATCGAAAGCTGGGCGGCGACCATTTGTCAAGGCGAGCCGAAGTCTCACGAATAGCGACATCCCCGCGCTTTGCAATATCGGCAATGATCGTTGCAACTGTTTCACGAACCTTTTCGTCAGCGGCCTGCAACCTCCCTGCTGCCATTTTGGTTTTGATGTACTTTGCCATTTGTTCCTCCGCAAATTGTAGTTTTGACGATCTCCGTATCCCGTTGAACCCTCCCGTATATTGTAGCGCGATTCTGAAAGTACAAACCAGTTTTCCATTTACCATTCACTGTCCTCCATCATTGGTATAATTCCACCACTTCAAATATCTGGAGATCAAATGAGTCCCAAGAAATTATCCGGTGCGGAAATCCGCCAAACCTATATTGACTTCTTCGTCGAGCATGGACACACGGCTGTGCCTTCGATGTCGCTCGTCCCCGGTGGCGATTCAACGTTGCTGTTCACCAACTCAGGCATGGTGCAATTCAAGGACGTGTTCCTCGGCACCGATAAACGCCCCTATCAACGCGCCGTCGATTCGCAGAAGTGCATGCGCGTAGCTGGCAAGCACAACGACCTCGATGATGTGGGACGCGATGACACACATCATACCTTCTTCGAAATGCTCGGCAATTGGTCGTTCGGAGATTACTACAAAAAGGAAGCCATCGCATGGGCGTGGCAACTGCTCACCGAAGTCTGGGGCTTGGAGAAGGAACGCCTTTATGCGACGGTCTTCAAGGACGATCAAGGCAACGTCCCCACCGATGAAGAAGCCGCCGGCAGTTGGCTCAAACAACCCGGCTTCGATCCCAGCCATCTTTTTTATATGGGACGCAAGGATAATTTTTGGGAAATGGCGGATACCGGTCCATGCGGTCCATGCTCCGAAATCCATTACGACCTGCATCCCTCGGAAGAAAAAGTCGCTGAGGAAACTTTGGATACGGATCGCTTCGTTGAACTATGGAATTTGGTCTTTATTCAATACAACCGACTCGGCCCCGACCAACTTGAGCCGCTTCCCGCCAAACACGTAGACACCGGCATGGGCTTCGAACGGTTGGTATCCATCTTGCAGAATGTCGATTCGAATTACAAGACCGACCTTTTCACCCAATCGTTGCATGTGCTTCGTTCATTGACCGGCGCGAGCGAAGCCGAAATGTTAAGGGAGTTCACGCCCTATCGAGTCATCTGCGACCATGCGCGCACCGCCTCGTTCCTCATCGCCGATGGCGTTGTGCCGGGCAATGTTGGACGCAATTACGTCACGCGCATGATCATCCGCCGTGCGGCTCGCTTCGGGACAAAGCTCGGATTACATGAGCCATTCCTTGCGAAAGTTGCCGAGGCAGTGATCGAAACATATGGATCGTTTTATCCTGAACTCGAAAAGAGACGTAGTGCGATTCTAGATGATTTAACGCGTGAGGAAATCCGCTTCGCGCGGACAATTGAAACGGGCACCGCCCATTTGGAGAATCTGCTCTCCAAACTTCGCACACAAAAGAACACCGTTCTTGACGGTCGCGGCGCATTTGATCTTTATGCAACGTACGGTCTGCCTTTTGAAATCTCGCGCGATATTGCTCGTGAGCAGGGTCTCGAAGTGGATCAAGTCGGTTTCAACGCTGCCAAGGATGAACACAGCGTTGCCTCCGGCGGTGGAAAAGCGATGGGCAAACTCGGGGGCGAAGATGCGGAATTCTTCGCAGGCATCTTGAAAGAATTGCAGAAGAAAAAGAAACTCGGCGAACATGGTGTGGAATATGATCCGTATACCAGCCCGCGTGTGGAAGGCGAACTGCTGGCCTTGATTGTCAACGGCGAGTCTGTCCACTCTGCATCTTTCGGCGATCAAGTGGAAGTCATTCTTCCAAAGACAGGCTTTTACATTGAATCCGGCGGTCAGGTAGATGATAATGGTTACATTCGTTCGGCCCCCAACCAACTCCCCCGAAATTCTTTGAATTTTGGGGCGGAGAAAGAGGGGGGCTGGGAAATTGAAGTTTCAGCCATGCGCCGCGCCTCGGCAGGAGTCATCGTGCACATCGGCGAAGTAATTTCGGGTCAGCCCAAAGTTGGCAGCAAGTGTGTTGCTGAAGTGGACATGGCGCGCCGTCATGACATCATGCGCAATCACACCGCGACCCATCTCATGCACGCCGCTTTGCATCAAGTTCTTGGTCCACATGCAGTGCAGGCTGGTTCATTAGTCGCGCCCGACCGATTGAGATTTGACTTCAATCATCCCGAAGCGATGACGCCGGAACAGATCGAACGTGTGGAGAAGATTGTCAATGATGCGGTTGCGGCGGATATGGAAGTCATGCCGCGCCTCAAGGCCCGCGAAGACGCGATTGCCGAAGGTGCGATGGCCCTATTCGGCGAGAAATATGGCGAGACGGTCCGCACGATCACGATCATGCCTTCCATGAATATATCGGAAGAAGAAGCAATTGCCCATCCAACGGCAACAGTAGAACACGAAGCGAAGTTCTCTTACGAACTTTGTGGCGGCACGCACCTCGAACGGACATCAGATGTCGGCGCGTTCATCATTGTCAGCGAAGGATCCGCTGCGGCGGGTGTGCGCCGCATCGAAGCGGTGACCGGACGCGGCGCGTATGAATTGATCGCGCGGCGATTCAAGGCTCTGAAGCAAACAGCCTCAGCATTGAAATCTTCCGTTGACGAAGTCCCACAAAGAGTAGAAAACTTGTTGGATGAAGTTGCGGAGCAGAAAAAGGAACTAAGCGCACAAAGGATGCAATTAGCTTTATCAACCTACGGCGAACTGAAGTTGGAAGTCAGACATATTGCGGGCGTAGCTGTTGCAATTCTAGCGGCTCAAATCCATCGCGCTGATGTTGATATTTTGCGAGCTATAACTGACAAATTCCGTCAAGAAAATTCTACAGGAGTTGCTGTGCTTTCAACGGCATCGGAAACCGAATCGTCGACTCTTGTTGCATCAGTTACAGATGACTTAGTTAAACGGGGCATCAAAGCGGGTGATCTTATCACTGCCATCGGCGGGCGCGGAGGTGGACGGCCGAATCTGGCTCAAGGCAGTCTGCCCGATGCCTCGAAGGTCAGTGATGCATTGAGTAAAGTTGCCAAAGCAGTGGAAGAGAAACTTAAATAAATTAGGATGCGGACTGCCAAAGTCCGCATCTTTTTATTCTGCGCTTTTCAAGATCATGCCGCCATAGCTATTCAATTTTACGATGTCGTCCATGAAATGATCGTCTCTCGATAACCCCAAAATACATGTCCATTTTCCTTCGCTGAGCTGAAACTCCTTTTCCTTGTCATCAAAATTCAAAAGCACAGCAATTACATTCTCGCCATCTTTTCTTTGATAGCCCAACACGCTTTTCGGTAAACGATCGATCCATTCCAGACTTTCCCCTCGCAGCGCTGACTCCGAATTTCGGATTTTCAAAATCGCACGAATTGTATTGAGCAAAGAACTTTTATCTTGGCTTTCTCTTTCCACGTTGACCGCCTCATAATTCGGATGCACCGGCAACCATGTCTTTTCCGCAGAAGAAAACCCGGCGTTCTTTGCACCATTCCATTGCATTGGCGTGCGGACTTCATCGCGGTTGAGGGTCATGCCTAGCATGTCGAAAACCAAACGGGGAATGGATTCGAATTTATGCGGAATGGGATCAAGAGCAGCGGCAAATGGAAGTCTCAGGTTTGTCATACCGATTTCTTCACCATAATACATGCATGGCACGCCGCGTAGGGTGAGTTGAAGCAAATGCAGTAACTTTGCTTTTCGAATATCATTTTCCAGGCGCGAGATGCTTCTGGCACGGTCGTGATTGCTGAAGACATAGACCGGCATGAAAGGATCAGGAAAATATCTTTCGATATCCTCGATCAGATCACGGAAATATCGGGCAGTGAATTTGAAATCCATCATGCCGAAATCAAACACCAGCGTCAGGCCATCGTTCACTTCCTCGCCCATGAACTTGCGAATCGTATTTCGATTTCCGCTAACTTCCCCTAATAGTAATTTTTCTCCAAATTCGTCGCAAACGCTTCTCAATTCTTTTGCCAATTCATAACTCTCAGGCCGATTGAGGGTGTATTGCGCTTTTTGGAAGAAGCCCGATGGATTTGATTCGGTCGGGATCAGCCCAGGCGTAAACGGATTGTCTCGGAATTCAGCATCTTTATAAATGTAATTGAAAATATCCAGCCGGAAACCATCCACGCCCTTGCCAAGCCAAAAACGGGCAATGTCAAACATCGTCTGCTTGACTTCCGGGTTTCGATAGTTCAAATCGGGTTGGAAGGGGAGAAAACTCGCCCAATAATATTGTTTTCGTTCCGCGGCATAGTGCCAGCCGCTTCCGGCGGTGACGCTTTGCCAGTTGTTGGGTTTGTCGCGCCAGAGATACCAGTCCACTTTGGGGTTATCGCGAGACGAACGCGATTCCTTGAACCACGGATGCTCGATGGAAGTATGGTTCATCACCATATCGAAAACGATTTTCATGCCGCGGCGATGAGTCTCATCGATCAATTGCAAGGCGTCACTCATCGTGCCGTATTCGGGAGCGATGTCGGCATAGTTGGAAATATCGTAGCCGAAGTCCGCTTGAGGCGAAGAGAAGAACGGCGAGCACCAAATCGATTCGAATCCCAACTCCTTGATGTAATCCAACTTTTGGATGATCCCCTGAATATCGCCGATGCCGTCCTGATTACTATCGTGGAACGAGCGCGGATAAATCTGATAAATGGACGTCTTATGATACCAGGGCAAAGCGGGCATGCGGTCCTCCATGGGTTAGAATTTACAACATTTTATCAGGAAGGGTATAGTACAATCGGCCCATTTATTAAACGAAAATACTCGTATAATTCATCCAATTAAAAAGGAGAGAGTTATGTCACGCGTCTTTAGATTTACTCTACTATCCATGTTGATTTTGTTTTCGTTTGCCTGTGGGCTGATTACGAATCCCCTCAATCAGGCAAAGGGCCTTGCGTCCACTGCCGAGGCCTTGGCAACTTCCATGCCGGTATCGACCCTCGAGGCATTGCCATCCTCCATGCCGCTTTCTACACTAGAAGCTTTGCCTTCTTCGATGCCGGCGCTCGGTCAGTACTTGAATCCGACTGGAAAGCCCGTCAGCAATTGGAACAACATTCCGATCATGACACAAGCCACGGCCGGTCAGGAATTCAATAAGAATACCTATAGTTTTAAGGCAAATGCGACCGCAACAGATGTTCAAACCTTTTACACTGCTCAACTTAAGGCTCTCGGCTGGTCATCCTCCTTCAGCGCCCAAGGCGGCGGAAAAGGAGGTGTGATGCTCTTTACAAAAGGCACCACCGTTCTTACGGTCACCATTACGCCCAATAATGATAGTGTCGTGGTAATACTAGTTCTTGAATAAAAGGGAATTAAACAAATAAGGCTGTCTGCAATCGACAGCCTTATTTGTTGGAACATGGACGAGCCTATTGAACAACGATTTGAATATAGACTGTATCGCCAAACGCTTCGCCATTCGCGCCGAAAGCTTGCCACGTGCTTACATAGGTCCCGGTGTCCGCGGGGGCCGTGAAGATGATGCGAATTGTGGCCTGCATGCCGCCGCGCGCGGGAAAAAGAGCCTGCTCCGTTGGCGCGCCCATGGCGGGCCCGTTAATTAATTTCAATCGGTAACTTGAGTCCCAATCACAGGTTCCACTATTCGTAACCAGCCATTGCTTATCAATGGATTGCCCCGGACTGAAAGGCGTGTTATCGGGAACCGTTATATCCCTGACAAACGTCAAGCCATTGGTACATGGCGTTGGGGTAGCAATAACCGATGTCAGAGTGGGAACAATTGTAATCGTCGAAGTGGGAACGCGGACTATGACCTGGGTCGGGACGATCTCAGCAGGTTGCGTCGGGGGCAGGAAAAACGTCGGCGTGGATTGAGGTTCACACGCCAACAGCGTAAAGAAGAACAATAGAACAACAGCTCGCTTGAAGGTCAAAAGGGGATGCGTTATGTAGGCCAAGCTTAAACGTCTAACCGATATCCGACACCGCGAATGGTCTTGAGAAATTTTGGTTTCAAAGGATCCACTTCGATGGCACGCCGAAGCCAGGACACATGGACATCCAATGTGCGAGTGTCGCCCGTGTAATTCGTCTCCCAGACTTTTTTGAAGAGAACATCGCGCTCCACCACTTCGCCATGTTTTTCCATTAACATTTTTAGAAGCGTAATCAAACGAGGCGTTAACTTCGTGCTTTTTCCGAGACACTTCACGCGGCGGCGTTCTACATCAAGGCGGATCGGCCCAACGTGCACCATGTTTTTTCCATCCCCCGGCAAAAGCGGTTTAATACGATTGACAAGTTTCTGCGCCGTGAACGGCAGGATCAACACGGCATCCGCAATGTCCTTATCCACCCTCGCTTCCTTCGCAAGAATAAGGACGATCGGGTACTTTGAATTCTTCTCGCGAACGGACTGACAAATGCGCAAACCGGTACTTCTTAAGGAAGCGGCATTGACCACAACTATGGTCGGGCTGATTTTTTCAAGGCGCGAGACCGCCACACTTCCACTGGTTACCGCATGAACTTCAAAACCCTTCTTTTGCAACTCGGTTGCAAAAGAAGGGATATCTGCGTATCGGCCTTCGACAACAAGTAGAGAAGAAATAGACATCGGTTGAAAAACGTTACAACAAACAGGAAAACAATAATTGCCCGATTGTTAAGGTGTGGTTCATTATACACCAATCTTAACAAAAGTTGTCAACCCAAAAGTACTGCCTGTTCAGGCACGTTATTAAACAAAGCCGGCTCGTTTTTCAGAACACGCGGTTTCAGAGACACGGATATCGGACAATGTTCTGCGTAAGACAATCTAATTATCTTAAGATCTTCATCCACCACACGCCAGTACATTCCGGCAGAATGGTCAGTCGGTCGGCAGCGATTCGCCGCTTCATCTCTTCGCCAAAAAAGAATCCTGCAACACGGCCCGCCTCTTCCGAAGATTCAAATTGATAATCGGTGCGGATCCATTTGTTCTCGAAGCCGACTTCATCCAACCAGTCATAGAAATCTTCGAGATGAGGCAATCGATGCGGTGATTCATTGCCCGTTCCAAGCGACTCGAACAACAGGATGAATCCATTTGGGCGCAGCACACGACGCGCCTCGGCCAGCCAGGCACTCGCCTGATCTCGCCACGAAGGCGGATTCCATACCGCGAGATAGCTCACGCTCCAGCCGGAGACCATCACGTCCGCACTCTGGGCTTTCAGCGGGAGAAAACGATGATCGGAAGCTGCGACCAGCCAGTTCCGGCGCGCGAGGCGGCGCAAGTTCCTGCGCGCAATTCCAAGCATGTGAGGCGACAAATCAAAACATAGCACCGTCCGCACGTGAGGCGCGAGCAGACAAGCCAATCGCCCCGTCCCGGCGCCAAGATCAAGAACATCCAAGCCGTGGAGCGAAACAATCTGCTGGATTGATTTTAGGATATTGCCTTGATAATCTTCGTGAGAAACCAGCGCCTCGTATTCGACGGCATGGCTCGCATAAACTTCTTTTTCGCTAGGCATTGGGTTATACTCTATCTCAATTCTAACATTGGATAATCCCATGACACTCTCGCCCTCCGCTCAAAAAGTCCAGGATATTTTAAGGTCACAGGGCTTTGATTACAGCGTGATTGAGCACGCCGAAAGCACACGCACCGCGCAAGAAGCCGCGGACCGTGCCGGTTGTGCGCTCGGACAAATCATCAAGTCATTGATCTTTAAAGGCCGAGCCAGCAATAAGCCCATCCTGGTTCTAACCAGCGGCGCAAATCGCGTGGATGAAAAACGAATCAGCGCCTACGCAGGCGAATCCATCGTCCGTGCCGACGCGGATTTTGTGCGTGTCGTCACCGGCTTTGCCATTGGAGGCGTGCCTCCGCTTGGTCACGTGCAAAAAATGGAAACGTATCTCGATGAAGATTTGCTGCAACATAAAACCGTCTGGGGTGCCGCCGGTACGCCCAACGCCATCTTCGAATTAACGCCGGATGATTTGATCAAGATGACCAATGGAAGAGTAGTGAAGGTCAAATAAATGTTAAAAGATATCAATAATTTCCTGCCGCTAACGGACAAACTCTCCAGCAGCGGCATGCCTACGAAGGAACAACTCAACGATATCGCAAACGACGGCGTGCAAGTGGTCATCAATCTCGCTTTGCCTACATCAGAAAAGGCACTACCGAACGAATCATCGCTGGTTCGATCGTTGCACATGAAATACATTGGCATACCGGTCGAATGGGATCAGCCAACAAAGGCAAACCTTAAAGAATTCATGGACGCGATGGACGCCTACGCGAATCAGAAGGTGCATGTCCATTGCCAGGCGAACTATCGTGCTACGGCTTTCATTGCGCTGTACCGTATCCAGCGCCGCGGCTGGAATCCGGAAGAGGCGTTCAAGGATTTGCACCGTATCTGGGATCCGGATGGCTATCCGATCTGGAAGAAATTCATCCAGGACAATCTTCCAAAGAGATGAATTAATCACACATTCATTTTTTGGCGGGACCGTGGAACGGCTGGCATATCGATTGATAATTTTTATTTGCAATTGAAAAGCCTTTGTCGTAGAATCCTCCCCACCAACCAAAGGAGAGAGTTATGACAAAAATCGCGTCAAAATCCGCGCCGGTTTCTAACGTGCGACCCATGAGCGAGGAGGCGGATTTCCTGCAAATCAAATCCATTGACCATATCCACTTTTATGTAGGCAATGCCAAACACGCCATGTATTACTGGTGGAAGGCTTTTGGTTTCAAGCCGGTTGCGTATTCCGGCTTGGAGACGGGCAACCGCGACTTCGCCTCGTACGTTTTAGAGTCGGGTCAGGCGCGGTTTGTTGTTTCCGCGGCGTACGCGCCCACCAGCGAAATCGCCGCGCATCACATGGTTCACGGCGACGGAGTCAAAGCGATCGCCCTGGAAGTGGACGATGTCGAAAAAGCATGGAAGGAAACCACGTCACGCGGCGGCAAATCGGCCTGGTCGCCGCGCGAACAAAAAGACGATTTTGGCATCTACCGCACCTCCGCAATTTACACGTACGGCGAAACACTGCACGTTTTTGTGGATCGCGATGACTATAAGGGAGTCTTCGCACCCACCTACCGTCCCCTGCCAGGCAAGGAGGCCCAATCGGTGGGCCTGGCCGCGATTGATCACATCGTGGGCAACGTGCAGTTGGGCAAGATGAACGAATGGGTCAATTTCTATCACAAGGTGATGGGCTTCCGCCAGCTGATGCACTTCGACGACAAAGATATTTCGACCGAATATTCCGCCTTGATGTCCAAAGTGATGCAGAATGGCAACGGCCGCGTGAAGTTCCCGATCAACGAACCGGCGGAAGGCAAGAAGAAGAGTCAGATCGAAGAATATCTTGATTATTATTTGACGCCCGGCGCGCAACACGTCGCGTTGATCACCGGCGATATCGTCAAGACGGTTGCACAATTGCAGCATAACGGTGTTGAATTCCTGCGGGTCCCTGAAGCCTATTACCAGGTATTGCCCGAGCGAGTCGGAAAGATCGATGAAGACTTGAAAGCCATCCATGACCTCGGTATCTTGGTGGACCGTGACGAAGAGGGCTACCTCCTGCAAATCTTTTCCCAGCCGATTCAGGATCGCCCCACCATGTTCATCGAAGTCATTCAGCGTCACGGCTCGCAGAGTTTCGGCAAGGGCAACTTCAAGGCGCTGTTCGAGGCGCTCGAACTCGAACAGGAGAAACGGGGCAATCTCTAATGAAGTTCGTGACCTTCTCGACCTCCAATTCAGCATTACGTCCCGGTTTGCTGACCGATGATGGAATTCAGACGATCCCATTTGCCTCGCTCATGGATTTGATTCAGGCTGGGGACGATGGGCTCCAACGCCTGCGCAACCTTCCGGATAAAAGCCGGATTCCTTTGAACGAGATCCGGCTTCACGCCCCGATTTTGCATCCAACAACGCTACGCGATGGTTACGCCTTTGAAACCCATGTAAAAACCGCCAACGCCAACCGCGGCCGCGAGGTGCCCGCGGAATGGTACAAGTTCCCTATTTTCTATTTTACAAATCCGAATAACATCTTCGGGCCGGAGGACGAGATCCCATATCCCTCCTACACCAAGGAAATGGATTATGAGCTGGAAATTGCGGCTGTGATTGGCAAGCCGGGCATCAACATTAAACCCGAAGATGTGGCCGAACACATCTTCGGTTATACCATCTTCAATGATTGGTCAGCGCGCGATGTACAACGCGAAGAAATGAAAGTGGGCCTCGGGCCAGCCAAGGCAAAAGATTTCGCTTCCTCGCTGGGTCCCTGTATAGTCACAGCGGATGAATTCGCCGACAAGGCAGTCGACCGCCCCGGACTCTATGATTTGGAGATGAGGGGGAGCATCAACGGAGTGGAGCGATCGCACGGCAGCCTCAAAGATATGTATTGGTCATTTGGTGATTTGCTGGCACGCGCATCGGAAAATGTAACGCTCCTGCCCGGCGATCTGATCGGTTCCGGCACGGTCGGCACAGGATGTTTATTGGAGTTGACAAAAGCGCAAGGTCCATGGTTGAACGAGGGTGATGTGGTTGAATTGGAAATTGAGAGAATTGGCGTCCTGAGAAACACGATTGGAAAGCGACCATGACCATCGAAAATAAGCCGGTGATTACCGTACGCCCCAAGGGCACATATCTCACTAAACAAAGCCTGCCGAACTTCGAGGGGATTTCTGCAGCTACGGCGGGTTCCACGCATCTATGCATGCACCTGGTCATAATCCCGCCAGGAGGAAGTGCCACACCACATTATCACAACGGCTACGAGACGGCAATCTACATCGTCCAGGGCCGCGCGGAGACCAAGTATGGCCCAAAGTTGGAATACTCCAGCATCAACGACGCCGGCGATTTTTTGTTCATCCCGCCCAATGTTCCACACCAGCCGGTGAACCTGAGTAACAAAGAGCAAGTGATTGCAGTCGTGGCACGAAACGACCCTAACGAACAGGAGAGCGTGGTCATCATGGCAAACGGGAGGGTCAACTCAAGAAAATGAATTCAAGAACAGCCTTCAGAATCACTGTCTTCCTTGCTTCGATAGCCATCGTGATGGCATGCAGTTTCAGTGCGCCAGGGGCTGCGCCATCTGAGTCGGACGTGGCGACGGTGGTTGCGTCAACGCTTCAAGCGCATGTGGCTGCTACAAACTTCAACAACGTCACCTATGGAAATGTCAGTTTATCCATTCCGGAAGGGTTAGCAACCAACGCATTGACCGGCACGGTCCCGGCTCTCACCGATTCACAGCAATGGAGCCCTTGGGCGGTCGCTCCGGAGCACATCGAGATTTTGCTTGATAACTACAGTCAGCTCAGTTTCTATCAACATCCTCAAATACTGATCTATCCCGCGCAGGATTTTTCTTCCATGTCCGATCAGGTGAAGGAAAACATCCGGCGCTTGCAAGGTATCGCCAATCGAAGCATTCCGCTGGCGGCAGAGAACATGCCAGGCATCCCGTTTTTCAACGCGGGTCAAGCGATCGCAGCACAGATGCAGACGATTTCCTTCAAAGACGGTGTTGGTGTGCGGTTGGTTACGCAATATGCCAATGGTATCGCGCCCATCAATAATAGCGCCTTGTTTTATCATTTCCAAGGATTGACAGGCGATGGCAAATACTACATCATCGCGACCCTGCCGACTTCAGCGGACTTCCTTCCAGCAGACGAAACCAAATATACAATCGATTCACCAGGCATCCTGGATTTTCCCGGTTATTACAAGTCAAACCCGACCGGCGACGATTTCAAGGCATACTTCCAGGCAGTGGCTGACAAGTTGAACGCCACGTCGCCAGCGAATTTCAAACCGTCTCTGCCTACTCTGGATGCACTGATCCAATCGATTTCTGTCAATCCGTAAATCGATTGGTCGTTACGAAAGAGCTTGGATGCCCATCCTGCCCTAAGCCTGTTCAACTTCCGCATGAACCACACGAGCCTTTCAAGGGCCCCAGCGGCCAAGCGGTAGGGCATTGTCAGAACATCAAAATAATCCATTTATCCGCTCCAGACAAGGAAAGGAGTTTAAAATGGACAAGCGCCGTCAACTTGCAAGCGATAGCGGCCTTTACACCTATGAAACTTTTGAAATTCTATTGAACCATGAAATTGCCCGCGTCAAACGCTACTCCGGCACGCTGACTTTAATTCACCTGGCACTTGCCACAGAGAATCTCACGCCCGATTTTGTGAAACAGGCTCACGCCGCCATGACCAATTTGCTCGACCGCACCCTGCGGATCTCGGACGTGCCTGCCCATTACAAAGATGATTTTATGATCCTGCTTCCGTCCGCCGACAACGATGCCGCACGCGCTGTGGCGGAGCGAATCCTGGGGCAATTTCGCACCACCCAGAGCTTCACCACCGGCAAGTTGTCTTCCAAACGGAATGCCTACCTGGGTGTCACCACCCAGAACGGCAACGATATCACCTCGGACGGGCAGATTCTTGCTGAAGCAACCATTGCCATGAACGAAGCCCGTCAGCGCCAATCGTATACCTTTGTAAGCTTTGCAGATATTTCAAGCGGCCTTCACAAACCTTATTAAAGGAGCTTCCTATGCCCTTCTATCATAAACTCGGCCAAATCCCGCACAAGCGTCACACCCAATTCAAGAAGCCCGACGGAAAACTTTATCGCGAAGAGCTCATGGGGTTGGAGGGATTCTCGTCCATTCAATCCATCCTGTACCATCACTTCCTGCCACCGCGCGTAATGAAGACAGAAGATTACGGATCGCTCAAGCCCGAGTTCGTGGACTTCGGCCCGATCCGGCATCGCGCTTTTAGAACGGCTCAAGCCCGGATCGGAGCGGACCCCGTTACGGCGCGGATCCCCCTTCTTGGCAACAACGATGTAACCCTCGGCGTTGCGCGTGCCTCCCAGAACATGGATTATTTTTATCGCAATGCGCAAGCGTACGAAACCTGGTTTGTTCACGAAGGCAATGGTGTATTGAAGACCCAATTTGGCAACCTGCCATTTCATTCCGGCGATTACATCGTGATTCCATTTGGGACGACCTGGCAGATGCAATTGGATTCAAAGGAGGCGCGTTTCTTTACGATTGAGAATTCATCACAGATCGAGCCGCCCAGACGCTATCGCAACGACTACGGTCAGATGCTTGAGCATGCGCCGTATTCCGAGCGCGATTTCCGGGTGCCGACCGAGTTGGAAACGCACACCGAGCGCGGCCGCTTCGAAGTCCGAATCAAGGTGCGCGACCGATTGACCTGTCATGAGCTGGATCATCACCCGTTCGATGTGGTCGGCTGGGATGGCTATTTGTATCCATGGATTCTCAACATCGGCGATTTTGAGCCCATCACCGGGCGAGTCCATCAACCGCCGCCTGCCCATCAAACCTTCCAAGGACATAACTTTGTGGTCTGTTCGTTTGTGCCGCGTTTGTTCGATTATCACCCTGAAGGCATTCCCGCGCCATACAATCATTCCAATGTCAATTCCGATGAAGTGATTTATTATGCCGAGGGCAACTTCATGTCTCGCAAAGGCATTGACCAGTACGACATAAGCCTGCACCCGTATGGGCTTCCGCACGGACCACAACCCGGCATGACCGAAGCCTCGATTGGCAAAAAAGAGACCAACGAATTGGCAGTGATGGTGGATACGTTTTATCCGCTGCAACTCACAAAGCAGGCCCTTGAACTCGAGAAGCCCGAATATATGGCTAGCTGGCTGGAAGGCACTGGAGAATGAGATAGAAGCAAAACAATGGCCGCACGGCTCCCCTTTTTGATTTGCCTGGTTGAATTGCGCCAACCTCACGCCGGGACACATTCAGATCATGCCACGGCGTTGGCTTTCGATCTTGTGCATGCCGCAGATCTGGAGGCAAAGGAATCAGACCTTTTGAAATTTGCGGCATCCATCCATGACATCGGCAAGATCGCCATCAACGAACTTGTAATCAATAAGCCCGGAAAATTCACGGAAGCGGACTATGTCAGGGTGCAACAGCATGCCCGGCTTGGGGCGAGCCTCGTGGAGACTTTGGATATCGATCCTTCCACACATTCCATTACTCTGAATCATCACGAGGATTTCGATGGAAGCGGTTATCCGAACGGAACAAGCGGCGGGGCGATTCCGCGCGGCGCACGCATCCTTCGCGTTGCGGACGCCTACGATGCGCTAACCAGCGATCGTGGCTACCGGTCTGCCTATTCAAAGAAAAAGTCGCTGGAGATCATCGAACACGATGCGCAGTTCTTCGATCCGATACTGCTTGAATTGTTCTTCAGCAAAGTGGCACGCAAACATTAGGGGTTTCAAATAACGCTCTGAGTTTTGTGTTATAAACACATTAAGTTTACGCAGATTAAATAATCCATGAAACTGCACAATATCATTTTGGTCCCAGCGAGCACGCTGTTCCTGTTTTGCGCGGCTTGCGGCACAGCCACAAGAACGCCCGAGCCGCTGACCGTGGGCGAAGCCGTCTCGACGCTCATCGCACTGACCGATGAAGCGGCTACGCATTCCGCCGGCCTGAAGGCGCCGCCAACCTCCACACCGACATTTGCAACGCCACTGTTGTATATCAACGACGATACTCAATGCCGAACGGGCACGAGTCCTAATTTTCAATCCGTGGCCGCGCTCAGCAGAGGTACTACGGTCGAATTGGTTGGTAAAGATACCTTACAGAGCGCATGGCTCATTAAGGCGCCGACCAGCGCGGATGTATGTTGGGTCCTGGCAGGCGACGGTTCTCCAAGTGGAGATTACGAAAGCCTTCCGGAAGTCACACCTCAACCCAGCGCACAGAATGCGCCGCCTCCCCCGCTTGATAAGGGCAGCATAATTGCTAACTTCGCATGCTCTTATCCTGGCAGTAGCGGTGAGAGCATTACAACGATCCTTAGTTGGTTCGCTCCGAAATATGTAAATGGTTATCGCATTTTCCGGGGCGATACTCAAATTGCAGACCTGCCCGCGAGCACAACGACCTATCAGGATACCACCGTCATTGTTCCGGCCGGCAGTGTAACCTATGGCATTTCCGTCTATAATGATGTAGGCGAATCTTCCCAAACGAAAATCACGGTCGTCTGCAGTAGGTGAATAGGTTGAGACAAAGGACAACTGATGAACAGGCTCTTGGAAGGAATTTGCGCTCTGGCATTGGCCACCCTGGCTTGCAATATTCTCAATACAGAGTTGAGGTCCTCATCGCAGTCACAGTCCGCCATCGCGACCATCGTCGCGCAGACCATGCAGGCGGTTAAAAGCGCTTCAAAAACGCCCATGAAGGCTCTGGAAACACCGGCTTTAATGACTCCGTCACCGTCCGCAACACCGGCGGCAATCATTCAAGCAAACGCCTACTGCCGAATGGGGCCGGGTGAGAATTATAAAAGCATCGCCAGCGTAAAACCAAATCAGACGGCGGCCCTGATTGGAAAAGATACGACAGGAAATTACTGGCTGATTCAAACCTCATCCGGTGCATGCTGGGTCGCCTCGCAGTACGTCGCAATCACCGGCGGTACACAAAATATTCCGGAAATGACGCCGCCACCATCTACGACCGCCGATGTCCCTGCGCGGCCGACACACATGAATGCAAGTGCCAGTTGTGGCCCCACGTCCACCACAAATATCCTGACCTGGACCGACAATGCGAACAACGAAACGGGATACTACATCCTTCGTTTTGGTAATATTATAGCTGACCTTCCGCCTAACTCCACGACCTACACGGACACTGTAAACATTTCACCTGGCACAAAAATCACATATGGTGTGGAGGCGTATAACGATGTCGGCGTGTCGGGACAGCTGACTATTACTTCCATTTGTCAATAAGTAACCAGGCAAATAAAACTCAAGTACGTGTCGTGTCATGTTTTACCCCAACATCGCCTGGAAGATATATAATCTTATTTGGTATAAAGCTTCCGTTTGGAAATGATCTCTAGCTCAATTATATTCCACGAGAGGTAAAAAATGAAATTCAATCAGCGCTTGTTGTTTGCATGTTCTGCCATGGTCTTTCTATTCCTATCCGGGTGCGGTCCAACCGCGCCCTCCAATACGCTGTCCGTCGATTTGGTCTCGCCGCGGACATCCATTGTGATATGGCCTCAATCGCCCTATATTCTAGCCGCACAAGCTTTTCTGCAGGGGTCCGGCTCTAATCCCTCAGGCGACCAAGCGGCCCACGTTACATTCTATGCCAATGGACAAATGATTGGCGCCGTGGATTCGTCCACAAATAGGCAAGCCGTTCTGAAATGGACGCCTCCCACAGTGGGCGAATACTCCATCCAGGCACAAGCCCAAGTCAACGGAAATACCGCTTCATCAAAGTTTGTCCAAATGTGCATTCTCAACATAGATACCAGTCAGGGATTCCGGCTCTGGGGATATGGGTATAACGGTTCCTGCGCTCTTCCTCCTGCCAGTACCTCCACGACCCCCGTCAAATTGAGTGCAAGTGCCAAGCCTGCCGGTCTCAGCTATAGCTATAGTTGTCCCACCAGCATCAGCGCAACCATCCTCAATTTTCAGGTCAATGTAACCGATCCCGGAAATCGAGTTGCATTCGTTGCCATCAAGTATATGGGACAAAACTATGCCTCCAAAAGCCCTCTCGTGTTTGATGGCGCGAGTTCAAACGACCTCTATGATTCCGTGATGCTTAACGAAACCTCCCTGGCTTCCGATGGAACTAAGATTTTCACCGGCTCCACGGAAGATCTGGGTCCGATCTCATCAGAAATATTATCGGGTGCCACCGGGGGAATCCAATGGTGGGCGCGCGCGCTGAAAAGCAACGGCGTAGGCGCTGACCAAGTTCTGGCCGAGATTGGGCCCCAAACTGTTCCGATTGGACCCTGCACACCGCCAGCAGGGACGCCGGGCCCCTAGGGCAGCGTTGGGCCCGAGCTCCAGCCCAGAGCGCGGTTTGAACCGGAACATACACGCGCCTCCCTGCGGCATGATCATGAATTGAAAAGCTCACTTTTCACTGCTGTTTATTTCGCCGCGATCAGGACGTTGCGCCTCGAAGTTATCCAATAAATAGCGCCTTGATAGGGATTGAATTTCTCGCTGAAAGTGCAATCATGAAATTAAGATTTCAGCCAGGGAGAATGCGATGAGATCCCTACGAAGACTTTGTATCACGATCATTGTCTTAGCACTTGGTACCTTTGCGTGCAACCTGCCCACAAATGTGCCAACCTCCCCAGGCCCGCCATCGCCGCAATCCAATGACCTGAGCGTTGCGTTGACATTGGCTGTGCAGACCATTCAGCCGCAACGCAGCAGGCTCAGTCCGGTATACCAATCAGCACCGAGCCTCCGCCGGCGACACCGCTGACTGTGACGGTAAGCTCCGCCACAAACTGTCGGACGGGCCCAAACGTAAACTATAAATTAGTGATGCAGTTTCAACCCGGCATGAGTGCCGAGGTGATTGGCAAGTACACGCCCGCCAATTACTGGGTTGTTGATTACCGAGGTGGAGGCGGCAACAATGGTTGGCTCTGGGGACAATACGCGACCGTGTTCGGAGATACGACTGGTCTGCCCGAAATGACTCCGCCGCCCATGCCACTGACGCCGACTCCGGTCCCGACAGCACCCAACCCGCCAAAAGGACTAAACATCAGTTGCACTAGCGTAAACACCTCGCACAAAGCAGGCAACTTCTGGGTTCTTAGCTGGAAATGGACCGTAACGCTTTCATGGAAAGATAATTCCAACGATGAGAATGGTTTTTATGTATACAAGAACGGCTCGCGATCAACTACTTTGGGAGCCAATTCCACATCCTACACGGATCAATTCACCGTGATACTCGGGCTGAATACAAACTACAATTATGGTGTAGCCGCCTTCAACCAATACGGCAGTTCAGTGACCAAAAGCATATCCTTATCGACTTGCCAAGAGGGCCTGTGGGGACAGCTGCTCCAGGCCGAGCTGTCTCCCCTTATTGCTCGTGGTGGCCAACGCTTTGAGAAATTCTCACACAAAATACATCATTTCTTCTTAAGCTTGGAGTATATTTAAAACGGGAACAAATAGGATGTTACGAAGGAAGAGAAATGACGCCTATAAAAAGACTTTTCGCTCTATTTGGTGTGCTTGCACTGGCAACGCTGGCGTGCAGTTTTACCGTGGATCTGGGTACGTCGCCTTCCGGCGCCGCGACACCCACGCTTTCGGGTGGAAATGAGATCTCAACGATGGTGGCGCAGACGCTCGAGTCGCTCACGCAGGAAGCGGCAGCGGCTACTCCTGCCGATACTTCGACGCCGGCCGCCACGCCCACTCCCACCAATACGCCCCTACCTCCCACGTTGAGCGTCAGCGTTGCGACAAATTGTTATGCCGGTCCCAGTACTCATTATGGTTTTGTGATCACCATCTACCCGGGAATGACCGTGACCGTGACCGGGAAAGATATAGCAGATGACTATTGGATCATCGATGTTCCAAATTATCCTGGCACGATCTGCTGGCTTTCAGGACAATATGCAAGTGTGAGTGGAGACAGCAACAATGTTCCGGTGCCAGCAACGCCGGTGATCTCGATATATACCTTGGATGAACCAACCAATCTGCGTGTCGCTTGTCACCGAGTAGCCTGGCCAACTCCCACCGGCACGCCGCCACCGTGGTGGGGACACGGTTGGCATGGAGGTTATGTGACAGTTGTCCTGCACTGGAGAAATACGGATCCGGACCAGACCGGCGTACGCATCTACAGGAACGGATACCGAATCACAACCTTGGGCGGTGGGGCAACTTCTTTCACAGACGACTCCGGCGGCTGGGGTGGCTGGGGCTGGAACGGGGGGGGCGCAACGTATGGCATTCAGGCAGTCAACAGTTCCGAGGTTTCCAGCATCGTGACCGGGAGTTGCAACTAATTCAACTGCCTCCTTGGTTGGCTCCGTTTGCTTCCTCGTTCCCGTGGGCTGGTACATTATGGGGATTGACCACTAGAGCAGGATGGGACAAAATACAGTTCCAAAAGGAGCCGACATGAAATCCTTTCTTGGCAGAAATCTAGCTTTAGCGATCATCGCTCTTGTGCTGGCTGGGTTGGCTTGCAACCTTCCGGAGCAGAAATCCGCGACGACCGCTACACCCACAACTGGGACCGAAGGGACAAGTGCAGCTACACAGACTCCCGCCTCTACAACAACTTCATCCACGCCAACCGTGACGGTCAGTGCAGCGACGAATTGCCGGACTGGTCCGGGCACAAATTATGACCTTGTGCTGATTTTCCAGCCCGGTGCGACGGCCGAAGTCGTAGGCAAATACACACCGACGAATTATTGGATTATCAAAACGCCGACGGGCGGCACGTGCTGGTTGTGGGGTGCCTATGCCACAGTGCAGGGTGACACCAGCTCATTAGCTGAGATCGAGCCGCCCGCTTCGGGCCCTCCGGAGGTGGCGCAAAACTCCACGAATACTCCCAAAGCCAGTAAAGCTCCTAAGGCAACCGCCACCGCGACCAATTCGTTTGTGCTCCAGAATCCGGGTCTAAACCAAGGCAACATACTCAAGGCCCTGTTTCCATCCGCCCCATCGAGCTTGTCCGTAACGACAACGTGCACCTATAAAACCATCTTCCCTCTGCCTCCTCAATTGAGTGTTCGCACGGACCATCTCAGTTGGTCGGCCGTCAGCAACGCAACCGGTTACTATGTTTATGAAAACGGCTCCAAAATTTCCAGCACTATCGGCACCAGCATAAATCTGATTGGCGCGAAGAGTTCAGGTAACATATCCTTCGGCGTCGCCAGCTACAACTCGCTCGGCACTTCTTCCACGACCAGCAAGAACTCGACGTGCCCGTGACTCTTAAGACACAAGGATAGACAAGGGGCTGTCCAAAAAGTGGGCAGCCCCTTTTGATTTTGAACCCTCCTCAAAAGTGAAAAAGTTTAATACAATAGGGGCATGAACAATCAGCGTGTGGTTTTCAAGCCGTATACGACGGAACAACCCAGCCTGCTGCCGCGGAGCCTGGACGAATTGATCCCGGAAGATCATCTGGTGCGGGTGGTCAACCGGGTGATCGAACAGATCGATCTCAGCTCGTTATTCGCCAAATACAAAGGCGGCGGGACGAGCAGCTATCATCCCAAGATGATGCTGAAGGTGTTGGTGTATGGGTACGCCGAGAAGATCTATTCGTCGCGCAAGATTGCCAAGGGACTGCGCGAGAACGTGAACTTCATGTGGATCAGTGGCGGGCAGCAGCCAGACTTTCGCACGATCAACAACTTT
>DATJAH010000072.1:0-136857 GCA_035516425.1 Anaerolineales bacterium
AGATAAGTTCTTCTGGCGAGTCGTAACCCCACATGTGAGCCAGTGCGGGATTCACGGTAAGTAATTGACCCTCAGGTGTGGACTGGAAGATTCCTTCGACAGATTCATAGAAGATCGCGCGATACTTTTCCTCTGCGCTTTGAACGACATCATCCGCCTGTTTGCGTTCGGTGATTTCGTGGAATGACCACACCCGACCTCGCACTCCCGTTTCCTGCAACATGGGACGCGAGCAACGCTCAAATACCCTTCCATCCTTAAAATCTAAGGCGTCAAAACTTTCTTCATCCGACTGATATAGTTCCTGGACTCTTTGGAGAAAATCCTGCGGATCGGATAACTGATCGAATACATATTGAAGCAGGAGAGCGTCATCCTTCGAAGCCATGATGTTCTGCGGAATCATCCACATCTCGGCGAAGCGTTCATTGGCGAATAGCACCTCGTTTTCTGAGTTGACCACCAGAATGCCACCTGGAGTAGATTGTAAAATCCCTTGCAACAAATGGTACCTTTTCTCCATAGCGCGCAGCGACTCGACCTCCCCGTCTAACGTTCTGCTACCAACGACGGGGAATCTCTGATTCATTGCATCTGCCTTGGCGGACGCCGCGTAAAGTGGGTTGAGCGCCCACCTTTTCAGCTTGGGAAATTTTCGCCTTGTAGCCAGACGATCCTTTTTACGCATCTTGGACTTTCCGCCGATCCAGATTAGCTAGATCGGACAAAGAATTTTGTGAGTATCCTTGTATTCTCCTCAAATAGGGACTTCATAGGTAGCAGCGGAACTTCCAAAGTCACCATGTGGTGATAAGAAACAACCGCCTTCTTCTGTTGGGATATTTCGGTGTTTCACTATTATGCAGGCATCCACCTCATCAGATCTATATTCCACGGCAGGAAGGGCATTGGGCCAGTATAGATAGCCAGGCCTCTTGGTTCATAAATATTCTTCATACTCAGATGGTTCCATCTTTTCAAGCTCAATTCGGGTGCACTTCAACTTGATACGATCGGGAGTAGTCTCTTGTATCTTGTCAACAGGCACAAGAGCTTCGTGAAACGGTGGCCGGTTGCTTTTTACCACCAGGTGTGTGATCTGGCGGTTAATCGGGTTGCCGGTCACGTAAGTGGAGCACCCAGCAGCGCCATCCGAACAGTCCACTTCAGCTTTCGTCGGAAGATCAATCATTTTTCCTCTCAAACCATCAGGCTTTCCTATAAAGGAAGTATCATAAGATTCTGCTAAAAGGCCTCGGCGATCAGGTCGCCAACATATCTGCTCAAAAGAATCACGATGATCGCGACCAGTACATGTCTGATGATTTCTGAAATAGAGCTCTCATGATTACTTTTTGTGATTAAATAGCTGATAAAGGTAAGTAATAGCAGCCCCCAAACGATTCCAACCGTAATGGCTTGAGATATGGGAAATAATAGAACAATCGCAACAAAACTCAGACAAATCACTAGGCGGGAGAGAAAATTCAATATCGTCGCAAGCAAGGACAGCCTTTTCTCGCATCCTTCACTTTCCTTGTACATATGGATTCCAAGAGAATCAGAGATATTATCCGCCAGAGCGATTGTCAGCAATCCGCCGAGGATCGCTCCTTTGCTCGCCCGGGCTGCTCCCAGTCCCACGATAAGACTGACTTCTGTGATTATGGCTGCCGAACCGCCAAAAATATAGTTTGTCAGATTAGCGAATTCTGACTTATCAACGAGCGAATTCGCGATTTGCTTCTCACACTTTGCATTGGTTTTTACTTTCATAGTAATTTTCTCAAATGATTTGCAAGTCGTTCTGACCGCCTTTAGCGATGGATAATCTCATGAAACCCAGAATGCCAGCATCTTCGGAGGAGGGATGAGTGAAACTATCTCCACATTTCTCAATCCGCAATCGAGAGTTTATTATCCACCTCGGTAACCCCAGGAGCTGACCAGGCTGCGTTCTCTGCCTCCTCTTTCTCCACCCAGGAGCCGACCATGCCTTCCAAAGTGACCTTGCCACCGTCGGTTTTTACCCGAATTCCTTTAGTATCCAAGGAGGCTTGGCGTTGGATGGCTGCCTCGATTTTTCCTTTAACGGCGAAAGGCGTCATACGTGGTTGCACGGCTATATTGTTGGTGACCCCTTTTACGCCCATCAGTCGAGCAACTGCTTCCTCAGCAGCATTCCTCTGGAATCGCCATTGAACTTTACCGGTAAGCATCACCCAGCCATCTTCCACCACCGCCTGTAAATTCTTCGGTAGAAGAATATTCCAATCCAATGCCTCGCAAGCCGCACGGGTGAGGTCTTCATCTGAACGGCGGCTTTCGGTGGACAATCTCACTTCAATAACATTGACAACTGCCTTCACGCCAGAAACCCGCAGGGAGGCTTTTTCGGCCTCCCGCTTTGCCGGTAAGTTATCGGCACTCCCAATGAGGGTCACTAGACCATCACGGGCGATCACACCGATATCCGGTGCAGATACGCTCGGCTCCCAGGAGATCGCGTCCAGCACGTCTCTTTGCAGCTCCGTGTCAGTCTTCATATGGGTCATTCCTTTTCAAGAAATTTCCTTGTTGGCAGAGATCGTGCCTCGGCTACACTGCTATCGAGTTTGCGTAACAGGCCGCGCAAACGGAAGGTGAAAATCATCTCCAAGATCCCGGCGGCGATGGCGTAGATGCCAATCAACCAGATCAAGCCGACTGCACCCGCGGTTGGGAAAACAAACAGCAAGACACCTAGGAGAACTGAGAGCAGGCCGTTGAGGATCGTTGCCCATTCCCCCGGGATCACATGCCGGAAGTGAATCGCAGCTACGATCTCAAAAATACCCGTGATGATCGCCCAAGCGGCAATGAAGAGCAGCAGGACGATTGCGGTCATAGTAGGCCAGAAGAAGGTCAACGCTCCGATGATGATTCCCGGCAACCCTTCGAGCAACAACGCCCACCACCGTTCAAAGTACTTATGGAAAGTGATGCCGGTGGCAATGGCAAAGATGCCATCCACCAGGGCGAAAGCTCCGAACAGAATCACCAGGGCAAACTTCATCGGTTCAGGCCAGATCAGCGCCAGGACACCGAAGACGATGGCGAGCGCTCCTCGTACCGCGAACAACCACCAATTACGAAACAGTTGAGCAAACATGTTAGACTCCTTTTGACTTGATTTTGATGAGACAACCCTAGAATACCTTCGAGAAGATAAGCTGTCATGAATCCAAAGTATTATTAAAGTGTCATTTGTTGCTTTTCTCGTGATAAGGCTAAAGTCCAGATCAGTTCGGCTGCCTCGAAGGCCGCCCGCGGGTGTCCCAATCGAAAGGCGTTTTGAGCCTGCTGCTTATAGTAGAGCTTATCTTTTTCCAGCCAATGACAGATCGTTTCCAGGACGTCGATCGGATCTTGAGCAAGCACACCCGCGTTGCCGGAGACCACGTGGTCCGCATTACCGGTTTCCTGTCCAGGGATGACATCGACCAGGATCAGTGGTCGGCCGCATGCCAGCGCCTCGGAGACAGTTAACCCGCCGGCTTTCCCCAGAATACAGTCCGCGGCCATCATAAATGTTCCCATTTCATCTACAAAATTGTAACAATGAGTATCCGCGTGCCATTCGGTCCCCTGGATGCGCTGGTAAAATTCATCGTCCCCGCCTGCTACCACCACCAGTTGCAATGGCAATCCCGAGTGATTCAGAACCCTCAGCGCGTCATACAAATGCTCAACACGCTTACTTCCAATGGCTAGAACCGTAAATAAATCCGGATGCCATCCTAGCCTCATCCGAAGCGAGCTCCGGTCTTGGTTTCCTTTCGTAAGTTCTGTACGGACAGGAATACCCGTGATCTTAATCTTTTCGGGTGGCAGACCGGCCTCGACCGCCATGTCATGGACAGTTTGGGTGGGCACTAGGCATAGGTCCACGACCGGATGGAACCATAACTTGTTTACTGTAGCTAAATCGGTCACAACAGTAAGCAATGGAATGCGGTGTTTTTCGAGGGTGAATAGTGCGGACAGAATGTCTTGGTAGAAGAGATACGTGCAAACGATGACGTCAGGCTGCTTCTCGTGAATGATCTCGCGCAGGGCATTGAATAGCACGAGCGTCAAACTATCTTTGATGAAGCCTCTTACCACCCAGGTGTCACCGACTTCATATCCCACCTTATACAGGTCGGGTGCCGCTCGAACTATTTTGTCGTAACTATTCTCTCCCTCGCGCAAGAAAGCTGGGGCGCGTGGATCATCCATGGGATTGACGATTTCCACGCAACAATCCTTGCCATATATTTCTTGCAGCGCTTCGGCAATAGCGTTCGCCGCACTCCGATGTCCATAACCATAATCGGCAATCAAAATGAGGATACGCTTCATATTTCTCCTTACGGTGTTTGTCCGTTGCTTTGCCATACTACCTTCTACAGGATACCCACTCGAGCGCCTCTTGTCATGAATCCAAAGTGCTATAAAAGTGCCATTCCTGCCCTCAAACTGACTGAGTGGGCGTGTGATGGAATTGAAAAAGTATTTTTGCGGCGTCCGGAGAATAAGCGAGCGTGATGATGCAATCATATGAATTCAAATATACAAGACAGTTTTTAATCATCCTCTTGGTGGGGTTGATCTCCCTGTTTTGGTTCCGCCAGGACATCAGCGGATTTCTCATGATAGTCAGGACATACCAGAACATAAGCTTTGTCATCGGCCTGTCCTTGTATGCCTTATTGGCCGCGACCATCATCCCCTCCGCATCACTCACTCTCCTCCTGATGACACTTTATGGACCCATTGTGGCCGTGCTGATTGCCACGATTGGAAATACCCTGGGGGCGCTGCTCGAATTCTTCATTGTTAGAAATAGGCGATCTGGCTGAGTTTGAAAAACGAAAGGCCAAGCTGCCGTTTCATCTTGGCGAGATTCCTCTGCAATCCCCGTTATTCCTATTACTGGCCATAATGCTCCCCGGGTTGGACCAAAATTTGTCAGCATGACTTGTGGAATCTATAAAGTCCGGCTCACGTAGACTACCCTCATCTCCAACCTGATCGGGGCAGTTATAGTTGTAGCTGGTGGGTATGGCCTGCTAAAGCTACTTTAGGCGCTCACAGCGCTAGCTTTCCAAATCAGAGACTCCAAATCCCCGTCTTTCCATGAGCTTTATTCCATACGCTTTATTTAAGAACTGGTAAACAATCCAATCGTCTTAGTAAGGCGGAAAACGTCATGAATCCAAAATGTTATATTGGCGTCAATTCAGGGTGGGAAAATCAGAGGATCAAACCCAATTGCCGGGCTTTCGATACGGCCTGAGTCCGTTTCTTTACTTCGAGCTTGGTGTAAATGTTATAGGCATGGCGCTTGACCGTGTTCAGCGCTAGATACAACTGGGCGGAAATTTCCTGATTGGATTTGCCTTCGGCGATCAACGACAGTACTTCCATCTCGCGTGCCGAGAGCGAAATGGGTAGGCCATCCTCCATGTGGGCAGTTGTTGGTGTTGCCTTCCTTTCGGTTAATTCTTGATGAGTCTCTTGCTCAATCCCTCCGGGCCTGATGGCCTCCAGCAAGCCATCGATAAATGCGAGGGATGGGAGATGGCTGCCAGATTCTTCTTGTACGGACCTGCATTGGTGCAGAAGTTCCAACAATCGCCAGCCTTCATCCAAATAAAATCGCCGGAAGCCCTCCGGCTCGCCAAGCGCAAGGGCGTGCAACAGGGTCTTTGTTCCTCGTTCATTTCCGATCGCATATTGTGCCATTGCCTGCAAAATCAAAATTTGAATTTGTGATTCCACCCGTTGAAACCGTTCCGCTTCGGGCATAATTGTCCCTAATAGCTCTGTAGCTTGCTTTACATCGCGCACCCGGTCTGTTTCTTGACCCCTGACGAGCAGGAACCTGGCTTGGGCGATCAGCAAATATTCAAAGATGTGGTAAGGATAATTCTCTAAAGCGATCGGGGTGTTAAGATCGGGGAATCTGCCTTTTTTCCACCACTGTTCAGCTGTCGCCAAATCGCCACGCTGAACGGCCAGCCGAACTGCAAGTCCGGAAGCGAGGGCGTCATCCCACTGACTGGCGTCTGAACGGAGGGCCATGCGCGCGATTTCTTCAATGACGTCTTGCGCCTGGGAAATATTCCCTTGCGCCTGGCGAAGGCGTGCAAGGAAAGTCATTCCTCGCAGGCTGCCAAGATACCATATAGACTGGATGACTTGGCAGCCGCGCTCCAAGGAGTCGCGTGCTTCCTCGAGTTTATCGCGTTCGAACAATATCTCGCCCAACACTATATCGATTAATCCGGACAGTGAGTGAGGTTTTCCATCTGGACTGATGGCTAAATACTTCGCTTTTTGGAGTGTCTCCCACGCTTTACTTAATTGGCCTTGGGTCGCTTGCGCAACTGCAACTTCGCTGGCAGCAATGATCATCACGAGCGGATTATTCGCCTGTCGGGCGATACGCGCCGTCGCGTGCAACGACTCAATCGTTTTCTGGGTGTTGCCGGATAAGATGTAGGAAATGCTGTCATCCAACGAAATAAAACTGCGGAGATATACGTTCTCTTCTGGAAAATAACTGGCCGCCAGCTTGGAGAACTTAGCTGCCTGTTCCATTTCGCCCCTCAACATCGCCATGTAGGATTGACAGAGCGCTAATCCACCCCGAATTCCAGACACTTGGACTTTTTCAATATCATCTTCAGTTTTCAATTCTCCTAAGGTCGGCGCTTCCCCTGTTTGTTTTTCAAGCTGTTCGACCGACTTTAGGACATCATCAAGCCAGTATTGAGCGAGGTCAAGCCGGTGGGTCAAGATCATCGCCCAGGCGTAACCTATGCTGAGGAGGGTGCGTTTGTGAGTGATCTCCTCAGGTAACTTGCCTATCCACCGAGCGAGCGCAGACATTTCGCCAATATTGATCATGGCTGGGACATTCCGTTCGATCATTTCTGCCGCCCATACCATATCACGGGAGGCAAGCGCGTGCCGGAAGGCTTCATCCAGATCACCGTTCCGTTCGAGCCACATCGCAGCCCGCTTATGTAACTCGGGGATCTCAGCTGGGTTGATTTCCGCTTGGACTTGGCGCAGAAAATCGGCAAACAGGGGGTGATAGCGGAACCATTCTCGCTTTTCATCGACAGCCGTGATAAATAAATTGGCATGTTCCAGGCGGTTCAGCATGACGGAGCCAAATCCCGGCTGGGCGTCTGGGTTTACGACCGCCTCGCACAGTGGACCTGTGAGGGTTTCCAAGATGGAGCTTCTCAGCAGAAATTGGCGGATCTCCCCCGGCTGGCGGTCCAAGACTTCTTCAGCCAAGAAATCCGACAGGTAATGTGCCTTGCCTTGCAGGTTGGCCAGCAGCGTGGTCGGATCTGCCTGGTCCTTTAAAGAGATCGCCGCCATTTGCAGTGAAGTGATCCAACCGTCCGTGCGTTCCTCCAATGCCTTGACCGTCTCAGGTGAGAGTTCCAGGTTGAGCACTTGTTGGAAATACCGAATGACCTCCTCGCTGGTAAAGCGCAGATCATCAGCGCCTAATTCGAGCACCCGGCCCTTGGAACGCAGAAAGGCCAGATCCACTTCGGGTTCGCTGCGGCTGGCGATCACCAGATGCAGGTTGGGTGGGGAATGTTTGAGCAGGAAGTCGACCCCCTTCAGAGCCAGAGGATCTTCCAGAACATGGAAATCATCAAGCACTAGGATCGTTTCTTTTGGAAGAGTAGATAATTCGTTGATCAACAAGGTCAGTCCAACTTCCAATCCACTGCCTTTGGAAGATTGGATCAAATCCAAAGCCTCTTCCCCCAACCCCGCCTCCAGGGTTTGCAAGGCGCCAACCAGATAGCGGAAAAAGCGGCTGAGATCATTATCGTCGCTATCTATGGTCAGCCAGGCAATGGGAAGGCTGGTCTCTTTTGTCCATTCAATCAGAAGGTTGGTTTTCCCAAAGCCAGCAGGCGCAGCGAGAAGCGTCAGCGGGCCATTTACCCCCTGATTGATCCGATCCGTCAGCCGAGGCCTGTGAACGAATTCTCCCGGTAACGGGGGAATAGAGATCTTGGTCTTTAACAGAAGCTGCCTTAGTTCGGTATCCGGATTAGAGGGCATTCGATCCTTTACACTTATTGACTCTACAGCATTTGACAAAAAATGTTAAGTGTTTATCCCCTCATTAAACCACATTCTTGGGAAGTGGAGCACTTGGTATTCAGAAAATAGTATCGGGGCTTATTTTCTTGGTGTACTCAATAGGGAGACGAAAAGCCACAAACCTGCGCCAATGACCGGAACCGGGCCCATCATGACCAACCACCGGAGTAGGCTGCCAGGGGTTGTGAGGGGCGCCAGCATCGGCAGTCCAATGATGAATGCAGCGACCAGGACGCTGAGTGAAAGACGTGTTGCCAGACGGTCCAGTTTAGTCAGAATGCGATCGGTGTCGTTGATCTCCATATGAAGCGGCTCATTTTGTTCCATACGTTCGATCATCCGGTATGCTGCGCGTGGCAGACGGTGGATTAGATCCCGCCAGTTGACGCTATCCATCACGAGCGTAGAGCCCAAACCTACATCAGGCAAAATCAACTGCTTCATCAGGCGTTTTACATAAGGTTCAGCAACTGCGAAGGTATCGAAGTCGGGGTCCAGCCGCAATCCAAGCCCTTCAAGCATGACAATTGTTTTTCCCAGAAGCCACCATGTACTAGGCAATCGCAAGTGATAACGAAAGCAGATGGCTGTGAACTCATTGATCAACTCCTGGGCGCGAATATCTTTGAGGGGCATGCCATGATATTTATTTAGAAGGCGGTTGAAGTCGAAGACCAACCCGTTCCGATCCACAATGTCTCCTACCGCTCCCATCCGGGTTAATTGATCGACGATTCCCTCGGCATCAATCTCTGCGCAGACGATATAAAGCCGGATCAGATTCAGTCGATCCCGGTTGCCCAAGTATCCCACCTTGCCGAAATCCACGACACCAATCATCTTCCCAGGCAGCACCATGTAGTTTCCAACATGGGGATCGGCATGGAAATAGCCATCCTCGAGCACTTCTTTGAGGATCATGTTGGTACTTTGCAACGCAAGCTGATGACGGTCATAGCCTGCGGCATCCAAGGCGGTGATATCGTTGATCTTAAGGCCATGGAGACGCTCCAGTACTAACATTCGCCGGGTACTGAAGTCCCAGTAGACCTTCGGAACACAGACATGGGCTTCGCCGGCAAAATTTCTGCGAAAGCGGTCCGCATTGCGTCCTTCCAGTCTATAATCTAATTCGTTTTGCAGGGTGAAGGAAAAATCATCTGCAATGCTGACGAAATCATATATCTTACCCAGGGATGTGGCTTGTGCACGTGCTGCTAGTATCGACAGGATCTCAAGGTCGGTCTCAATAACGGGGATAATGTCCGGCCGCTGAACCTTGACGACCACCTCCTGCCCGTCGGGTAGCGTGGCGGCATGGACCTGCGCCAGCGAGGCTGCCCCTATGGGTTGCGGGTCAATTGTTGAAAACACCTTTTCCGGCGCCTGCCCCAACTCACGGACCAGTACAGTGCGGATTGCATCCCAGGGTTCCGGAGGGACTGTATCTACTAACTTGGTCAGTTCAGCAATGAAAGGCGGCGGCAGGAGGTCGGGCCGGGTGGAGAGGAGTTGTCCAATTTTGACGAAGGTTGGTCCCAATTCCTCCAGCGCCAGCCTGAAATGGATTGCCAAATCTTCAGGCTGGGAGGCGGACTTTCTTTGAATTGGAAGTCTCAGCACCCGGCTCCAAAAATGTTGTTTCAGCCCAAGCTGGTCGAACAAAAAGCCAAAACCATGCCGGATGAAGGTGTCCACGATCTCGCGGGAACGCCGCAGATGACGAATGGAAGGCCGAGAATTAATCATCAGCGCCTATTCGATAATAAATACCATGCCAGGACAAACAGTCCCGTCCAAAGGAGCACAATAAACCCATGATGAACCAGGTTTGATGATGGATTCATAAAACGTACATCCCCTCGAAGGATTTCGTCCAGGGCAGGTTGCGTTAGACCCCATGGTTTTCTTTTGCAGCCAACTGCTGTAAATCCTCTTTCGTAGCCACCCCCAGATCGCCCAGGACGGCTTTTGCCTCATCCCGGATGATTTTGCGGAAAGCCTGGCGTTCTTCCTCGCCGCGATGGGTGAGTTGGTCGACCCACTTTTCTCCCTGCTCTTTTTCAAGTCCGCCTTGCATGCTTAGATCATTCACGATCTTTTGCGCTTTTTCGCGGGTCATGGAGAGCAAACCGATCCCTGCTAGAATGCTTTTTTCAAGATTTGTTTTCATTTGAACTCCTTCCAAAATATCAGGTTGAGACATGGCTGTTTCATAAGCCGGAACCCGTGTCGGTAGATATCAGCACTATATCAAACTAAGGATTAATTGTCATGAATCCAAAGTGCCATTAAAGTGTCATCTTGTGCTCCGGATAAAATAATTGTGAGTATTCCTTCAGAACAAGTACATGTTTCATAGGCCGTTACAAGAGGCTGGAAGCTGATATTCTCAACGAATTACTTGCCAACAAGGGGAGTGACCAAAATAGAAAGGTTTAGGGATAGGAAAAATTTTCGCTAAACAGCAAAAAGCGGTATGATCGTTTATGGGAATATTTAAAACCTGAATTCGGGATAAGAAAAATAACCTCATGAAATGTGTCACCCTGAGTGCAACGAAGGGCCTCCGCCACTTCGCAACGGGATTCTTCGGTCGCTTTGCTCCCTCAGAATGACACAAAATTCTTTATCCCGAACTGCTGCTCTGTTGCAAAGTGTTGCTCGAGCTGATAAAACTGTGGCATGAGACCACGAATTTCGCATTATCAACTTGTCGCTGAACTCGCCCACGATTTGGCGAAGAAACAATTGCCATTGTATCGCCATAAAAATAGTCCGCATCGTTACCAATGGCCACAACTTGTGGCTTGTGCAATACTGGTCTTTTAGCTGGATCTAGTTATCGCGATATGGAAGATTGGCTTTGGACCCGCGATAAGATTTGTGCGGTTTTGAATATCAAGGTCATCCCCGATCGTTCGACTCTATGTCGCGCGTTTCAGAAGATTGGAATTGAAGTCTTACGCTCCATGCAAAAAAGTTTATTGGGCTGAACGCGCGAACCTCGTTGCCCAAGCGAGGCTGGACGGTTTATATGGGCAACGTTGGAAATGTGAAACGATCAATTCGGTCATTAAGAGAAAGTTCGGTGACACGGTTCGTTTAAGAACCTCTCGTTACCATTTTCGAGAAGTTTTTGTTAAGGGCCTGATTTACAACATTCATGTTTGTTGATTCTTGAACTGAACACACTTTGCAACAGAGCACGAACTGACGTTTTGAACGAAAACACCCTAATAGGTAGGGGTGTTCATTCGTTTCTTTATGGTTTATTCTCGATTTATTCAGGTTAACCTTAGTTGCCTAACATGAAGACCAGCGGCGTGAAAGAAACTGAGCAACAGATCCGGACGGCGTCGCAATCGGGCAAAGCCGCGGTTGAGCATGGAGCGGATCTCTTCTTTGTGAGCTGGGCGAGCACGGCGCAGAGGTTGCTTGACGTTTCCATGACCATATTCTTCCGCATTGAGCTCGGGTGCATAAGGCGGCAAGAACTCTTGGTAGATCTCAGGGTGCCCTGCCAGATACGCTGGAGCCAGCCGCCCCGTGTGAGTCCGGGATCGGTCCCAGATCAGAATCATTTTGCCTCGCAGATGTTGTTGCAGAGGCTTAAGACAGTCCACCATCTGATGGCCATGAATCGATCCTTCAAAATGTCGCTTAAAGATCTTGCCCGACAGGGTGAACGCCACCGCGGTCGAGATTGCGCGCCGGTCGGCGTTGACCTGGTAGAGGATGGGTCGACGTCCGCGCTGGCCCCAAGGGGTCGCGGGCTGCTCTTGAAAGGAGAAACCAAATTCATCCCAGAACACGATTTCGGTGCACAGCCGCTGCGACTTTTTTTATCCTGGGCAAATCGTGATCCGGCCCAGCTTGCACGAGCTCACGTTCCTGTTCGGTGGCCCGCGGCCGCGGCCTCTGTACGCGGTACCCCAACCGCTTCCAGAGCCGATTGAGGTAGTTCGGATGATAGACCACCTCAAACTCCTTCTGAATCAATTCAGCCACACACACCAGGGTCCAGCGATCCGTTGGAAAATCACAAGCCTCGCCCCGCGATCCAGCAAGCGCTTCAGCTTTTGCCATTGCTCCTTCGTCAGTTTAGAAGTGCCTCCTTGCGCTTTGCGCTTTCTCAAGGCTCGCAGACCACCGGCTTTGATCGCCTTGGCCCATTCGCCTACCGTCGCTCGACTCACCCCCACCGGCCGCGCGATTTCCGCGTGCGACAACTTTCCAGCCTTCAACAATCGACCACCGGCCAATCGACGTCCTTACAATTGTTCGCCTGTCCAATACGATGGTTTCCATGTCATCCATCAATTGCAGGTCAATCCAAGTTAACCTGAATAGCATGGATAATATAAGCGGGCGGAATTTATACCTGTATACCAGATTTTTACCGCGCAGGGCAACTATTTGTGTGGTTGTGGTTGGCGGTGTAGGAACGCGAAGATCAAAATCTAAAATCGCGGAAAGCTCAATTGCCGCTAAGACCCTACTATAGATTTCATTCCTCCATAAAGCCCCCCGCCTCCCTAGAGTAGTGGCTTAGTTGTCGGTCCATCACTGATCGAAGTAGTGTACCCAATCGTACAGGTGGATTCGTGCTGAAGGCACGTTTGATGATGAACCCAACCTGCTGATGAAGGCGTTCATTTTGTCGAACTGCCTGCTAATTGGGATTCCATTTCATCTGGTGAATTGACAGGCCTTAGACAAACAAAACCCTGGCAAACATATGCAGTAGGTAGATTGTTGATGAGAGGGCGATCCTTCAGCAACGTTGGTGATCCCGGTCCCGGTGGGGTGGCAGAAATAGCTGTCACTTGTCGGGGCCGGAAACTTTTCCAAAGCGTCTTCAAAAATTGATGAGTGTTGAAATTATCAAGATCGCCAATGATTGCAACTTCATACGTTGGCCCGACGGCAAAATCAGCGGCGCACAGCCATTGCGCAAAGGCGGTTGGGTAACGCAACATGGTATTCTGCACGGAGGCAAGCATGTCCTCTGCAACACTACGCCATTCGTTGCGATCACCATAGGTCGCCAGCTGGAGCAGAGCAGTCGCCGCGAGTGCATTTCCGGAAGGGGTAGCATTATCTTGGATATCCTTCGGGCGAACGAGCAATGCTTCGTGATCATCGCGAGTGTCGAAAAAACCTCCGTTGGGATCAATAAAATGTGCGACCATTTCATCTGCCAATTTCAGTGATGTCGCATACCATTCAGGATTCGGGTCGGATTGATAGAGGGTTAGGAGCGCCAAAATCAAATCCGCATAGTCCTCGAGATAGGCATTGTGTTTGGCTTGCCCGTCCCGCCAGGATCGCAATAAGCGGTCTTCAAGATAGAGGTTATTCAGCAAGAAGTGGGCGTTGCGAATCGCTGCATCCAGATAGTCTTTTCTGTTAAGATAGCGACCCGCTTCGGCAAATGCTGATAATGCCAGGGCATTCCACATGACTAAAACTTTATCATCAGTGCGGGGGCGGATACGACCATTTCTTGCTGCGAGAAGTTTGGAATGACAATCGGTTAATTTCTCGCGTACCGTCTCAAGATCCAATTTGAAGCGGGCGGACAATGTGGAATCATCCATGGCGCGCTGTAAGATCGTTTTCCCCTCCCAGTTTCCTTGTGGGGTAATTCCGTAGGCTGATTTGAAGAAATCGAAGTCTGATCCCAGAACACCTTGAAGCTCATCCTGTGTCCAGACGTAGAATTTTCCCTCTTCGCCTTCCGAATCGGCATCCAGGCTGCTATAGAATCCTCCATCCGGATGCGTCATCTCACGCAGAATGAAATGCAGAGACTCCTCACACACTTGACGATACTTTATCTCACCTGTAACCAGATAGCCATGCAGATACACGGATGCGAGCTGAGCATTATCATATAACATTTTTTCAAAATGCGGCGTTCTCCAGAAATTATCGACGCTGTAGCGGGCAAATCCGCCGCCAATGACATCATACATGCCGCCGCGTGACATGGCATTGAGAACGTGTCGTATCGCTTTCAGGATTGGTTCGCGTTGGGGCGAATCGGATAGGGATCGCCGAAGCAGAAATTCGATTGTCATTGGCTGAGGAAATTTCGGCGCGTTGCCCCAGCCGCCGTAGCCCCAATCATAAGAGTCCAGCAGGGACTTAGTAACTGCTTCCAGAGTTTCTGGGCTAAGGGTGTTCTTATCATGTTCCATTATTTGGGGCTGGATATGCTGAAGCACCTGGCTACTAACCCGATCTACTTCATCTCGCTCTTCGCGCCATACCTTTGCTAGGCTAAGCAAGACTTCTTTGAAGGAGGGCATGTTGTAGCGCCGCACCGGGGGAAAGTATGTGCCGGCGTAAAACGGACGCAAGTCTGGCGTGAGAAACACGGACATTGGCCAGCCGCCGGAACCGGTCATTGCGGTTGTAGCCTGCATATAAATGGCATCGAGATCAGGCCGTTCTTCACGGTCTACTTTGATGTTGATGAAATTCTGATTCATCAAGGCCGCGATTTCCGGATCCTCAAAGGATTCATGCGCCATCACGTGACACCAGTGGCAGGCGGCGTACCCGATGCTGAGAAAGATCGGCTTATTCTCAGCCCGCGCCTTGGCCAGAGCTTCCTCACTCCATGGATACCAATCCACGGGATTGTTTGCGTGTTGAAGCAGATAGGGTGATGTGGAATTGATAAGCTGATTCATGGGCGCTATTATACTGGTTCAGTAGCTGGCGCTGGAAATAAAACAGCCATCCCGCAATTCGTGGGATGGCTGTTTTCGCTACAATCTATTTGACTGTCACTACAATCGTGTAATCCACTATCATGCCCGCCATCGGCACCACCTGGATAATGTAATATTGTGAGGATGGAAGTTTCATACTGAAGGTTGTCTGCTCCGTCACGTATCGTAGATAAGGCTGCCCATCACTAAAACCGTAAATAGCCAGCACGGCATTTTTGCCGACGCCATTCAGGTCAATTTCCATGTTTTGACCCTGGTTTGCAAACAGCGCATAAGAGATGTCGAAGCCGCTTGGAGGTGCGATGGTGAATCCGCCTGCGGTTTTTCCAGATATGGTGGCACTGGTTTTGCCCACTGCAAACTGAATAAGAGATGGTGTATCGATGGACAGGTTGAACGTTTCCGATGAGGCGCCGCCATAGATGTAAAAGTAATAGTCTTCAGTGATGGGCAAGCGCATGTTCAGGTTCTGCCCGTTCGTGACCAGGGCTGTGCCGCCAGCCGTTTTAATGGTCATGGTCACGTCGTTGTTCGTGGAATTAAGGTCGACGATCATGGGCTGACCTTGCGCGGCATTCAAAACATAATAGAGAGTCTGGCCCGGCTGGATGGTGCCGGTGACATTGCCTGCGGTCGCTTCCGCCACGAAACTCAGACGGGTGGCAGCAGGCAGGACCGGCGCCGGAGGAAGAAGCGGTGCGGTGGGAGAGGGGGCAATGGTAGGCGCTGGCGAAGTCGGCGTGGCCTGTGCTTGGATCGCCTCCATCGTCGCGGCAACCACAGTTGCAACGTCATTGGGCGAAGGCGATGGAATCGCGGAATTCGAGCCGGTGCATGCAGCAACAGCCGCGAAGATTCCCAACAGTGCCACGACCGGTTTCCAAAGATTGGTGGGATATGATTTCATGACAATTCTCCTTGTCGATAAAGATGTTGCGTTAACCACAATCATAGACGAGCCGGGAGGACGGTTTGTTCCGCATCAGATTACAGAAATTTGGCGGCCAGATTGCCTCTGAAATTAATCTTTGAATCATCCCCTCGAGAATACGGGGTCTTTCATTTGTGCGATGAGGCTGAGGCTGATGAGGATCAGCCCAATTGCCAGCAGGAGCGATGGAGTAAATGAGCCGCCTGTGGTCTTCAAAGCCACCATGATGGAAACATAGACCACAGAGGCTTGACCAAAAAGCTGAATCAATCCATTGGAAGTTCCTTCGGGAGTTGGTTGGGTGATCTCAGCCGCATATTGAAAACCGACCGGGCTGGTACTGATGAGAAAGAAACCAAGCCAAAAGCCGGAAAGCATCAACAGCCAATAATTGGTTGCGTACGTGATGCCGAGCAACCCCGGAATGGCGAGGACGAAGCCGATAACCAGATAACGCACGCGTTTGCGTTGCTTATCGGAAAAGGAAGGCATTACGACCGCGCCGATGATCCCGCCGACCACCATCAAAGCGCCGAGCGTACCTGCATCGGTTGGCGTGAAGCCGCGCGGACGAATGATATCCTCCACCCATGTTGAAACGCCGTTGAAGATTGCGAGACCGATGAACGCCACGAACAAGAAAAACCAAAAGTCTCTGATCGTGAGCGCATGTTTCAAGCCATCGAGCATGAGTGCGCGCGTCTCTTGTCCGGCTGGGCAAGGAGGCGTAGCCGGCTTCTCACGCGCGAAGATCAAGAAGAGCAGGGACGAAAATGCGGCGATGCTGCCAAAGATCAACTGCTCTCTTTGAATGGACATGCCACCTTGCAAGAGAATCGGAGGCACGGCTTCGCCGATTGCGATGCCAAGCAGATTCGAAAGTGTGACCAGCCCAACCATCGTGGCGCGTTCTTCGATTCCAAACCATTGCGCCGGGACTTTGGTCCAGGAATTCAGCAGGAAAGGTTGAGCGACAGCGAGACCGACCGTGCTCCACAAGATCAACGGATAACTTCCTGCCAGCCCCCGCAGCATTCCGAAGATCGCCATCAGGACAGCGCCCAAGCCAACGGCGCGATGAATGCCGTAGGTGTCAATGGCCCACGAGATGGGAAGCGAGAGCGGGACAAAAGCAATCATGAATAATTCTGCCAACAGACCGATCTGCGCATCGGACACGCCGTAAAACTGGGCAGCGGGAGTAGTGATCGGTGCGTACGAAATCCACAGAATTTGCATGGTGAGATTGATGAACATAAATACCGCCAGCACTACCCAGCGGTATCCGTATAGACGATAACCTTTTTCGGCCATGTTTGCTCCAATTTATGGAATAGGATGTTCTTAGATTACAACACCAAAGTGGGCGTTTAGCAATGCGCGATATTCTTCGGCACCCGCTACGGGATGTTCGCGTCGCCGGCCACCTTCTGTGATAATAAGTCTGCCCGCCTCCAGTGAGATGCGTCCGTCCATGGTCGCACGACTGATGATACCCTGCCGTGTGAAATGAGATTGGGGAGAGGTTTGATGATATAAGCAGGCGGCTGCATAGTCGTGTGGAAAATCCCTGGGCTGCAGATCGAAGAGATATTCTCTATTCCAAAGCCCGTCATTTCTTTGCCAAATGGTGTAGCCGTCTGATGTTTCTTCCAGCCTGTAGGCGCGCAAGCCCTGGGTCTGTGCACCCCGATCCTCCAACCGGAGTGGTTCCATGAACGAATCGCCGAAGCCCACGTCGGCCAGCCAGCGTGCGGACTCGCCTGATGCGTGTACCAGCAAGGCCAGATGGTCGAAATCAATGCCAAGCGATCCGTCATGCGTAAAGACCCGCCCGTTAAGATAAGTGACCCCAAAACCAATTTGTTTCAATAGCCATGCAAACAGGCCGTTGAGTTCATAACAAAACCCACCGCGGCGGCGGACGACGATTTTATCCCATAAGGATTGTTCATCCAATCGAATAGGTTTGTGAAGCGGCATGATGTCCAGGTTCTCGAATGGCACGTGCAGCATGTGAGCACGATGAATCCCGCACAGGGTTGCGTGATTTGGTTGAACCGCTTGATCGTAGCCGATACGTTTAAGGTAGGTTGGTATATCCATGAAGGGCGATTATACTTCTTGCCAATTCCTTCAAGGATACAAATTCATCTGAGTCTTTGTTACAATCACCGGCATGCCAACCTTGACTCGCTGGTTCATTAGAACATCGTTTATTTGCCTGGTGCTCGCAGCGATGCTTGCCTTGCTCATGGCCATCCTGCCGATGTTCAATTTCGGCAATGCAGGCAATCTGTCTGTAATTTATATTCACCTGTTTGTGTTAGGCTGGTTGACCGAGCTGGCCTTTGGTGTCGTCTACTGGATGTTTCCCAAGTATTCGGCAGAGAAACCCCGCGGCCATGGAGCCCTCGGCTGGTGGACATACGCCTTGCTTAATCTTGGACTGCTCTTGCGCGCGATCGCCGAGCCATCCAATGCATCTCACCCCAATTCTGTCAGCGGATGGGTGCTTGTACTTTCCGCGCTTCTGCAATTCCTGGCGGGATTGTTTTTTGTCATCAATAGCTGGTCGCGCGTGAGGGGAAGATAATGCCCCGACTGAGCATTTGGTTCATACGCGCCTCGCTGATTTATCTTTTGGCCGGCTTTACACTTGGTGCATTGATGCTAGCACAGGACGGCGTTTCCTATTACCCGGCCATCTATCGGGCACTGCCCGTCCACATGGAATTTCTTTTGGTCGGCTGGTTGGTGCAGTTGGCCATGGGTATGGCTTTCTGGATGTTCCCCCGCTTTGGATGGGCGTTGCCGTATTCGCGGGGAAATCAAACGTTGATTTGGTGGTCGTTCTTCCTGCTGAATACAGGCGTTCTCCTGGTTGCCTCGCAACTCTGGCTTCCGCTCGCTTTATTGATTGGACGAACATTGGAAATCGGCGCGGTAATTATTTTCGTGGTTGGTTTGTGGAGTCGCATTAAGCCGCACGGCGCGCCGGCCTAAATCTCGCAAATCGAAACGGCAATTTGGAACGACACGAAGCAGCCTTCGAAGATTCTTCGCAGTTTTGATTGCAAATCATCCTTCAGCTTGCAATAAGGTGAAAGTAGTGGACTAGTCCTCGCACAATTTCGGTATCCGCTTTGGCACAAAACCGCGATGACGGAGGAGGAGCAAAATGAGTAAAACGGAAGACTCGCGATCATTGTCTCCCTGACGGCGCGTTGGCGTGCTGATTTCCCTGATCTTCGGTTTCTCCGTATTGATCGGCATGACCATCAGCGCCCCTCCGGTCGCGCCGCCGATCCCGATAAGGTCGTCGATGCGAACGGCGCCACGCTTTTCACTGACGACGACATCCGCGCGGCGCAAACGATCTCCCTCAACTATAGCTTGCTGCTGATGGTTTTGATCTTGCTCTTTCCCAGCCGTGTATTGCAACTCGTTGACTCCCTTAACAACGGCTACTGGCAGGCGCGCAGTCAGGCATTCCTCGGTGGCAGTCTCATCCAGTTCTTCGAATGAGCGCGCATGATACCGGACTTAATCTTTGGCGTCACGGGCGTGGTTCCGATGGTCCTGGCGGCGCTGTTGACATACGTGACCACGCAGAGAAAACCTTTGAAAGCACGGTGAAACGAGGTCTCGGAAATTTCCAAGGTCCCCGAGTCCTTTTGGCGAGAGCCTGATCCGGCGATTCGCCTAATTCGTAGTTGATGCAGATCGGGCCGGCATGAATATCCATCTGATAAAAATAGGATACCACGCTGCCAAAGGATCGATAATCATCACTGTGGAGGATCAAAGATTTGATGTATAAATACGGCGCGTGGATACCTTCCAGAACACATGAACAGAAGGAGAATGATGGTGAACGTTAGACAAGCACTCATCAGTCTGGGAAAGTTGTTGACGTGTGCCTTGGCCCTCGAAATCGGTACGATTATCGGCGGGATAATCGCCGTAGCGCTAAAACTTCCGATTCCCAAGTCTCCAGCGGGCGCGGATATGAAATCCATTCAACTTTATATGTTGCTGGTCACGCCTCTTTATGCGCTTGCGCTGGCTATCGTCGCGCGCGGCTTGAGAGGAAATTTCCTGGCGCGCACCTTGATCCTATTTTCGCTGGCGTGGGTTTCATACACCCTGAATACAGAATTGGAAGCATCAATTGTCTCAACGTATGCGACCGGAATCTGGTTTGCGTTGATCTCTGCTATTCCCGCCGCGTTGTTCTGTGCAGCTGCGACCGCATATTTCTTTCCGGTAGGCGAACCGGTAAAAGAAGCGGTCGCGGCAATGAAAGAATTTTTTTCATCGCGTTCATTTCTGGATTGGGTCTGGCGATTCGTCCTCGCGGCGGTCGCGTTCATGCCCATCTATTTCGTCTTCGGCTTGATGGTGCTTCCGTTCACGGGCGAATACTATCGCCAAAGCATGTTTGGACTCGCTATGCCCACCCTCCAACAACTGTTGCCGACTCTTTTTGCGCGCAGTGTATTGTTCTCTCTGGTTTGTCTGCCGATCCTCATCTTGTGGAACAAGTCAAATCTCAGTTTGTTCTGGAATCTCGGCTTAGCATTATTCCTGCTCGTCGGCTTCATCTATATGATGATTTCGACTTGGCTGCCTCTCTATGTTCGATTCCCGCACACGCTCGAAATGCTCGCGGACGAATTTGTGTACGCTGGAGCGCTCGTGTTGTTGATTGCGAAGCGTAATCCGGCGTGATGAGAATGGTTTGAGTTTTGTTCGATCAAAATTAAGAAATCTCGGAAGTCCAAGAAGCTTCCGAGATTTTCGTCGTAATCAATTCGCCGCAAACACAGGGTCTTTCATTTGAGTGACGACCAATAGGCAAATGATCAGGAGGGCAGTTGCCAGCAGGAGCGATGAGGTAAATGAGCCGTTCGCGCTCTTCATCGCCACCATCACATAGAAGAATCCGATGGAGGTTTGACCGAAAAGTTGGATCAGCCCATTCGAGGTGCCTTCGGGGGTTGGATGAACGATCTCGGCTCCGTATTGAAAACCAATGGGCCCGATGCCGACCAGGAAAAAGCCCAGCCAAAACCCTGAAAGCATTAATAACCCGAAGGTGGTAGCGTAGGCGATGCCGATCATGCCGGGTATGGCAAGCAGGATACCGAGAAAAAGAAATCGCCGACGCTTGCGTTGCCTATCCGAGAAGTAGGATAGAACCACCGCGCCAAAGATGCTCCCGACAATGATCAAAGCGCCAAGCGTGCCTGCATCCGTTGACGTAAAGCCGCGTGGAAGAATAATCGCTTCGATTAAAGATGTAACGCCATTGAAGATGGCCAGGGCTGTGAAAGCGATGAATATCAGGAGCCAAAAGTCTTTGACGGTGATGGCATATCTCAAGCCGTCAAACATCACGGAACGACTTTCCTGACCGGGAGGGCAGGGAGGCGTGGCCGGTTTGTCGCGCGCCAAGGTCAAGAAAAGAACCGATGAAATTGCAGTTACGCCTCCGAAGATTAATTGCTGAGTCTGGATGGGCATCCCGCCTTGTAAAAGAATCGGCGGCAGAGCTTCGCCAACCGCGATGCCGACAAGATTGGAGAGAGTGACCACACCGACGATCGTGGCCCGGTCTTCAGGCGGGAACCAATGTGCCGCGAATTTTGTCCATGAGTTGAGCAGGAACGGCTGGGCAATGGCAATCCCGGCAGTCACCCAGAAGACCTGAGTGTAATTGACGGCAAAGCCGCGCCAAACTCCAAAGACAGCCATCAATACCGCACCGAAGCCAATCGTAACGTAGATGCCGTAGGTATCAATTGCCCAGGAGGCGGGGATCGACAAAACTAAATAGGCAATCAACCACGAAGTGACCGCCAATGCGGCAATTTTCGTATCGGAGACATTATAGAGTTTTGCCGCGGCTGTAATGATAGGCGCGTAGGAAATCCATAAGATTTGAAGGGTAAGATTGGTGAACATAACCACCGCTAACACCACCCAGCGGTAACCGTATAGACGATAAGCTTTCTCGGTCATATCTGCTCCCGTAACAATAAGATAAAGAACCTTTCAAAAGGTAAACACCGGTAGGTTGAATTGGTTGCTAGGCGTTGCGCAGACACACAGCCAATTGAATATAGGTGACGAGTTCGATGAAGGGGAAGTGAGGATTGGTCATTATAAACAACAATAAGCAAAACTTGTTAGGCGCCGCTGCACCCATGGAGCTACGCAAAAAGATCATCCAGCGTTCGACCCGAAAAATACGAGAGCGTACGAGAATGTGGAGTCAAAATACCCGCCTCATGGCAGTTTGGAAGCCAGAGAAATGGAATGGTTGCAACGCTTGTGCGGCAAACCTCATTTCCCAAAGGTCCTGGTTTTGAATGCTTGCTTATATGCATTAAGGAAAAGAATATCGAACCAAGTTCGTCGCTGACTGTCCACGCGCTCGCCCGCAAATTTGCCTCAGGCTCCACGACGTATGGTGATGATATCAGAGCTAAAAAGGCGCAGAACACAGAATAATTGAAAGCCGAAGCGTTGCAATACCAATAAGGTTTTCAATTGCTTTCGGACGTTTCCTATCCGGCTTCTAAACAGGATCACAGATAGAACTGTGATCGTCAGGTTATGAGCTTAACCACTTTCCAGCTTCCCGCGATAAATTGACGGACGGTCCTTGTTTGAGCGTACAATGCGGCAAGGACTCCAAGAACAATCGTCCATATTGTTTGGTCAGCACCCGGCGATCCAAAATTGCCACGATGCCGCGGTCGGATGCGGTGCGGATCAATCGTCCAAAGCCCTGACGGAACTTCAGAATCGCTTCCGGCAAATAATATTCATTGAACGAATCTTCGTACAACTCCGAGCGCGCCGCGATCAATGGGTCCGTCGGCACATCGAAAGGAAGTTTTGTAATCACGACCACCGACAACGCCTCACCCGGGATATCCACGCCTTCCCAAAACGAACGCGTGCCAAGCAACACCGCGCGCTCGGTGGACTTGAATGATTCCAGCAATGCGTTCGGCGAAGCGCCGTCACCTTGTTCGTAAACATAAATATCTTCGCGTGCCAGGGGCCCCGTAACGGCCTGCGCGGTCTTCTTCAACGCCGTGTACGACGTGAACAACACGAGCATTCGCCCGTTCGTTGCTTTCGCAGTTGCGATGATGGATCGGTCGAGCATTTGCTGGTAGCCCGTAACGTTCGGCTCAGGTATATCGTTGACGAGATAGAGCAATGTGCTCGACTCGTAGTCGAATGGCGAACCGAGCTGCATCTCATCAGCTTCGTCCGCGCCGAGCGTGTTGCGCAGATATTGAAACTCGCCGTGCGCGGTCAATGTTGCAGATGTGAGAATGACGCTTGCTTTCTGATGCCAGATGCTTTCTTCGATCATCGGTCCGACTCTCAGCGGCGCGGCGTTGAGCGAAAGTTTCTCGCCCCGCGGGTTGATCTCGATCCAATACACCAGGCCTTGATTCGGCTGGCTGATCATTCCGGTCAGATTATTGTAGGCTTCATTCAAGCGACGATAGACATTGCCGATGTCACCGATCACATCCTCGAGATTGTCGTGGCCATCCGCATACAAATCCGAGGCCGCCTTGTGAATCTCTGCGATGCTATTCAATAAGAGATTCATCGTGCCGCCGGTCTCATCCCATTTGATCTCGACTTCGTCCCAATGCGGAAGTGTGCGCGTGGCGGGCAGGATGCGCGCCTGCCATGAGTAAGTGGATTGCGGCTGTCCTTCGCGTTGAAATTCGGCGAACTCCGTCAGCGTGTTGAAGAACTCGCGGTCCTGCTCCTGTAATCGAAACGCCATATCCGTGGCGCGGCTGGCCTTTTGCTGAAGGAGGCCGAAGTCGGAAGGCCGCAGCGCGTCTTTCGTCTCGCCGAGAACCCGTCCCAAGACGCCCGCGTTCGACCCGCCGATTTCCTTTAACATTCGTTCCATGTCGAACTGCGTCAATCGAAATGAAAGCGCACTGGTTGTCGCGGTTTCAAGGTGATGCGCTTCATCCACGATCAGATAGGAGTACTCAGGCAAGACTTTGCTGCCTGTGGCGACGTCCGATAAGAGCAGGGCATGATTGACGATGAGCAAATGCGCCGTCTGCGCCGCAGATTTTGCTCGGTGAAACGGACACGCGCCGCCTGTGCGTTTGATGCAGGTTTCCGCTGTGCAGGCGTCATCTTCGGCTGAAATTTTCAACCAGACATCGCGTTCGGGATTGCCGGTCAGATTGATCTCGTTGCGGTCGCCGGATTCGTTCTGCAGCCGCCAAACCAGGACTTTGGCAAGCACGCGCATCTCGTCCGCGTTGCGCGGCCCATATTGGCGAAGGTTTTCAAGCCGGCGCGGGCAAAGATAGTTCGCACGTCCTTTCAGCACGGCCGCACGCAAATCGAGGTTGAGCGCGGCACGCAAATCGGGAATATCTTTTTGAATCAGCTGATCTTGAAGATTGATGGTATTGGTCGAAACGACCACGCGCGTATTATTCTGAATTGCAAACAACGAAGCGGGAACGAGGTAGGCAAACGATTTCCCGACACCGGTTCCGGCTTCGACCATCAAGTGGTTGCCGTTGGAAAGTGCGTTTGTGATCGCCTTGAGCATTTCCACCTGCTCGGGACGATGTTCATAGGATTCAAAGTACTTCGAGAACGGCCCGCCGTATTCAAGGATCGAGGCGACGCTTTCTGCATCCAGCGCACTTGGCGTTTCCGGATTCTCCAACGGTGGATAGCGATCACTTCCATCATTGAAGATCGGCCTTTTGGCCTTGACTTTCTTGGCCGTTATGCCTTCCTTCGTCCGCGCCCTCAGGATTTCTTGAAAAACAGTATTGGCATCCCATTCCAGCCCCTCACCCAATCGGACGATTTCTGCAATGACATCGAGCGGCAGCTCCCGCGCCATCTCATACAGACGATTGAAGACACCATGTGTAGCGCGTGCGTCATCCAAAGCGCGGTGGGTGGCGGGTAGCGCGACGCCTAATTGTTTTCCAAGCGCGCCCAAGTTGTATCGGCTGGCATTCGGCAAGAGGATGGACGCCAGTTCGTAGGTGTCAATGATTTCATTGAGCGAAAATGGAATTTGTTTTTGCAGGAAACCCAGATCAAAGCGGATATTGTGCCCCACGATCGGCGCCTCACCAATAAATGTCTCAAGCTCGTGCGCCACATCGCGCAGGCGCGGCGCCTCTCGAACCATGGCATCGTCAATGCCGGTTAAGCCCTTGATGAATTCCGGGATGTGACGGTTGGGATTGATCAACGACGACCATTCCTCTTCGACGCGATTGCCTTTGAATTTGACCGCTCCGATCTCGATGATGGCTTCGCGTTCATTGTCCAAACCCGTGGTTTCGATGTCAACAGCAACGACTATATTCATAGAACAAGTGTACCATAAAACAATTATTTCCCTGCAGGTAAAGCTTTAAGCCATGACACGTGCGCCTGCGCTGCAAGTGCGTGTGGGCAATCTCGGTCTTCTGGGCAGGGATTGCTTCGTCGATACCTGCTCGCGGTGACCGGACGAGAACTAGTCTTCCTTCGGCAAAACCGATTTTATTCTATCTAATGTCAAGGAACCAATTGGTTTGTCTTTTGCTTTCTGTCGCAGGAAATCCTTGAGTTGTTTGATTTTCAGCGCAGGGGTTGGCGCATCGTTCTCTGCGATCTCCACCAAGTCGTTCGTAAAAACCAGCGCCCCCTGAATTTCGGGAACATCCGCTTCGCCCTCCAACTTCTTGACCAGTTGTTTTTTAACCGAATCCATCTCGGAGGCAATCTCAAGCTCGGGACGGCCGAGTCCCTCTTGTCCAAAGATGGACAAATATCCCTGCATGAATCCGCCGCCCGAAATTTTCCAGCGATTCTTCTGATAGATCACATGCCCGCGTTGATGAAGCGGGAGCAGAACCCAAACCCCAGCGGAGCCGACATAAAGATGCGAAGCTGGCGTGTTGTAATGATAGATCGCATCTTCGTTCGGCAAGCCCTTGAGGCCGGAATCCAATTGCTCATCCGGTCGGGGACTGCGTCCCCAGCGGTTGCTGAAGAACATGCCCACTTGAGTCATTGCAAACCCCACCACCAGAGAAGTGATGGACCACGCGAACAGGTCGGACCGGGTGAAGGAAATATACATGCCGACGCCCAGCACGGCCAACGCTCCGATGCTTGTCCACTGGCCGATTTGGCCGTTGCGTTTGATGAGTTTTTCGTTCTTGATGATTTTCATTTTGTGTACTTTTTGCACCCTGGGCGCGGCCGGATCCTTGCTGCTGCGCGGTTCAGAATGAATTATCCCTTCTTTAAGCTCTCTTCAATAGCCGTCTTCATCGCCTCTATCACCTTTGATTCCGCGGCATTCTTGGCGAGGCGGACCGCGCTCTTGATGGCGGTTGCGTCCGAACGTCCGTGACCAATCAGTACTAATCCGTTGACCCCTAGCAAAACGGCGGCCCCCTGTTCGCTTGGATCGAGCAGACTCTTGAGACTGGTCAAGGCGGGCTTGACCAGCCAGCCGCCGAGCATCGTCAGCGGCCCGCCGTTCTTGACCTTGACCTTGACCTGATCCAAAATCAATTTGCCCACCGCCTCTGCGGTTTTGAGCATCACATTGCCGGTAAAGCCGTCGGTCACGGCCACATCCACTTTTCCGCCAATGACTTCCTTACCCTCCACATTGCCGTAGTAATTCAACTTTGCATTTTTGAACAAAGGTGTTGCCGCGCGCACCAATTCGTTCCCCTTGCCCTCTTCTTCACCGTTTGAAATCAATCCGACTTTCGGATTCTTCACGCCGCGCACTTTTTCGGCGTAGACGCTGCCCATGATCCCGAATTGCAAGAGGTTTTCTGGTTTGCAATCTGGGTTCGCGCCGATATCCAGCACAACACATGAACCGGTCGCGGTGGGAAAGATCGGCGCAACGGCCGGCCGATCCACGCCTCGAATGCGGCCCAACCGAAATAGTGCTGTGACCATTCCCGCGCCGGTATTGCCCGCCGTGATAAAGGCGTCCGCATCACCGTTTGCGACAAGGTCCATGCCGACAGCCATGGAACTTCTTCCATGCCGGGCCTTGAACGTTAGATTTTCACCCTTATCCTCCATCGTCAACATCTCGGGCGCGTGTACGATTCGGATGGGCAGGCCGCCGGGATTCTGCGCGTCCAGCACCGGTTTGATTTTTGATTCGTCGCCGACCAGAATGATTTCCACATCACATTCGCGCGCTGCGCCTACGGAACCCTCCACGTCGGGCGTTGGAAAATTATCACTTCCCATTGCGTCCACAACAATTCGAGTCATCCATTATCTCCGGAAGAATATTCCTTGCTTGACAGGCAAAGCAAGCCGATTATAATACGCCTGCTTGTACGATAGGATTGCATTTGCGCTGGTGCTGGAACTGGCAGACAGGCATGGTTGAGGGCCATGTGCCGCAAGGCGTGAGGGTTCAAGTCCCTCCCAGCGCACAAAAAGTCCCTGGGACAATTCAGGGACTCTTGATTCAGGGGGTGTTAATGAAGTATCTGGCTAAGGAACAATCGCGTGCGATCCGAACGCGGTTTGGCGAAGAACTCGTCTGGAGGAGCTTGTTCGATGATCTGGCCCTCATCCACGAAGACGATGCGGTTGGCGGCAGCGCGTGCGAATCCCATTTCGTGTGAAACGACGATCATGGTCATCTCGTGGGCGAGCTCCTTCATCACATCGAGAACTTCGCCGATCATCTCCGGATCGAGGGCGGAGGTCGGTTCATCGAAGAGCATCAGGTTGGGCTTCATCGCCAAGGCGCGTGCGATGGCAACGCGCTGTTGCTGTCCACCCGATAACTGATTGGGATATTGATCGCGCTTATCCACCAGGCCGACGCGCGCCAGCAATCGCTCTCCGTCTGCACGGGCTTGTTCTTCTGGAATCTTGCGGACACGCGTGGGTGCTTCAATGATATTCTCAATGGCAGTCAAATGCGGGAACAAATTGAATCGCTGAAACACCATGCCGATCTCGGCGCGCTGACGCGCTATGTTTCGTTCGCTGTCTTCCGCCAATCTGCCATTGCGATCATGGTAGCCGATCATGTGGCCATTGACATAAATATGTCCGCTGTTGATTTTTTCCAGATGATTGATGCAGCGCAAGAAGGTGCTTTTGCCAGAGCCCGACGGGCCGATGATCACGACTACCTCGTTCTTGCGGACTTCCAGGTCAATATTCTTCAAGACATGCAGCGAGCCAAAATACTTGTTGACTTTTTCGGCTTTGACGATGATGTTGCTGTCTTTCAGTTTTGTCTTGGGCGTAGCCATTTTAGCGCGCTCCCTTTCCGGTTGAGCCAGAGAAAAGGCGTTCCATCATGCTTGGCCCGCGTTCCAGCCCTTTTCTTTCGCCGAGCCCGGATTCGATCCGTGCCTGAATAAATGACCAGATAGTGGTCAAGACGAGATAATACAACGAGGCCGCGATAAACAGTTCAAAGGGCTTGAAAATGCGCGCATTAACTTGCTCGAATCCAAAAAATAATTCTCCGGCGGAGATGACCACCATCAAGGAAGTGGTTTTCATCATATTGTTGAACTCGTTTCCCAAGGGCGGGATGATCACCTTGGCGGCCTGGGGCAGGACGATGCGTTGCATGGCCAGGCCGTACGTCATGCCCAACGATTTGGCGGCCTCCATTTGGCCCGGATCAATCGACTCGATCCCGGCACGAACAATTTCGGCCATGTAGGCTCCTTCGTTGATGCCCAGCGCCAATGTGCCTGCCTGGATGGCTCCCGTGATGGTGATGGCCCCAACAATGAGATCGGGAAAATCGTAGATATGCGTGACGCCGAATCCAAAAAACAATAATGACATCTGAACGATCAGAGGTGTGCCTCGGAAATACCAAATATAGACTTCTGCGAGCCAACGCAACGGGGCCAGCTTCGACATCTTTCCTAGAGCGGCAAAAAGCCCTAGCACCACGCCCAGTGCTTGCGCGATAACACTGACGACCACCGTGACGATCAGACCATTACGAATTAACGGATCCTGAAAGGCAGTGGGGGGCCAGATGTATTGCCAGAAGACAGACCAATCGAAATGATACATGAAATGCCTCGCATTCTCAAAAGGAAGGAATACAGGCCTTCCGGAGGCCTACCCGATCGGCCCGTATTCCTCAATTGCAACTCTATCGCCACACCAACTTGATTAGTTTATGGGAGCTGAACCGCCGACTGCTGTGCGCCATATTTTGTAAGGATATTGGCATACGATCCATCGGCCATCATGCTCTTGAGTGCTGTCTGGACGGCCTGACCAAGCGGGGTTAGAGGCACGTTGGTGCAATCACTCGCGCCGCCGCATGGAACACCAATGCCGACTGGTGCCGGCTCGATCGGCTGGCCGATTAACTGGAATTGATCCGGGAACTTGGCCACGTATTGACCCGCGACCGGCGTGTCCGCGAAATAGGCGACCACTTTGCCAGCCTGCAGTTGCTGGAGAGCGTCCGAATCTTTCTCGGTCGCGACCACCGTGACTTGCGGCTTGCCAGCTTTTGAACAGTCGGCAGCGAGGCCCGCGCCTTGATAATCACCAGTTCCTTGCAGGTAATCCACCTCGGTGGTGCCGCTTTCCGCCGCCACACTCTGACCGCACAGATCGGTCGCAGCACCGATGTTCTTGGGATTGCCCTTTGCGACCAGGATGGACTGGCCCACATCCAAATAGTGAATGAAGCTGATCTGCTTATTGCGCGTGGCTGTGATGTTCATGTCCGACATGATAACATCGCATTTGCCGCCGGTTACAGCCTCAATGGTTGTATCGAACACGGTGTTGATGATTTGCGCCTGAAGTCCCAGACGGCTGGCAAGCCCAGTTGCCAGATCGATGTCGAGACCGGCCGGATTGCCGCTATCATCGTAGAATTCAAAGGGCGGATACGGTATATCCGAGCAGACGGTCAGCTTACCCTTATACGCCAGAGTGGATGGATCAACCGTGGCAACCGGTGTTGGCGCGGCTGTAGGCTGAGGGGCAGCCGTTGGCGCCTGAGTGACTACCGAGGTCACAACGACGGTCTCCATCACCGGCGGTGCCGCCGTAGGCGCCGGGCCGCATGCGGCAAGCAGGCTGGCCAAAATCAATACACTCAATATTGCATAGACCTTTTTCATCTTTTTCTCACTCCTTTATTTTTCTTGATCGACTTGGCGATTGTTGCTTAAGCTTCAAAGCATAGACCCATTTTGCGCATTGCGCAAGGGGATGTTTCGACTTTTTCATCAATTCTTGGCCCAGGATTTGATGCCGCCCGCAATTCCCATGAATCCTCACTTGGCTCCGCCAGAGCGATAGCGTTCGATCAGGGCTTGGGTCCGCGGATCGTGCGGCGCATTGAACACGCTATCTGGCGCTCCTTGTTCAATGATCTCGCCCTCAGCCATGACCACCACACGGTCTGCGACTTCGCGGGCGAATCCCATTTCATGGGTTACTACCAGCATGGTTGTGCCCTCCTGGGCGAGTTTTTTCATCACGTTCAGGACCTCCCCGATTAATTCTGGGTCAAGGGCGGAAGTTGGCTCATCGAACAGCATCACCTGTGGCTCCATGGCCAAGGCACGGGCGATGGCGACCCGCTGCTTTTGTCCGCCCGAGAGGCGGTTTGGATACTCATTCCTTTTGAAGAGCAGGCCGACGCGGTCCAAATTCATTTCAGCGATTTTGACCGCTTTGCTGCGATCCATTTTTTTTACGGTGATTGGACCCTCCGCCACATTTTCTAACACCGACATGTGAGGAAATAAGTTGAACTCTTGAAATACCATACCGGTTTTCAGACGGATTTCGTGAACAAGCTTGCGATGTTCGCGGCCCCTGTTGCCTGCTTCGACCACCAGGTTGTCCACCATGATTTTTCCAGCGGACGGCTCCTCGAGGAAGTTGATGCACCTCAAGAGGGTACTCTTGCCCGAACCGCTTCGACCAATAATGCAGACTACTTCGCGGGCCTGGACTTCAAGGGAGATCTCGCTTAATACATGCAGCATGCCAAACCATTTGTGCAGGCCGGCGACTCGGATGAGTGGTTCAGCGCTCATAGGCTTGTGCCATCCGTTTTTCCAGCCGGCCTTGAAGCCATGAAGAAAGGATGGTCAATATCCAGTAGGCGGCGGCCGCGACCAGGAACATTTCCATGTATTTGCTGTCGCGGCGGGCATAGCGATTCGCAATGAACGTAATCTCCCAGACGCCCATCACGGAAACCAGAGCCGAATCTTTTTGCATGGCGATGAATTGATTGCCGACATCGGGAATGATGATGCGGATCGCCTGCGGCAGGATGACTCGCCTCATCACCTGCCAGGGAGTCATGCCCAATGCAATGGCGGCTTCGCGCTGGCCGTAGCTGATCGACTGCAGGCCGGCGCGGAAAATTTCCGTCATATACGCCCCATAGTTCAGACTCAACGCCAGGATACCCGCCGGGACGGCATCCAGGATGAATAGCTTGCCGATTGCCGGAAATCCTAATCCCGTCAGCTGCTCGCCGATTTGCGGCAATCCCAGATAAATAACATAAATTTGAATCAGGAGCGGTGTGCCTCGAACCAAGGATACGTAGAACCCCGAAATCCCTTGCGCGATCGGATTGGAAGACAGACGTGAAATAGAACCAAAAAGCGCCAGGATCGTGGCAATCGCGATCGAGACCAGCGAGACATAGATGGTGGTTCCTGCGCCCTGCAGGATGACATCATAATGCTCAAGCATATAGCTTGGCGAGATATGCAGCATCAACATGCCGGCTGTGACCACGGCAATTAATCCGATCCACACTCCGGTCACTTTCAGACCCTGGATCACGCGTTTCCTTTGCTGCAGCGCGACCAGCGACTCGCCCATCGCCTGGTGCGGATCCTCCACGGAAGCCGGCCCTTCAAGATGTTCAGTAGTCATAGTCTCTCTTATGCGGGTTTCTCTTGCGCGGATTGTGCGATCAAGATCATTTCTGAGAGGTGGCGTAAAGAAAGATGAGGAGTTGTTCTCAACTCCTCATCTTAGCGTAAGCCTTACTGTCCAAACTGAGATGCGTCGAAGGTTGCGGCAGCCGTTGTCAAATCACTTCCTTCCCACTGGACGCACAATTTCGAGAGGGTGCCGTCTTTGTGCAGGCCCTGGACGACCTGCGACACGGCAGCGATGAACGAATGAGGATCCAAAGACGAACTGCGGTCAATCGCTGGAGCAAGATACTCGTAGTAAAGGGGATCGCCGAGTTGCTTGAGGGGCTTGCCGTTCTGGATCTCAGCCTGACCGGTCGGCTGAGCAGTAATGACTGCGTCGAGGCGAACGCCGTCGCCGAGTTCGAGGTCTGCCAGAGCGGTGCTGTCCGTATCATAGGTTTTGACTACCGCGTTCTTGACCACAAAGTTGATGTTCTCGCCTGGCAGAACTAATGAGTTCTCCAGGAAACTTTCGTAGGTGCAGCCGCCGCAAACACCGATCTTCTTTCCGCTTAAATCAGCGGGTGAGGCGTAGGTGGTATTGGCTTTATAAACGAACATGGCGGCCGGTGTCGTGTAGTAGGGTTGTGCAAAATACAGAGCCTTGGCGCGCTCCGGTGTGATCGTCATCGAACCGACGCTGATATCCCAGCGGCCAGCCCAATTGCCTGCGACGATCAAAGTCCAGTCCGGCGTAACCCAGCAGGGTTCCACACCCAATCCTTTGGCGATCGCGGCGGCAACATCGATATCGAATCCTTCCATTTCACCAAGAGTTTTCTGGTCGGAAGTGCACTTCGTTCCCGGTGTTCGGACGGGACTGGCCTTGATTTCAGACTGAGGCGGGTAGGCCGGATCAGTGGAGATGACCAACGTGCCGCGCGCTTTGATGGTGGCCAGCAGATCAGGCACGACTGTATTCGCCGCCGTGGGCGGAACCTGGGTTGGTGCTGCCTGGGAGACCGGTGCTGACGTTGGTGGGGGAGCAGGTGTGGGCGCGGAACCGCACGCGCTGAGAACGAACGCGGCCGCCATGATGACTGCCAGAACTGTGTACAGTTTCTTCATGAGAATTCTCCTCCAATTGAGAAATTTATCTTAGGTCGAAGTAATCAATCAGCAAGATAGAAAGAGCGTCCGCAGCACGACACCTCCTTCCGATTGGCGAATGATGCCCAAATCCAAGCATAGACCATCTTGGTGAATTGTGCAAGAGTTGGGTAGGTTAAAATTTCAACCTAGCTCGTAAGTGCGAGGACTTTGCATGGAGTGGTAAAATATTTCCCAAGCTATTGACAAAGGAGAACGGTATGCCTGCTGTATTTCCATCCGCTGACTGGTTGAATCTCTTGGAAGACAAGCTCAATAACGATTCGCATTACAACGAGGTGGCGAAAAAATGGGAAGGCGATTTACTAATTGACATTCAACCGGCGGGCACCTTGACTCAACGATTGCTATTATATTTTGATCTGTGGCACGGAAAATGCCGAGGAGTCGAATATAATCCTGATCCGGCGAAGTATGCTAAGCCTACCTATATTCTTCGCACGACATATGATGATGTCACGTCACTCTTGCGCGGCAAACTTGACCCGATATCTGCCCTGATGGTGAACAAGCTAAAATTGGATGGAAACCTTGCTTATATGATGCGCAACGTGCCCGTGGTGTTGGATTTTATGCGTTGTTGCCGTGAAATCACCACCGACATTTTATGATCATGCAGCCGATTCTAAGGGTTGATCTTTCCACCGGTACATCGCAGGAGTATAAAATTCCTGAGGCATGGGAGCGGGCTTTTCTTGGAGGCGCGTCGCTTGCGGCGCGCTTGCTGTATCCACACCTGACCAAAGATCTTGATCCATTCTCTCCGGAAGCGCCATTGCTCTTCATGAATGGCCCGCTGACCGGGACCTCCGGTCCGACGGTTGGACGTTTTGTGGTCTGCGGCAAGGGACCGGCTACCGGCCTTTGGGCCGAATCCAATTGCGGCGGGTTTTGGGGACCTGAACTTCGCTTTACGGGATACGACGGCCTGTGGCTGACGGGAAAGGCCGAAGAGCCAATTTATCTTTGGATTGAAGATGGAAGGCTCGAGGTCCGGAACGCGGCGCACCTATGGGGCAAGGATACGTATGAGACGCAGGATTTAGTCAAGCAGGAAATCGGCCGGCCTGGTGTGCACGTGGCGGTCATTGGTCCGGCGGCCGAGCACGGCGTTTTGTTTGCGGGAATTTATTGCGATCACGGACGGACCGCGGGACGGACCGGACTCGGCGCCGTGATGGCCTCGAAGAATCTAAAAGCGATTGCGGTCCATGGTAGACAAACCTTGCCGCTCGTTCATTCCGTTCGTTATGGGGCTCTGCGATCCGAATCCAATCGCACGCTGAAGCAGGACAATGAAGCGCGCGTATTGCACGAACTGGGGACCGCCAGTGCGGCCGATTATTCCGAATATGTCGGCGCGATGCCCGCCAAATATTATCATAAGGGCGGATTCGAATCCGTTGATAAGGTATCCGGCTCGACGATGGCCGAAACGATTTTGTCGGGGCAAAGCGCATGCCATGCCTGCGTCATCGCCTGCGGGCGCGTGGTCAAGCTTGAAGACGACGCAAAACGCAAGGGTCCAGAATACGAGACGATTGTATCGTTCGGACCAAACCTGTTGATCGATGATTTGAATGAGATTACGCGTCTGGGTGAATTATGCGACCGCTACGGCATGGATACCATCAGCACGGGCAATACGATCGGTCTTGCATTTTATTTGTTCGAAAAGCGGATCATCACGACACAGGACACCGGCGGGCTCGAATTAAAATGGGGCGACGCGGTGGCGGCGCGTCAACTGGTGAGGATGACCGCCTACCGCGAAGGAATGGGAAACCTGGTGGCGCAGGGCTCGCGTCGATTGGGAAAATACTTTGGGGCGGAGGCGGAGGCAGTTCAAGTCAACGGATTGGAGGTGGCCTACCATGACCCGCGCGGAGTCTCAGGGATGGCTTTGTCGTACGCCACCTCGCCGCGTGGCGCCTGCCACAATCAATCCGATTACTTCTTCGTGGATTGGGGCCATACCACTCCCGAACTGGGCATTGAATTTTTTCCGCGTAATGGCGACGGCGCCAAAGCCGCGAACGTGGCCCGTCATCAGGACTGGCGTACGGTTTATAACGCGATGGTCATGTGCATCTTTGCCAATGTTGCGCCTCAAATGCAGGTGGACTTGATTAACGCTGCCTGCGGCTATGATTGGACCATCGAAGAAATGATGAAAGTCGGCGAGCGCGGCTGGAACATGAAGCGCGCCGCCAATAACAAATTGGGCTTGACCGCCGCGAACGATAAGCTGCCGAAAGCTTTGCTTGAACCGTTGCCCACTGGTGGCACGGATGGATTCGTTCCCGATATTCGGGCGATGCTGGGTGCTTATTACGAAGCGCGCGGCTGGGACGAAAGGACAGGTTATCCCACCAAAGAAAAACTTCTCGCACTTGGATTGGATGATGTTGCCATGGATTTGTGGGGATGATGCCATGTCGTTGCGAGATCCGCGTAGCGGGTCGTGGCGCCGGGTTCGATCGGCACCTTCGGCGCCGCTCGACCAGCGCACGCCACTCCTCGCAATGACATTTTTCTATTTTCTTTTCCTTGACTTGAACTTTGCCCGTTCAAGATTCTCCTTGACTCGAAACTCGACGATCTTGCTGACTAATTTCAGCGGCAGGGGTTCATCGAGCGGAAATTGGATCGCTCCTTTTGTGCTGGCATAGTTTGCCGTCTCTTTGATGAATGCCTGCACTCCGCTCGGCGTTGGATAAAACCCGATGTGATTCTTCAGCGCTGCAAAATGGACGAGATTGCCTTCCAGATAGAATGTCGGCATCCGATAGCTGATTTTCTCGATTGCCTGCGGCGCGGCAGCATGGACGGCCGCACGCATTTGTTTCAATTTTTCCTGCACACCTTTGGGGCAGGCGGCGATGTATTCGTCAATGGATTTAGCATTATTGGATTCCACAATTTCTCCTTATGAGCGACTCTTGTGTTTTTCATTCGGCAACTCAACGAGCAGATTCCATGAATTACGCAACACGATGGAAAAGAATACAATCAAGATCAACGCGATGTTCGTTTGAACTTCGTTGGGGTTGTCGCCACGACAGAGTTGAAATCCGAAATATGCCAACAAAAGATACGCGGCAAGTGGTCCAACCAATAACCATAGTGTTTCTATCACTCGTTCGCGGCGTTGGCTGATGCTGCGCCATATCGGAAGCCACGTTGCAAAAGCGCGCACCGCGCAGAAGATCACGACGATAAAAGTAAATGAGGCGTGTCCGGCGGTTCCGAGATTTGGTATCAGGAAGCTCATGGGCAGAATAAAAAGCAGAACGTACATCGTAAATGTGGAACGTGCGATGAACTTCCAGCGACCGACGGGTCCATTCCTGAGTTCGCCCAGGCGAAACTGGACTCCGATAAACAGCAAGCCCATCAATGTGGCTGCTGCACCTGCCGTGCCCAGATAGAATGTTGTCCAATCCATGGCGACTCCAGTGCTATTAAAGAAAAAGAATTTGTTTCGGCACTTTGTTAATTATTCTTCCATCAAGAACTTCTTGATAACCCAGATTGGATCACGATAAATGGGAGAGCCAATAAAGTATTAACTCTCCTCCCAAAGAACTGGCGGCATTCATGATGAAACTTAAGACATATGCGCGTTTAATTGTAACCCATTTATGCGTTCGAGGAATGACATGAACGCCCCTTCAAATATGAAGGCAAAGATTTCCCCAATAATCCATTCGATAGGAGCATGGCGGTTTACCAGTGGAGGGATAACGAGCCATGCCAATGGTGCGGTCCTTATCTTTGCAAAGAAATAACTTGCTGCCGACAATAGAAATGTTCTCAACGTGAAAACGAAGATAAAAGGTCATGAAGCCTGCCGGAGGACCATCTGCTTTAGCTGAACGTGGCGCAATGATTACCGTCGCTAGTAATAGCAATCCCATATGTAGGACGATCCGATGACGGATAGATTTTTTTCATGAAATTTGTCCCGATGCCTGATCCTTTGAACTTGAAACCATAGGAACTGGACAACAAACCGATTACAATGAAAGCACAGCATACGATTCTTAATGAAGGAAACGATATGAAACTTGTTGCCGTATCTCAAATGAAAGCGATTGAAAAAGAAGCCGATGCCAGCGGCTGGACCTACGATCAAATGATGCAGAGCGCCGGTCAGGGATTGGCGGAAGTGATTCAGGATCTGCCGATTGAAGAAGACGAACGCGAAGTCTTCGGTCTGGTCGGCGCGGGAAATAATGGCGGTGATACGCTGGTTGCACTTACGCGTCTCGCCGCGGACGGCTGGCAGACGCGCGCCTATTTGATCAAACGTAAAGATGATGCGCTGGTCAAACACCTGAAAGACGCGGGCGGCGAAATCATGTGGGCGGACGAAGATAAAGACTTTCGAAGCCTCAGCGAATTTATTCAAACCGCATCCATTGTTTTGGATGGTATGCTTGGTACCGGAATCAAGCTGCCGTTGAAGGATGACGTTGCTAATATCCTTGCCCACGCTTTGGGCAGCATCGAGGAAGCGGAAGAGCTGCCGTTCGTGATCGCAGTGGACTGCCCGTCCGGCGTGGATTGCGACACAGGCGAAGCCGCCGATGAGACCATTCCCGCAAATCTCACCGTCACGATGGCGGCGGTCAAGCAAGGCTTGCTCAAACTTCCGGCGTATGAATTGGTCGGTGACTTGCAGGTTGTGGATATTGGCTTGCCTGCGGATATGAAATCGTTTGCGTCGTTGCAAACTGAAGTTGCCGAAGAAGAAATGGTCGCTGGATTGTTGCCGGAGCGTCCGCTCGATTCGCATAAAGGGACATTCGGCACGGCGCTGATCGTGGCGGGATCGGTCAATTATACCGGAGCTGCTTTGTTATCCGGTCAGGCCGCGTACCGCGTCGGCGCCGGACTGGTCACGCTCGCCGTTCCGACCCCGCTGCACGCCGCGCTGGCAGGTCAATTCCCGGAAGCGACGTGGCTTCTATTGCCGCATGAACTGGGCGTGGTGTCCGCAAGCGCGGCAGAGGTACTCGTGAAAAATCTTGAACGTGCCACCGCGATATTGATCGGTCCCGGCTTTGGAATGGAGAACACCACCAAAGAGTTCATCGAAAATTTGCTGACCGGAAAGTCCATGCCGAAGAAAGCAAGCGGACGAATCGGTTTCGTTCACGAAGAGATCGAAAAGACCGACGAAAAAAGCGGGACGCTGCCGCCGCTGGTTTTCGACGCCGACGGTTTGAAGCTGCTGGCATCCATTAAAGGCTGGCATAAGTTGTTGCCCGCGCAAACCGTGCTGACACCGCATCCGGGCGAGATGTCGGCGCTGACCGGTTTGTCGAAAGAAGAGATTCAAGGAGACCGATTTGGAATCGCGAGTCGATTCGCGAAAGAATGGAATCATGTGGTCGTATTGAAGGGCGCGTTCACGCTGATTGCGTCGCCGGATGGGCGCGTGACGATGATTCCGGTTGCCTCACCGGCTCTGGCGCGTGCCGGAACGGGCGACGTTCTCGCCGGCCTGATTGTGGGCCTGCGCGCCCAGGGCTTGGAGGCGTTTGAGGCCGCGGTGGCCGGTGCCTGGATTCACGCCCAAGCTGGTCTCTACGCCGCAGACGATTTAGGCACTCCCGCCTCCGTTCTCGCCAGCGATGTGTTGAATTCCGTGGTGGATGTATTAAGCGATCTGGAATAGATTTACGAAGTCAGAATCAAAAAGAGTCTGGAGCGGCCAGACTCTTTTTCGTCTTATATCTTGAACTCAGCTCTTTAGGAAGTCTTCCACCGCTTCCTTGCTGATGCGATAGGCATTGCCAAGCTTCTTGGCTTTGAGCGAGCCATCCTGAATGGCCGCCATGACATCTTCTTCGGAAACTTTCAAGAAGCCGGCCGCTTCGGAGGGGGTCATCACATCGGGCATGCTTCCGCCGCCACCACTCGATGGTCTGGCAGCTGCTGCGCCGGCCGCACCGCCTTGTGCAGTATTCGCCATGCCGCCTTGAAGCGCAGATCCCATCAAGTTGCCAATGCCCATTCCAGCACCGATGCCTGCTGTCAGGCCTGCGCCGCCACTTTGATTGTTGGCCGCGTCGCGCATCGCATCCGCCGCTTGCAGTTGGGTGTAGGTCGCCATATCGAGCATGCCCATGTCGCGCAATTCCTGAGCTGACTTATCAGAAGGCTTCAAGTTGCCGATGTAGAACGTCTTGAGCTGGATGCCGAGCGCGGCGAAATCGTCCTGCGCCTTGGCGCGGACGCCGGCACCAAGCTCTTCGGTCAAGCCAATCATCTCAAGCACGGAATGCTTCGCGCCGGTCTCGCCCAGGATGTCTTGAAGTTTGGACAGCAACATGGTCCGCAAACGATCTTCGATATCGGAAGTGTGGAATGTGCCCTGCGTGCCGACGATCTTGGTGACAAACATTTGCGGATCGCTGATCTGGAAGGAATAAGTTCCAAAACCCTGCAAGAGAGCCACGCCCAACCCCACACCGGGATTGCGGACAATGATCGGTTGCGGCGTGCCCCATTTCTTGTTGGCCCATTCCTTCATCGAGACGAAATAGACTTCAGCGGGGAAGGGCGTGCGGTCGTTGAACGCTTTGCCGATCCAATTGATGAGCAACGGCACGTTAGCGGTTGCAATGGTGTGGCGCCCGGCATGGAAGACATCGAGCGCATTTCCGTCGCGGAAGAAGACCGCCGCCTGGGCCTCGCGCACGATCACCTGTGAGCCGATTCGATAATCTCCGATGGAACTGTCATCCGGGAAGCGATGGACGAGTTCATCGGTCATTTCATTTGGATATTCGATAACATCAAAAATTCTGGCCATGTCTAACTCCTTTGTTTTGGCATGATCTCTTCAGCGAGAACGGCCTGATTATAGCCGATGGACGGGGGCGTTACAAGCACCCATTTGTCTTATTCTTATACGCACCGGGCCGACCAACGTTGCAGGGAAACGGCCGCTAGGACTTCATGGCCTTGCCGCTGCCACCATTCTGGATCATCAAAATCTCAGCCATGATGCTGACCGCGATTTCTTCCGGCGTTTCGGCCTGCAGTTCCAGGCCGATCGGGGAATGGACGCGGCCGATTTTTTCCTCGGTCTCGCCGCGGGCTTTCAGGTCTTTGACCGTGGTTGCCCAGCGACGTTTTGATCCGATCACACCGATGTAGGCCGCTGGAGAATCCAGCAAAGAGCCGAGTCCGGCTGCGTCCACGGACGAGCCGCGCGTGGTCAGGATGAGATACGTGCGTTTGTCAATCTTCATCTGTTTCGGCAATTCCTGCATCGGGCAAATGAAGAACGCATCGGCATCAGGGATCAACTCCTTGTTGCAGAATTCGGGCCGGTCGTCGGAGACCAAGACGCGAAAGCCCAGCCATTTCGCCAGGTGCGCGACGGCTTTACCGACGTGTCCGCCGCCGATGACGACGATTGCTGCCGGGGGCAGGATGGGTTCCACAAACACCTCCACTTGTCCGCCGCATACACCCGGGTCACCGCGCGATGGATCGGACATATTGTAGGAAAGCAGACGCGATTTGCCGTCGGCGATGGCCATCCAGGCCTCGTCCATGACGCGATGCTCAAGGTCGCCGCCGCCCACGGTGCCGATGAAATGCCCATCGGGATAAACAAGCATCTTGCTGGTCACATGCCTCGGTGTTGAGCCTTGGCTCTTGACAACCGTACATAATGCAGCCGGTTCATTGCTTTTTTCTAGTTCTTCAAGCGCTTGATAAATGGTCTTCATGCTGTCTGCATTTTATCATTATCACATGGTCACGCGAGTGGTTTCCCGAAGCAATCTCGCTTCGCATGAGATGGCCACATCGCTGACCTGCGCTGGCAGCGCAGGTGTTGTGCCTCGCCGTGACATTCAAATCATGGTCCCCATTCCGGCTGCCAATCGGGCTCCGTGTCATTGGTAAGTTGATGTTCATCGGTTCCGTCGGAGCGCATGATGTAGAGATTGGCGTTATTGTTATTGCGAAGGGAATTGAAGACAATGAACTGCCCATCCAGGGAATACGCCGCGGCGGCGTTGTTGAATCCGCCGTTGGTCAGTTGAATCGGTACTTCGTTATTGATGTCGGCGCGATAAATGTTCTTCAATTTGTCGGGGCCGGCGCAGAATAACAGATTCTTCGCGTCCGGTGACCAGACCAGGCTGCCGTCGATACCGGGCAAGCCCTTGGTGATTCGCTGCGGAGGCTGCCTGAGATCATCGACGTTCAGCAAAAATATCTCGTATGAATTCTGCTGGTCGACTGCCATGGCAAAGGCAATGCGGTCCCCGCTGGGTGACCAGGACACGGCGACAATGGTGTTTGTTCCGGTGTAGATCGAATGCGGATATTCTCCATTGCGTCCTGAGATCCACAGTGAATAGGGCCCGCCGCCGACGCGGTTGACGAAAACAATTTGCTGTCCATCCGGCGAGAAACTCGGTGAAAAAACGTTGCCGATGTTGTAGGTCAATTGCGAAACGTTGCCGCTGTTGAGATCTACTGCAAACAGATCGAATCCGCCCTGATAGTTGGCGGCAAAGACCACGTTCTGGCTTAGCGGATCGAAGGCTGGATAATAATCGTTTCGTTCGGCGTTCGTGATCTGCCGGAAATCCGTTCCATCGGCGTTGATGCCGCAGATGTGGTTGGTGTCGCCGCGCGTGCAGGTGAAAACAATCGTCCCGCCATGTGCGTTGACCGGCCGCGGCGTGCGCGTGATCGTTGGCAGGATTGGAATTGGCGTGAAGGTCGGAATGGAAACGTTGATCGGCAGAGAATTCCGCAGGAAGTCTGTCGGGATGAGCGAGAAGAAGATGCCGAGCAAGGCGGCCGCGATAATCAAACCAATTGGCAAGAGTGGCCCGCGACGTTTCCTGCGAAATAAATGGGTACGGTGCTTGCCGGCGTCATATTTCATAGGTATAAAATATCTTATCAAGAGACCTGATGGAGGCAGAACCATCAGGTCTCTGTGCTTATTTTCCTCTCATTGCCTTCCAAACTTTTTCAGGGGTGACCGGATTATCATCCACATTGACTCCGATGGCGTCCAGGATGGCGTTGCCCACCGCCGGCGCGACACCGTCCATCGGAATCTCTGCCACAGCCTTCACTCCGAACGGATGACTCGGCTCAAAGGTTTCCACAAAGATCGTTTCGAGCTCCGGCATTTCGTCGGCACGGAAGATATGATAGCGGTCCAGATCGCGTTCGATGGCCCTGCCTTCTTCATCGTAACGCATTTCTTCGCAGACAGCGTAGCCCAGAGCTTGGGTCATGCCGCCTTCGATTTGTCCCGAAGCGGTCAGCGGGTTCACAATGACACCTGAGTCAACCGCCATCACGAGTTTCTCCACCTTAACGGCGCCGGTTTCGCTGTCCACGGTCACTTCCGCGAATTGAGCAGCGAACGGCGGAGGTGACGACGGCGAGACATGCGAGCCGATGCCCATGATCTGTTCCTGTTCATTCCTGTGCAATGTATCCAGCGCAATTTCTGCCAGCGAGATGGACTTTCCGTTTGGAGCGATCGCGGCTTTGTTGGCGAGCTGAATCGTTTTGTAATCATCTACTGCCAACATTCTTGCCGCGCGCACTTTGATTCGTTCGGCCGCCATTTCCGCCGCTTTGACCGTCGCCGCGCCGGAAATATAGGTTGTGGATGAGGCGTAGGCGCCTTTATCGAATGGCGTGAAGTCGGTGTCTGATGAATAGCAGATAATGTCTTCCAGCGGCACTCCCAGGACTTCAGCAGCCATCTGGGCCAGCACAGTATCTGAGCCGGTGCCCAGGTCGGTCGCTCCTACCAGCAAATTGAATGAGCCGTCATCGTTCATCTTGATCGATGCACCACCCATATCCAGATAGGGAATGGCCGTCCCTTGCATCACCAGCGCAACGCCGATACCTTTGCGCCGTGCATTTTGGCCCAGGTGCCACTCTCTATTTCCAAATTTCGAATCCCAGCCAATCGCGGCTTTGCCCTGTTGAACACACTGCTCGAGTCCAACGGTGTGAATGATCTCCGGCCTCGGCTCGCGGCCCTCGTTCCACGCGGTGGAGAATGGATGGTATTCGCCGGGATGAATCGCGTTCTTCAACCGGAATTCGAGCGGGTCCAGGTTCAAGGCGCGCGTGATCTTTTCCATGTGACGTTCCACCGGCCAATAGCCTTGCGGCACGCCGTAACCGCGGAACGCGCCGGCCGGAGGCGTATTGGTGTAAACAATATCGGCATAGAAGCGGATATTCGGTGATTTGCGATATTCGCCATCGCCAACATATAACGCCATGGATTTGTGTCCGGTGTTGCCGGTGACGGTCAAGGCGTGACAGCCGTAGGCGCCGGTATCGGACAGCGCGTACATCTCGTTGGCTGTGATCGTGCCGTCTTTCTTCACGCCGGTTTTCATTTTTATTCGCATGGGATGGCGTGAACGCGCCGCGATGAATTCTTCCTCACGCGTATATTCGTAGATCACGGGTCGCTTCGTTGCAATGGTCAGATGTGCGGCCACATCTTCCATCAGTACTTCTTGCTTGCCGCCGAAGCCGCCTCCGATGCGCGGCTTGATGACCCTGATTCTCTTCACGGGAAGTCCGAGCACGGGTGCAAGCTGGCGGCGCACATGGAATGGAACCTGTGTCGAGGTGCGGATCACCAAGCGATCGTCTTCATCCCAATATGTGACACACACATGTGGCTCTATCGAGACCTGCTGAACCTTCGGCACTTCGTATTCGCCTTCAAAGATTTGATCCGCCTCTTTGAATCCTTTTTCGACATCCCCGATGTCGATGCGGATTTCCGCCGCGAGATTCTTTTCGGGGTGTGAATCGGCGAAGTTGACAAATTCTGGTTCATCGTGAATTCGAATCGCGCCCGCCTTCATCGCCCGGCGCGAATCAAGAATGGAATCCAGTACTTCATATTCGACTTCAATCAAACTCAATGCCTTCTCTGCGATCTCCAGCGTCTCGGCCGCGACGAACGCTACACGGTCGCCGACGAAGCGAACCTTGTTGTCGAGCGAGAATGTGTCAAGCGGACCCGGTATTGGATCGGATTGGCCAGCCGTCGAATAGACCACGCGCGGGATATCCTGCCATGTCAATACGGCTGCCACGCCTTTGAGTGCGCGCGCCTTGCTGGCGTCAATCTTTCTGAGACGGGCATGGGCATGTGGCGAATGCAGAACCTTGGCGTACAACAAGCCGCGCTTTTCAATGTCGGCGGTGAAAGCAGGCTTGCCCTGTACCAATTTAATCGCGTCCACTTTCTTTTCGGGCTTGCCAACAGTCTGATATTTTTGAGTTTCAGGCGTGATGACCACCTTGGGCTTGGTCAATAGATTTGCGAATTGGTCGCTTCCCGACTCAGAAATGCGTGGGTTCGTTTCCGGCGGTCTTCCCAAATCCCAATTGACCGATTCCCAATTCACGGGCTCATCGCCGCGCATGATTGCGGCAGCTTTTATCACAGCCTGCACTGGTTTGAGATAACCCGTACATCGGCATAAGACACCGGAGATGGCTTCGCGGACTTCGTCTTCGCTCGGATTTGGGTTTTTATCCAGTAGGGCTTTTGCGGCGAGGATCTGTGCCGGCGTGCAGTATCCGCATTGGATCGCGCCGGATTCGACGAACGCCTTTTGCAGCGGATGCAACCCTTCGGTTTTTTTCCAGCCCTGATCCGGGTGCTCGCCCAGGGCCTCAATCGTGACGATGTCGTGGCCTTCGGCTTGCGCGGCCAGCATGGATCCTGCGTTGATCGGCTTGCCATCCAACAAAACAGTATCGGCGCCAGTCAATCCATTTTCGTCGCCAAATTTGATTCCATAGAAACCAAGTCGGCGAATCACGGAAAACAAAGTCTCACTTGGATGATATTCTATGTTGTATGAAGAGCCGTTAAGAGTTAGGTTGATATTCATGGTGATCCTTAAGCCTTAAATACTGAGATGCATTCACGGAATTTGAGTGTAAAGAGTCATTGGCCGAATGGGCCTTCCTGTCACAGGAACAAACGTGCTATTGGATGGATATTGAATCTGACTGACGTCCACGCACGTTGTCTTCTCGAAGGGGCCCCTATTATTATCCATGACAATAACAGCAAAAGGTGTTGAATTCAGCTCCTCCTTGAATCTATTTAACTGCTGCAGACTCTTGTGAGAGTACTGCCCGGCGAATTGATCGTAAGCAATTATGTTGAAGTACATTTTCTTGCCTGCGAACAGGGCTAGATAATTGTGATATGGAACAAGAATGTTTCCTGGGGCTGCCTTTAATTCTGATTGGACTGGAGATAAGCTTAGCCAACTGACTCCCAGTCCGGCTAGGATGCTGAGGCCCGCATACGCTGGAATCGCGGCGTTGTCATATGCTCCTGGGTAAATTAATCCCATTGCCGATGCCGCTATCATCCCCCCAATTGCAAGATAATAATGACGGTGTAGCCTATCTTGCAAGACTTTGCGAGGATTAAGCAGGAATGGGAGGCAGCTAACGACCAGCATCAAGGCCTCTATTCCAAAACCTCTTGCCAGCAAAGTAGGCACGGCGGACCATGTTATGCGGTTGGCGGCGGGCAAGACAAAAATATAGAATTCGTACCAGCCGTTTGTCAACCTGTTGATGATGAAGTATGCCACGGCAGATAGCACACCAAAGCTCACCAGGAATTGCAGAGCCTGTTTGGGGGACGAGATCAGCATGGATAGAAATGTTGCGGCAAGTATTGCCGTCACGGTCTGCTTTGTCAGGAAAGATAGGGCAAAAAATGCGCCTGCCGCTATTGCATTCCAATTTGTTGCTATTCCTGACAAGTAAATCCCGCATAAACTCAAAAAAACGAAAAGCATGTCCACCCGACCAATATCGAACCAGGCCCCGCCAGCGCGGAAGGTTGCTGCAAACAAACCTACACTTACAAAACCAATCCACTCTGAGTTGGTCTTGTTCTTAACCATACGGTAAATGATAATCATGCAACCCAATGTGGAAGCCACTGAGATCGGTCTCAAGGGCAAGAATCCAATACCGGTAAAAGCTGCAACCAAGGCAGCCAGGAAGAAATATAAGGGCGGGTAAATTGTCGAGACAAATGCCGGGGACGCGGGGACGTAGATGCTTTGGCCGTTCATTATTCTATAGACCTGGCCGAGGGATACGCCTTCCATCCATTCCAAATGATATCGGTAATCGATCCGCGAAGCGATAACGTAGATAACGACCGCCAAATAAATGGTCGCCAGTAAGATCGCGAGGGTCCTCAATCCGCTATGCAAATTGATTGAAGTAAAAGAGGTCTTTTGCATCGCCTGCAATGCTCCGCAATCTTAATGACACGTGATGATTAAACTCGGGCGGCTGTTCGGAGGACCGGCAACCGGTTCGAAAACAATTTTATCAGCATAGCTGATGGGTTGTTGCCTGCAATCGACGATCATGCTTTTGATCGGCAGTGCGAAATCAACCATGATCGCCGCGGTGCCGGGAGCATGAATCAAATCCTTGATTTGTGGCTCCAACCCTTTCCATTGTGGCATCGGATATAAATTGCCCTGTCCGCTGATTTCGGACATAGGCATCTCGTTGAAATAGGGTTTTTTGCCGGCATACAGCGCCAGATAATTATTGTCCAACAAAAGGACGTCGCCTTGGTAACTTCTTATCTTGTCAACCAAGGCGTCGCCCGCCGCGCGATCTTGTTGGGTTGGGATGGTTTTGGTTTGGAAATACGCTGGGCTGAGAATCGCGAATTGCGCGGACAGGAAAATCCATTCGACGAGAATCAAAATGGGATGGAGGTTAGTTTGTTTGGCAAATTGGATCAGCCAACCTGTTTCCAAGCCAATCAGAAGTGCAATGCCCAGATAGGACGAAACGTACACATTGGACCCCGAAAAAGCATTCAGTCGGCCGACGATCCCCGTCACGATCAACGCCCCAGCCAGGGCAGCATAATAGCGGTACGGCCCGTCCTGCAGCAGTCTGCCGGGCGTGACGAGCATTGGCAAGAGCCCCACAACCAGGAATATCGGAACGGAGCCAAACTGGCTAAGGAGCACGCTGAAGATTCGGCCCAGGCTGATATCGAAGGCGTGGGCCGCAGGAATCGTGAACAAGTAGTAATTAATCCAGCCCGCGCTATTAAGCCAGAAGATCCCATACAGAATGAATAGGGACAAACCGAAAGAGAGCATCAGCGCGACGGCACGTCGTCGGTTGAAAAGAAGATAGTAGGCAACCGCGGCCAGACCCACGATCAGAGCGCTCTGTTTCGTAAGGAATGCCAAGGCAAAGACAATGCCTGAACAAAAGGTGGCGACGATGTTCTCTTCCGTTTCGCGCGCCAGGAAAATTCCGAGCATTGAGAGCCCGGCCGCGAGCATGTCGGTGCGGGCGATGTCGAGCCATTGACCCGTGAGCATGAATGTTGATGCAAAAGACCCCGCCCCAAGCACCGCCGCGAATCTACTGTTTGTCTTTTCTTTGACTGCAAGAAAAATGATCGCCGCACATAAGACCGACGATAAAAACGAAACAAGTCGCAGTGCGCCAAAGCCGAGACCGATAACTTCGGCAACCAATGCCGAGAAATAAAAATATAACGGCGGATAAATGAGCGGAACGAAGTCCACCGAAGGCGGAACGTATAGTGTCTTGCCCGCCAGTATGCGACTCACTTGAACGAGCCCCGCGCCTTCCATCCACTCGAGTTGATAAGGGTAGAACAGGCGCGAGGAAACAATGAACAGAACAAGCACGATAAATACAAACGACAGGACAACGACCACTCCCTGGAGAGTCTCGGTGATGGTTGGCAATATAGCTGTTTTGGAATGGTTCATGCCAGATGTATCAGCGGTTGAATGCCTTAACTAACTGGGCATTTCTGGACTGATTTCGACGTAGAGTTAGCGTGTTTTCAAATTAACCAGGCATCTCTTTGCCAGCGTCGCGGCTACGTCCATCCGGTATTCAGCAGAAGCCCATTCATCGGTGGCTTCGTGGAACGCGTTGTGCGCTGCCGCTTCGATGCCTTCCGCCTCGGTTCCATCCATGGCAAGCATCGGCGCGTGAGCGTATCCACCCACGGCCAGCCGCGTTCGGCCGGAGGTCCATTGCGTTAATGCAACGCAGACCATGGGTTTATCAGCAGGTGTGCGCGAGACAGAGTCGAAAGCAACCTTTACATTTGCTGGTATGGAAATCGATGTGATGAGCCCGCGCGGGCGGAGGGGCAGGTAGCCGCCGATATTCATTTCCGGTGAATTCGGGACTGTGATTTGGTTTCCTGACGCTGGCATACGATTGGCGTTTCCGGAATTCTGGATGTCGAGTTTTGCATCCAAGGCCAGCAATGCAGTAACAAAAGTGGACCTCCCGTCACAGGAAACGATAGTCCCCGCCACTGTGGCCGCGTTGCGGAGGTTGAGCGGCGCCTCGAGTCTTAGTGCTGTTTTCACGGCCTCCGGACAGTTCGCATCTTCGAGCAGCTGTTGGAGGGTCGCGGTCGCGCCGATGTCCAGATTGTTACCAGTCTTCTTGATCGAGCTCAAGCCGAGGGCTTGCAGGTCCACCACCTCGACGGAATCCGTTTTGGAATGAGAAAGGAGGGTTCCGCCGCCGAGCGGTAATGTGTTGGGTCGCGCCAACAACTTCAAGGCTTCATCTAGTGATTGAGGACGATGATACTTGGTAATCATGGTTTGCTCCCAAAGGAGAACAGGCGTCTTTATTATACAAGATACCTGTCCGCCATGGAGATCAGTCGTCTGGATAAACTCTCCAGCCCAGTTGCGGAAGCATGGAGAGGTCAAATTGGTCCTCCGGCACATTGATGTGCAGCGCGTTCGCTTCCGCGAGCAGTTCGTTGGTTTCCGGATCGTAAATGCCGGCCCAGCTTTCCGCCATCTTACTTCGGAGTTTTCCGGCCCTGCCGATGATTTTCAGCGGCCTGCCGACCGGCACATTCTTACGATACTTCACTTCCAATTTGCCGGTGAACATGAAACGCGGACGCACCGGATCGCTGCCCATGTGGGCTCGCCCGCTGAGCTCGTCGAGCAGTGCCGCCACAATTCCGCCGTGCAGGACGCCGGGGTAACCTTGAAAGTGGTCGGGTGCCGTGTAGGTCGATTCGACTACTCCCGGTTCGGTTTCATAAATGTGCAAATGCAAGCCGACGGGATTTGCAACGCCGCAGATGAAACACATATTCGAATTGGGCTGTTTCGTTTTCATAGTGCTATTGTATCAAAACCCGATCAGGAAAATGAGATCATTGACATTGGTCCCGGTGTAACCGCATTGAATCAAGTCGCTCAGCGGATCAAAAAAATTGTATGCGTCATTGCGCGCCAGGTAATCAGACGCCGACATTCCGAGCTTTTGCGCGCGCCGACGTGTCTCACCGTTTACGACCGCGCCTGCTGCGTCGGTCGGACCATCGTCGCCGTCGGTAGCAAGCGACACAAACAAAATATCTTCGATGTCACCTAATTCATCGACAGCGGCTAATGCCAGTTCCTGATTCCGTCCGCCTGTGCCGTTGCCTTTTACCGTGACCGTTGTCTCGCCGCCGGCAATCAAACAGAAGGGCGATTTTCCGTTTTGCCTTTCCTTTTTCAAGCGTTTTGCGAGCCGCGATCCGGCTTCCCTCACTTCACTTTGGATTTGCAGACCCAGAATTTCGGAAGCAAATCCTTCGACGGCGGCTTGTCTTTGCGCGGCCTGCGCCGCGACTCGAATATCACCGACGATGACATTTTGCACGCGTTGGCCCAAGGCTGGGTCAACCGTTAAACCGGATGCGATCGTTTCCAGGGAATTGCCGATCACGTCCGATAAGATTAGGCTGATGACCTTCGCCTTGGTTGCGCGCACCAATCCACCGCCTTTAATGTGATCCATTTTTTGGCGCAAAGCGTTGATCTGCTGGATCGTCGAACCGTTCGCAAGAAGTTTTGTTGTTTGCGCCTGAATATCTTCCAGGGTTATTCCGGCGTTCGGCGCGGTGACCAGTGCCGAGCCTCCGCCGGAGATCAGGCAGACCAGTAGGTCATTTTCTTCAAGGTTGGAAACAAAGTCCACGGAGGATTGTCCTGCGGCGATGCTGCGCTTGTCAGGGAGGGGATGCCCGCCTTCCAAGACGGTCATCCGCTGGCGGGCTTGAGAAGGAGCGTGTTTGGTAATGATGAGCGCTTTGCTAAAATCGCTAAAGAATTCCGCTGAGGCTTGAGTCATCGCGACGGATGCTTTGCCGATTCCCAATAAAAAGACGCGTCTGCATTTTGGCAAATCTGCCTTCTGCAAATAGTCCAAAACCAATTTTCCTGGCTCAACGGCATTAATCCCTGCCGCAAGGATTCGTGCGATGCTTGCATCACGTAAACTATGAGTGCGGAAGCGACCGGCATCCATGCTTGCAGTATACTTTGAGCATGGCAAAACCTAAAGTCTTTGTGGCTCGCCTGATTCCTGCAAAAGGTTTGGATTGGATCCGTGAGTTTTGCGACGCGGACGTTTGGCAACAAGAACTTCCGCCGCCGCACGAAGAAATCATCCGGCGCGTCCGGCATGTCGAGGGAATTGTTTCATTGCTGACCGATAAGATCGACGCGGCTGTGATGGACGCCGCGCCGCGCATGAAAGTCATCAGCAACATGGCGGTGGGTGTGGATAACGTGGATGTCGCCGCGGCAACGGCACGCAAACTTCCAGTCGGCCATACGCCCGGCGTGCTGACCGATGCAACCGCGGATCAAACCTTTGCATTGTTGCTGGCCGCCGCGCGGCGCGTGGTGGAAGGCGAGAAGTATGTGCGCTCCGGAAAATGGATTACCTGGGGACCGCAGCTTTTGCTCGGCGCGGACATGGTCGGCGCGACGCTGGGAATCATCGGTTTTGGAAGAATCGGTCAGGCAGTTGCCAAGCGCGCACAGGGATTTGATTTACGAGTGATCTATTATGATCCGATGGCCCGCCCAGCCTTCAATGCGTCGCCTGTTGACCTTGAAACTTTGTTGCGCGATTCCGATTTTGTCTCGCTGCACGTCCCGCTCAATCCGGAGACTCACAATTTGGTCAACGCCGAATTTTTGTCGAAAATGACACCGACTGCAATTCTAGTCAACACCTCCCGCGGTGGCGTTGTGGATCAATCCGCTTTGTATGATGCCTTGAAATCGAGACGGATCTTCGCCGCGGCGTTGGATGTGACCGAGCCCGAACCATTGCCGTCGAATCATCCGCTGCTTGAATTGGAGAATTGTCTGGTCGTGCCTCATTTGGGAAGCGCCAGTAAACATACGCGTGACATGATGTCCTATCTCGCCGCGCAGAACTTGATTGCCGGCTTGAAAGGTGAGCGTTTGCCGAATTGTGTCAACCCGGAACTATATGAGTAAACAATTTAGTTCCTTTCGCGGTGTTCCACCACCATCTCCCATGTCTGAGAGTTTTAGATAAATCATGCCGATCGAAAGAGAATATAGCTCTTAAGAATGCAAGGATGCCCCGGTCCCCACCACGGAGCTGCATCGCAGGCGACCAGTCCAACTGCTTGAACTATTTCGATGATCTGACTACTCCTGTGCAAACGTATCGATCAGCAGCTTGAAATTTCCGCCAACGGGATAAAGGATGGGACAAGTGCAGCCGCGCTTTTTATATTCTTGCACTTTGGTGCGGGCTTCATCGGGTGTACCCGAGGCCGTGATGCGATGCACCAGATCGTCCGGAACAAGGTTTTTGGCCGTGTTAATCTGTTCCTTTGTCGCGGGCCAACCCAGGATGGATTGAATTTGCTGAATTACATCCTGCGAAACGCCAGACGCTTTCGCGATATGCGGTTGTTGCGCCAGATACTGACACAGCAATTCCTTGCTATATTCGATGGCCTGATCGTGATCGGGGTCCACGGAACAAACGATCAATTGGGGACGATCAAAATCGCCCAGCCTGCGCCCGGATTTTTTTAAGCCCTTCTCGAGCAATTCCATGGCTTTATCGTTGTATTCCGGCGGGACACAATAATTCAGGACCGCGCCGTCTGCGATCTCGCCGGTCAACTCCAGCATCTGGTCGCCCGTCGCGCCGATCATGATCGGGATGTGGCGCGGCTCACGTCGTCCGTGAACCACATCCAGCTCGATGCCCTCCACGTGATGAAACTCCCCGTGAAACGTGACGCGTTCCATGTTCAACAGTCGGCGCATCACTTCCACCGTTTCTTTCATTGCCAAGGTTGCCTTTTGGCGTTTGATGCCTACGTTGCTTGCCAATGGGTCCCACCAAGCCCCGATCCCGCAGATGATTCGATTCGGAGCGAGATCGTCCAAAGTCAGGAAAGTTGCGGCGAGCAGACCGATGTTGCGGGTCCAGTTATTGATCACGCCCGAGCCCACTTTGATCCGGTTCGTGACCGCGGCATAGGCCGCCATCGGGACAATGGCATCGCGCACAAGACGTGACTCCGCCTGCCAGACCGCTTCGAACCCGTGCTCTTCCGCATACTTGACGTAATCCAACCCATCGCGCAAATCGTGGGAATCCTGCAAATACAAAGCCACTCTCTCCATTGTTTGCTCCTCACTTTATATGTTAAGCATGGACGAGCATTATACCTGAGAGTTGACTTTGGAATGAGTATTGTCTGGATTATTTAGGAGAATAGTCAATTGGACGGCAGGTCAAAGGGATTTATACTCTTTAATAAAAGGAACGCAACCATGACAGACAAGAACACGTATTCAAAATCCAAGCTCGTGCTTGAGGCAGAGAATTGCTGTGTATCGGATATTGGATTGCCGGGTTTTGCCGAGTGTCAAAGGTCCGGACCGAATCCGTGTCCTTATGCCGTGCCCTTCGGCTATAGTTTTTTGTGTCAGCATCCGCACTTGGAGCAAGCCATGGCGAAGATCAAGGATGGAAAAGCATCGGCTGTCTGATGCGGCAGGCGTCCGGCGAAAACCACTGCCGCCCCCGAACCTCGGGGGCGGCAGTTTACATTCCGTGACGCTTGAACTATAACCGTTTCCACACTTTTGGCGCGAGTTCGCGCGAACGAGCCGCAATACGTTCCTCATCGAGGACGAGAATCTTTTTGTTCTTCATGAGAATCTTGCCTTTGCAGACTGTCGTGTCTACCGTTGCATCCACCAAACCGAAGATCAGATGTCCGAGCAAGTTGGCTTCGCTGATGGGCGTGGGCGGCTGATAGTCCATGATGGCAAGATCAGCCGGAAGGCCCTCCGCAAGCTCTCCAAACCTCAAGCCAAACTGCCGCCTGCAAATCTCGGTATTGTTTTGCAGCAGCATTTGCGGTGCTTCCAGGAATGCCACGCGCGGATCACGATTGGCAAGCCGATGCAAGAGATATGCACATCGCATTTGCGCCAGCATGTCCGAGCCCATGCCGTCCGTTCCCAATCCAACCAAAACCTTCTTCTTCAGTAAATCGAGAACGCGGGTCACGCCGACGGCGTTGTTCATGTTTGACTCAGGATTGTGTACGACCGCAGTTTTTGTAGCGGCAAGGATGTCCATTTCCGCGTCGTCAATGTGAACGCAGTGAATGAAAAGCGATTTCTCGCCGGAGGCGCCCATCTTGTTCAACCGGTTTACCGTTGGCATCCCATATTTCTTGACAGAATCATCGCGGTCGGCAGCATCTTCCGCCACGTGGACGTGGCATCCCACACCCGCATCTTTCGCGATGCCCACACATTTCTCGAGCGTCTCATCTGATAGCGTGAACGAGGCATGCAAACCCATCATGGCAGCGATCTGGCCATCTCCCTTGCCAACCTTTTTGATGAAGCGTTCGTTCTCCTGGATTCCACCGCCGGGAATGTTCCGGTCCGAGACTTCATAGCAAAGCGAGGCACGGATGCCGGCTTGGCGCACCGCGGCTTCAATTAAATCGAGCGAGCCGTCGCGCATGGAGGGCGAGGCATGATGATCGATTACGGTGGTGGTTCCATTGCGGATGCACTCGATCAATGGAATTTGGGCCGAAAGAGTAATGTCTTCGTTCGAGAGAGCCATGTCCAGCTTCCACCACAGCCGTTCGAGGATTTCAACAAAATTTGCGGCGGGTTCTCCGGGTATAGCCATGCCGCGCGCCATCGTCGAATAAAAATGGTGATGGGTGCAGAGGAAGCCGGGCATGACCACTTTGCCGCTGCAATCCACTGCCTCGGCTTTCGGATAGCGTTTTTTCATTTCCGAAGAATTGGCGACAGCCACTACCTTCTCGCCGTCCACGACCACGCAGCCGTCCGCCAGTACTTTGTTCTCTTTTCCAAGCGTTGCAACGATGCCATTTTCAAATCGTGTTGCCATTGCATTTGTCCTTTCGTCTTTTCTCGACAATCAGTTTTCGTGGAGCAGAGCTAGTTCCTGCGGAGTCCGTTCGCGCATGGTAATCGCGCCGGCGAGACATTTCTTTGCGCAGATCGAACAGCCAATGCAGCGTGCCGGATCGGAGGAGGGGAGTCGCTTGTCGTCGAGGCCGATCGCCAGATATGGACAGCGCGCGCAGTTCCCACACGAGACGCAGAGGTCATAATTGAAGGTCGAAAGTTTCTTGACGGGGGTGAGCGCCATAAAGTCCGTGACCGGATGCGGCTGGGCGATTCCAATCAATTCCGGCATGGATTTGATTCCACGCTCTTGCATCAGGAAGGCCGTGCCCGACTCAAGTTCATGGATGATGCCATATCCGTATTTTGTTGGCAGCGTGCAGAATTGCACGGTCTTTACGCCCAAGGCGAGGAAATCCATCGCCGCTTTGTAGTTCATCGGACCACCGTTGCCGGAAATGGCGATGCCTTCGGGTACGGCTTGCGTTAGAGTTAGATTCGAAATTGGTGTCACGCCTTCGCCACTCATCCCTACGATTACGCCTTCTTCCCACACGCGATCCAGCGAACGGGTTCGGAAGGCCAGGGTCGGGAATGAGTTTGCGAGCGTGATGCCTGCTTTCTTGTTCGGATATTTTTCAAAGACCTGTTTGATGGCGCGCAGGATCGGCACGATGGATGTCACCGCGGCCGTCAGCTTGAACAGTTTGGGAATTTCCGGATCGCCGGCCTCCATCACCCAATCAATGATCTTGGCGGTGAGCGCCGCGTTTTGCGAAACAATATCTCCTTCGGTTCCATCGCCGCCTTGGGGGCAAGACAACGAGTATTCGATTCCCATCGCGCCGGCAGCCTCCAGCTTCTTCGTGTTGGATTGCCATCCAGCTTTGTCACTCACATCGTGACCGGAAACGGGCCCGCCCGTCGAAGCCATGGTAAGGCGATCCGGATACTTTTTGACAAGCTGCTGGATTTCGCGGCAGACTCGATCCAGTGGATGACCGGAGACGTTGTCAGCATTGGCATAGGTGGATTGGCTGAACGTGAACATATATTCCCCCGGAATATGAATCGGAACATTATCGAAGGCGGTCTTCATGATCGCGCCGGCCCAGCCTGCCGCGTACGCCTTTTCCATTTGTTCACACCCATCCGTCATTGGAGAAGCGGACAGCAGATAGGGTGACTTGATCGGTCGCCCAAAGAAATCGGCGGCGAGCGAAACCGGCAGCGGATCGTATCCGGGCAGCATGTAGTACGACTTGGTAATCTTTTCAATGGCTGGCTTGGTTTGTTTCCTCAAATGCGCATCAATCTCAAGCGCGGTGTTCTTGCCGGATGCGACAGCTTGAACCACGGTTTTTGGACCGGTTATCATATCGCCTGCGTAGAAGATGCCTTCCATCGGCTCGCGCGGTAGAGTCGAGCGCATTCCAATTGCGATGACGATCGAATCGAAATCATCACGCGTACCGTCGGTGCCTTTCAGGTCCCGAACATTCGCCGGGCTGAAGATCTGACCTTCGGGTAATTGGACTTTCAGCGTGTCGACGCCGGAAATCCCTTTTCCATTCTTCTTGATCCGTGTTACGCGGATGCGTCCATTGACTTCGATATCGAAGTCAATTAACTCCTGTCGCTCTTTGGCGGTCAGCGGCATCTCCGAAAGTTTTTCGAGCATGAACATCTCGACATGTTTCGCGCCGCGTTTCTTGGCCGTGATGGCGCAATCAATTGCCGTCGCTCCGCCGCCGACAACCGCAACGCGTTCATTGAACCTGAATGCACTTGGATCGGAGAGCAGGTCAACCATTTTGGTCGCGAGGTTTTCGTTTTCAATGCCCAATTCGATCGGCTTCCATAAACCGACCGTGACGCAGACCGCGTCATAGCCTTGCTTCAATAATTGTTTTGGATCGTCGACCTTTGCATTGGCCTTAGCTCGGATCGCTCCAAGTGAAAGAAGAAAATGAATATCCGATTGGACCACCTTCCTGTCCAAGCGATGATCCGGAATCAGGTTCATCATTCCGCCGAGCTGAGCGCGGCTTTCGTAGACGTCAACGGTATAGCCCATCTGCGCCAACACCGCGGCTGCTGCGAGTCCGGCTGGTCCGCCGCCGATCACGGCCACTTTTTTGCCATTCAATGCTGGCGTTGAAAATTTCGGAATGCCGCCAGCGTGCTCCGCCATTTCAACCAGCGTGGCCTGAACCTTTGGAATGTTGATGGCTCCGTCGAAGTTTCTGCGGCTGCAAGCCGCCATGCAGAACGTATCCGGGCACACCATTCCGCAAACGCCACCCAGGGGATTGGCATGCATGATCTCCGCCGCGGCACGCTGAATGTCTGAATTGTTTCCAATGCGCGCCGCCATGATAAAGTCGAACGGCGAGCAGTTGGCGGGACAAGCCTCCCGGCATGGCTTCTCTTCACAGTATTCGCAGCGCATCAATTCTGTCTGGAGCTGGCTTTTGGTCATGATCAGGGAATCTGGATGTTCAATCATCTTGCACCTCACTACTAGGGGATAATTTGCCGCACGGTTGATGCAAACCTCACGAATCTATTTTATAACGTTCGGTGGATCAAACGGAGTGTAAAAACTCCATATCTCGGAGGTGATATGTCACCATACTTGAGGAAAATAAGGCAACTCTCCTAGACATGCGGTCTGATGCATGCAGGAGAGTTGCCGGTGGTCAAAAAAAATGGAGCCTGCTATTTGGCTTTGACGGCTTCCATTTTTCGAATCAATTCCAAATCTTCGGGCAAATCCAAATCCAATTCAAGCGAAGGCAGACTCACGATTTCGAGTCGCGCGCCGGCCTTCCTGGCACGCGCACAATGACGTTCAAAAGAACCTTCGCCGAAATCATATTCAATGATGTTGGCAGGCGACAACAGCAGGGCATTCGTGCCTTTTTGATGACGGTCGGGCGCAATGACGACCACCGGCGGATTCGCCGAGTGCGCAAGCAAGGCTTCGAGGTCATCATGATTCAGCAGCGGCAGGTCCGCCGGAACGATCAATACGCCGCGTGAGGCATACATTTGGGCAACGACCGTCGCGCGTTTGAGGGCGGTGTTCAAACTCGGCGCACCGTCGTCTTCTTGCACGGTGCGCGCTCCCAGATCGCGCGCGAGCGCGAGCGCTGACGAGTCGCGGCTGACTACCAGGACTTGTTCAATTTCCTTTAGATCGGCAAGTGTCTGAATGGTATGCTCAAGTAAGATGCGATTGAGTTCCGCCCGTTCGTCCTCGGACAAGGTTCCGGCGAGTCTCGATTTACCGCGCCGTAAAGGTTTGACTGGGACAATCGCCCAAAGAGTCATAACTGAGTTCCCACAAAGTCTAACACATCTTCCGCCAAACGTCTGCGGTTATCTGAGTTTTCCATTAACGTTTTTGTAATCAGAGGGTGCATGTTCAAGCCTTGGATCCCAGCTTCAAGTGTTGCATCCGTTTCGTCCAGCACGAAGGCGCTGGCGAGACCTTGATAATGCCTGGCAACGGCCAGCGCGGATGGCTGAATGCCCAGCTCTCGGTACATCTTGGCAGCGGGACCTTTGACGGCTTGCCCGCCAATGATGGGGGAAACGGCACAGACCTTTTTCACCTCCAAGGCGGAGCGGATGCCTGCTACCGCCAAAATGGGCGCGATGCTTACCCACGGATTCGATGGGCAAATCACGACGGCATTGGCTCCTTGAATGGCTTCGAGAATGCCGGGTGCCGGTTTGGCGGATTCGATGCCATCAAATCGGAAGCCTTTGACGCGCGGTTCGCATTTTCGACGAACAAAGTATTCTTGAAATGCCAAGCTGCCTTCATCCGTCTCGACAATGGTTCTGACTGGATTATCGCTCATCGGGAGGACAACATGATGAATTCCCCATGCTTTGCAAAAGTGGCGCGCGATCGTGGAAAGCGGCTGGCCTTCTTTCACCCGCCGCGTGCGCTCGATGTGCGTCGCCAAATCCTGGTCGCCGAGATGAAACCATGTCTGCCCGCCGAGTCGTTCGATATTCGCAATAGCATTCCATGTTTCATTGTCTCGTCCCCAGCCGGTTTCAAGATTGGCAAGTCCGGCTAAGGTATAGCATACGGTATCGAGATCTGGAGAAATATATAAGCCGAGATGTTCAAAGTCGTCGCCGGTATTGACGATGACGGTTAAATCTTCGGGCGCGAGGATTTGGGCGAGTCCGTGTGCGAGCTTCGCGCCACCGACCCCGCCAGCCAATGCAACGATCTTCATTTGGGTTTGAAAAAAATCAAATAGATAAGATTTTGATTCAGAAAACCATTTTCCAGCAAAATCTTAACTCCAAAAAAGAGGAACAGGAATGCAATGGAAAGATATAAAAGCAGCGAAATTCCCCTATACCAAGTAATAACGGGCGTCTGTCGCCACCGTTCATCTTGAATTTTGAGAAGTTTTATAAGCCAAGAACGGGCAGGCTTCCAATAATCTGCTAACCGCAAGCCACCTATCCGTAAACTATGGCGAATCATCCAAATACCAATCCCGCCTGCCAATGTTAAGAATTTAAAAATAGCGAGGTAGCTTCCATAGCGAAAAACGTTATTCCAACTCTTCTTGAATGCCCAGGGAAATGTCCTCCAACCTGCTTCCATTCTTATCTCCTTTTGTTGGATTGTGACCCAATATACATCACCATTTCACTTAAGGATTGCAATGTCTTCTCCTTCGGTACTTCATTGGCACGACCGACAATAATCATTGCCTGCGGTTCCCATGTTTCGGGCAAATTTAAAACTGTTTGCGTTTCATGCGTCGCATACAACGGCCAGCAAATCCAATTCGCGCCGAGACCTTCAGCGTGAGCCGCAAGCATAAGCTGCAATCCAGCAAGCGCGGTGGACTGGATGTTCATGATTCTTTCTTCAGGAGTGTCCGCGCGCACAGCCGTCACATCGCGGCAGAGAAGAATGATCACTGGTGCTTCGTTGATGCGACGAATGGAATTTGCAACGCGCTTTTCGATTTCGGATTCAGCCGCGCCTTCGGCTTGCATGTCGAGACGCATTTTATCGGTCAGCGCCTCGGCGAGTCGCGGCTTGATTTCCGGATTCCTGATTACGACAAATCTCCACGGCTGGAGGTTATGCGCCGAGGGGGCGCAGGTCGCAGTGGTGAGAATGTCTTCAATCACGGAATCCGGAATCGGGTCCGGTTTGAAGCGTCGAACCGAACGGCGCGCGCGCAGGAGGTCTTGCAGGGTCATCCCATGGTTTGAGCTTTTAGCGGCTCGATTTTGTAGATGACGCGGGGCTTGTCCGGGCTATGATTCGCATAATGCGGGTTGCCGTGATATTTCAGGTTGAGGGCATCAATATGATCTTCCGCGCCCTGCATGGTAATCTCCACCACCTTGCCGCGAATTTGGATATACCGATACGGGTTTTTGGGATCTGCGATGCATAATGCGACCGAGGGCCGGGCGCGCATATTCTTGTCTTTGAGGCGTCCCTTTGCGGAGTTGATGCGGATGTACTCACCATCGGTATCGAACCAGATGGGCGTGACCTGCGGAGAACCGTCCTTCATGACAGTAGCGAGATAGACGAATGCTTTGGTTTCATCTTTGAGCAGGTCTTGATGGGATTCGGGAATTGCTTTCATGTTTACCTCGGATTGATTTTGAACGATGATACCAGCCCAATATAAGAATTCCGTCAGCGAAATAGATCCAGTTCTTCCGGGCGGATCAATTCCTGGAGGGAACCTTCGCGAAGCGGATACGGGAATCCGTGTACATGCACGATCGGGGTCCCCTCCGCGGCTTGGCCCATGACCAATGACGCGGCCGCGGCGAGTTCATCTGCTACGCCGACCACGGTGATCCGCAGGGTGTACCCAAACAAATCCTGCCAGCCGCGCTCGTCAATCACACCGGGTATTCCGCTCAGGCCGATGCAGACTCCTTCCGTTCCGATGCGCCAGGCGCGGCCGTGCGAGTCGATAATCATCACGCCGATTTTTCTCTTCAACTTCGATTCTATTTTTTGGCGAATTTTACTTGCAGAGCGATCGGGATTCTCTGGGAGCAGCAAAACCGTCTCGCCTTCGCCGGTTACATTGGAATGATCGATGCCGGCATTGGCGCAGATGAAACCGAGTTTATGTTCGACGATAATGGTGCCGGGGCGCGTTCGTACGACCGATCTGCTTTCCTGCAATATCAGCTCAACCAGATGCGGATCCTTTTCAATTTGCGCGGCGAGTTCCATGGCGCGCGGACTCGGCGACACCGATTCCAGATCGACCAGCCGTCCCTCAGCTTTGCTGACGACCTTTTGTGCCAGCACAAAAATATCGTTATCTTCGAGCGTGATCCTGGAGTGCTCAAGGGAATTGACAATAATATCCGCCAAGTCATCGCCTTGGCGGATGAGAGGAATATTTTGCAGAGGCGTGAGGGCGAGTGTCATGCTATGTTTTGGGGACGCCGGTGATTTTGATTCCGGCGTGGGTCGAGCCGTATTGTTTGTTGATGTTAATCAGTACACTGGTTAATCCCTCAAGGACGACGGAGTTTTCAATGGGGCCGGCATCCCAACCGATTAGTCCGGCTGCGGCCACCAGCTTTAAGGTTTCAGCGCGCGCCTCTTTGCTTGTGCCCGTGACTAGTACATCGCACTCAACATCCTGATCCAGCATAAGATGTTCATGAGAGATATTTTGGAAGGCCGAGGCGACTTCGGCGCCTTCGCCGAGGATCTGTCTTGCTTCTTGCGCGGCGGAGCCGGCAGGCGGCACTTGCACTTTGGTGATCTTGGGCGGCACGATTGGCACAGTGACATCAATCAACAACTTGCCTTTCACTGAATCCTTCATGGATTCAAGCGTGGCGCGGTGAGCCGTGTAGGGCACGGTCAAAACAACCACCTCCGCTTTCTGGGCCGCTTCCGGATTGCTGAAGCCTTCGACCCGTCCATTGCCTGGCAGCATTTGCCGCAAATCCTGCGCGGCGGCTCTGGCTTTATCCGCCGTCCGCGAGCCGATGAGAACGTGATAACCGGCTTTTGCCCAGCGATAGGCGAGTCCTTTGCCTTCCTTGCCGGTCCCCCCCAGCACAGCGATGGACAAGGGAACAGGGGAATTGTTCATAATTTGAATTTATCCTGATATCGTTTCCAGACTTTGGCGGATAGCTCGCGCCCTCGCGCGGCGATCTCAGCTTCATCCAGCGTGAGGAGGGTGCGGTCCTTCATCACCACTTTTCCGCCGACGATCGTGGTAGTGACCATGCTTGGCTGGAATCCAAAGATGATGTGCCACGGAAGGTTATCAGCGGACAATTGAGTTGGCGATTGATAGTCAACAAAAATCAGGTCCGCCAGTGCACCGGGAACGAGCCGGCCAATCGGTGCGGCGGGAAAGAAGGTGTTTGCGAGCGCGGCATTGTTGTAAATGGCCATGTCCGCCACGGCTGTTCCAGACATACGACGCGGGTCCCGATTCCAAACTTTGTGCACAAGATACGCTGCCTTCCATTCCTCCCACAACGCATTCGAGAAACCGTCATTGCCCAGACAAACCTTGACTCCGGCCCGCATCATCGATTCAATCGGTGCCACTCCAACTGCATTGTTCATATTCGAACGCGGCTGATGTGAAGTCCAAGTTCCTGTCTCCGCAAGGATTTCCATTTCGCGGGCGTCTATCTGAACGCAGTGGGCGGCGATGGTCTTGGGTCCCAGAATCTCGTGCTTCTGCAGCCGGTCAACCACGCGCATGCCCGATTTGTTGAGGCTGTCCCATTCATCGGCCTCCGATTCAGCAACATGAAGATGAAACCCCGTCCCTTCGGGAGCGGCGGCGCGGCAGGCTTGCAGCGTGGCGCCGGATAGCGTCAGGCTGGCGTGCAAGCCAAAGGCCGCCGCCAGGCGCGGGTGCGGTGTGGTCGTCAGCCGCTTGATGAATCGGACGTTCTCCTGGATTCCTGCGGTGGCTTTCTGCGGGCCATCGCGGTCAGTGACTTCGTAGCACAACACGCCGCGCAATCCGGATTTGTCAACGGCGTCGGCGATAACATCCAGAGAGCCCTCGATGGTATTGGGCGATGCATGATGATCGATCAGCGTGGTTGTGCCATGCTTGATTGCGTCCACGAGGGACAGCAAGGCTGAGTAGCGGACGTCCTCTTCCAGCAAGGATTTGTCGAGTGGCCACCAGAGTTTTTCAAGGATTTCTGGAAAGTCTTTTGGCGCTGGATCGCGAGTGGCCAGGCCGCGGGAGAAGGCGCTGTAAAAATGTGTATGAGCACATATTCCCCCCGGCATCACGATTTGTCCGCGCGCATCCAGTTTCTTCGACTTTGGATATGATTTTTCCAATTCTGCGGAGGGTCCAAGATCGTGGATTCGGCCGCCTTCAAGCAATAGACCATGGTTTTCTAGGACGCGGTTTGGAGATTCCCAGGTGACCAGCCTAGCATTGGTTATTAACATGTTCAGGAAAGTCCAAATCGGGTTGGGTCGGGCAGTTTGTAGCCCGAAGTGCCGATTTCCCAGAGCGTCATGTACGCGGCCTCGCGAAGTTCAATATCGTCTCCATACATTGCGTGGTAAATTTCCTTGATCATTCCATCGGTAAGATTTTTCTTCAAATAGGGCAGAGCCGCGAGGCGCTCCTCCTCCTTGCCATTCTTCAGGGCAGAGACCAAAATGTCCGTAGCTGGCGACCCGGGGGGAATGCCGACCCCTTGTGTTCCCGCGAATTCGATTAGCCACGAAATCTCAGAGGGGTTCTTGAGTGGACGTGGAACGCGCGGATTGTCAGTTTGATTGCGCGCGTCGAGCACTTCGTTTGCCGAATTACGCACGACCCATTGTTCGTCCTCCACTTGCATCTTTTGTAGTAGTTCATGCGCCCACGGTTCGCTTACCCGTGCCAATCCATACACCACCGCGCGGCGGACCAGGATGTCGGATAGCGTCGCGCCGTCCTTCAACATCGCATGGCCCTCTTTGGGGTCGTTGGCCAGGGCCTCGGCCGCGGCGCGGCGCAGGTCTTCATCGGCGTTCAGCAGGATATGTGCGACGATTTCGAGCGCATCATTCGTTCCGATGGCGACCAGCGCCAGGCAGGCCGCACGCCGCGCAGACAAACTGGGAGATTCGAGAATGCCCTCAAGTAGAGGCATGGATTTTCCGTCGCGCAGGGCGCCACTGCCCAGCGCAGCCAGCCTGACCACTTCAAAGGATAAGGTCCCCATCATCTGACGGAACAGGGTGGTAACCGCCGGGTCGTCGCTGGCGACGAAGGCGGCCAATGCCTGCCCGCGCAAGGCTGACGGTATTCCCTCCGTTTGCAATAGTTGGGCAAGAGCAGTCATGAGTTTCCCGCGCCAGGGAGCATCTCTGGGCGCGTCGCGCAGCCAGCGCGCGGCCGCAATCATCGGGCGATGGATCGGCAGGCGGGACCATTCCAGCATGTTTTGCACAAACTTACTGACATCGCCGTTGGCCGCGAGATAATGCATTGCCAGGTACTTGCCGGACCAGTCCGGTTGGTTAAGCAGCATATCCGTGGCATTGTAATTGCTCAATGCGCGGCCTGCCAAAAATCCGAGGATGACCGGATGAACGAAGCGCATCCTGCTGTTCGGATGCGAGATCACCAATCCGGTTGACGACATTTTTCCTAATAGGCCCGCGCTAGGAGTCGGCGTGATGGTTTTGGATTTCTTTTCCTTCTTTTTCTTCTTCGGAGTGTTTTCTTCTGAATCGTCAGAAGAAGTTGGCTGGATTTCCTGGCTGGTTTCCGTTTCCTCGGATGGCTCGAATGACTTGACCCAGTCCCGCGCACTGTGGGGATCAAATACAGGCTGTCCGTTGACAACGACTTGCATCGCCAGCGTTTCCAGTGCCGCCAACGGCGTATTGTTCGGCGCCAGTCTCCGCACGTGCGAGGCAATGCCCTCCAAGACATGGGATCCCAGACTATCGCCTGCATATCCAGCCCATACCTTTAACGTCAGTTCAAGCGGTGAGAGTTTCTGGTTGTCCGCATCGAGCCAGGCGTTGAGTAGAATCGAGTCCACTTGCTGGGGGCCACTCTGTTCCCGGGCCTCCAAAGCGATAAATTGATCCCATGAGTCCCCCCACTTCTGAATGAATTGTCGGATATGCGTTTTGTTCCAACCGGCCATGGACAGCGGAACAAAGCCCAGCTCGATGAGTCCGTCCAGATATTCTGGAGCTCCAGTGATCACGATGCGTGTTTTGGGATGAGCTGCCAGAAGCGTTTTAAGATACTCAGAAATGAGCTGCTGACCCTCTGCTGTCAATTCATCGTAACCGTCCACCAAGAGCAGGGCACGTCCGGAGTGGAAGGAATTTTCAATGAAAGCCGGCATCCGCCCCAGGTCAAACATGGAGGCTTCTTCCGAAACAAATTCGATTATGGGATCAAGCACATTCTTGGGGTCATTGACGGGCAGTTTCAAGTCTGCCACGTGAAGCAGGAACGGAACGCGATCCTTTAAAGGTCCAAGCTCTTCTCTTCGGTTTACGGCCAGCGATGCCAGATGCGCAACGGCAACGGTCTTCCCGGCACCCGGCTGGCCAATCAACACAATATTGCTCCCCCCAGAGAGTGCCTGTGGAACGGTAAAAGACGGGGCGTTATAAACCGCGGCCAGCTCCGGCCAGCCAGGAAGATATGGCAGGGTTTGAGTGGTGGCATCCTCGGCCGCACTTGGCCCGCCCGGTTCAACGCGCGGCAGCGGAGCCATGACGCGGGGCTCTTGGAGAATCTCGTCCAATGCAAAAAGGGGCGCGGCCAAATGCATCCCTTGAGCGCGGCGTAAGGTGGCGCGGCGATGATTCTCTTCGACCGTGCTCGTTCGCCGTGTCTGGGCTTCTTCCCGCTGTTTTTTTGTGTTTTGCGAGACTTCGGCCAATAAAGTGCGGGCGTGTCCAACCAGCCACCAAAACAAACTGGCGGTGACGAAGCCGATGAAGAACGAAATCACATCAACTGGCATCGGTAAATTCATGTAGATCCTAAACCGCGTATAGAATGCGTCCGCACGCAGGACAGTGCACCAGTTCCGAGGCATGACGGGCCGTTTGCTGGATGGCCGCGGTCAAGGTTATTCCGCATGCGCCGCAGGCATTGTCCGAAACCTCTGCAACCGCCACGCCGCGCCGGAGCTGTCGGAGCTCATCATAGATCTTCAATCTGTCTGCTGCGATGGCGCCGACGGCTGCCTCCCGTTCAGATTGGAGGCGATTCAATTCGAGGGTCAGGGATTCTTTTTCTTCAAAAGAGCGGCTGTGCTCCTTGCTCCGCTGCATTTCTACCCGGCTCAATTCTCCCTGGGCCTCTTTCACCGCAGCCTGTGCATTTTCGGTCCGAAGCATGTCCTGCAGTTCGAGTTCCTCCAGTGTCGCCAGATGCTTCTTTAGCGTTCCAACGTCGGCTTGTAGATCCTGCAGTTCTTTTGGATTGCGGACCGTTCCGCCATAGAGACTCGACTCCGCCTGCTGGATCTTTATCTGCTGGCTTTGGGCATCATCCTCGGACTGATGCTGGGCGCGCTCCGCAGCGCGTTGTTCTTCCTCCGCGGCCCCGACCAGTTCGCGGGCCTCCCGCAGCTTGGCGTCGTCCTCCAGGACCTTCTGAATCTCCGCCAATCTCGTTTCGATCTGGCCGATCTGACTGTCTATCTGTTGAAGGCGAAAGAGTCCAAGTGACGCACTCATATCCTGATTATATACGAAAACTCACTCCTCTCTTATTGAGCGAGGAGTGAGTCTCATTCGGTCGGCAGGTTGTAATAATTGTAGACAGCTTTTGTTAGATTGGCAATCAATAAGTTGGTTGGATCGAAGAAATTCTGGGGCGCCTCGTAGGTGTAAACCGAGATGACGAAATTTCCTCCCGTTGAGTAAACAATACCTGCTGCACTGATATCTGTGAGTCCGCCACCAGGTACCCGTGAAATCCAACCATGCTTCATGGCGACGACTGTGCCGTCGGGTACGCCGGCTTCTATCAACTGCCCGATCTTGTCCTGCTCGAGATAATTGATGATCTTGTTGCAGACATCTTTATCGATCTTGTTCGGAAAAGCAGCTACTAATGCGCCTCCGCCATTTTGCGCACATTGGTAGACATCTTCGAGCAGCATTCCCATATCCGATGTGGTGGTCTCGTTGAATGTATCGGGATTGGATATGCTAGCGTCAGACCGCTGATCAGCAGGCGTAGTGACCGGTCCCTGCAGGGGCGGGCACGGCGACTCGGGACTGCAATAGAAATCAATAATAAATGTATTCGCCAGGCCCAGCTTCTGCATATATCTCGTGACAATTAAAGGACCGATGTTTGGATCGATCACGCGCATCATATCATCTGAGGACGGATTGTCCGAGGCGTGGATCATGGCGAGTATTTTTGCGTCAGTATCACTATCCACTGGGGCGGTGCCGTGTTGAATGAAGTAGGAGACCAAGATCGGTATTTTCATTGTACTTTGCGCGGCAAAAGCCAAATCGGGCTGCACCGGGACTTCTTGACCTTGATTAAGAGCAAAATGGATTTCCTGTCCGTTCTGCAGGTCAATCATGTTGAAGCCAATAACGCCATCGAAGCCCGACGTCGAAATAATCTGTTTTAGTTGAAGCTCCAAGTCCTGTATGGTGGGTCTTGCTACGGCCACGCGCGTGAAAGATAAAACGACGACCCTGCTGGTGGGTGATTGCAGGGCGCCGTCAATTAACGGAACGGCGCGGTCGATGTCGAGTGTTTGACTGGGTTTTCCGAGCGTGTAATTGGGAGTACCGGGGATCGGCTCTGCCGGAGTGGACGATTGATCATAGCGAGGACCGACCTCGCTCTGCAAATAGGCACGCAGGCGATCTTCGGCGATGGTTGCCCGGAGCGGGACCTGAATTGGCGGAGGCGTTCTATTCCACAAATAGTTCCAGAATCCGCCCCAGAAGGAACCGCCGGTCCGAGCCAGGTCAGCAGCGGCGAGCATCGACTCGATGTCCATTTGGAAACCAATGACGGTCGGATCCACATCGATGATTCCGCCGTTGTATTGAATTTGGATGGGCGAGTTGTAAACCTCCAGAACGCGCTGCGAAGCCGCTTGCGGATCAAGGCCTCCCACGGGCACACCCGCAATGGTCATGCCGCCCGGATAAAAATCCCGCTGGCGGCTGTAGCCTATTAACGAAACAATTGCCAGGACCAGCGCAATGCTCAAGAGAAGAATGGCAGTTCCTCGCAATATGATGTTTGAGTTGCGGTTTCTCACTGAGCCTCCAAAAACGTGACATTCGTCATGAAAAAGTATAACACAAGCATCAGGAGCACTTGTGCTAGAATAGGTTAGCCTTTGTTAAGAAAGGAAAGCTATGCTTCGCTCGTTTCTGATTTATCTCTCCAAAGCCGCTTGGGCGCAGAACATAGTTACCAAATGGAAATTTGCCTGGCGCACCGCATCTCGCTTTGTGGCCGGGACGAAGATCGAAGACGCCATCCGCGCCATTCGCGAGCTGAACGAAAGGAACATCAATGTTACGCTTGATCATTTGGGGGAAAACACCACCACACCTGAGGAAGCTTCCGAAGCCACATCCGAAATCCTGAATACGCTCGATGAGATTAAGAGGGACGGCGTGCGCGCCAATGTCTCGATCAAGCTAACCCAGATCGGTCTTGGCCTCGACGAAAACTTGTGTGCTGAAAACCTGGAGCGAGTCCTGTCCCGCGCCAGGGTGAACGGCAACTTCATCCGGATTGACATGGAGGATACGCCGTATACAGACAAGACGCTTAATCTGTATTTTCAAATGCGGAAGAAGGGATATCAAAAGGTGGGGATGGTCTTGCAATCCTACCTTTATCGCACCGAAGCTGATGCCCGGAAATTGTTGGAAGGTCAGGCACCCATCCGATTGGTCAAGGGCGCCTATCAAGAACCGGCGGACAAAGCCTTTCCAAAGAAAGCTGATGTGGATGCGAACTATGATTTGGTTGCCAAGATCATGATCGATGCCGCTCTTGCAGCCGGCGCGCCGAAGATCTCTGCCGACGGCCTTTTTCCACCTATGGCCGCCATCGGCACGCATGATGAAAAACGTCTGGAATTTGCAAAGCAATATGCCGCCAAGGTTGGACTTCCGAAGGAGGCGATTGAATTCCAAATGTTGTATGGCATTCGCCGGGACTTGCAGTACCAACTGGTCAAGGAAGGCTATCCGCTCCGAGTGTACGTGCCGTTCGGTACGCATTGGTATCCGTATTTTATGAGACGGCTGGCGGAGCGTCCGGCGAACATCTGGTTCTTTATTTCGAACTTCTTTAGGGGATAGGATGGATGTGGCGCAAATGGCGTCCCCGCACTGATGGCGGAACGCCATTTTTTATTTTGTGGTAAAACAGGGCCATGCCTGACCAACCTTTAGCCCTGGTTACCGGTGCCGCGCATCGACTCGGCAAGGCCTTTGTGCTCGCGTTGGCGCGCAGAGGCTATGCCATCTTGCTGCACTATCGGACTGCCGAATTGCAAGCGTCCAAAACGGCCACCGAGATTCGCACGTTGGGTATGCCGGTTTTTCTTTCACAGGCCGATTTGACCGACCCGAAACAAATCTCGTCATTGTTTGCGATGGTGGACAAGATTCCATATCCACTCAAAGTGCTCGTCAATTCAGCCGCGATCATCCCGGTAGGCGACCCGCGTACGCTTTCAGCTCAGGATTGGGATAAAGCCTTCGATCTCAATTTGCGTGCGCCGTTTCTGTGCGCACAGGAAGCCGCGAAGCGCATGAAGAACGGCGGATTGATCGTCAATGTCACCGACGTCGGCGCGCATAAAACCTGGAGTCGCTACCCATCTTATTCTGTCAGCAAAGCCGGGCTTGAAGTCTTGACGAAAATCTTGGCGCGGTCCCTGGCGCCGTCTATTCGCGTCAACGCGGTCGCACCGGGACTCGTATTGCAGTCCGATCTGGTATCCAGCGAGGATTGGGATCATCTTGTGGAACGCCTTCCGCTTAAGCGAGCTGCAACCGTCGAAGAGATCGCGGCGGCGGTAGAGTTCCTGCTTGCCAATGAATATGTCACCGGTCAAACGCTCGTGATTGACGGTGGTTACTCCTTGCTCGGATAAATTCATGGCTTTTTTCAAACGCCATCCGGATTGGTTCGCCTCCCTCGGTTTATTAATTGTCCTGGCCCTATTCGCAATATTCTTGGTTAACTTTAGCATCCCGCCGTTTGAGGACGCGGCGATGCTGATGCGTTATTCCGATCACCTGGCGCATGGCTACGGCATCGTTTGGAATATCGGCGAGCCTCCAGTCGATGGCGCGACGGATTTTCTTTTCATGGTCAGCGTGGCCGCGCTGATGAAGATCGGCGTTCCCCTTGGGCGGGCCGTGCGCGGACTCGGATTTTTTTCCGTCGCCGCGCTTACCCTCTTGATCTTCTGGGTTAATCGCAGGCTTTGGAAAGCACATCTTGTCTTCGCGGCATGGTCCGCGTTGTATCTCGCCGTGGGCGCGGGTTTGACCTATGTCGCCGCCTACTTTGGAACACCGTTCTTCGCGCTCTTTGCGGCTCTTACCTGGACCTTGAGCCTGCTCTTGATGCAAAAAGAGAATCCGCCCTTGTGGCTTTCTCTGCTCTTTGCGCTTTCGGGTTTAATCACCGGCCTGGTTCGACCCGAAGGAGTCATTCTTGCAGGCTTGATGTTGGTTTCGATTTTCTTGATGAAAGGCTGGAAAGCCTCTGCCAAGACGATTCTAGTTTTCGTGGGTCTGTTCCTGATTCTCGGCGGCGCCTATTTTGTGTGGCGCTGGAATTACTTTGGCTATCCATTGCCGAATCCGTTTTATAAGAAGGGCGCAGGCATCTTGCACTGGGATGGACTGCAGGCATCGTTTGCGAACGTCATATCCCTGTGCGGTCTATTCTTGCTTGCATATCTCATCGGATTTCGTTCCTCAAGAACGCTGCGCCTGGCCGTAGCCTTTCTCATTCCTGTCATTGGTTTCGCTTCAGCTTTCATTTTGGTTTCGAATGAAACGAATTTTGGCGGACGCTTTCAGTACGCCCTGCTCCCGGTTGTCCTGCTATCGTGGTTTCCCTTGGTCCGCGGATTTGAGCAGGAGATCGGCATGCCGGCCTTGGGCCAAGTGGAGAAGCGGCGGCGCTGGCTGATTATGGCTAGTTTCTCCATCGTCGCGATTTTGATCATGTCCTCTTCGTATCATCAAGGTGTGGCGATTGATTATGCGCGCGATGGTCGTTATGATGTGGCCCAAGCGCTTCAACCGTACGCCAGCCGCGGTTATACTATGGCAACGTCCGAGGCGGGACTTTTGCCGTTATATTCGCAATGGAAGGCGATCGACACGTGGGGCCTGAACGACGAATGGATCGCACATAATGGAGGCATTACACCCGCTTACTTGGAGCAATACAAACCGGAGTTGATCATTTTTCACGCGCATTTTTCTCCGCTTGCCCCGCCGACCACGCCTGACCATTATGCCGATCCCGTCTGGTTTGCGATGACGCTGACGTTGAAAGATTATGCCGAGAGCCATCACTATATTCTGGCCGCGGTGTTTGGCGTCACGCCGTACGACACGCATTATTATTATGTGCGTCCCGATTTCGCGGACAGCCAGACTATCGTCAAGTTGATTTCAAGATTCCGAGGCTATGCGTGGGCAGCAGAAGGCGGCGTCAAGGCCGTGAATTTCGTGAGTTACTCGAACCCATAATGGCATACTTGGTGATCTGCTTTAGGAGGTACGATGTCTGAAACGGCTGAGCTGGCCCAAAAACTAAAATCCGAAGGCGAGAAATTCGCCGCCTTCTTTGGCGGCCTGACCGAACAGCAATGGGGGAAAGAGGTCTATACGGAAGGTTCGGTATGGACTATTCGAAGCATCCTCGCACATTTGATGGCCTCCGAGGGTTCGCTCGTTCGGTTATTTGAGAGCATCCGCCACGGTGGCGAGGGAGTCTCAGAAGATTTTGTGATTGATCGCTATAACGCGCACCAGCAGGAAGAGACCAGAGAATTCACTCCCTCGGATTTGTTGGAGCAATATCAATCTACCCGTCAGAGAACCGTTGCATGGGTTTCAAGCATGGGCGATACCGAACTCGAGAAAAAGGGACGCCATCCGTTTCTTGGGATCACAACATTGCGCGAGATGATCAAGATGGTGTACATCCATAACCAAACTCACTTTCGCGATTTGAGGCGGGTATTGAAATAATGGACCTGCCTCCCTTCAAGCTGGAGCGTTACTTTGCGGAATACGAATTCAAATCAAGGTATTTGCTTTGCAGTTCAGATTGCGAGTCGATGACCGTTGCCGAATTGCTATCCCTCGAACCCGGGGCAGCGGAGAAATTCCAATCCCATTGGCTGGGCTATACAGAATCGCAGGGAAGCCCAGCGCTGCGTCAAGTGATATGCGGAATATATGAAACGCTTGAGCCCGAAAACATTTTGGTTCATTCTGGGGCGGAGGAAGCCATCTTTCTCTTTATGCACGCGGCCCTCCAAGCAGGCGATCACCTCATTGTACATTGGCCCTGTTATCAATCGCTGACCGATGTGGCGCGTTCGATCGGTTGCGATGTCAGCCTGTGGACCGCCCGCGAGGAAAACGGTTGGGCGCCTGATACCCATGAATTGCCGGGCATGATGCGGCCGAATACAAAAGCGATCATTATCAATACGCCTCATAATCCAACGGGGTATTTAATGTCGCATGAGGATTTTGTATCCGTTCATGATTTCGCCCGCGATAATAACCTGCTCCTGTTTTCCGACGAAGTCTACCGCGAATCGGAATACGATCCGGCAACGCGTGTGCCTGCCGCATGTGACCTTGGTGATTATGCCGTTTCGCTTGGCGTGACCTCGAAGACGTATGGCCTGGCCGGTTTGCGCATTGGCTGGATCGCAACGAAAAATAGAAAAATCTACGAGCGCATGGCATCGCTTAAAGACTACACAACGATTTGCAGTTCTGCGCCGGGCGAATTCTTGGCGGAAGTTGCGCTGCGTAACCGTCAAAAACTGGTCGATAGAAATCTAGATATCATTCAACATAATCTTTCGGTAACGGATGATTTCTTTCAGCGCCACGCGCAGCTCTTCTCGTGGATCCGTCCGCGGGCCGGCTCGATGGCTTTTCCACATTATCTTGGCGGTGACGTGGAATTGTGGTGCGCGGCATTGGTTCGAAAGGCTGGTGTTTTGCTTTTACCAGGCTCGATGTATGAGGAGCGTGCCAATCATTTCCGCCTGGGACTCGGGAGGAAGAATTTACCGGAAGCCATCCTCAGGCTTGACGAGTTCTTGGAAACGACCTCCTAAGCCCATCCAACCTTTGCTTTTCTCCCTGTACTTCGTGGTTTAATAAGCACTATGCAACGTATCCTCAACATCCTTCGTTTATCTCGTCCGCTTTATCTTCTCCTCGCTGCGCTGACGTATATCCTCGGCGCGGGGATTGCGCATTTCTTGGGCAAGCTGCAAGTTCCATCGGCCTTTTGGCTGGGCCTGTTGGGCGTCTTATTTGCCCAATTAAGCATGAGTCTGCTTGCCGAGGTTTTTCGTCCATTCAATGAACCGATCGTTGATAATGAAACACCGACGGAACGCAGGCTGACCCGGGATGCCGCGCTTTACGTTTCCATTGGTGCTTTGACGGCGTTGGCTATGATCGCTTTTGTATTGTACAGAGATCACACTCTGAGCACGTCCGCATTTTTGTTCATTGCTGTTTCTCTGTTTGTCTTGCTCATTTATTCCGTTCCGCCGCTTCGATTGATCGACAAAGGCTTTGGTGAGCTGCTGCTCTCCATTCAAATTGCTTATTTATCTCCGTCGGTTGCTTATCTTTTGCAGGCAGGCGTCTATCATCACTTGGTTGTTTTTATTTCTACTCCGCTTGTTCTTCTTCTGCTTGCCATGCTGCTCGATTTTGATTTTCCGTCGTACTCGGGCGACATGAAATATGAACGGCGCACCTTGCTGGCGCGTCTGGAGTGGGAGCGGGCGATCCCATTCCACCATTTCTTGGTATTGGGCGCCTATGTATTCTTTGGGGCCGCGCCGTTGTTTGGTTTCTCGCTCGGCTCGATCTGGCCCGCCTTTCTCACACTGCCGTTTGCGCTTTTGCAAGTTTATTGGCTTCGCAATATTTCACTTGGAGCCAAGCCTCTGTGGAATCTTTTGACTGCCAATGCCATTGCCATCTTTGGCTTGACCGCCTATTTATTGACGTTGACTTTTTGGCTTCGATGACCCATGTCTGAATTTCTCCGATTGCTTCCTCCCGATGAGGCGCTTGCGCTTTTGCTCTCGCATCTTTCCGCGCCGATCGCGGATTCCGAATTAATTGATACCGCTTTATCTTTGGGTCGCGTCACTGCCGCAGACATTGTCGCCCCACATCCATTGCCTGAGTTTCCGCGCTCGACCGTGGATGGATATGTTGTCCGCGCACGCGATACGTTTGGCGCCACTGATTCCCTGCCCGCCTATCTAAATTTGATCGGCGAAGTGCCGATGGGTGAGGCGCCATCCTTTGAATTAGAACCCAGTCAATGCGCGTTGATTCATACGGGTGGCATGTTGCCCAAGGGTTCGGATGCGGTGGTGATGCTGGAATTCGTTCAGCCCGCGCGGACGAACGAAGTTGAAATTATGCGTGCCGTGGCGGAAGGCGAGAACGTGATTCGTGTTGGCGAGGATGTGACTCAAGGAGCGGTTGTCCTGCCCAAGGGCCGAATTATGCGTCCCGCCGAGATTGGCGGATTAATGGCGTTGGGCATCCTTCAATTGAAAGCCATCCGGAAGATTCGCGTGGGCATTATTTCATCCGGCGATGAGATTGTGAATCCGAGTCAACAGCCGCGGCCTGGACAAGTTCGCGATGTGAACGCGTACACGTTGTCATCGTTGATGATGAAGTCCGGTGGCGAATCCGTGATGTATGGAATTGTGCCCGATCGTATGTCGGCCTTGAAAGAGACCGCAGGGCGCGCTTTGACGGAATGCGATGTGGTGCTGATTACCGCGGGTTCGTCGGCGAGCACGCGCGATATGACCGCTGAAGTGATTGGGTCGCTGGGCGCGCCCGGTGTGCTGGTGCATGGCATCAATACGCGCCCCGGCAAGCCGACGATTCTCGGCGCGTGCCGTGGCAAGGCCGTGGTTGGATTGCCGGGAAATCCGGTCAGTGCGCTGGTCAATGGATACCTGTTTGTCGTGCCAGTGGTTGAAAAATTATGTGGCTTGCCAATGGATAAACCGCGGGCTGCGGTGCTGGCGCGCGTGACTGTGAATATTGCCTCGCAAGCGGGACGGGAAGATTGGGTACCGGTAAGAATCGTAGATCGCAAGGCGGAGATTGGAAATTGGGATGCCGAGCCAATCTTTGGAAAAAGCAACTTAATCTTCACTCTTGCGTCGGCAGATGGATTGCTTCGCATCCCCGCGGATGCAACCGGCGTCAGCGCGGGAGAGATGGCGGAAGTGATGTTGCTATGAGCCTCTACCTCCACGATATTCCTCTTCCCCGGGCGCGATCTCGACTCGCAGCCGCGTTGAAGGACGCCAAACTTTGGCGCGTGCTTGGCATGGAATCGATTCCGCTCGACGAAAACGCGTTGGGGCGCGTCCTGGCTCAATCCATTTGGGCGAAGATTTCGTCGCCGCATTATCATGCTTCGGCGATGGATGGCTTCGCTGTGCGTGCCATCATGACCAACGGCGCGTCGCCTGCTGCTCCATTGAATCTTGAAATCGGCCCCGACGCTGAATACGTGGATACTGGCGATCCGTTGCCTGAATGGGCAGACGCCGTGATTCCTATTGAGAATGTCGAATCGTTGGACGAGCATGGCGAAATCACGAAAGAGATTCGCCGACCGAAAACGGTTCGAATCCGGGCGGCGGTCGCACCGTGGAGTCAGGTGCGTCCGCTGGGAGAAGATATTGTTGCAACGCAACTGGTTTTGTCGGCGGGTCATGTTCTGCGGGCGGTGGATTTGGGCGCTATTGCCGCAGCGGGTTACGATGGAATCAACGTGGCGCGCAAACCGCGCGTGGCGATTCTGCCAACAGGCTCGGAACTTGTCCCACTCGGCTCAAAACTGAAACCGGGTGATATTCTCGAATACAACTCGCTGGTGCTGGCGGCGCAAATCAAATCCATGGGTGGCGAGCCGACGCGTTTTCCAATCACGAAAGACGATTTTGACGTCATCTGCCAACGCGTCGAAGAAGCCGCGCAGAATCATGATTTGATTTTGTTGAACGCCGGTTCATCTGCTGGCGCGGAAGATTATTCATCAATGGTGGTCGAGAAGCTTGGGACGCTTTTGGTCCATGGCGTCGCGGTGAGACCAGGGCATCCGGTGATCCTGGGTATGGTGAATCGGATTTCCGGGAACTTGATACCGATCATGGGCGTGCCCGGTTATCCCGTCTCTGCCGCGCTGACCATTGAAATCTTCGTGGAGCCGCTCATGGCGAAATGGCTGGGCCGCGAACCAAACGAGCTTCCCGTCGAAACCGCGCTCTTGACGCGCAAGATCAACTCACCGGCAGGTGATGAAGACTACGTGCGCGTGGCAGTTGGAAAAGTTGATGAAAAGCTGCTCGCTGCGCCGCTGGCGCGCGGGGCGGGAGTCATTACATCGTTGGTTCAAGCGGATGGCCTCGTGATTCTTCCGCCCGGTGTACAAGGCGTGGAAGCTGGAGAAAAGGTCCACGTTCATCTTTATAAAAGCAGAGCCGAGCTGGAGCGCACAATCTTCTGCATCGGTTCGCACGACCTGACCTTGGACTTGCTGGCGCAATACCTCGCCGAACAGGATCGTCGCTTTGTATCTGCGAACGTCGGTTCGCAGGGCGGACTCGTTGCGCTTCGTCGTGGAGAGGCTCATTTGGCTGGCTCCCATCTATTTGATCCGCGAACGGGCGAATTCAATATCTCGTACATCCGTGAATACATGCCGGATATTCCTGTGAAAGTCGTGGCGCTGGCTCGTCGAGAGCAGGGGCTGCTGTTGCGGCGCGGCAACCCCAAGGGAATAAATAGTCTTGGCGACCTGAGCCGCCCCGCGGTCCGGTTCGTGAACCGTCAACGGGGAGCCGGTACGCGCGTCCTGCTGGACTACCATTTGAGCCGAATGGGCATTTCTCCCGAAATGATTCAAGGGTACAATCAAGAAGAATATACTCACCTTGGTGTTGCGGCGGCCGTCGCTTCAGGACGCGCCGATTGCGGATTGGGCATTGCGGCTGCGGCAGAAGCGCTTGATCTGGACTTTATCGCACTATTTCAAGAACGTTACGATCTAGTGGTTCCGAAGAAACACGCCGATAATGAACTGCTTGCGCCTCTCTTTGGACTTCTGACCGGGGACGCGTTTCGGGGGGCAGTCTCTAAACTGAAAGGCTATGATGTGTCTGTGATGGGCACCGTGATTTTGGAGGATAAATGAACGAAGCATTGATCATTGACGATAATCGCTCGACAGCCGATGCATTGCATCAAATGTTAACCGTGCTGGATGTGCCCGCGCGCGTGGCGTATGGCGCCAGCCCGGCCATCACTCTGTTGGGCGGCTTTACGCCTGCCTTGATCTTGCTCGACATCAACATGCCCGGCGTGGATGGCTTGGAAATCCTGGCTTATTTGCGGCGTGAACCGCGGCTTGTTCCGGTGCCCGTGATTGTCATTACCTCGGATGACCAACCCGAAACGCGTGCGCGCGTGATGAAAGGCGGTGCGAATGCGATGATTATCAAACCTGCCACGCTGGAAGCCCTCGAGGAAGACTTAAAAAAAATTGGCATCCTCAAGTAATTTGTCCGCTTTGAAGCTCTTACACCTTTACAAATATCCGCCACCTTAGTGGTTAAAGGAGATCATCAGTATGCCTATCTCGTTTGGAATACCTGCGCCCGAATTTGAGTTACTGGATGATACGAATACGCCGCGTCATTTATCGGATTATAGAGGGCGGCCGGTAATCCTCTATTTTTACCCCGCAGACGATACACCCGGATGCACGAAGGAAGCTTGCAACTTTCGGGACGATTATTCGGCTTATCAAAAAGCAGGGGTTACGATTCTCGGCGTCAGCCCTGATTCAGTACAATCCCATATTAAATTTAGGGAGAAATATCAGTTGCCGTTTCCCTTGCTGGCCGACGAAGGTCATCGGGTGTGTGATGCTTATGGGGTTTGGGGGCTGAAGAAATTTATGGGGCGGGACTATGAAGGCGTGCTCCGGACCACGTTCCTGATTGATACGCGCGGACAGATCGGACGTGTCTTTGAGGATGTGCGTCCTGCTGAGCATAGCGCAGAAGTGCTTGCGGCGTTGAAAAGCCTGTAGTCTTTTCGCACAGCATAAATGCCGTGATGAGGTGCTTGACCAATTTCTAAATTGGAATACAATATCTGAATAATAGTGACAAATTTGAGAAAATTTGGTACATTATATCCCTCGCCGCTTGCGACGGGATTTAGCGGTATTTTTGAGAGCCTGGCTTTATTCTTGTAATTCTTCCCCTTGTTTGGCGGCATAAGTTTGCCGTTGGACAAGGGGATAGCGCGCCAAGACGGAACGCGTACGACCAAGATTCAGGAGAGAGAATATATGCGACATTATTTAATTGCCGGCGTGCTGGTCATTGTGCTGGCCGTGGCAACGTATGCCGGATTGATGGCGATACATCTGATGCCTGTCGAGGCAAGTGCGCAATCAATTCCAATTGATCACCTATGGAACATTGAGATTGCCATCATTTCGTTTCTCTTTGCGCTGATCATTGTTCCGCTGGTGTACAGCTTGTTTGTGTTTCGTAGAAAAAAAGGGGACACTTCAGATGGCGAGCATATCGAAGGAAATACCACCCTCGAAGTTACTTGGACAGTTATCCCTTTGATTACCGTGCTGGTTCTCGCGTATATGGGTACTTATACCCTGGGGGAGGTGCTGGCTGTAGATCCAAGCGCATTGGTTATTAATGTGACTGCCCGTCAATGGTCTTGGGAATTTGATTATACGGAAGGATTTTCATCTAAGGAGTTGCATTTGCCTGTGAATCGTCAGGTGGTGTTGGATATGCAATCAACGGATGTTATCCATTCGTTCTTTGTGCCTCAATTTCGAATGAAGCAGGATGTCTTGCCGGGCCGCATCACGACTTATCGTGTTACGCCAATTCTGATCGGAACATACGAAGTGGAATGCGCACAGTTGTGCGGCACATCGCATTCGTATATGACGGCACCGGTGATCGTAAGTTCAGAGGCTGATTACGATGCTTGGATTCAGAAACAAGTTGCGGCGGCAGCGGCTGCGGCTCAGACTCCATTAGGGCGTGGACAACAATTGGTTGCAGAGAACGGATGCACTAGTTGCCATTCGATTGATGGCAGCAGCACGGGGATTGCGCCAACATGGAAAGGGCTGTACATGTCGCAAGTTAAGCTTTCCGGCGGAACCAATGTTGCGCCCGGTACGGTGGTGACCGCGAACGAGGCGTATTTGACTGAGTCAATCGTCAACCCGAGCGCCAAGATTGTGGATGGTTTCCAGGATAATGTAATGCCGAAGACGTTTGGAACCGCTTTAACTCAATCGCAGATTAGCGATATTGTTACCTACATTGAGTCGTTGAAGTAATTGTGCGGAGAAGAGAAATGAAAAAATTCATGACATCAGCCTTGATACGCGGCCTGCTCTGGCAGTTGATCGGGTGGATGGCTGGCGCCCTATTCGTGACGGGCATTCGCGTTCTCATGGGGTTGAATCCATTTGTCACGGGTCAATATTTTTTCACAGAGCCGGCTTGGGTGTTTGGCGGATTAGTGGGCGCTGTTTCCTATGTTGTCAGTACTGGCGCTGTAACGGATTGGTTCAAATGGGCGAAGGGTGAGGAGACTCCTGAACATCGCGAAGACCCGCCAGGATGGGATAAGTATCTCAATGTCTCGCTTGATCACAAAGTGATCGGTGTGCAGTATACGGTTACCGCACTGTTTCTGCTTTGTGTCGGTGGATTGTTTGCCATGATCTTTCGCACCGAGTTGGCGCACTCGGGCTTGCAGTTCCTCACCTTGCAAGAATACAACACCTTTATGAGCTTGCACGGCATCGTGATGATCATCGGTATTCTGATTGGCGTTGCCGGCATGATGAACTACCTGGCCCCGCTGCTGGTTGGCGCCCAAGACATGGCCTTTCCGCGTCTGAACGCGTTTTCATATTGGATTGCTCCGCCTGCTGTGGTTTTGCTCCTTTCAACTCTCGTGTTCGGAGGCTTTGATACCGGCTGGACGGGCTATCCACCCCTTTCGGAACGTGCTCCTCTCGGGATGCAGATGTTTTTTCTCGGCGTGGCTGTGGCCGGCTGGTCTTCTATCCTCGGAGGATTAAATTTGATTGTCACCGTCTTGCGAATGCGCACCAAGGGAATGACGGCCTTCCGAATGCCGATTTTCATCTGGGCGGCGATTGCAACATCGCTGATATCTTCAACCGCGACTCAGTTGATCGGTCTTTCTTTCCAGATGGTGATGTTCCAACGCTTGTTTGGAATGGGATTCTTTGACTCGGATAAAGGCGGAAATCCAATATTATTCCAGCATCTGTTCTGGTTTTATTCCCATCCGGCTGTATATGTATTTGTCTTGCCGGGATTGGGCATCATTTCGGAGTTAGTGCCGGTTTTTGTGCGGAAGCCCCTTTTCGGTTATCGCTTTGTGGCGATGTCATCTCTCGGAATCGCATTGGTGGGTTTTCTCGTGTGGGCACACCATATGTTCGTTTCGGGAATGAATCCATATCTAAGAATCCCGTTTATGTTCAGCACACTTCTGGTTGCCGTTCCAACGGGCGTCAAGTTTTTCTCATGGCTGGCAACAATCTGGAAGGGGAAAATTGAATTGCCAACGCCGATGTTATTTGTGGTCGGCGGAATCGTGGTTTTCCTGTTGGGCGGTCTTTCCGGACCTCCGAACGCAACCGTCGCGACCGATTTGCATCTCCAAAATACATATTGGATCGTTGGACATTTCCATGACACGATGTTCGGCGGTTACATTTTCCCGTTCTTCGCATCTATCTATTATTGGTTTCCCAAAGTAACAGGTCGCAGGATGAACGAGACGCTTGGCAAAATCCATTTCTGGATTATGACGCCTTCATTCCTAACCCTTACGCTGTTAATGATGCGTGTTGGATTGCTTGGTATGCGCCGCCGCGTTGCTGATTATGATCCGGCTTTGGGTTTTGATAACTATCACTTGATCATGACCATTGCAGGTTATTTGATTGGCATCGCGGTTTTGATCTTCCTCTATAATTTGGTTGTCAGTATCAAAAATGGTGAAACGGCAACCGGCAATGTTTGGAATTCGCGTTCACCCGAATGGCTGATTCCTTCACCATTGCCTGCGCATAATTATGAGCAACCCTTTGAAGTGGTCGGCGAACCCTACGATTACGGTGTGCCCGGCTCGGCCTATGTTCGATTTGAAGATACGAAGAGCGCACGCGATTAAAGGAATTACAGATGGAAGAAACTTCTTTGCTGGAACACACTAATAAATCGGATGTCCTGCTTCAGGGCGTTATCGTCTTTGTTTTTCTAGCGGCTCTGACCGCACTTGAATTCTTTGTGGCAATTGCAGTTGGTTCTGTGGTTTTGCTGGCGATGATTGCGTTTGTTAAGGTTGGTTTGGTGCTCTACTACTATATGCATATCTATCGGCTGAACGCACAGGATGATGCGCTTGATCGTCATAGTTATCAATATAAACTTACCACGAGCCGCATGGGGCTGTGGCTATTTCTCCTGTCCGACGCGTTTATATTTGGTGGACTCTTCGTCAGCCGATTTAATTTGCTGGGGTTGACGGCTTTGCCATTAAGCTCGGATAGTCAATATATTGCATTGACCATAACCTCCGTGTTGCTGCTTTCATCGTTCTTTATGAATCGTGCAGAAGTATCCATGGAACATGGCGACCGCCAAGGTTTTATTTTGGGAATTTCCATCACCATCGCGCTCGGCTTGATATTTTTGGCAGGCGTGATCTTTGTGGAATGGCCGTCCGCCATCAGTATCGGCGTTACTCCCGCTTCGAATGCAGCTGGCGCAATTTTCTTCATCATGACGGGCATGCACGCTTTCCATGTTCTGACCGGTGTGATTTTTCTCAGCATTGTTTTGCGGAATGGATCGCGCGGATTATATTCTCCCGAGAAACATTGGGCAGTTGAATCGGCAACCACTTACTGGCACTTCGTGGATGTGGTCTGGCTTTTCTTTTATCCGGCTTTATATTTGATTGGCAAGCTGGTGAGCTAATACAAAATTAAGCTAACGTGAGTATGATGGTGGGCAACCAATCCGGTTGCCCACCAATTTTGTAAAGGAGAACTGATGAATCGTAAACTTGTTATGACAGGAATTGGAATATTAGCAATTCTGATTCTTGCAGCTGGGGTTTTAATTGCAACCCGCAAACCCACACTGCACGGCGTAGTGATTAGTCCGGCGGCTCCGGCCGCGGATATCAATTTGACCGATAGCAATGGTCAACCCTTTTCCCTTAGCAGCCAGCGCGGCAAAGTAGTGTTGCTTTATTTCGGTTATACCAGTTGTCCCGATGATTGTCCCTTAACCATGGCAAAGCTCAAGTTGACGATGGGACTCCTCGGCAATCTTGCTCAGAATGTACAAGTCCTGATGGTGACCACAGATCCTACCCACGATAATGCTGCCCAGATGAAAAAATGGATGACCGGATTCTATCCAACTTTCCTCGGCTTAATGGGCAATACAGATCAACTGCAGCAAGCTTATGCTGCTTATGGCGTCACGGTCGAGGATGGCGGTGATACGCATACCACATACTTATACGTCATTGATCCCCAAGGCGATCTGCGGCAAACTTTTGATGGTCCGTCAATGGATCCACAGGACGTGGCTGATGACGTTCAAACGCTGCTGAAAGGATATTAATGTAATGCTTCAAAATCCGATTGTAAAGCGCTCGCTTATTTTTGCAGTGGCCGGATTGGTCTTCGGCGCTTTACTTTCGCAGATTGCTTTTCTGGTGATGCCTGGGATGGACACGAGGGCGCCAAAACAAGTCCTCCTCGTGATCCCTCCTGGCACCGCTCAACGCGTCGCACTTGGAGAACAACCTCCGTCGATTCCAACGAACATGATGTTTGTCGTCGGGGATATCTTGGTGGTCAAGAATGAAGATTCTGTAGAACACCAACTTGGACCTTTGTGGATTCCAGCTGGTACTTCAGCGAGTATGCCACTCAATACGGATGAGAAATTTGCCTTTCAATGTTCCTTCGTTCCAACGAAAGTTTTTGGATTGGATGTCAACCAACAGATTACTGGGGGCACGCGTGTTGAGGCTTTTATCGTGGGAGGAATCCCCGTAGCAATCATTACTGTTCTTTATAGCTTTTTGTTATGGCCGCCCAAAAAAGTGACTCCCTCGTCTTAAAAATTTTAAGGCTGATGTTCAGCCGCGGCTACTGGCTGGCGACCCTTTTGATTTTTATTGCATCGGCAGTGTGCGTGCGGTTGAGCATCTGGCAAGTTTCTCGCCTCAAGGAAACCCGCACCTTCTACGATCATATGGTTGCTGTGCAGACGATGCCACCGATCAATCTGCCAACTCAACAGGTTTTAACGAACATGGAGTATCGCGCTGTGACGGCTAGCGGAACGTATGATTTTCAAAATCAGATCGCGACACGCGATCAATATAACGGCCTTCAGCCCGGATACCACTTGCTGACCCCACTTCGTCTTTCGGACGGGGAAGCGGTTCTGGTGGACCGCGGCTGGATTCCCTCGGACGGCAATTCAACTCCTGCCGATTGGAATCAATACGATCAGCCAGGGAAGGTAACGGTCAGCGGAATCATCCGCCTCGGGCAGACCCAGCCCACTCCCGGATCCGATACTGACCCGACATTGACGCCGAATCAAACGCGCCTTGATTTTTGGGTGTACGTGAATCTGGATCGAATTCGCGAACAAATCCCGTATCCGATTTTGCCAATTTATGTTCAACTCACCCCCGATCCCAATCGTATCGATCCGCCGATCCCCATCCTGGAATCGTTGGACGTTTCTGACGGCTCTATTAATCTGAACTATGCCATTCAATGGTGCCTATTTGCGGTTGTATTCATCATTGGATATGGTTATTATTTGTGGAGGAAGGAATTAAGAAAGAAGGCATGAAATACAGTTTCTCTTCTTCGTTCACTCGTTTGACTTGGGCCGTGATGGCTTTTGTGCTATTGTTGACCGTCGCGGGGCGCGCGGTGTTTCTGACTGGCGCTGCATTGACCTGCTCCGGCTGGCCCTTGTGCATTCCAGCGACTTCCTTGGGCTGGCTTAAAGTCGTCCATCTTGCCCTGGTGGGAATCGCTGCAATTCTGATCGTTTGGCTTTTCTTAAAAGCCTGGCACGAACAGCGCGACGATTCCCTGTTGTTGCCATTGGCAACCGTGACAACCGTATTGTTCTTCGGACAGGCTTTTGTAGGAGCTGTTCAGGTTGCGCAAAACTTTCCAATCCACTTGGTGGTTCTGCATACGTTGACGGCTGTCTCGCTTTGGATCTCGTTGATCACCCTGGCCGTGATATCCGGTTTCTCTGCGCGGGATGGAAAGCAATTTCCAAAGGTGGATGTTCGTCAACGCCTCAACGATTTCTTTGTCTTGAGCAAGCCTGTGATCGTGGCTCTCTTGCTGGTCACTACATTTGGGGGATTGGTCGCGGGCGGCAGAGCCTGGCCCTCACCAGCGTTGGCGCTCTGGACCATGCTCGGCGGCGCCTTGGCGGCGGGCGGTTCTTCGGCATTAAATCAGTATATTGACCGTGAACTTGATAAGAACATGCAGAGAACATCCAAACGTCCGCTCGCGGCTGGCCGCATGAACGCCGCGGAAGGTCTTTCCTTTGGATTGGCATTATGTCTTGCCAGTTATTACATTTTGGCCGGCTTCGTCAACGTGACGGCAGCTTTACTTTCGCTGGCGGGTATCTTTTATTACGTTGTGTTCTATAGCCTTTGGTTGAAGAAGGCAACAGTTCAGAATATCGTGATCGGCGGTGGAGCGGGGGCGATTCCTCCGATGGTGGGATGGGCCGCGGCAACCGGCCACCTCAGTCTGGCGGCGTGGATTCTATTTCTGATCATCTTTATGTGGACGCCGCCGCACTTCTGGTCGCTGGCGATTGTCCGCTCCAAGGATTATGCGCGCGCAGGCGTGCCGATGTTGCCGGTGGTGAAAGGCGAAAAAGAAACGCGCTTGCAGATTCTCATTTACACCTTTGTTTTGGTGGGCACGACTCTTATATTGCCTATTATCCGGGCCGCCGGGATTTTTTACCTGATTTCGGCAATCGTGCTTGGACTTCTGCTGATTTATGCCGCGTGGCGCGTGTGGCGAGTCCCCGGCAATAAGGTGGCTTTTACGATGTTTTGGTGGTCGAGCGTATATTTGATGTGTCTGTTCTTTGCACTGGTGATCGACGCGGTTGTATAATTTTCCTGCTCCAAGAAAATTGACCGGAGGGACTCGTGCAAAAGCATCGCATAAGCTGGGCTGATTTATTTTTCATGGCATCGGTTTTGTTTGGCGCGTGGGTGCGGTTTTTGCCAACCATCGAAACCGGTTCCCCGATCAATGATGGGGGAATGTTCTTTGTGATGATCAGCGACCTGCGCGCCAATCATTTTTTGCTGCCCTCCATTACTTCATATAATCATCTGAACATTCCGTTTGCCTATCCACCGCTCACATTTTATGTGGCGGGTCTAATATCTTCCCTTGGTATTTCAACGCTTGAGGTTCTGCGCTGGCTTCCGCCGCTGATTTCGACACTCTCCATTTTTGCTTTCTATTGGATGGCAAGCTTGATGCTAGGTTCGCCCCCCAAGGCTGCGCTCGCTACCATGGTGTATGCTCTGATGCCGCGCCTGTTTTCGTGGTATGTGATGGGCGGCGGCCTCAGCCGGGCCTTTGGCTTGCTTTTCCTGCTCTTGGCGTGTGCGGCAACGTGGGCATTGTTCACAGAGCCCCGGCTAAAATACATGTTCTTGAGCGCGTTATTTGGCGCGGGAGCTATTCTCAGTCATCCCGAAACGGGGCTTCATACCGCCGCGGCGTGTGCCTTGATCTGGCTTGTCAAGGGGCGAGGTTCACGCCGTGTACGCGATGCGTTGATGCTCGGCTTGGGTGTGGTCGCGCTTACCGCTGCCTGGTGGGGAACCGTCTTATTTCAGCACGGCTTGGCACCGTTCCAATCCGCGCTCGGCACAGGCGGCCATAACGCCCTGTTTTGGCTTCCGTGGATTACATTTGATTTTGCGGAAGAGCGTTTTGCCACAGTACTCACGGTGTTGGGGTTGATTGGGGCTGCGGTTCAATGCGCCCGACGGGATTGGTTCTTGCCGCTTTGGGTGTTGATACCTTTTGTGGTTGAGCCGCGCAGTGCTACGGCAATTGCGGCAGTCCCTCTTGCGATGCTCGGCGGAGTTGGCTTATCGGACCTGCTGATCCCGGCCATCTCTGGCCTCGAATCAAATTCAAGGATGGAGGCGCAGGACTGGACGGAATATATCTCAAGAGGGCGCATTGCGAAAATTCTGCTTAGCTATGTGCTGCTTTTTGCGTTGATCGGTGCCACCGTCTATGACTTTAGTCTTACGAATTACGTGGTGTCCCACGATGATCGCGGCGCGATGGACTGGATCGTGAACCACACACCCGCCAATAGCCGCTTTATCGTCTTGACGGGGCGTCCTGATCCGTTGGAGGATCCCTTGGCGGAATGGTTCCCGGCTTATTCATTGCGCAACAGCGAAAACACGATCCAGGGTCGGGAATGGCTGATGGGAAGCGATTTTATGGCCTTCCTGGGCAGTGTGAGTCAGCTGCAGTCCTGTCTTAATGAAGCACCAATCTGTGTTGAGCGCTGGGCAAATTCAAATCATCTCGATTTTGATTATTTGTACATCGAGAAACCCACGAAAGCCAACCAGTCTCCAAGCCTGCTGTTATATCTATTGAGGCAAGATCAGGATTACGGGCTTATCTTTGAAAACAACAGCGCGGTCATCTTCGCTCGGAAATAGATCTGGCCCCTATTTACTCCTCACGAAGATTACGGCCATGTTGTCATGATAAACCTCTTTCCACCCTGTTAAAGGAAGCGATTGAACAACGGGCCAGCTTGGTTCCAACAGGATTGTTTGAATGTTCCATTGATTCAAAATGGCGGGGCCCAGCGCCGTTCCATTTACCACGTCCCACCACTCGTTGATTATTTGGGTTCCGTATAAATCAGCCCGTCCATCGATGAAGACCGGAGATTGCGGCAGTGACCAGGTAAGATATCCGCCCCAGTTGTACGAATTAAATAGATGACCGTTCGTTGGATTTTCCTTCAGCCATTGAACTGCGCCGGCCGGCACGTTTTTATTCACTTCATCCGGGGTTGACACGAGATAGGCGCGGCCCACGGCCGTCAATGCGAGCGCCATAAGAAGCGTCGTATTCAAAATCAGACGCATGCGTGCCGAGAAGAGTGGCGCGGTCTCCCTGTCGGTGCGGAGAGATAAATCCTTTTTTATGTTTTCGATGGCGCCGTTCGTCCACTCGGCTAGGGTCGGCGCGGCAATGATTGCAAATGGTGCGATGTTGCGTTGCGAGACGAAGGTCAGATAAGCGAATCCAATGACCTTAAGCAAAGTAACCCAATTCGTTTTTGGCTTTGCGAGGACGGCGCTGATGACGAGCAGGAACAGCATCCATAGCAGCGGCTGAAATTCCATTTGGTGAAAATCAGGCGAGGCCCATTCCTGGATCTGCATCGAAACGCTGGCAGTATCAAAAGGCAATCGCCAAATTGAGATTCCATTGGGATTCAGGCCAACTGCCAAGCCCGCGGCCAGGGACCAAACCAGTAGCTGTATAGGAAGTCTCCAGTTGGATGAGGCAGAGCGATTTTCCCTGCCGAGGTTGTTTAATGCCGTGCCAACCACATAGGCGACGAGCAATAAGAAACCCCAGATCCAACCCCCGTGGATATTAGCCCAAACTGCAAAGACCGGAATCAAGATCCAAAGGGAGCCTTTGCGATTCTCTTGAAGCCTGTTCAGCCAGCCATCCAAAAATCCCAAAATTAGGAAGGAGAAAATCTGTGGGCGCGGACTCCAAATCGGCGCGGCCGTCAGGGCCGCCAGAATGATGGTGAACGCGTCGATAAATTTGTTTCCTTGCATGGAGCGGAAGAGCAAATAAAAAGTCGCCGCTCCGCTCAGCGCAACCAACAAGGTCAGCGAAAAAAAACCTCCCGATCTAAATAGCAAATAAAAAATGATTTCGGAGATCCAAAAAGCGTTAACCCACGGTTGTCCGGCGCGCGTATAACTAAACACATCGTGGAGCAGGATGGTTTTCGATTGCCACATCACCTGACCAGCGCGCAAATGCCACCACATGTCGGCATCTTGGGGGGTGCGGGTTAGAAGTATGAAGACCAGAAGCCCCAACAGCAAACCGAGGAAAACCGCTGTTTGACCAATAAAAGCGAAGGTCTTGCTTTTCATTCAAAGCTCCAGGCGGGCATTTAGTTCCTCCCATTATAAATTGAGCCAATGAAGTTGTGTGCTAAAATGAACTATTCATCAATTCGAATTCATGAAAAATATACATCTTCTTAGCCTTTGGAAACGGCTTCCAGGGAGTTGGCGCTTTTCCGTTGGAGGGTATATCGCCCTCCGCATTCTCTATTTTCTCTGGTCAGCCTTGATCTTGACCATTTCGCCCCTGGCAATCAGGGAATCCGACATTTTTGGCCAGCCCATTTTAACAGTGTTCGACCTCCAGACCAGCTTCCGCGCGGCCTACCATCCTGTGGTTGATGGTCAGCTCCTGACTTTTGTCCCGGTCCGGAGTGCCGGCGGTCAAATTGCCGACGTCCAGACTGCCAGCCGCTGGAGTATTTATAGCGGAGAGGCCATCGCCGGTGGATTGGCCGGAAAGACCTTGTCCCCGGCAGATTATTCCGTTGACAAGATTTTTCCGTACCTTGGCTTGGCTGCCTTTCCCAACCCGTGGCTATCGATCTGGCAGCGATTCGACACCAATTGGTATATTTCAATTGCAGAACGCGGCTATGGCGTGATACCCGGCGATATTCATTTCCCGCCTGTCTATCCGTTGTTGATCAAATTGTCTGAACTAATCTTTGGAAATGCCCTTATCGCCGGGATGATCGTGTCGGGCCTGGCCACATGGATTTGCTTGAAGATGCTCTACGACCTGTTTCGAAGCTGGGAAGCGAATGGCGGTCAAGACGGCTCCACGCCCAAAGGATGGGTATATTTCTTGATCTTTCCAACGGCATTTTTTCTATTCGGCGCCTATACGGAGGGGCTGTTTATCGTTGCGGCCATGATGGCATTGCACTGTATGCAGGACACAAAATGGCTCTATGCGGGCATCTGGACTTGTTGTGCCACTTTGATTCGTCTCCAGGGTGTGGCTCTTTTTGTGCCGTTGATCTACTGCATGTGGAACGATCGGAAAACCTTGCGGCCCCTCTCGGCTTTGAGCGGCCTGGGTTCTGCTGCCCTCGGCGTTTTAATCTATTTGGCTTTAAGGACGGTGAGTGCAGGCAGCGCTAGCATCATTCCCTTGACGGAAGGCAGTCTTTACGCTCGCTTGGCCCTTCCCTGGGATAACTTCGTCTATGCCTTTCACGTTCTAATGGCTGGTAGCAGGAGTTACATTGATGCTTTAAATCTCCTTGTTTCTCTATTGTTCCTCGCCCTGATCATTATGGGATGGAAATATATCCCACCTGAATATAATCTGTATTTGGTAGCGACGTACTTGATCCTCACGATGCGCGTGGTTGAGACACAACCACTCAATTCAATGCTGCGTTACGTTCTCACTTTGTTTCCATCTTTCTACGTTTTGGGAATCTGGGGAAAGCGTCCCATCGTCCACCGTTTAATCCTCTATCCGTGCGTTGTTCTTCTCCTGTTTTTAACCGCTCAGTTCTGGATGTGGGGCTGGGTCGCATAAATAGGAGGGGGCCGACTGCCCCTCGGCAACGGGCAGTTCATTGCGTTTTTGGGAATTATGGCCCTTTGTCAAAAAGATAAACGTTCACCCCGTCCCAAATTTCCTTTTCAGCCAGGGTATAGTGCGAATCCAAGAATTGGAGGTCGGGCGGTGTCGGGTATCCACTGGATTGGAATTCTGCGATGGAGCTTTGATAAATGATGTACCAGACTCTGGGTGCCGTGCCGACAGCGGCTTGAATATCCGGCTTTGCGCTCACGTCCAAAACTTGTTGTGTGGCAGGGGCCAGCGTATCCTCCGGGCTTCCTGGCACATCCGCGATATAAACCTGTGGAAGCCGTCGATCGAAGTAAATGGCAGGAAGCAACGACAACTTGTTGGAGTGCACGATGAGATCGCCGGGTTGGAGGTGGGATTGCAGTGAAGCGTCCAAGGCCCTGAATGGCCCGTAAGGAAAATCCTTGTAGGCAACGTGCTCGTAGATGCCCATAATCGAGGCAGCCGCCAGCAGAACGAGGACAAATCCTTGAACCAGCCCGGGCAATTTGGTATGCACCAGCGCCCACGCCAGCCAGAGCATGAAAACTGCGCCAGACGGAACAAGTGCCCGTTCGATGTAGACTGGCTCCCATTGCGAAAAAAGAAACAAAAGGAGAGGCGGCGCGAAGGCTAGGTAGAAGGTCCATAATCCTTCTTGAGCACCGTTTCTGCGGGCTGTCCGGATGGTCTGCAAAACCCCGATGGTTACCGCGATCATTGAGATGAACAATGCAATCGGCAGCCAGTCATTTGGCAACGGCAGATTCGTAATAAAGACGAGAAGGAGGGTAATTAGACGGTAGGCGTCAGGGCGTGCAACCCAGTAGGACTGCTCGACTTTTGCAAATTGACTCGGGAGTTCGATCAGCCACGGCAAATACAAAACCACGGCAGCCAGTCCCGACAAAACGACCGCTTTCAACGATTTCCAATCTCGTTGGAGGACGGGAGTTACTGCCAGCGATACCAGATAAAAAGCCGAAAGGTTCTGCATGTATTGAGCCAACGCACAAGCGACCGCAAATAGAATCCACCAGCGCAGTTTGCCCGCCCTTGAGCCCCGCACGTAGGCATAAGTGGCAAGAAGGAGCCACATGGCCATGAAAGAATACATCCGTATTTCCTGGGCATAATGAATCTGAAAAGGGGCCAGGGCGCTGAACAGCATGGCGACTTGCGCCGTGGTCTCGCCGAAAAGCTCGCGCCCGATCAAATAAACTAGGCAGACGACACCCATCCCGGCGAGGATGGAAAGTATTCTTGCGGCAATGAGGGATTGGCCGAAAACTCTCATCCACAACCAGAGCAGCGTGTAATAACCGATCGGATGAATATCTGCGGTGCCGGAACCGGTTGCGGCTAGAGTCCCATAAAGCATGGACGAAAGGCCCTTTGCTGAGAACAGGATGGAAAAGGCCTCATCATACCAAATTGGACGGGACGCTATGCCCAATAGGCGGACGCTCAGGGCCAGAACAAAAATGAAGAGAATTCTAAAATTGGGCTTTATCTTTTGCACGACTCAATTTTACGCGAGTTTTGCTTGTTTCAAAAGATTCGCTGACTTGAAGCATGCTGCTCCGCGGGCAAAGCTCGAATGAAGAACTCGCTTGGCTCTTGCCATTCCTTCATATCTCCCGTGCGCTGCTCGAATCAGGGGGTGGCAGAATCGACCATCGGCAAAAACACGGTCTGGTAAAGAGCATCATGTTCGTCCTTATTGCAGAATTGCACAATCACGATTGACGACTTGCCATCGTCCACCATGGCAACATCAACCGGGCGGCCGTAGGATGAGGAGGTGTAAAGCTTCCAATTAAATCCGTTTGCCCGCCGCTGGCCAGCCGGTATCAACGGACTGTCGAGTCCTTGATAGCCAAAAGCCTTTAATGAAAACAGTTTTTCAATATTACTGGTGCTCGTAGGAACCTTCAGAAGTCCGACTGCAGTGGTATCGAACGGTGAGTTGCCTCGATCGTAAAACCCTTCCGCGTCCACGTGCCAATCTTTGGGAACATCGACTTTGATCCCATCCGAGCTTATGGCTTTGAGCGCCAGGGCGGGGCTGCCCGTATAGGGGACGACAAAAACAGGCGTCTTCAATTTGTCGAGGCAGGAACGATCGGGCTCGGTCGAGGGGTTGTCCAGAAACTGTTCAACAATGCTCATGGCGCAGCCCGAAGAATCGGCGGCGGTCGGCGTGTGTCCAAGATTTGGAAACTCAAAATAATAACTATGGCTTAAGCGGGCCGCGACCTGCTTTGCATAGGCGGGCGGAGTGGTCGGGTCGAAAGAACCGGTGATGATAAGCGAAGGAATATTGCTGACGGTCGGATCGTCCTCTCCGTAGGCGGGAGCGGTCGCGCCCCACGATTTGCAGGTTTTGAATATATTCTCAATATCTCCGTAAAACGGAAGCCACGCATAGTCCCTGATGATCTGGCTGTTCGCATCCGTTTGCGCCTGGGCGGGCGTGGTTGAGAGTATTTGCTCATGGCATGTCATATTGATGAACAGGCCAGGGCTGATTCCCTCGAATGCGAAGGGTAGTGATGCCTGTTCCAGAACCAGCGTCGAAAAATCGCCGTTCTTGAAGCGATAAATGGATTGAGGCGCCGTGGCAATGTACGGGGATTCTTTGATCGACCCCAATATCACGTTCATCACGGTTTCGCCGGTCACGCTTTGGGTGATCGTCCCCGTTGGATAATTGGAGCTGGTAACTGTGACGGGATTGGCGTCCAATTGTTTCACCAAATCCCAGAAGGTGGTTTCCAGGTTGGGATAGGCAGCATTGCATTGTGGGTCGACTGCGCAGTCGGTGAACAGTGTCTTCAGGCCCGATTCTACTGAGTTGGAGTAATTGCCGAACAGACTCGTGTCCACCGGAACTACGGAATCCAGGACCGCGTTGTTTACGATTTCCGGATAATTACGCATCACGACCTGTGCCAGCCTTGTTCCATAGGATGCCCCATAGAGATCGGCCTTGGGGTATTTCAATACCGTGAGCAGGTCCCTCACGTCCGCCGCACTTTCCACGGTCGTGTAAGCCCTGAGGTTTATCCCCTGAGCCTGCATCAATCCGTTGCAAGACAAGAAGGCGTTAGAGTATACCAAGTCGCGAGTCGAGGCATCGATCAGGCCGTGCACATCCTGTGAATAAAGCTTTGTCAATTCGTCGCAGTCGAGAGACGGCTCAGACAAGCCCGTGCCGCGTTGATCAAAAACAATGAAGTCACGTTTTGGCAGGAACGGAGCTACAAGAATGCTGTAGGCGTCGGCACTCAATTTGACCGCTTCCGCGCCCGGTCCACCTTGTAGGAAGAGGACAGGCTCTGAGGGGTTTTGACTTCGGCTATGATAAACGGCAACAGCCAGCTTGATTGTGTGGGATGGGTTGCTTGTACGATCCTCAGGCACGATCAGATATCCGCAATTTACGTCGGCAGCGGCGGGCACACTGAACTGGCATGTTGCGTTCTCGAACGCCGGCGTGTAGGCAACGGTTGGCACCGGACTTGGGAGGGGTGTGGGCGGGTTGGCAGTCGGGCTGGAAGTGGCAAGAGGGCTTGTGGGGGTGGGGGTGTTCGCTTGGGTGAGGAGTGGAAGTGTCGGCTGGGGCGGGGCGACGCTTGAATACAGCTTGGCGCGGGAAAAACCATAGCCTAGGCCCAAACCGCATAGGATCAAAATCGGCACGGATACAATGACAGCAGCCAGCAGTACATTCGATTTCTTCTTCGGTCTGGCAGCTTGATTTTGGCGGATCACTTTCACCGGCGCTGCGTCGACATGGGCGGGCGGTGATTCTTGTTCGACGGGATAAGCACGTTCTTCCGGGATTGAGTTTGGCGCGTCCAGCGGAGCCGCGGTTTTTGCCGTCCGCGGCACGCTGACACTTTGGGCGGCAGGGGCGGACCGGATCTGCGTTGGGCCGAGATTGGGATCTGGTCTTGATAAACGCGCCAATTGCTCCTTGGCGTTAGAGTTGTTTGGATTAAGCGCCAACACGCGACGAAAACAATATTCGCGCTGGTCAGGTCCCGAGATGCAAAACCCCAGCCCAAGCCATCCTTTTTCGGATGATGGATCGATTTGAACCACCTGTGCAAATAGCGCTGTTGCTTTTGATAAATCACCTGATTCCGCAGCAGCGATTCCCGCTTTTAGGATTTCGTCTGTCGACAAAACAGCCTCTGTCTAATTTCGGTAGTGTAGTGATTGTGGGTATTCTAATTCGAAACCATGAATCGCGTTAAGTGCAATCCGGAACATCCAAACAAGATTGTCGATTCTCGGCGATCCTCGATCGACAAAAAACGCCCTGCTAGGGCGTTTTTTGGTTCGCACGCTGTAGATCGACGACTTCACTCGCCGAGGTAATCTCGGAGTTTGCGCCGGATGGACGGGTGGCGAAGACGACTCAGGGCCTGTGCTTCGATTTGTCGGACGCGCTCGCGGGTGACACCCATTTTCCGCCCGACTTCCTCGAGTGTATAGGCTTGCCCGTCGAGCAGGCCATAGCGAAGCTGCAAGATTCTAACTTCACGCGGCGGTAGACTGTTCAGTACTTCCCCGAGGTGTTCGCGCAGAAGGTTGTAGGTCGCGGTGTCGTCGGGAGGCGGTGCCTCATCGTCCTCGATGAAATCGCCCAAAACGGAATCCTCTTCATCATCCGTGGGTGTTTCGAGAGATAAGGGCCGCCGCGCCACTTGAATCATATTCTCGACCTTTTTGGGCGGCACGTCCAGCGCTTTTGCCAATTCTTCCACGCTCGGTTCGCGTCCGAGGCGCTGAGTCAATTGGTGCTGTACGCGCAAAAGCTTGTTGATCTGGTCGCCCATGTGGACCGGCACGCGAATGGTCCGGCCCTGATCAGCGATGGCGCGCGTGACCGCTTGGCGAATCCACCAAGTGGCATAGGTCGAGAACTTATGGCCGCGGCGATAATCGAATTTCTTCGTGGCTCGGATCAAGCCAATGTTGCCCTCCTGAATGAGGTCCAGGAAGGGCACGCCGCGCCCCATGTACTTTTTGGCAACGGAAATCACCAGCCGCGAATTGGCCGTGATCAGGTGTTCGCGCGCAGCCCAGCCGTCTTCAATCAATTTGCGCAAGTCGGCTCGACGGCGGGCGGTCGCGTTGCCTTTGGCCAGTTCTTCGCGCGCGGCCCGCCCTCGCTCGATGCGCTGGGCAAGTTGGACTTCTTCTTCGGCGGTGAGAAGCGGCACGCGGCTGACTTCTTTGAGATACAGGCCAATCGTGTCGTCGGTGTCAATATTGGCAAGATAATCGTCCAATGAAATGTCGGGCTCTGCTTCGGCCTCTTCCACGGCGGCAAGCTCGTCTTCCGTCGGCTCGCCCGGGGGCGTATCTTCCACGAACGGGATGCCGGCGCTGAGCAATGCCGAGAAGGCCTCCTCGAGCTGTTCGACGTCCTGTTCGGCTTCGGGGAAGAAGTGCAGGATATCATCGAGAGTGACATAGGATTTCTGCCGACCAAGTTCGATCAACCGCGCGATGGCCGGAAATTCTTCTTCGTCGTCCGCAATTATGATTTTGTCTACATCCATTCTATGTTCCAGATTTGGTTTTGAATCCAGAATACACTTTTTCGAGCCGGAAATCAATAGCCTTTCTTGTTTGTAATCATTTCGGCATACTGATTGACGCGTCGCTCGAGCCGGCTCTTACGGTGTCGCGGTCGCGGCTGCTGGAACGGAGGTTGTCGAGACCGTTGTGCCCACCGATGTGGCCGTGGGCGTACCAGCGGCTGGAATTGGCGTGCTTGTTGCAGGCACTTCTGTCTGCGTGTCTGACGGAATCGGCGTGAGGGTGATCGTGGGTGTCAGTGTGGCGAGGTAGGGCGGCGCGGTCAGCAACGCAACGAGGGAATCGATTCCCGACTTGTCGGCAACCTGCACGGGCCCGCCGTCGACCTGGACATAATAGCCGGTTTCGATGGGATTCACGGAGCCGATCAAAACTTTATGGGTTTTTCCGCTCTCAAACGTGATTGTCATCACGTAGCTTGGTTTATCGAGGCCCACGACATCCAAGCCGATTTGAACATTCCCGAATAGGCTTAAGGAGGTCAGCTGAGTCGCAGCCGCCTCTGCCTGACTCTGGCTGGCAGCGGCCACGGTCGGCGCTTTTACCGTCCACGAGCCGGCGGAGTCGCGAGCGACTTCAACAGAATTGCCGGCTGTGTCGACAATCTTGATATCGATGGGATTGCCGTCCTGCGACGTGAACAGGAGGGCGTTGGCCGCCGTGGGCGTTGAGGCAGCCGCCGAAGTTTTCTTTTGGTTGTTCAAATAAAATGCCGCCACGATCAGTACAAGCAGAACAACGAGCAGGATCCAGGTATTTCTTCGTATCATGGTTCAGCCTCTTTTACGGCGTTCCAGCCACGAGAAAATGCCCGCACCGACTACCAGACCCGGGATGATAAATACAGTCCCGAGCAGAATCGCGATCAGGGCAAGGCTGGAGGGTGGATTGAATGTGCGGGTGATCGGTGTGCGTGGTGTAATGTTGATCAGGCTGTTCTGGTTGGCAGCCCAATCCACTGAGTTGACAAATACATCGCTATTGGCATACACCGTAAAATACTGGTCATTGGCAAATGCCGAGTTGCCGAACACCACCACGCGTCCGTGCGTGGATGTGTTTTCGCCAGAGGCCGCCAGGGTCACCGGGCCGGGGATATCCGTCGATTGATCGAAGCTCGGACCATTGGAGCTCTGCAAGGAAGAGAAGTCCATCTCCCCCCAAGATACACTCTGCTGGGATGGCTGGGCGGTCTGCATCAATCCGATTAAGCTCAGACCCTGAGGCGGTGTTTGACTTACCGTCAGGCTGCGGGCCTGAGGCATGACCGTAAACGTTGTTAAGTGCTGGGTGATCGGACTGGTGGGACTGTAGTTGGTAGCGATGGCCTGCAGAGCGTTGGTTGAGATCGTATCGATGACGATGTCGTTGTCCAGCGTGATGCCCCAATCGCTCCTCAAATAATTGGCCAACGGGTCCGGGCTCGAGCCGAAGTTGGTGACGGGGGTTGGATCCTCCATAACCACGAGCGCGCCGCCCTTGGCGACATACGCCTTCAGTAAGGAGACTTCCTGATCCAGCAATGGATTCTTTGGGCCGGCGATGACAATCGCCTTTGCATCGCTCGGTACGGTATTGGTGGTCGCGAGGTTCACGGTTTTCACGGTGTAACTTTTGTTTTCAAGCATGGTGCGCGCTTGCGTCATGGCGGTGTTATCCGAGCCGTTGATATCCGCCTCGCCATGACCGGTAAGGAAATAAATTACGCGGGTCTGCGGGCTGATGAGCAGGATCAGTGCCTCATCAATCGTGGTCTCATCCGCCGACGATGCAACCTGGGAGGACTGGCCCATCACCAGGGCTATTTTCCCATCACCGGTAATCCCATATTGTTTCGCAAGGGTCGGGTTCGCATTGGGATCTACGAATGAATAATCAAACTTGCCTTTGCTGGCCGATTTGTATTTCTCGAGCAATTGTTTGGCCGTATCGGTTGGAGTCTGGCTAGAAAAGAATCCGATGGCGTTCACTTTGTCCGGCAGGGCAGCCAACGCTTGCAGGGTTTGAGGAGCAAGGGTGTTTTGCTTGTCCTCGGTCATATCCGTCAATACTTTTGGGTTCTGGAAAGTAAATATATTGATGACGAAGAGGATGCCGAGGAAGGCCAGCGTCATGACCAACGCATTGGATCCATAGCGTGCCTGACGTCCCGTGAAAAATTGAGCCACCTTGTCCGGCGCCATGATGGTGTAGGCGGCGATTCCAAGCACGGCCAGTCCTGCGCTGATGGAAATCCATAAAGTCAGGTTGATATTCAACGCGGGGGCAAACTTAAGTGCGATCACTCCGGCTACGAGTCCGAGCAGAACAGTCACGATGAGTGCGATGCCTGCGACTACCAGGCCGATGTATGCATAGCGTTCGACGGTTTTTTGCTTCTTAGCCATTAGCTCCACCTTCGTGATTCCACTGCAACTGTGCCCGTGAATAAACCGAGCGCGGTGAGACTCAGGTAGTAAACAAGGTCGGAAAGATTGATGGTTCCAGCATTGAGGTTGTTGTTGAAGTGCGCACCCATATCAAGGTAGGTAAAGATGTCGCTCGCGCTTCCCTGTGCAAATTGCGAAATGAAGCCGAAAATCCACCAGAACAGGATGAACACACCCAGCGTCACAAAGAAGGCCGCCACCTGATTACTGAACAAGGAGGAGATGCCTACGCCCAGACCAAGGAAGGCGGCGGAGATCATAATCAAACCCAAGTAGGATGATATGGTCAAGCCCCAATCGATCCCGGGCACGATCAGATAATATAAAAGAAGCGCAACCGCAATCGCAACCACCCAAATTCCCAACAAGATCAGCAGAGCCTCACGTCTTTTCCCAATGACCAGGTTCCAGAACATAGCCAGCAGCGCCAGGCTCAAGATGATCAGGCTGAGGACCTGCCATTGAATGTTTGCAGCGGGCGTTTCGTAGATGTTAAGGATGATCGGATAGATTAATGTGACGGCCAGGACCGTAAATAGGAACAGCAGACCGCCCAGCCATTTTCCGACGATTAGTTCCCAATCCTGTACCGGGGCTGTGAGCAGGAGCTCCAATGTGCCCATGCGATTTTCGTCCGATATCAAGCGCATGGTCAAGGCAGGGATGGATAGGACCAGCATGAACGTGAAGGTTCCCGCGATGCCTTTGATGTCGGGCGCAGGGGTCGGGCCGCTAAAACCTCCGCCCGTGTAGGCACTTTGATAGGCTCCGTACACGGTTAAAGCAAAGATTACTCCGAGGATCAACAGGATGGCGAAGGCCACGGCGTACGAGACCGAGGTCGTGAAGAATCGGCTGTATTCACGGCGCGCAATTACCCAAACATTTCTCATTTCTCACCTCTATTTATTGCGGCGCGAAGGCTTGTCTTCGCGCGTTAATTCAAGGAAGATTTCCTCAAGGCTCATGCCGACTGGACGCATTTCCAGCAGGTCGTAGCCGGATTTGATGATGGTTCTGGCCACTTCAGGTCTCACGTCCTGGCCGGGAGCGAATTGAAATTCCAGCGAGCCATCCGGCTTGGGTTCCACGCGTTGAACACCCTTGATCTTGCTCAGGACTTTTGGCAGCTCGTCCGTTTCACCGCGCACGACCAAAGCCACACGCTCGGAACCAGTCAACCTGGCCTGCAGGTTTTCAGGTGTATCTTCGGCAACGATCTTGCCTTTGTTGATGATCAACACGCGGTCGCAAATCTGCTGCGCTTCCGAAAGGATGTGCGTCGAGAGGAGCACGGTGCGCTGTTTGCCGATATCCCTGATCACGTTGCGGACCTCCACCACTTGGGCCGGATCAAGCCCGATGGTCGGTTCATCCAGAATGAGGACCTCAGGCTGATGGATCAGGGCCTGCGCCAGTCCGACTCTCTGCCGCATGCCTTTGGACAAACTGCCAATGTAGCTTTCGGCGCGATTCTCCAAGCCGACCATCTTCAGTGCCTCGTGTGCATGTTTCGCTGAATTTGGGATGTGCCTCAGTTCCGCCATAAACTCAAGGTAATCCAACGCCGTCATGTCGGTATACAGCGGAACCGTTTCGGGTAAATACCCAACGCGCTTGCGGACTTCCAGCGACTCACTGACAATATCGTAGCCGGCCACCGTGGCCGTTCCGTCCGTGGGCGGCATGTAGCCCGTCAAGATGCGCATGGTGGTCGTTTTGCCTGCGCCATTTGGCCCCAGAAAGCCCACCACCTCGCCTTGACCAGCCTCGAAGTTGAGGTTTGAGACGGCCCGGCGTGAACCATAATCTTTTGTGAGATTCTCAACGCGAATCATTGCCTCTCCTTGAAAAAATAAAATGGCGAAACAAAGGGCACAGCGCCGTTGGGCCGCAGTGCCCGATGCCTTGATATTACTCTAAAAAATACTATACAAAAATTCGTGAGCATAGTCAAGGAGCTTGCAAAACTCTAATCAAACGCTAATTTTTGTTGTACACTATAGCATCGAACTGGAGGCGGCATGACGCAATTGCTTTATCAAACGGATAGTTATCTCAGGGAATTTGACGCGCTGGTGACCGCAGTCGATCCGGGCGAAAAGGCGGTCGCATTGGACCGCACCGCGTTCTACCCCGGCGGCGGAGGCCAACCCAATGATGTAGGTACATTGGGAAAATTGAATGTCCTTAAGGTTCGCAAGGCTGGCGAGGATGTGCTGCATATCGTGGATGGCGATCTGCCCACTTTGGGTGAGAGCGTGCACGGTATGATCAATTGGGATCGACGCTATCAGTTGATGCGCACCCATACCGCCATGCATGTTTTGTGCGGATGCGTATTTCGCGATTATGGCGCACTGGTCACTGGCGGCGACATGGAGCCTCTCAAGGGCCGCATGGACTTCGAATTCGAGCGACTGCAGAAGGAGCTGGTCAGCGTGATCGAAGCCGCGATCAACCGCGAAGTTGAGGCTGGACGCGAGGTGCGCGTCAAGATCCTGCCGCGCGCAGAGGCCTTTCAAATCCCAGACCTGATCCGCACCAAGATCAATCTTCTGCCGGAAGGAATGCAACAGGTTCGTACGGTTGAAATCGTCGGGCTCGATCTGCAAGCTGATGGCGGCACGCATGTGCACAACACTGCGGAGGTGGGTCAGATTCGTGTGGTAGACTACAAGAGCAAAGGCGCCATCAATAAACGAATGTACGTCGAGGTCTTGTAGATTTCAGACCAGAGGAGATGAATCATGAAATCCAGAAATGCTTTTATTTTGTGGGCGGTTGCTGCCATCGTCTTTTCGCTGGCGGGTTGTGCCCCGACGCCGAAAGTTTCCAATTTCTATATGGCAACAGATGAGCAGGGCACGAACAAGACGAGCAGCTTCGCACCGACCAACGCATTCAATTTGTTTTTTGACGTCAGCGGCATTCCGAACGGGACGACTTTCGAGGCACGTTGGTATGTTTTGAATATTCCCAATCGCGATCCCAACGCACCTTTTCAGGTCATGGATCAAAACTACAACAGCGGCACAACCACGCTGCGCTTCCATTTAACGAATACGAGCAATTGGCCCGTTGCTCAATATCGTGTGGACGTTTATATGTCGGCCAATAAAGTGGGCGAAGTGCAATTCAGCGTTTCGCAGTAAGGGCTGCTGGCCTGAACTTGACTGCGCTCATTGTGAGGGCGATGGTTTGTTGATGCATTTTTTTTCTTGGGCTGGGAATTGCAAAGCAAGAGGTTGATACCGTCCGAGCCCCCGGATGCGTGCGAGTTAATGCGGTTCGCTCAGAAGATGTTGCGCACGATCACGATCAGGACCGAGATTAAACCGAGCGGCAAAAAAATATAGGAAAAAATGGAGGCATGATCCGCCAAAATCCCTATCAGTTTCCGCACCGGTCCTATTGTTCCCAGCAGAAAGGTCAATACCAAGATCAAGATGACGATGACAGGAACAAGCCGGACCATGCTGGCTGGATAACTGTTCTCATTGCTCGAGATGTGAGAGGCAAAATACATTGCATAGCCCAAGCTGAAGATTGCCAGCAAAGTTGCATGGGAAGGAAAAACATTCCTGAACCACTTTTGGGGCAGGATCAAACTGAAAAACAGCAGGCCAACCATCACAGACAGGCTCTCAGCAAAGTTGACTGCCGAGGAATAGGCTAAGATCGAAGAGATCTCTCCGATCGTAAGATAATATTCCCAGCTCGGCAGATTCCAAAAGAACCACATCAGCGTCCAGCCATAAATCATTAAGGCAATGACTCCATAAACAGCCAGGATCTGCGAGAGAGTGGGAAAACGATTTTTCAAGGACACATTATCACATTCCTTCACTGTGCTCAGATAGCATGGTTTTGGACCGAAGTGAGCGCCTGCATCAGGTCGATCCAGTGCCGTCAAAAGGCAACAGGCCCTTTATCGGATCTGTCTCTGGACGGCGCAGGCTGGGCAGGGGTCATGGTCAGCCCAGCTAATTCTCGAATTGTGAATTCGACTTATTTAGGGCACCAAGCAATTCGCTTCTCAACTGCCCGGCTATGGAAGGTTCGCTTGTGTAGAGATCGTGCATCTCTTCCAAGTCTTCTTCCAGGTTGTACATCTCGTAGGCGTCGGCATACTGTCCCTTGTACCCCATATAATGTATCAATTTATAGGGGCCTTTGCGCATGGCAATGGTAGCGGTCTTGAGCGGAGCAAAGGCCGAATTGAGCTTCGCTTCGATCGAGAAGGTACCACGGTTCAAATCATATTCGCCGCCCAAGCCAGGCAACAAGGTTCCCTCGCACCACTCGGGGATGGCTTGATTGGCCATATGGAGCAAGGTCGGCAGAACATCCACGCTGTTCGTCGGTGCGTAGATATCATTTCTCGAACCTTGTCCCGGAGTAGAGATCAAGAGCGGAACATGGAGCACAGGATCGTACATCAGTGCCGTCGTGTGTCCATGAACACCCCTCTCAAACAACTGTCCGTGATCGCCAGTGACCATGACCACACTGTTGTCTAAAAAGCCGGATTGCTCGAGATTATCCATCAAACGGCCGAATTGCGAATCCAGGTCGGCAATGTACTGGTCATACCTCCGGCGACGTCCATCCAGGTCTTTCTGTGGCAAGTTACCTTCCAAGGGATGAAGAGGCTTCTGCAGCGGCTGGTAGCTGTCGAAGAATAATGAAAAGAACTCCTTGCTTGGGCGGTATGGCTGATGGGGGGGAAAGAGATGGAAATAAGCGAAGGTTGGCGTTTTCAAGCTCTTGATGCTCTGGAAAATTCCGTTAAAAACCTCCTCGAGACGGTAATAGATGGGATACACTGACTCAGGCAAACCAACTGGATAGTCGGCTGAATAGGTATTCTGTGCCTGAACCAGTTGCCTGAGAAAGTAAAGCCTTTCGGCGCTTCCCAAAAGAAGTGAAGCCGGCGTAGTAATGCCTTGGGAACCGAACAGAAAATCGTCGAAGGTCCTCTGGCTGATCGAAAGGTCATTCTTGAACCACTGCCCGCGAATCTCATTTGCCACATCGAACGATGCAGGCGAAAGGTGGATGTCAATATCCGCGTGAAACTGGCTCAAGATATAATTCGCGAACATATTCTCTGTAAAAGCCAATCGTTGATGCCGGCCCTTCATCAACCGGAACAGATTTTGACCGGTAAGATTCCGTCTCATCAAGCCGGTCAAATTGATGGCGCGGTGCGTCCAGGGATATAATCCTGTCAGCAAGGAGGTCGTGCCCGGCGTGGTGAAATTACCCGCGGAATCGTGAGAATGATAGACCGTGGCGCGCTCGGCAAAGCGAGCCAGATTAGGAGTGGTGTCACGGGGATAGCCATAAACTGACAAGTTTCGGGCACTCATCGCATCGAATAGGATGACAATGACATTGGTCGAAGATGTGGCGGGGCTGACCAACTTTGGCGGGGCAGAATTCTTGAGCCAGGGGACGATCGCAGCGCTGATCGGTATCGCGGCGGCTAACTTTAAGAAATCACGTCTGCTAAAATGATGCATTCACTTGTTCCTCAAGGTATTTCTTCATTGGAATTGCCACGCAGGCGAGAAAACCGGAAGGCGCACGGCGGGAAATTTCGGACTGAGTTTTGAGATAACTTGCTGCCCATACTAGCATATTCGTGACCGGAATGTCAAACTGCCGGGTGACGCTCGACACATGGTGTTTCTATTCTCACGGATGGCATCTCCAGGCTTAGTCACCCCATCCATTATTTCTGTTCAGCAATTGCAGCGCTGACCCGTTTCGCTTCGAGGGCGATCTCGCGTAACATGCCGGTGGGGGAAACAAAAAAGCCGCAGAAGTACAAGCCGGATATCGGCGATTCTTTTCCCGTGACAGCCGGTGTTCCCTCCGCGTCCAATGCGCCCTCCGCCTGCTGCAAAAACTCGTTCACATGCGGGCGATAGCCGGTCGCGAGAATAAGCGCATCGTAGTTTGCTTCGGTATCGTCGTCGAAGCGAACCTTGCTACGTGCAACTTCTCGCACACCGCGGCGCACAACGATATTTCCATTGCGAATCAATTTCATGGTCCCGATATCGATGAGCGGAATACGCCTATCCTTGCGAATTTGAGTAATAGGTCCGTACGGCAGTTTTTGTAGACCGTATTTCTTAATATCACCAACAGCTGCGCGTAAAATCGGCGCGTTGATGGCATCTGCCAATCTGGATGGTATTCTGCGTTGGGCGATTCCGATTGAGAGGATGGGAATGCCTGCCAGCTCGCGAGGGATTACATTGACCGCTTGGCGCACAGAAAGGTCGGGCCTTGCTCCCTGTTCGTGCAAATCAATGGCGATCTCTCCGCCAGAATTTCCGAAGCCGACCACCAGGACCTTTTGCCCCTTGAACGTGGACCCAATCTTATACTCCGAGCTATGCAGTACCCGCCCCGGAAACGTCTCAAGCCCGCGCCAGGTCGGACGATTCGGTCGACGCGAATATCCGCTGGCAATTACAAGACGGTCAGCTTGATAGGCTGAGTTTTGTGTGATTATTGTCCATGTCCCCTTATCGCGACGCGCCGACTTCACTTCTTGATTGAAGCGAATATCCAGTTGGAATTGCTTTGCGTACCTTTCGAGATAATCTACCAACTGGTCGCGGGAAATGTAGCGGGGATAGTCTCTTGGAAAATGTGCAAAGGGTAGTTCAGAATTGCTCTTGTCGGTATGCAAATGGAGTCTGTCATAATGGCGACGCCAAACCGAGCCGACCGTGTCGTTCTGCTCCACAATAATGCAGGGGACGTTTGCGCGCTTCAAGCAAGCTCCCACGGCCAAGCCCGCCGCACCGGCACCAATCACCAGTACACTCATTTCATTCACCGGTCAAATTCTACCCTACTTATCACCCAACTGTGCTCGTTCCAGCACAGGCACCATGGGGCCCTCGTCAGCTTCAAGGCGAGCATGATGGTTGTGGCTCAGATTCCAAATCGTGTATTGGCGAGCAAAGTCGGCGGTCTTACCCTTGGCCCATCCTAGGTTCTCATGCCGATATGCGGATAGCCGCTCGAACAATTCAGGATGAATTGTTCGGAGAACTAGGTCAAATGTAACGGCCCCATGATTGACAGTCATAAGCGGAAATGCTACACTGAAAAAGGGGTTCTGAATAATCGCAGGCTGTTTGGCTAACCTGCATCAGGTCGGATGCTTTGATGGGGCGGAAATAAGGCAGGGACTATTCCACCAAATCAAAGTTGATTGCTCAACAACACAAAAGGAGAGTGCGCTATGCAAAACTACAATAAGTGGCCCTTGTCGTTTGTGGTGATCCCGTGCGCGTTGATGCTCTCGCTGGCATTTCCAATTAATGCCCGGGCCAAGAACGATTCACCAGCGATCACGAACGACCAATGTCCTGCAGGAGATTCAGGCGTTTATCCGAGTTGTGTAGTAACCGTCCCCGGCTGTACCAATCCAGGCGCGGTGAATTTCAATTTGAACGCAACCGCGGACGATGGATCTTGTGTATCTTCGGTTCCAATGGTCGCTGGCTGCACCAACCCCGGTGGGGTGAACTACAATCCGAGCGCAACATCGGATGATGGCTCGTGCAGATCAGCGCTTCCCGTGGTCGCTGGCTGTGCCAACCCCGGTGCGGTGAACTACAGCCCCAATGCAACCGTTGATGATGGCTCTTGCAAATCCCCGCTCCCGGCAATCAGTAGCTGTACCAACCCCGGTGCTAAGAACTACAACCCGAAAGGGACTGTAGACGATGGCTCATGTAAATCTGCCGTCCCGGCGGTCAACGGCTGCACCAACCCGGGTGCGAAGAACTACAACCCAAACGCGACCGTAGATGATGGATCCTGCACGCCATAGCACGATGGCGGGCTGGTGGTCGAATCAAAGGTGAGTATTCCTGAGCGGCGCGGATGTGCTGCCCGATTGGGATACTCACCAAAAGTGACCTAAGGGCGCCGTTTCTGTTTTTTTATTTTTTGTGGGGTGTGCAAACCGCAGGCAGGGGATGCCGCGCGCCGTGGTTCCTAGATCGTGCTTATATCCATCACGTGCCAAAGCCAGGCAACGTTGATTGGTGCGAAATCCTGCCAAGAGCAAATTCACCGCGCGGACCTTTAAAATTGCCGCCGCAGTTTGGCGGACAATTCTAGTAATTGGTTTGAAGAGAGCTTCGCAAGTCGTATTTGTCTATATCGCGAAGCGTATCCTTGTCAAAGCGCCTGGCCAGATCATTTATTTCCTGTTTTACCAATCTTAAATTAATCCTGTTGGAGGCAAAATCCTCGGCTTGGCGAAGCATGGCGGCTAATAAATTGCCCAAGAATCGCCCACTAAATTCCTCTGGAATACTGATCTCATGTTCGTGGAAAGAAAGATTCCATTGATTTTGGTTGGCGATTTGCTGAAGATGGGCCAGAAGTTTATCTGCCGCGTTTTCACCGCCGAATTGCTGAACCAAAGAATATAATAGATTCATCTCTTCCAGGAAATAAGTCTGGACCGCCTGTTTTTCCTCTGCCTGCCTTTCACCGGTCCTTGTAAGATAGTAGTCAATCAACATTTGCTGATCCTCATGGAGAGGCACATCGTTTTGGTCGCCGGGATCAAGTTGCGTGCGCAAGACTAGGGCAATGCAGGTCAACGTCTTCAGTTCATCGTAAATAGCAACGGATGTACACCAAATAATTCTGGCTGATTCGTTCATCAGCGGCTGAGAACGCAAAGTCTCCTGTTTGATTGTTTCCCCGATCAGAGTATCGACCTGGGATTGGCTGATGCCTAGGGTCTGGTGCAACGGAATCTTTGCGTAGGATGTGATTGGAGGTTGATTGGTAAGGCGAGACAAGTTTTCGCTGGCGGAGATGATATTTCCCTCAAGCGTAACAAAGATCAGGATCTCCCTGTTGGACATTGGGCGCAGTGTCAAATTGATCTTGTCTTTCGGAAACGATTGGATCACCAGATAGGAACTGTAAACTGCCAAACCGAGGACCAAATAAGCCGTATTCAACGACGTATCGGTAAGACCGGAGACCAGGTTGAATTGATTGTTGGGGTAATACAATCCTTTCCAAGTCGCGTAGGAGAACATCAAATCCCCAGCCGCTTCGAGCATCAACCCTATTCCAAAGATTTGCCACGTCAGAGAAAACCTCCCTTTTTCAAATGCGAAGACGATCATACTGGTTAGGATGAGCAAACCCGTGTCGGCGATCGGATAGGCTATATCAGTCAAGCTTTCCAGGAGTTTGGCCGGGTCAAAACCTTGAAAGGTTGGCAGGATCACAAAAAAGAAGGATGCTGCGCCGAACAAGACGGCTGCTGTGATAATGATGAATTGTTGTTGGCGGGAGATCCTGGTTCGATAGACACGGTATACAATGAATAATGCCCCGTACACTGGTACATAGCCGGCCAGCCAGAACAGATCGGCGATGGACGGATAGGGAACCGCTTTGCCCAGAACAATCTCGATGTAGCCCCAGATGATCTCGGCGCAGGACCATAATACCGTGCCTAGGCCGGCAATTCCCCAAATCAGCTTATAGGTTTCATTCCGACTTGTATACTGCCATATAAAAGCAAAGAATCCGACCGCGATCAGAGAACAAATAATGGCGAGGAGTCACTGATGATCGTGGTGGCAAGAGGCTGCCCGGATGCCAGGACTTGGGAAATGACGATCAGTACGGTGATGGCCAACATACTGCTGGCTGTTAGAACAAAACGACAATCCCCCAAAAAACTTGCACCTTCATAGTTAGCCCGTCCCATCATGCTTAAGTTGCCTTAGTATATTGTGTGACTCGCTGGAACGCAAGCCGTGCAAATTACAATTTCTTTAGGGGCCGTTGCACTTGACCTTTATTGGTTTGTTAATAGCGAGTCCACTGCTTCAGCCAGTTCCTTCAAATTGCTGACCTTCAGCACGTTGCTGCACAAAGGCGCGTACCTGGGCATATCGCTGTCGCCGTGCCAAAGGTAAGGCGGTTCGGGATTAAGCCAAATCGTGCGTGCTGAGCGGCGCGCCATCAGAGTGAACAGGTCAAGGCCGGGATCGTTGTAGTTGTTGCGCCCGTCGCCGACGATGATCAACGTTGTCTGGCTGTTTAGCGTGTCCATGTATTCGTTGTTGAAATCGTGGAGCGACCAGCCGAGGTCGGTGTTGTAGTGTCCGCTGGGCATGCGCCATAAAACGGCGGCAATTGCTTCGTCCGCGTTGGAGCCATTGAATTCCTCCGAGATAAACTCCAGATGATCGATGAAAGCAAAGGCGTGCGTCTTGCGGACTTGTCCCTGAAGTGCGAAAAGAAAACTCAGCATCAGCTCGGAACAGAAACGCATGGAGGTGCTGATGTCGCAGATCACGACCAGTTTGGGCTTGCGGATGCGGTCGCGGTGCTTGATCTCCATCGGCACGCCCTGATATTTGAGGTTGGCGCGGATGGTGGCTTTTGGATCAAGCTGTCCGCTTTTGGCGTGCTTCTGCCGCAGGGCGATGCGCGTGCGGAGGGTGGCCGCAAGCCGCTTGACCTCGCGCTGGAGAAGTTTTTTATCTGCGTCCGACAAGGCGCTGAACGGACGATTCATCAAGCCGTCCATGGCATCGTTGGGGTTTTGCTCGCTCAAATTCTCGGCGATTCGCTCTCCGGCAAATTGTTGAATTTGTTGCTGCATGCCGCGCATGTTTTGCTGGATCAGTTCGCGCAGTTGCGCGACGCGTTCCTGATTCATTCCCATCTGCTGAAGCTGTTCCATTAGTTCGCGCAGCGCTTCCTGCACTTCTGGAAAGGCCAGCGCGCGCAGCATGCGTTGCGCCAGCCAGTTTTGATGGCGCAGATCCTCGGTCTGATTCAACCCGACCATCTGTGCCAGCGATTCGAGCTCCTCGCGGGAGAGCGGCTCGCCATTCATCAATCGTTCCATGCGTCGGCGGAGTTGCTCGCCAAATTGCTTGAGTGCCTCTACCAGCTGTTGGATTTCTTCCTGCGTGAGACTGTCCACCGGGTTCCCGCCCATCATGGGCGGTTGACCCGTACCAAAGAACAGTGGGAATAGCTTATCGAACACGGGTAGCTCGCGTGCGTCCTTGATCAACGTCGAGCGCAACGATAATCGAAAATGTTCGCGGTCTTGAATTCCCATTAAATCCACCGCGGCGAAGGCCTCGCTGCTTTCGGCCAGCGATACACGCACGCCACTGGCACGTAGGGCGGAGATTAATTGCAAGATGCGGGATTCCATAATTCAATCCTCATACGTTAGACCATTAAAGTTGTTTCGCTGTCAGCATGCTCAATTGCGGCCCAACCTGCATTGCCATTTCCTTGACGTCCTGGGCTTCGCACAACAGACCTTCCACCGCCGCCTTCAGGGCACGGAGAAGTTCACCGCCTTCCAACGAAGTGACCAATGCATCCTTAAAGAGATCGTGGACTTCGGAAGGAAGCAGGTCATAGCCTCTGCCGTATTGTGCTGGAAGGCCTCGTCTGCGACAGGCGAGGCACAAGGCATAATCGCGAACGCCGCTGATCCAATATTCCGCTTGCCAATAGCGTCCGCGTTCGATGCAGAACCGTGCCCGCACTGCATGGTGCACGGCATAGCCGAAGAGTTCCTGTGCGGATGGCGCCGCAGCGAATGGCCCTTCGACGGCATTGCCGAACAGGATCTTAAAACGCGGACTGCTTGCCCCGAATTTGGTTGCAGGTGTGAACGACAGGTCAAATTGCAAGCAGCCGGGGAACAGAAAAACGCGATACACGGATGCGCCGCTGGGGAGATCGAAGAGGTGCGCCGCGTTGAATTCTTCAACAAGATCGCTTGTCCATTCTTCAAGGACATCGTGGATCGAGAATTGATCGGCGACTCCAAAAGCTAAATCAAGGTCGGACCAGCGATCGCCTTCATTGAGCGCCAGCGAACCGACAACCGCACCGGCAACGACCCGCTTGTCATTGGACGCTAGTTGAAGCACATGCTCGCGGAGCTGATCGCGATCTTTAACAGTAAACATTTGCGCAAGCTAATTTCCAGAAAATCTTCCGAAATCGTCCGGTCTTTGCCGTGGCGGCAGCGTCGGCGGCGGAGGAGGATTGATGATGGTGCGTTTTGCTTTTTGCAAGTCCGCTTCGTGCTTCAACAAGACGGACAGGGTATCTTCCAATGTCTCCTTGTCAATATTCTTGGCGTTGAGCGAGACCAGCGCGTTTGCCCAGTCCAGCGTTTCGCTGATGGACGGCGATTTGCGCATATCGGTCTTGCGCAGCTTCTGAACGAATTCCACGGCTTGCCGCGCCAGTTTTGGATTCAGCCCAGGAACTTTCAACCTCACAACCGCCAACTCTTCCTCGAGCGACGGATAGTCAATGAACAAGTATAAGCATCGCCGCTTCAAAGCTTCGGACAGTTCGCGGGTGTTGTTGGAGGTCAGCACGACGAATGGTTTGTGTTTTGCATTCAAGGTGCCAAGTTCGGGTACGCTGACCTGGAAATCGCTCAACACTTCGAGCAAGAATGCTTCGAACTCAGCATCGGCGCGGTCGATCTCGTCGATCAAAAGCACTGTCGGTTCTTCGCACAATATGGCTTTCAGCAGTGGGCGTTGCAGCAGAAAGCGGTCCGAGAAGAATACGTCTTCTTCTTTCGCCAATCTGTCCGCCGCGGCAGCGAGCGACTCCGCTTTGCCAAGCGTGTCGTTCAATTTATCGCGCAATAACTGGGTGTAAAGCAATTGCTTGGAATATTCCCACTCGTACAAGGCTTTGGATTCATCCAGCCCTTCATAGCACTGCAGGCGGATGAGCTCGCGTCCAGTCGCCGCGGCGATGGCTTTCGCCAATTCGGTTTTTCCGACTCCCGCGGGGCCCTCCGTTAAAAGGGGTTTGCCCAGCTTGTGCGCCAGATATACAATCGTGGCGATTTCATCGGAAGCGATATATTTCTGCTTATTCAGTTCGGATTTCACGCTTGTCATCGAGTCGAATAAACCATCCATAGGTCACCTATCAACAAAAAGTATACCCCTCTTGACGTGGAATGAGCTTATTCTCTTTCCTGATCTTAAGAATGGGCTGGCCTGTCAAACGCCTGGTGAAATTCAACTTTTCCGTTCGGCACTTCTTGGTAAAAGGGCAGGGCCATGAAATCGGTGGCCGAGGGTGCGCCTTCGTAGACGAGACCGGGGTAGGACCTGAACCCAAAGCGTTGATAATACCTAGGGTCGCCTTCCAAAACACAGCCCATGGCGCCTAGATCATGTATCCTGGTCAATCCTTCTCTGATGAGCATTGAACCTATCCCTTGTTTTTGAAGTCCAGGCAAAACAGAGGCCGGTCCTAATCCGTACCAGCCCTGGTCCTTGCGATTGATTTTTACGACCGAAAAAGCGATATGCCCGACGATTCTCTGATTCGCCGCCGCTACGAGTGAAAGCGATAATGCTCCAGCCTGCCGCAGTCTCCTGATGATTAGATGCTCATCTGCATCGCTGAGGGCCTTCCCTGCGAACGCTGCGATAGTGACTTGCTCAATGGCTTCGTAGTCACTCGTTGTTTCCGGTCTGATGCCGATCATGAGACTCTCAGGCTTCATGACAATTCCTATGCTATGATTGGGCGGATTCCTGAACGGATTGTACCGTAAACTTATGCGCCTGAAGGCCGATTTACTTCTCTTCCTGGTGGCAATCATCTGGGGCACAGCGTTCGTTGCCCAGGGTATTGCCGGACGATACCATGTGGCCTATTTATTCAATGGGATTAGCTTCATGATCGCGTCACTGATTCTGATTCCTTTCATTCCTCGACCTCTGAGGATCACTCGTCAGCAATGGTTCTGGATGCTGATCGCCGGCTGCGTGTTGTTCGTCGCAACTGCAATGCAACAAATCGGAATCTTTTACACCAAGGTTGCCAACGCCGGCTTCTTGACCAGCCTGTACGCCGTGTTTACGCCATTCTTTTTGTTCATTGGTTTTCGTGAGAGGCCTCATTTACTCGACATGATCGCAGTGGTGATGGCTGTCGTTGGTGCGTTTCTGCTCTCCAGCGCGGGAAGCTTTCAAGTGCACCCTGGTGACGCGCTGGAAACCATCGGCTCGGTTTTCTGGGCGCTGCATTTTGTCGTTCTGGGAAAGTTTGCGTCGAGGTTTGAGTCTATCTCTTTTGCTTCGGGTCATTTCTTCATCAGCGGCTTTCTGAATTTCACGGTGGGATTGTTCCTTGAGAACCTGGGTTTGCTGGTTCCCTTGCCTGTCCTTGGAGCCATCGTGTATCGTGCCACCCTTTCCATAGCCATTGGATACACTTTGCAGGTTTGGGGGCAAAAGCACACACCTCCGACCGATGCAGCCCTCCTTCTTGGTCTTGAGGCCGTCTTCGCGGCCATCGCAGCTTGGATTGCGTTGAGCCAGATTCTCCTGCCGATTCAGATCGCCGGTTGCGTGATTATTTTCCTGGCCGTGGCGATTTCCCAATCAAAGGGATGGAGTAAAATTGACCACGAGCATTTGGTGGAAGGCCGATGAAAGTCAAAGTATTATTGAACCCGTATTCCAATCGTTGGAACGCCCGCAAACGCTGGCCGCAGGCGGAAGCTGCGCTGAAATCGGCTGGAGTGGATTTTGATCTATCCGTTTCCGAGCACCCTGATCAGCTCGTGGAGCTTGCGGCGGAATCTGTAAACCAAGGTTTTACCACCATCGTCATCGCTGGCGGTGACGGCTCCATTGATGAAGCGATCAACGGCGTCGGGCGCGATTGGAACGCGCAAGATGGATTTCCGGCCAACATTGGCATACTTCCATTGGGTTCCGCGAATGATCTTGCTTTTGCACTTGATCTTCCGCTGGACCTGCGTGCGGCGGCACAGGTCATTGCGCGCGGGAAGACCAAATCAGTCGATCTTTGCAAATGCAACACACGATTCTTTATCAACAATTCCGGCATTTGCCTTGAGCCTTACGTCTCAACCAGACATGAGCGCATCCACTGGATTAAAGGCATGGCTCGTTATCTAGTGGCCGCGCTGTGGGCGATCCTGGATAAACCCGAATGGAACGGTCAGTTGAAGTGGGATGGCGGTGATTTCGAGGGGCCGATCTCCTTGGTCTCGGTCGGCAATGGTCGGCGCACGGGCGGTTTTTTCATGACGCCTCACGCTGATCCCTTCGATGGCAAGCTGACGCTGGCATTCGGTTACAGGGCCACTCGTCTTGGACTCTTCGCGGCGTTGCCGCGCGCCCTCCGGGCAGAGCAGGGCAGTTATATTGAGATGGAGGGAATGCATGAAATCCATTGTGCGCGGCTGCAAATCCACCTCGATAAACCTTCGCCAGCCCATACAGACGGCGAGTTGTTCGATGAATGGCTGGCAGACTTTGATTATCAGATCTTCCCTGGCGTAGTTCCGGTGCTTGTTCAATAATGGTGGGGCATTGGATTTCCAAAAGAAACCGCGCTTAACCCCGAACGAAATCAGCTTGTTGAGTCTGATGGGTTTCGTTGCACTGATCGTCGTCAGCATTCTAATTGGCGCCAATATTGGACTGAGCCGCTCGGTGAAGGGCGGAGGCGAGTTCTATTCTGCCTGGAATGGCGCACGGATGTTTTTGTTCAGCCATGTAAATCCGTATAATGTCGAGGTGGCTCAGCGGGCACAGCTTCTGGCCTATGGTCATGCAGCAGCAGCTGGACAAAACCCCTATTATTTGACCATCCCCTTTTTTCTGCTTCCGATCTATTTCCCGTTTGCGCTCATTTCTGACATAATGCCGGCTGCGTTTCCGTCCAGATTTGCCGTGGACCCGAGCATCGTGCGCGGTTTGTGGCTGATCTTGAACGAGGGCGCTTTGCTCGCAACAGCGATTTTAATATTGCGTTTGATCGAATGGTCGCCGCGCAGATTCTTCCTGGTCGCGTTCTTTCTACTTTCGATTTTTTCTTTCTATTCCGTTTCCGCGTTGCTGGACGGCACGCCTGTGATTTTTCTTTGCCTCCTTTATCTTGCGATTCTCTACGCGCTGGGCAGTGAGCGGGATGAATTGGCCGGTGCGTTGTTGGTGCTGACGTTTTTCCGCTGGGAGGTTGGTTTACTTTTCCTGGTATTAGTGATGTGGCGCATTTATTCCGAGAAAAGGTTTCGCGTCTTTTACGGTTTTAGCATGTTGATGATCGTCCTTTTAATAGCCTCATTTCTGTTAAATCCCGCCTGGATCATCCCGTTCCTTCAATCTTCGCTCACGGATCTTCGTGTCGCCTACGGATTCACCTCGGGTGCAATTCTCGCGCGCCTCTGGCCTGCATTCGATATGCGTTTCTTCTGGGTCATTCCGATCGGGCTGATCATCCTATTGGGCGTTGAGTGGCATGCCTCGCGCGGCCGCGACTTTCATCAGTTTGTCTGGACTTGTTGCTTAACTCTTGCTGTTACTCCGCTGCTGGGTTTTCGGACGGACTTAAGCAATATGGCCGTGCTCTTTCCGAGCCTGGCATTGATCTTTGCCACAGTGGTCGAGCGCTGGTCACACGGCTACGCTTTGACCGGCTTGCTTTACTTAATTGTTTTGCTGCTGCCGTGGGGATTATTCATTCGAAGCGTATTTTTTCAAAGCCAGTTCTATCAGGATTTGCTTTCCGTCTTCTTTCCTATTTTTGTCGTGGCTGGTTTATACTGGACGCGCTGGTGGTACATTCATCCGGCGCGCACCTGGCTGGATGCCGTTCGTTCATCTCATTCATGAATTGCATTTATGACCTGGCGTAGTTATCTTCTTCTTGCAACGCTTGGCTTAATGGTCTCCTTGTTCTTTGCCCGCTTCGAGCCATTTCCCGGCTATCTTGATTCCGATTATTACTTTGGCGGCGGCATCCAACTCGCACAGGGCCACGGTTTTAACGAGCCGTATGTTTGGAATTATCTCGACAATCCCCAATCCCTGCCACACCCTTCCCATAGCTATTGGATGCCGCTTGCCTCGATCGTCGCTGCCCTGGGCTTGGTCGTATTGCATCAGACGACCTACACGGCGGGTCGTCTCGGCTTTCTGGTTTTTGCCATGCTTGTGCCGGTGGTGACGGCGGCTCTAGCCTATGACTTTTCGAAGCGCCGTGATCTTGCCGTCGTGTCGGGGGTGATTGCGATCTTCTCCATATATTATGCGCCGTTCATACCAGTCACGGATAATTATGGAATCTACATCGTGTTGGGCGGTCTGTATTTCTTGCTCAGCACAGATCGTCGGCCGCGAACTTATTTCGTTCTTGGCTTGATCGCCGGACTCTTGACCTTAGCCCGCAGTGATGGGCTCCTTTGGATTGGTGTGACCGCTTTGCTAATTCTTGGGCGCTTCGTCCGCGACCACAACCCGGGCGAGTCCGTAATGAATCTTGCTCTCGCTCTAGTAGGTTTTCTGCTGATCGTGTCTCCCTGGTTTTGGCGTAACGAACAAGTCTATGGCGCGATTCTTGCTCCCGGCGGACATTATCTTCTATGGCTGAAGAACTACGATGAAACCTTTGTGTATCCCGCCAGCCAATTGACCATGCAATCGTGGCTGGCCCAGGGATGGCAGAATATTGTCGCTGTCCGCTTGGAGGCTTTGAGGATTAATTTGCTCAACGCGTTTGCAGCGCAGGGAGGTATTTTTCTCTTTCCATTCATCCTTGTCGGAATCTGGAAAAATCGCAGGGATGAACGCGTTCAATTTGCCGGTTTGGCGTGGCTGGTACTTTTATTCGTCATGACTTTCCTTTTTCCGTTTGCCGGCCCGCGCGGCGGTTTCTTCCACTCCGGTGCGGCGCTTCAATCCCTGTGGTGGAGCCTTGCGCCGCTGGGCTTGGAGTACGCGGTCGATGTGGTGCGGAGGCGGGGTTGGCTCACGCTGCAGGCATACAATGTCTTCCGGTTCGCCCTGGCCGGAATCGCGGTGGTCATGACGGGTCTTATTTTTTATCTTCGTGTCCTGCAACCGGGTTGGGGGGAGGATGAACAGATTTACCCCAAGGTCGAGGCGGTGCTACGGCAAAACGGCGTTGTGCCGGCGGACGTTGTCATGGTTCGCAATCCGCCCGGCTATTATCTGATGACCGGGCGTGCCGCGATTGTGATTCCATATGGAGATGAAAATTCTTTGCTGGATGCGGCCAGGCGTTTCCACGCGCGCTTCGTGGCGATTGAAGCCGCGGGCGCCTCCGGTCCCATCGAGACGATTTACAACGAGAAGGACGATCCGTCCCTTCGCTTCTTAAGTCAAATCAATGAACCTGGAAATGACACGCGCATCTTTGAAATCCAGCCCTGAACTAAGCCGGCGCGACTTGATCATTCTCGCTCTTGCCGTGGGTGTTGGTGCAGGCGCTTATTTGCTGGCCAGTGCCCTGATTTATGGCATTGGTTTTCCGCTGGATGATTCGTGGATTCACCAGACCTACGCGCGCAATCTCGCGCTGTACGGCCAATGGGCATTTCAACTGGGGCATCCGTCCGCCGGTTCGACCGCGCCGGCCTGGACGTTTATTCTTGCCATCGGTTTTTGGCTTCACCTCTCCCCATATGTTTGGACGTATTTCATTGGCGGGTTGACCCTCTTGGGAGTCGGTTTGGTGATGGAGTTGGCCGCCCGGAAACTGCTCTCGGCTTATCGGCCGAGCATTCCTTGGGTCGGATTATTCTTCGTCGCCGAGTGGCACTTTCTATGGGCTGCCATGTCCGGTATGGAAACATTGCTTGACGCCTTGTTGCTGAGCAGTGTATTGGTTTTGCTGATGACCGGCTCGCCGCGTTACCTGGCCATGGGCTTATTGACCGGTCTGAGCGTCTGGGTCCGACCCGACGGTTTAACTCTGCTCGCTCCCGTTCTCTTGACCATCTTGCTGATGAATTTGTCCATAAGAGACAAGTTCAATTCCATGATTCGTTATTTGATTGGTTTCGGCTCACTCTTCGTTCCATATCTGCTTTTCAATCTCTGGCTTTCCGGAACACCGATGCCCAATACTTTTTATGCCAAACAAACCGAGTATGCATTCTGGCAGACCGAACCTTTCCTCTATCATGTGGGAGTCCTCTTCGTGCAAGTTTTTACAGGGCCAGGCATAATCCTGTTGCCGGGAATTATCGGCTGGGCCGTTCTGGCGATTCGCCGACGGGATTGGGCCAGCCTCGCATCGATGCTTTGGTGCGGCGGATACCTGTACCTATATATTTCTCGCCTTCCGGCCTATCAACATGGACGCTACCTCATGCCTGCCATGCCGATTTTGTTTCTGTTTGGAATGCTGGCTTTCTTGGAGTTTGCAAAATCTCATTTATTGAATCGCTATCATTGGACGGTTCAACAAATCTGGCAGGTCAGCCTGGTTTTGGTGACGCTTGGTTTTGTGGCACTGGGCGCACGCGCTTACGGAGAGGATGTGGGCCTGATAGAATCGGAAATGGTTGTGACCGCCCAATGGGTGGCCCGAAATATTCCGCCCCACGCAATCATCGCCGCACACGATATTGGCGCCCTGGGTTATTTCGACAACCATCGGCTGATTGATTTGGCAGGCCTGGTTTCGCCGGAGGTGATTCCCTTCATGCGCGACCAGCCGCGTCTGGCTGCGTATCTTAATCAGCGCGGCGCAAACTATTTGATCGCCTTCCCGGATTTTTATCCGGACCTGACGCGGAACGCCCCGGTTGTCTTTAGTAGTGGAGGCAGGTTTGCCATTGAGGCGGGTCAGCAAAACATGGCAGTTTATCGCTGGGTATTGCCTTAATCGGTTAACCTCAGGTCGTAATTTCATGCTATACTGAATTAAGTCTGCCTGTGAGCTAGGGATGAAGAAGATTACATTGATTATTGTGGATGATCATCCACTGTTTCGCCAAGGCGTTGTGGACGCACTCGCTTTGGAATCAGACATGAAGGTCCTTGGACAAACATCCAACGGCTCCGATGCGTTGGAGCTGATACGGTCGCTTAAACCGGCGGTCGCGGTACTGGATGTAAACCTGCCGGGAATAAATGGCCAGCAAATCACCCACCAGGTGACGCAGGAAAAATTACCCACCCGAGTTCTTCTTGTAACCGGATACGACGATGTTGAGCAGGCCCTGCATGCAGCCCTGGCCGGCGCGGCGGCCTTCTGTTCGAAGAACATTGAACCGCAAAATCTGGTACAGATCATTCGTGAGGTGGCTGGCGGCAAATTTATTTTCAGTTCACAGGTTTTGAGTGCGCACGAACTGGATGTCTGGATGAACGAACATATGGAAGGTGCGCGTCGCTCGTACAGCGAACCCGGCAGCCCTTTTCATCCGCTTTCCGAGCGCGAAATGGAGGTGCTCCAGTGTGTTGTGAAGGGGATGAGCAACAAGGAGATTGCCGGCTTACTGGGGATCAGCCACCAAACGGTTAAGAATCACGTGACCTCCATCCTGCGGAAGTTCAGTGTGGAGGATCGAACGCAGGCTGTCGTGTATGCCTTGAAACATGGCTGGGTGCAGCTGAAAAATGCAGAACACAAATCCTAACAGAAGATATAATTGAGTTAGAGGATGTTGAAAATGGCAGACGAGAATTTTAATGCCGAAGCTGAATTGGAGGAGACCCAGCGCGCTTTGCGCGAGATCACTTTGATGATTGAGCAAAGCCAGGGTGAATTATCCAAGCTCACCCAGCGCAATGCGGCTATTACGGCACATCTGCAGCAGGTCCAGAATCAAATTGGGCAGATTGCACCGCAGGAGATCCGGATGGCATATGATTCTGCCTTGGACGCGCAACAGCGCTTATTTGTGATGCGCGGGCAACTGGAAAAATTACAAAGTGACAAGAATCACCTGGAGAAGTATAAGGTCGCGCTTGGCCAAATCAGCCCTGAGGCTGTTAGCGAAGGCGGTGCCGCCTCCGACGGCGCCAAGACGCCCTCCAGTGGAATAGAGATGATTGTCAATGCGCAGGAAGCGGAGCGTCAACGGCTTTCGCGTCAGATGCACGACGGCCCGGCCCAGGCGATGTCGAATTTTATCTTGCAGACCGAGATTGCCATGCGGCTCCTGGATGTCGATGCAAATCAGGCCAAGGAAGAGCTCTCGAACTTAAAGTCGGCGGCCATGAACACTTTTCAGAAAGTCCGCAACTTTATCTTTGAGCTGCGCCCAATGATGCTTGATGATTTGGGGATGGTCCCCACCGTCCGAAAGTATGTGGAAGCTTTTAAGGAGCAAACTGGCTTGGATGTCAACTTGACGGTCACGGGCAGTGAACACCGCCTTGAGCCGTATTTGGAAGTCATGATATTTCGCGCGGTCCAGGAGCTATTGGGGAATGCCGCGCGCCACAGTCAGGCCACTACGGTCAAGATTCTGCTGGATATGGGAAGTGAAATGATACGGGTCAGTGTGGACGACAACGGAAAGGGCTTTGACGCCGAATCCGTTCTTGGCGGGAAGAGTCTGGGCCTGAAACTGATTCGGGAGCGGGCTGAGATGCTTGGAGGCGGGTTTGATATTGACAGCACGCCGGGAAAAGGGGCCAGAATTTCTTTTTCCATTCCCGTTAATGCCTGATTGTTTGCCCGAATTACAAAAACCTAAGGCTAACATAATTGTTAGGGGCGTACCTTGATTATTATTGGGATTCCGCTATAATATAGATACCTTGGATGGCCTCCAGGAAAATCACAAAGAAAGGAGAATAAGTTGCTATGTTATTCGCCCCGAAGGAAAAAGGCCAGGGGTTGGTTGAGTATGCGTTAATTCTTGTTTTGGTTGCCATTGTTGTTATCGCGGTCTTGATGGTCTTGGGCCCGATCATTGGCAACGTGTTCAGCTCAATCAACAGTAGCCTCTCTGGCGTGTAAGATTGAATATTGCTCCCGGCGAGCGGGTGGGACTCTGTCAAACGGACAGAGTCCCACTTTTTTACCACCATGCTTTTGTTATTTTCCTGTATAATGAAAGTGATATAAATTGATTATCCTTTTGCTTGAGAGGAGAACTATATGCGCCGCGGGCGAATTCTCATCTTTGTGATATTGATCGTGATTATCGGCTTGGTCGTGGCAGTGGTTGCATTGCGCAGTTTCATACTTCAGCCTTCACAACCAGCCGCGCCGTTAAATGTGGAAGTCTATGTGGCGGGACAAAATATTCCGCAAGGCGGCAAGATCACGGAAGATGTTTTGGCCACTAAGACCTTGCCTCAGAACTTGGTAACTGCCGACATGTATACGACCGATCAAAAATCTGATCTCCTCAACAACAAAATCGCCAGTATCCCGCTTTCGCAGGGAACGTTCATCACGAAGGGAGCCATTACCGATGCTTCTCAGGCAGTCGCGATACCCGGTCCCACTTGGGCGTCGGTCATTCCGCCAGGAATGGTGGCGGCCTCCATACCCACCACGCGTTTCTCGTTGTCGGCCTACAGCGTTGCCGATGGTGCGCATGTCAATGTAAATGCTTGTTTCCAGTTCGTGGATGTTGATTCGGGTTTTCAATCCGTCTTGCCGAATCACACTGCTGTGATCACCGGCACGGGGGCTGCACAGGGCGCCCTGCCCGTACTCTCGTTGGGAATCAATTCTTCTGGTGACGCCAGTTCGGAGGGCCGGGTTGAGCTTGAACCATCACTGCAACAGCCGTACTACGTCGTGCCCTCTGAACCCCAGCGCGGCCGCACCGTATGTCAGACCATCCTGCAGGATGTGGTGGTGATGAAGGTCGGAAACTTCCCGTTGGTAGCCTCAAGCCAGACGTCGACACAGCCGCAACAAACACAGCAACAATCCGCGGCAACCGGCACGCCCGACATTATTACGCTGATCGTTTCACCCCAAGACGCCGACATGTTGGATTATATGGTTTATACTAGCGCGCAGATCACCCTGGCCCTGAGAAATCCTAATGACCAGTCTCGTCAGGCCACGAATGCGATTACATTGCAGTTTGCTCTTAGCCAGTATAATATTCCAGTTCCGGCGAAGTTGCCGTATGGAACTCAGCCTCGAGTTGACGCTCTGGTGCCGCCGACCTTGGCCAACGATGCTGCCCCGACTCCGGCTAAATGATATATTAATTTTAAGTTGAATTTAGAGGAAATACATGGCTGATAAGATCCGAGTTCTGATTGTTGATGACGTCGCGGATACTCGCGAGAACGTGCGCAAACTGCTTCAATTCGAGTCGGATGTTGACGTTGTGGGGGCAGCTCGTTCTGGAAAAGAGGGGATTCAGCTTTCTCAGGAACTGGATCCGGATGTCGTATTGATGGATATCAATATGCCGGATATCGATGGCATTTCGGCTACGGAATCCATCCGCCAAAAATCGCCTCAGACGCAAGTCATCATCTTATCAGTCCAGAATGACCAGAACTACATGCGGCGCGCCATGTTGGCGGGCGCGCGAGATTTCTTGGCAAAGCCTCCCGTGGGGGACGAGTTAATCTCGGCCATTCGTCGAGCTGGTGAGATGGCGCGCAGTGAGCGCAGCAAGAGCGTTCAGGCACGTGCGATCTCTGCCCTGCCCGGCGCAAACCCGATGGCGATGACGGGGCTGGTGGGTCTTTCGCAGGGAAAAATCGTTTGCATCTATAGCCCCAAGGGCGGAACCGGCTGCACTACCATTGCTGTCAATCTGGCCCTGGCCCTGCATAATGAGGATACCCATGTTGTTTTGGTGGACGCGAACCTTCAATACGGTGACGTAGCCGTCTTTGTCAATGAACAAGGAAAGAACACTATTCTCGATATCGCTCCGCGTGTTGATGACTTGGACCCCGATATCGTTCAGAGTATCATGATTAAGCATGAAGCGTCCGGCATTCATATTCTGGCTGCCCCTCAACGCCCTGAAATGGCCGAGAAAGTTTCGGCGGATCAATTTACCAAGGTCTTGAACTACTTAAAACAATTGTATGCGTATGTCGTCGTGGATACGGCATCGCTCCTCAATGACATCACCCTGGCCACCATTGATGCCAGCGATGCCATTGTGCTGGTCACCACGCAGGACATTCCTTCCGTCAAGAACGCCCGATTGTTCCTGGATTTATCTCAAACGATGGGCGTGGCGCGCGATCGCATTGTCTTTACCATGAATCGTTTCGATAAGCGCATTGCGATTACCCCCGAGCGGATCGGCGAGAATCTCAAGCAGGAGGTCAAGGTGGTCATTCCGCTTGATGAGCGCGTCGTGATTCCGGCGGTTAATCGCGGTGTTCCCTTTATGTTGGATAATAAATCTCAGCCAGTGGCGAAAGGCGTATTTAGTCTTGCCGAAGCCGTGCGCGCTCAATTAGCTACCCTTGAATCGGAAGAAGCCCCGGCTGCTAAGCGTTAAGGAGAAGATGTATGTCGTTGCTTAAACGTATTGAACAAGGCGGTCAACAGGGTCAAGGCCCCACGCCCGCCCAGCCCGCTGGCGCTGGGTCGCAGGGCGGCGGTGATAATTCGCGCCTTGCGTCACTTCAGGCTCGACGGGTTAGCGCACCGATTACCTCTCCGCAAGCCGGCTCTTATTTTGACCTGAAGACGCGGGTGCAAAACAAGTTACTCGCCGAACTCGATCCTTCCATGGACGTTACGAAGACTGACGAGGTTCGCAAAACAATTCAGGATTTATTTGAGCAGATTCTAACTGAGGAAAACATCGTCTTGTCGCGTCCTGAACGGGCGCGCTTGTTCGAACAGATCGCGGCTGAAATTCTCGGCCTGGGTCCTCTTCAACCTCTTCTGGAGGATGACACCATTACCGAGATCATGGTGAACGGCGCGAAGAATATTTACGTTGAACGCAAAGGCAAGGTTCATCGTGTGCCGGTGACATTTGAGAACAACGAACACGTCCTCCGAATCATCGATCGCATTGTTGCTCCCTTGGGCCGCCGCATTGACGAATCCAGCCCTTATGTGGATGCTCGTTTGCCGGATGGCTCCCGCGTGAATGCCGTGATTTCTCCAATCTCACTGGTCGGGCCAGTTCTTACCATCCGTAAATTCTCCAGGAATCCTATTACGGTCGATCAGTTGATCCAATTTGGATCTGTGACCCAAGAAGCGATCCAGTTTTTGAAAGCCTGTGTGGAGGCCCGACTAAACATTATTATTTCGGGCGGTACCGGCTCAGGCAAGACCACCCTTTTGAATGTGTTGTCCGGTTTTATCCCGGCTGACGAACGCATCATAACCATCGAGAACTCGGCTGAGTTGCAGCTGCGCCAGGAGCATGTGGTCACGCTTGAATCCCGCCCGCCCAATATCGAAGGGCGCGGCGAAGTCACCATCCGTGATCTGGTGATTAACTCCCTTCGGATGCGCCCCGAGCGGATCATTGTAGGTGAGTGCCGAGGCGGGGAGGCCCTGGATATGTTGCAGGCGATGAACACGGGTCATGATGGCTCGATGACCACCGCCCATGCCAATAGCCCGAGAGACGCTCTGGCACGTCTTGAAACCATGTGTCTGATGGCCGGCATGGACTTGCCTGCCAGGGCCATCCGTGAACAAGTTGCAGCGGCCGTCGAGTTGATTTGTCAAGTATCACGTATGCGGGATGGAACTCGCAAAATCGTCAGCATTTCTGAGATTAGTGGCATGGAGAGCGATGTCATCACGATGACGGACATCTTTATATTTGAACAAACGGCCATTGAGAATGGACAGGTGGTCGGTCGTTTGCGGCCCACTGGGCTGCGTCCGAAGTTCATGGAGAAGATTGACGCCTCCGGCATTCACCTGCCTCCTTCCATCTTTGGTATTGGTGAAAGGCGCCGTTTGTAGATATCCTATTCGCTAAGGTAGTGAGCTAGATATGGCATTGGTCATTGTTATCGGCGGAGTCATTTTGATCGTCCTATTGATCATTGGGGCGGTCGTGTCCGCGTCCAGCGAACGGGCGCTGGTTGAACAACGCCTTGGCCAGTATCTTGATAGCGGTAAGGCCTCTGCTGATCGTCAAGCTCAGGGCTCGGTTTTGACGGAATGGGTCTCCCAGCGCGTTGAACGAACTTCGTTCGGAGAGCGCATCAGCCGGAGCTTGGCGCGTGCGGATTTGAAATTCAAGGCAGGTGAGTATGTGGCCTTGATCGTCATTGCAGTCATAGCAGTTGGCGGCATCGCTTGGCTGATCGGCGGCCGCAACCCCTTCTCCTTTTTGATCGGGGCGGTCGTCGGTTATTTTATCCCCGGTTTCTATGTTCGCCGACAACAGCGCAGGCGCCTGACAAGGTTTAATGAGCAGTTGTCCGATATGCTCAACCTGATGGTGAATGGTCTGCGAGCGGGCTATTCAACGATGCAGGCGATGGAGGCAGTTAGCAAAGAATTGCCCACTCCGATCTCGGATGAATTTCGCCGTGTAGTCCAAGAGATGCAAATTGGCATCTCCATGGAGACGGCGCTCGAGAATCTGTTGCGCCGTATTCCCAGTGAAGATTTGGATTTTGTGATTACGGCGATCAACGTCCAGCGTGAGGTCGGTGGAAATCTATCGGAAATCTTGGACACGATTTCGTTTACCATCCGGGAACGCGTCAAAATCAAGGGCGAGATACGGGTCATGACTGCGCAGGTTCGTACCTCCGGTGTTATTCTGTCGTTGGTCCCTGTATTCCTGACGTTGTTGCTTTGGTTTATTGATCCGAAGTACATAATGTCCTTTCTAGATGACGGCCCGATTTGTGCTGCCGCGATTGCTGCGGTCGTTCTTATATTGATCGGGCTGGGATACTTTATCATGATGCGTATTGCGGACATCGAGGTGTGATCATGAATGCTTTGATTTGGGTGATAATCATCCTTGTCGTAGTGGGCGCCGCGGTCGCGCTGATTGTCGTGGGCATTAACGCCAGGCGCGGCAGCGAGGATGAAGATCCCTTGATGGCTCGACTGGCTGAGGCCACAGAGCGCGGTGAGGTGGTGAAATCTCTGGAAGAGATCGAGATGCAGCAGCCGTTTAGCGAGCGCGTTATTTTGCCCCTGATCCGTCGTGTTGGCGAATTCTCAAGCCGGTTCACTCCGCAAAAAGCGCTGGAGGACACCTCCAAGAAGATTGAATTGGCCGGCAATCCTTATCACATTGATGCGCCAACCCTGCTCGCCTCACGCTTCGTGTTCGCAGTGTTTTTTGGCGGCATCCTGCTTGTTATCGCCCTGATCTCTCCCAGCAAATGGCCCCTGATTCGAACGTTTGTGGTGGTGGTGCTCTTTACCGCTCTGGGATTTTTCTTTCCGCAGTTGATACTTCAAAGCCGCATTAACGCGCGCCAAAAGGATATTCGTAAAGCGATGCCAGACGCGCTGGACCTGCTGACTATTTGCGTCGAAGCCGGACTGGGTTTTGATGCCGCTTTGTCCAAAGTTGGCGAGAAATGGGAAACATATCTCTCCGTTGCTTTGTTGCGGACGATTCGCGAGATCCAGTTGGGCAAGCCGCGGCGTGATGCCCTGAAGGATATGGCGGATCGGATTGGCATCCCTGAAATGACAAGTTTTGTGGCCGCCGTGATTCAAAGTGAGATGTTGGGCGTCAGCTTGGCGAAGGTCCTGAGAATCCAATCCGATCAGATGCGCGTGAAACGGCGTCAGCACGCCGAAGAGGAAGCGCACAGCGCACCGATCAAAATGATCATCCCGATGGCGTTCCTCACGTTTCCATCTATCTTTATTATTCTCCTGGCACCCGCGGGTATGCAGATTCAACATTCTCTCGCGGGTGTGATTCGATAAACAGCTGAAGCGCAGGGGATGGTTTTGTGCCGGATTTTCCAATGAGCTATTGGCGGTATCGATTCGGCGGCAATGCTTCGGTCTTGAATTTTCCTCTATTTTCGGGCGGAGGTGGCCGGCCCGCTCCTGTCGATGCACAAGCGGCAGCATACTGTCCAGCATCTTGCGGAACCCATCTGCGAAATTTGCGGAATCTCGATCAAGGCCCCGGATTTTTGCACGGACGGTCAGGGGGCGCGGTCCCGATATCGCATTCTGCTCTTCTCGTCAGGGTTTGATTCCGCGGTCCGGAGGGCGTCGCACAAACCTCACTATCGGTGCGATCCGGACTTTGGTGATGTGCTGATCACCCCCTGATCAGGATTTGCCCTTGGTCTGAAGTGGTCCGTCGAAATGGTCGTTCTTGTCCGATCTGTAAAGGTCTGCCCGGAGGGCGAGGAGAGATTCAAATAAGTTTAATGGCGCGCCTGCCTTGCCAAGCCGATTGATTCTTGCTCCTGACCCATCGCGCCGTGTCTGCGCGAACAAAACACACTTTGGATCAGAGAGGCAGGGCGACGCGCGAGGGTCAAGGGATATCCGCGACAAAGGAGAAGCATGTGCATCGTCGGTTCATGCTGTTGATGGATGATGTCGCCCCAACGGGATCTACCCTTATTCCTGTGCGCAGACTCTTTATGCAATGTCGCCGCGGGAGGTTCTTGCGTTGAGGGAGGCCCGCGCCCTGCTTCGTCTTGGCTTGGGCGACGTCTGAGCTGTTCGTAAAGTCCTTTTCCATGCTCAAAGGAGGCTGAAATGGCAATTCAAGTAGGCGTTCAAACGAGAAATATCCGGATGACGGATCGCATCAAAGATCATGTCGAGAAGAAGGCCGGAAAACTGGATCATTACCTGCCAGCCATTGAAGAGGCATACGTGGAGTTAACCTATCACAAGTCTGCCCGGAATGCAGAAGATCGCAACGTGGCTCAGATTACGGTGCGCGGTAAAGGCGTGCTGCTTCGCACGGAGGAACGCGCTGACGAAGCGTTGGTAGCGTTTGATTCTGCCATTGATAAATTGCAGCGCCAGATTGATCGTTATAAAGGAAAACACTATCACGGTCGGGGCGACGGACATTCGGTCGGCGACGTGGACGCGGGTGCTGCACAAGTGGACGAAACCGGCGAACTGCCTCCGCTGATTGCGCGGCGCAAACAGTTCCGCATTTTGCCGATGAATGAATTGGAAGCGGTTGAGCAGATGAAACTGCTTGGCCATGACAATTTCTTTATTTTTTACAACGCCGAGACCAGCAAGATTAATGTGTTGTATCGCCGCCGTGATGGCTCCTATGGTCTGATCGAGCCGGAGGTTGGCTGAAGGAAAATAGAGCGAGGATATGTGAAATATAGTCCGGCCATTCGGTCGGACTATATTTTTTGAGTGAGCAGGTCGCGAACGTTATTCGATTTTCGGCTCCAGTTTTTCTTGATGGTCCAGGCCGATGAGCGCGGCCAAAAGTATGAACCACGCGATGATCTGCGCCGCGCGAAAGCCGCCGAGAATCAAGGTGCTATCGCCGCGAAAGCCCTCGATCACCAGCCGGCTCGCCGACGTCAGCGCGGCAAATAGCAAGAATTGGAATCCGGGTTTGGACGTCGCTCTTTGAAACAATATCAACGCCAGGGTCAAGATGGAGGCAGTGAGTTCATAGACTTGGGTTGGATGCCGGAATGCACCCCATTCATAAATTGCCCATGGTACGTTGGTCTCTTTTCCAAAAGCCGAGCCCGAGGCCAGATGCGAGAGTGCGATTCCAATCGCCAGGGTGGCGAGGAGCGGCGTCACTGCGTCGAGGGAGGGCCAAAGGGGCAGATTCCATCGCCGTCCAAAGGCAAACGCGATGATGACTGCTACGGCCAATCCACCCCATGGGTCGAAGAGCGCGGTGTTCAAGGAAAATAGGCTTGCGGGACTTGGTATAAAAGTGGCAAGGTTCTCAACTGCATAAAGCAGGCGTCCGCCCACAATAAAGGTGACCAGGCTTACCAGCAAGAGATTGCTGAGAGTATTGAGATTCATGGAGCGGCGCGGCGTGCGTCGCTCGGACAGCATCAAACCAATCCAGGCGGCCAGAACAATCAAGATCAGGTCGCGCGGCGGTGCGAAAAGCTCTTGGAACAAAGATAACAAATTCATTTGAGGATTTCTTCAACCTTCGCTTGGAGCAGCCCCTCAGACATAGGTCCGCCGACGACCACTTCTTTGATGATGCCATCGCGTCCAATGAAGAAGGATGTTGGCAGGGAGCGTATTTCGTAGAGGTCGGATGCTTCGCCGTTCACATCGAGCAGAATGGGGAACGTAAGGTCATATTGCTTTACGAAGGGTGCGATTGCAGCTGGATCATCCTGAATTGTCGAGTTCACGCCAAGTACGACCAAACCCTGATTCTGAAATTCCTGATAAACCTTTTCGATGGTGGGCATCTCGGCCCGACATGGCGGACACCAAGTTGCCCAGAGATTGACCAGCACGGCTTTTCCGCGATAATCTGTCAATGCAATGGATTGGCCCTGCGATGTTTCGAGCTTGAACTCGGGCGCCAAGAATCCCCTTTGTGGGGCCGGGATTTGCCCAGCGGTTGCTGAATTGGTTTTGTCTGCGCTGAGGAGGATCCAAGCCAGGCCCGCCAACAAAATAACTACGTAAAGAGAACGGCGAAGTGTCGGTTGCATAAGTTTATTTTTTGTACTACACTATTATTGTTTGGGTTCGCAGGCCATATCTTACTATGCTTTTCACAGATTCGGTGTATATTGGCGTTGATTTGCTTTCAGGGCGCAGGGTTCTAACTTACGCCGCGCTGGATCGCGAACTGAATCTGATCGCCTTGGCGGAGGCGGGACTGGAAGAGACGCTGGCGTTCCTCGGCGGACAAGCCTCGGTGGTGGTGTGCGTAAATGCGCCCTCCCATGTCAATCACGGTGTTGTAAAGAAGAACCTGCAAACGGAAAGCCTGACTCCGCATTCGATGCACCAGGCCGAGATGCGCGTTGCTGAGTATGAGTTGCGCCGGCGCGGAATTGTCATCCGGGGGACGGATGCCAAGGAATCGCTGTGTTCGGCTGCGCTCCGCGCAGGATTCGCCTTTTACAAAAAATTATCCAAGCTTGGGTTCGAGGCCTATCCTGGTGATGACATGCCGCATCAATGGCTGGAGACCAATGCGCATGCCTGTTTCTGTGCTCTACTTGGGCTTCATCCGCTTTCCAGATTGACGTTGGAAGGACGACTCCAGCGCGAATTGTTGCTGTACGAACTCGGATTGCGAATCCGCGACCCAATGATTTTCTTTGAAGAAATCACCCGCCATAAATTAATGAACGGTCTTTTACCTTTCGAGCTTGTGTATACGCCTGCGCAGTTGGACGCCATGGTTGCCGGTTACACAGCCTGGCAGGTGATGCACAAACCTGCCGAGGTAATTCGGCTTGGACATCGGCTGGAGGGTTTTGTGACGTTGCCGATCAGTGCGTTGAAAGAAAAATACTACTAGAAAAATACTACTAATTGAGGACAACTATGCCCACTGATGATTTGCAAATTCGAGCAATAAATACGATCCGTTTCCTCTCCGCCGATGCAGTGCAGAGAGCCAATTCGGGCCATCCCGGATTGCCCATGGGCGCTGCTGCCATGGCCTTCGCTTTGTGGACGCGTCACCTGCACCACAATCCGCACCATCCAAAATGGCCCGGCCGCGACCGGTTCATTTTGTCCGGCGGACACGGTTCCATGCTTTTGTATTCCTTGTTGCATCTGACGGGGTATGATCTGTCGTTGGACGAGATCAAGAACTTTCGTCAATGGGGGAGCAAAACGCCAGGTCATCCTGAATATGGATTGACCGCAGGGGTGGAGACCACCACCGGCCCGCTGGGTCAAGGCTTTGCGACCGGTGTCGGCATGGCGATCGCGCAGGCACATCTTGCCGCGACGTACTCTCCGGATTTGTTTAATCATTATATCTATGCCATCGTGACCGACGGGGATTTGATGGAGGGCATTGCGTCGGAGGCCGCCTCGCTGGCGGGGCATTTGCAATTGGGGCGATTAGTTTATCTTTACGATGACAATCACGTGTCGATTGATGGATCGACCAACCTGGCCTTCACGGAGGACCGCGCTGCCCGCTTTGAGGCATACGGATGGCATGTTCAGAAAGTGGATGATGGCAACGACGTTGAGGCGATTGACAGTGCGATTCGGGCCGCCAAGACTGATTCTCGCCCATCACTGATCTGCGTTCGCACTACCATTGGATTTGGCGCTCCGAATCGCCAGGGAACAGCCAAAGCGCATGGCGAGCCGCTTGGCGACGAAGAACTGAATGCCGCCAAGAAAAATCTCGGCTGGCCTCTGGAGCCCCGTTTCCTGATCCCCAGTGATGTGCAGGAATTTTTCTGTGAAGCCGTGGGGCGGGGACAAAAACTTGAAGACGAGTGGAACAGGAAATTTGACGACTATAAACGGTCCAACCCCGAGAAAGGCGCGGAGTTGGAAAGGCAATTCGCGGGCAAATTGCCCAAGGGTTGGGAGTCCGCCTTGCCAGCTTTTGCGGCTGACCCCAAAGGCATGTCGACGCGCGCCGCATCCGGCAAAGTGATCAATGCGCTGGCGGCAAAGCTTCCGGAACTCATTGGCGGCTCGGCGGATTTGGCGCCATCGAACAACACAAAAATTGACGGCAGCCCTGATTTTCAAAAGGAGAGTTATCAAGGCCGCAATTTCCATTTCGGCGTGCGCGAGCATTCCATGGGCGCGGTGTTGAATGGCATGAATCTCTACGGTGGGGTGGTCGCGTACGGCGGCACCTTCCTGATCTTCTCCGATTACATGAAGCCCGCCATTCGTATTGCAGCGCTTTCACACATTCCCACCATCTTTGTTTTTACGCACGACAGCGTCGGCCTCGGTGAAGACGGACCCACACACCAGCCCATTGAGCATTTGGCAGCGTTGAGGGCTATCCCCAATGTCACCTTGATTCGTCCTGCAGACGCAAACGAAACGGTACAAGCCTGGAGGGTGGCCATCGAAAACCGCCACGGACCCGTTGCTCTTGCGTTGACGCGCCAAAACGTGCCGATCTTTGAATCTTCAAATCCTTCTGCTGTTGAGAAAGGGGCGTATGTTTTGAAGGACTTTGGCAGGAAGCGACCTGAATTGATCATGATGGCCTCCGGGTCAGAAGTTGGATTGGTTGTGGAGGCCGCCAAAAAACTTGAGGAGCAGGGACGGAGTGTGCGCGTCGTTTCCTTCCCATCCTGGGAATTGTTCGAGAAACAGGATTCGGCTTATCGCGAGTTGGTACTGCCCAAAAAGATTCAGGCACGGATCGCGGTCGAAGCCGGAGCCAGCCTCGGTTGGGAACGATACGTCGGTTCTCTCGGAAGGATCGTCGCGATCGATCGCTTCGGGGCCTCGGCGCCCTATAAGGTCATTTTCGAAAAACTTGGGTTTACGGTGGATAATATCATGGCTCAGGCCAAGCCTTTGCTGCCGAAGAAAAAAGTCGCCAGCAAAGTCAAAGCCAAGAAATTGGTCAGGAAGAAGAAATGAAAGTCGCTATCGGGTTTGACCATGCGGGCTTTCCGCTGAAACAAACCGTTCTCGAAACGGTGAAGGAGACGGGCCACGAACCGATGGATATGGGTACGAACAGCGCCGAGCCTGTGGATTTTCCTGACTTCGCCGAAAAAGTCGGCCGCGCGATCCAAAGCGGCAGGGCCGAACGCGGAATTCTGGTTTGCGGTTCAGGCATCGGCGCATGCATCGCTGCTAACAAGATGAGGGGGGTGTATGCCTCCATTTGCCACGACACCTATTCCGCCGCGCAGGGCGTAAAGCATGACGATATGAACCTCTTGTGCCTCGGCGGGCGCGTGATCGGTCCGGAACTTGCCAGGGCCCTCGTCGTGGCCTTTCTTGGGGCGCGTTATCTCGGTAACGATCCAGATGGCGAGCGGCTGGCGAGGCGAGTCAACAAGATACACAAGATGGAGAATGGCGAGTCTGTTTTATAGAGGTGTAAATGTCAACTCCTATTGAAAAATTAACGTCTGTGGGCCAATCTCTTTGGCTTGATAATATCCAGCGCCGCCAGTTAGAAAACGGCGAGCTCAAGGCCATGATCGAGCGCGGCGACATCCGCGGTATGACTTCGAATCCGACGATCTTTAATAATGCGATTTCAAAGTCGAAGGATTACGATTCCGCCCTCGTGCCGCTGGCGTGGGCCGGCTGGAACGCCGAGAAAATCTTTTGGGAGCTCGTGGTCGAAGATATTAAAGAGGCTTGCGATTTATTTTCTCCGCTTTATGAAGAAAGCGATGGAAATGACGGCTTCGTGAGTATTGAAGTCAGTCCGTTCCTTGCCAATGATACCGGAGCAACGTTGGCACAGGCCCAGCAACTCTGGGCGCGGGTTGCCAGGCCGAACCTGATGGTTAAGATCCCTGCGACCAAGGCCGGCATTCCCGCCATTCGACAGGCCATTGGCCTCGGCGTGAATATCAATATCACGCTGATCTTCTCGCTGAAGCGATATGCCGATGTGATGGAGGCGTATGTCGGCGGCTTGGAGGATCATCTGGCCGCAGGGCATTCCGTTGATCACATTGCGTCCGTCGCCTCGTTTTTCGTCTCGCGGGTGGATTCAAAGATCGACCCAAAACTGCCGGAGGGCTCGCCCTTGCGCGGTCGGGCTGCAAATGCGAACGCCAAACTTGCCTATGCAGAATTTCAAAAAGTCTTTGCAGGCGACCGTTGGGAAAAACTCAAGGGACATGGCGCGCGCCTGCAGCGCCCGTTGTGGGCATCGACCAGCACAAAAAACCCGGCGTACCCTGACACGCTCTATGTGGACAACCTCGTCGGCCCACATACAGTAAACACCGTTCCGCCGACAACACTCGAGGCCGTGAGGGATCACGGCAGGACCGAAATCACCATCACCAAGGATCTTGACCAAGCTCATGACGTTATTGCCCAGCTTGAGGCCGCGGGCATTTCGATGGATCAAGCGACGCAGGAACTGGAGCAAGAAGGCGTGAAGGCCTTTGCGGATTCAATTACGGCCCTGCTGCATACGATTGATGAAAGGCGGCAGAATGCCGTCTCCGCCCTTGGCCCTTTGGCGGACTCGGTATCAGACCGCCTGACTCGGTTCGAGGCGGATTCTGTCCCCGCCCGGTTGTGGGCCCATGATCCCAGCCTGTGGACAAAGGATCCGGCAGCTCAGACGGAGGTCAAAATCCGCATGGGTTGGATGGATTCGCCCGACAAGGCGCGTCTGCGGTTGAAGGAATATCAAGCTTTTGCGGACGAAATGCGCGGGGAGGGAATTGGTCGGATTTTGGTCTTGGGCATGGGTGGTTCGTCCCTGACGGCCGAGGTCCTAGCTTCGTTACTGGCCGATGCGAAGATTGATGCGCCTTCCTGCCTGGCGATTCTAGATTCGACCGATCCTGCGCAGGTTGCCAAAGCGGCAGAGGATTATCCACCGGATAAGAGCCTATATATCGTCGCCAGCAAGTCCGGTGGCACAGCCGAAGTCATGGCAAACTTCAACTACTTCTGGAAGCTGTGCAAAAAGGATGGCTCGCGCTTTGTTGCCACCACCGACCCTGGCACATCCTTGGAATCGCTGGCGCGCAAACGCGGATTTAGAAAGATCTTCAATGCCGACCCGACGGTCGGTGGGCGATATTCGGCGTTGACAGATTTCGGTCTGGTGCCGGCCGCCTTGCTCGGCATGGATCTGAGCCGGCTGCTCGACAAAGCAGAATGGATGAAACGCCAATGCGGTGAACATATTCCCGCGGCGCGCAATCCCGGTTTGGCGCTGGGAGCTGTGCTCGGCGAGTCCGCTCTCGCCGGACGTGACAAGCTGACGATCCTGGCCGATGCACCGCTGGCCGCGTTTGCAGGGTGGATAGAGCAGATTATCGCTGAATCCAGCGGCAAGGATGGAAGGGGAATCCTGCCCGTCCCGCTTGAACCGGTCGGCGATGTACAGGTATATGGAGACGATCGCTTGTTTGTGTATCTCCGCCAGTCCGGCGAGTTGGATGCCATGGTCAAGACCCTGCGCGCGGCCGGATATCCGGTTCTCGATTATGCGATTGCAAACCCCTACGAAGCCGGTGCAGAAATGTACCGCTGGGAAATCGCGACCGCCACTGCATGTTCGATTATCGGTGTGAATGCATTCGACCAACCCAACGTGGAAAGCAGTAAAAAAATCACAAAGGCGAAGATTGCTGAATATCAACAGAAGGGGAAGTTGAAAGAAGGCAAGCCGGTTTGGAAGAAAGATGGCTTGCAGGTGTTCTCACCGTCGAGCCTGGTTGGCGCATCGTTGAAATCCATAATGAATGGATTCCTGAAAAAGGCCAAACCGGAGGGCTACGTTGCGATCAACGCCTATTTGCCGCGCAATGCCGCGAATGTTGATATTTTGCAAAGCATGCGCGTTGCCATTCGTGCCAAGACCGGTAATGCCGTCACCGCAGGCTTTGGCCCGCGCTTCCAACATTCCACGGGTCAATTCCAAAAAGGCGGCGCAAAGAATGCCTTGTTTGTTCAAATTACGGCTGAGCCGGAAAAAGACCTAGATATTCCGACCGAAGGCTTGACCTTCGGTACCTTGATCCGCGCACAGGCATTGGGCGATTACGAAGCGTTGATCGAAGCCAAGCGTAAGGTGTTGCGCGTGAACTTGCCGACCGTAGAAGATTTGGGTTTAATGTTGGATGCTCTCAAGTGACAGTCTAACCCATGTCTGAACGTTGATCAAAAGGAACCTGCCATGGCACACAGCGTGTTGATTTCGAAAGTCGACCCTCTCGTTGAGAAGACAGCTGATTTGCTTGAGCGAATATTTCCGTCGCCACGCAACTTTGTGATCCGTTTATGGGATGGAAGCGAATTGCCCGTGAATGGCCGCCCGTCATTTTGTCTTGTGCTTAAGCATGCCGGCGCCTTGCGGCGGATGTTCAAGCCACCCGTGGAACTCGCGCTCGGTGAGGCCTACATTCTGAAGGATTTCGATATTGAAGGCGACATTTTTTCTGCATTCTCTTTGATGGACGCGATTGCTTCCCGGACATTCTCCCTGGGCGAAATATCCAGAATTGGACTAAATCTGATGGCGTTGCCTACTTCGAGCGCCGCCCGGTTGCACGGTCGTGGCCCGCTCCAGCTGCACGGCGCCATCCATTCTCGAGAACGGGACCTGCTTGCAGTTCAATATCATTACGACGTGGGAAACGATTTTTATTCACTTTGGCTCGATCGAAATCTCCAATACTCGTGTGGTTATTTCCCAACCGGTGCGGAGGACCTCGATACCGCGCAGGAACGTAAGATGGAGCATATTTGCCGTAAATTGCGGCTGAAACGTGGCGAGCGGCTGCTGGACATTGGCTGTGGCTGGGGCGGGCTGGCGCGTTATGCCGCCTTGAGATACGGCGTGACGGTTCTGGGCGTAACCCTGAGCAAGAATCAAAAGGCTTATGCCGATGAACAGATCGCTCTCAAGGGACTCCAGGGGCAAGTTGCGGTGGAACTGAAGGATTACCGCGACCTGCAGAAGCAATCGTTCGAGAAGGTGGTAAGCGTTGGTATGTTCGAGCACGTGGGCCGGAGCCATTTGCCGGAATATTTTGCCCAAGTTAATCGCTTGCTCAAGTCTGGCGGTTTGTTTCTCAATCATGGCATATCTCGCCGTGCCGCGTCCCAAGCGGGCGAGCAAAGTTTGATTGCTAAGAAAGTCTTTGGTCGCGGTGCATTCCAGCAGAAATATATTTTTCCCGATGGCGAGCTGACGCCGGTCAGTGAGGTCAATGCAGTGGCCGAGCAGGCCGGTTTTGAAGTACGGGATGTGGAAAATCTGCGTGAGCACTATGCGCTGACGCTGCGCCAATGGGTTAATCGCCTTGCGGAGCATCGGGAGCAAGCCATCGAAGTCTCTGACGAAGTCACATATCGAACATGGCGCCTATATATGTCGGCCTCGGTATATGGGTTTGAAAGCGGAAATATCAGCGTCCATCAGACTCTATTAGCCAAGCTGAGGCGCGATGGCAAAAGCAATCTACCACTGAGCCGCGCCGACCTTTACGATTAAACTCTTTTGTATTTTGGAATCTCAGAGGCGTATGTGACAAACCTATCTCAAATGAAATGTGTTGCTTGTCGCGGCAGCGAGCCGACTTTGACCGATGCGCAAATCGCTGAACTTCACCTGCAAGTGCCGGAATGGCAAATCAAAGAAGTGGACGGAGTCAAACGCTTAGACCGCGTTTTCAAGCTGAAGAACTTTATCGAAGCGATTGCATTTACCAATAAGGTTGCGATGATCGCCGAGAAGGAAGACCATCATCCACTGATAATTACGGAATACGGGAGGGTAACGGTCAATTGGTGGACACATAAGATTGGCGGATTGCATCAAAACGATTTCATAATGGCCGCGAAGACAGATCAATTGCTGTAGATCACAGGTCTATTTTTTGGATGCTTTTTCCAGATGTGAATTCGTCAAACTGAATCGATAAGTAACAGTAAATGGACTTTGTGAATTCTGGCTGCCATTACGTGGAGTGGTAACCCACAAACGACGCTCTCTTCGGCCGAACTGTTGAGCTATCCAGCACCTGATAGATTAAATGATATTACTTGCAATCAGCCGCGCGCAAGGTTCGGTGACATTTCCCGTGAATCACTGGTCCGTTATGGGATCGCATTGATATTCATATCGAAGTCCCGCGCGTAGATTATCAAAAACTGAGCAGTGACCGGTTAGGCGAGTCGTCCGATGTAATTCGCAAGCATGTGCAATCCACACGCGATATTCAAAGACAATGATTCGCAAATGTGAAAACAGCGAGCATCGTTGCCAATGCTGATATGCATGTGCGGAGATTCGCCAGTTCTACAAATTGGGTGAGGCGGGGGAAAGTCTGATCCGCGCCGCGATGGGACAGATGAATCTCTCGGCGCGCGGATATCATCGCGTGTTGAAGCTGGCACGGACGATCGCAGATTTAGCAGGAAGCGAATCTATTCAATCGGTACATTTGGCAGAGGCATTACAGTACCGGCCAAAATTGATGCGCAGTTAAATTCAACCGAGGATCTCCATGCATAACGTTTTGATACCTGCGGCCATGTCTTGGCAAGGTTGAGTGCTCAAACAGATATAAGCGTTTTCAGCGCACTCATGAGGTTTTCAAACTCTTTTCGTTTCTTGAATTCCTTGACAAATTGGAATAAAGCACTATAATAGTAATTAACTGACCAATTAATAAATTAGGAATATGTATGCCTAGAACTGTAAAAACTGTTGATGATCGCCGCGAACAAATAATGGAGTCAGCGCTCCGAGTCTTTGCCAAAAAAGGCTTTTCGGGCG
>DATJAH010000073.1:0-8781 GCA_035516425.1 Anaerolineales bacterium
TACCGGTAAAGGTGTACCCTAAATGCTCCAGCGACGAGCCGACGCGTTGCGAATCAGCCACGTTCATCTGACAGCCTTCAGTCCAGATATGGTATTTCATAGGCCACGGATTATACCAAAAGCGGTCGCAACTTCAATTAAGAAATACAGCCCTTTTATAGAAGCGGGCTGTATTTGGGGGTAAAGAGAATTATCCTTGCCGCATTGGGTTACGGCACGCTGTAATTGTAAATAACGTTATAGGGAGGGTACATATTTCTGAATTGTAGAACCGTTCCGGATGTCTGCCCCATAACCGTATAGGTGTAGGAAGAGCCTGATGAACAATAGAAAGAAGTGCCGTTGGGTCCGCCGGACATGTTCTTAACATCGACTGCGCCGCTGGAAGGACAGGTAACCGATACAGTTGAAGTGGAGGTTGTAGGTACGGCAGTGGGTCCAGGCGTGGGTTGCGCGCTTTCACCACTGGCAACCCCCGAAAGGCTGTTATTGACGGAGGTGAAGATACCGCCTATCTTTGGTCCCAGCGCCATCAATACCGCGATCACCACAACGGCGACCAAAGTAAGGATGAGTGCATATTCAACTAATCCTTGACCCTTATGGTTATTTGAACGCGAATAAATCATATGGATTCTTCTCCTGACGAAAATTGACAAAACTTGTCCGATATTACCCGGCCCATCTATTTCTTACAAGGTTTATGGTTTGCAGTTTGCTTAAGTGTGGCTATCAATATTGAAGGGACGGACAGGCTCTCCGCCCCATCATGGTTGTGAGACGGCCCTACGTTTCAAATCTGTTCCCAGGATCACCGGCCTCACGCCGTATCTAATCTTTCAAACCTTTAGCGACGAATTCCACGGATCGGAACGAAAAAGCCGACCCTGTTTGAGATCGGCCCTTCGTTCAGCGCATTTCAGAAATGAATTGTCCTAAATCCGCGATAATCCCTGGCAGAATCCTAAAGCATGGGGTTAATCAGGTTTATGCAGGTTGTTTCTTCAGCATATTCAAATGCTGTTTGCGGAACTTGGCAACCTTCGGCGCGACCACTGCCTGACAATACGGCTGCAAGGGATTCTTTGCAAAGTATTCCTGATGATAATCCTCGGCGCGATAGAAATTGTTGAGCTTGGTCACTTCGGTCACGATGGGCTTGTCCCAAATATGCTGGTCATTCAATTCCCGGACGGTTTCCTCGGCAACCTTCTTTTGCTCATCGTCATGATAAAAGATTGCGGAACGATACTGCGTACCGACATCATTGCCTTGACGATCCATTGTAGTTGGATCGTGGATGGCGAAAAAGACATGGAGCAAATCGCGGTATGAAATGGCAGTGGGGTCAAATGTGATTTGCGTCGCCTCGGCATGGCCTGTGTTGCCGGCGCAGACTTCACGATAACTTGGATTCGGGACGTGTCCGCCCGCATAGCCGGACTCCACGGAATGCACGCCTTTGACATCGTCGAACACGGCTTCCAGACACCAGAAACATCCCCCGGCCAGCGTTGCGGTTTGAAGATTATTGTCCATGATAAATTCTCCTTCTGTAGGTATAATATGCCTTTCTATTGAGTAGGACGAACTGAACTCGTAAAATATTATTAGGACAGCATTATAGTTTCATTTCATGTTTCGGCGGAGAGCGGAAATCGTTCATTAAAGGTTTTATCGATGGACAAAAAAACTGCGGATGAACTGTGGTATTGGTACCTGATGGGAGAATGGCGTGTTGGTCCCCCAGGGAAGATGCCGCTTCCATTGCAGCTTACCAACAGCGTCTTCAAATATATTCCAAGCGATCCGCACTGCATTGAATGCGGAATGCCTAGGGGTGGAATCGGGGCAAATCCTTTGCGCTTTATGGCTTCCAAGCCTTCCAGTTTCAGTTCCAAACTCGGCAGCGGATGCGAACAGTTAATCCGTGAACAGGACAGCGGCGCGGCTGTGGATTTGACGATGTTGTTCGCCGATGTACGCGATTCAACTCCGTTGGCAGAATCGAAGGGCACGAAAGCATTTCAGGAATTGATCCAACGATCTAGAAAGAGACCAGTAGTGTTTTGGTCGAGCATAATGCGATGGTCAATCGTTTGATGGGAGATCAAGTCATTGCACTGTCCGTTCCGCGCTTTGCGGGAAAAGATCATGCACAGGTCGCGGTTCATACCGCTCTTGAGTTATTGCGCGTCAGTGGGCATGAGAATCCAGATGGTCCATGGATGCCGGTTGGCATTGGAGTTCATACTGGCATGGCATATGTGGGCGCGGTAGGCTCTGCCAGCGGCGTCAATGAGATTGCAGTATTGGGGAGCGCAATAAATTTGTGTGCGCGGCTTTCATCCAAAGCCGCGGTTGGAGGGATATTCGTCAGCGAAGATGGTGCGATGTCTGGAAACCTGGATGTCAGTGGATTGGAATCCCGTTCGCTTGAACTCAAAGGAATCGGTCAGCCGGTTTCGGTAAAAGTTGGAAAAATATGAACGGCAAGGATTTATTGCCTGTACTTATCTACATGATAGATGATTTATACTAAGCAAGAATCATGGTGTTATAGGTTGTGTCTCTATGGATAAGAAGATTGCAGACGAGATTTGGTATTGGTATTTGGTGGGAGATTGGCGCGTTCCTCCTCCACGATGGTTGGCACGTGGTCAGCAGTTTTTCAATGGGATCTACAAATTTATCCCGGGCAGTCCGCATTGCTTTGAATGCGGAGTTCCTATGGCGGGAATCGGAGGGACTCTTTTGCGTTTCATGGGCTCCAGGCCATCCAGCTTTAGCTCACGGCTTTGCAGCAACTGCGAAAAGCATGCCCGCCAACAGGAAAGCGGTGCGGAAGTGGATTTGACGATGTTGTTCGCTGACGTACGCGACTCAACTCCCTTGGCGGAATCGCAGGGCACAAAGCGATTCCAGGAGTTGATTGGACGATTTTACAAGGAAACGAGCCATGTTCTGGTAGAACATAATGCAATGGTCAATCGGTTGATGGGAGATCAGGTTATTGCATTGTTCGTGCCGCGCTTCGCAGGAAAAGACCACGCGAAAGTTGCGCTTCATGCCGCGCGTGAACTACTGCACGTGACAGGTCATGAAAACCCAAATGGTCCATGGATACCTGTGGGAATCGGGATACACACGGGCATGGCTTATGTGGGTGCCGTCGGTTCGAAGGACGGAGTCAACGAAATTGCTGTATTGGGGAGCGCGGCGAATTTATGTGCACGGCTTTCATCCAAAGCCGCGGCGGGCGAAATACTGGTTAGTGAGGACGCGATCAAGTCGGGCGGACTTGATCCTCAAGGACTCGAAGATCGGCATCTTGAATTAAAAGGGGTCAGTCAGCCCGTCTCTGTGGGAGTCATTCACATAACTTCGATCAATTCCCCTCTTTAATAACTAAGAGCGCAGAGAAATTCTCTGCGCTCTTGTCATCCGATAAGATTACGCGCTTGGTTCTGGCACCGCCGCGCGCGTCAGCAAAATCTCTCCGTCCGGATCCGCATCCACTAGAATCGAATCGCCATCGGTGAATTCACCGCTCAACAGCTTATCGGAGAGCGGGTCCTCCACCTTTTGCTGAATTAGGCGTCGCAATGGGCGCGCACCGAACTCGGCATCGTAGCCCTGATCCGCAAAAGCCATCAGCGCCGGGGGAGCTGCTGTCAGCGTGAGGTTGTGCTCCTTGAGTCGCTCCGCCACTTTGCTCAGTTCGAGCGTGACGATCTTCTTGATGTCATCTTTGTTCAAGGAGCGGAAGACAACCACGGCATCGAGACGATTCAAGAATTCGGGACGGAAAATTTTCTTCAGCGAATCGGTCAGCTTCTTGCGCATGTCTTCATAGGACTGACGTTCTTCGGTTTCTTCATCGCGCTTTAAAGCAAAGCCGAGCGCCGTGCCTTTCTTGATCTCGTCCGCACCGATGTTGGAGGTCATGACGATGATGGCGTTGCGAAAATCCACCTTGTGGCCCTTGGCATCGGAGAGGTGACCTTCCTCCATGATCTGCAAAAGCATGTTGTGCACTTCGGGATGAGCCTTTTCGATTTCATCGAAGACCACAATCGAATACGGTCTGCGCCGCAACGCCTCAGTGAGCTGACCCGCATCTTCATATCCAACGTATCCGGGAGGCGCACCGACCAGACGGGACGCGGTATGCCGTTCCATGAACTCGGACATATCGAGCTGTAAGGCGGCATCCTCACTGCCGAACATGAACTTTGCCAGGGCCTTGGTCAGTTCGGTTTTACCGACGCCGGTCGGACCGAGGAAAATGAACGAACCGATCGGACGCTTCGGGTCTTTCAGGCCGGCGCGGGCGCGGCGCACTGCGCGCGAGATCGCCACGATGGCATCATCCTGGCCGATGATGGCCTTGCGCAGTTCATCCTCCATCTTGAGCAAACGTTGAGATTCTTCCTCTGCCAGTTGCATCAGCGGAACCCCGGTCCACATCGAAACGACTTCGGCGATATCTTCCGCACTCACCACGGGGCTGTTGGCGCGATCCCAGCCGGAGCGCAGGCGTTCGATCTGCGAGCCCAGATCGGATTCGCGATCCTCCCATTCCTTGATATCGTCGAGGTTGCCTTCTTCCTGCGCCAGGGCGCGGTTCTGACGCGCCGTCCGCAGCTGACCGAATAAATCCTTCGCTTGTTTGGCGGCGGGACTCTTATACATACGCACGCGCGAAGCCGATTCATCGATCAGGTCGATCGCCTTATCGGGCAGGAATCTTTCCGTCACGTAGCGGGACGATAAATGTGCGGCGGCCACAAGCGCTTCATCCGAAATCACAAGATGATGATGCTCTTCATAAGCGCCTCGAATGCCCTTTAGGATTTCGATGGTTTCGGTTTCGGAGGGCTCATCCACCTGAACGGGCTGGAAACGCCGCTCCAGGGCGGCATCCTGCTCAATGTGTTTGCGATATTCATCCAGAGTGGTGGCACCAATGACTTGCAGCTCGCCGCGCGACAAGGCGGGTTTGAGAATGTTTGCCGCATCGACGGAGGAGCCGGCGGCTCCTGCGCCGACCAGCATATGGACTTCATCGATAAACAGAATCGCGCCGGATTGCTTCAACTCATCGATGACGCGTTTGAGGCGTTCCTCGAATTGACCGCGATACATCGTGCCCGCTACCAGCGAGCCGACATCAAGTTGGAGCACACGCTTGTTCATCAACGGCGCCGGCACATCGCCCTCGACGATACGCTGGGCCAGTCCTTCGATGATGGCCGTCTTGCCGACGCCGGGTTCACCAATTAACGCCGGATTGTTCTTCGTGCGGCGCGCCAAAATTTGAATCACACGTTCGATTTCCATCTGGCGGCCGATGACCGGATCAAGTTTCTTTTCCTCCGCCATGGTGGTCAGGTCCACCGCGAGTTGGTCCGTGAGGGGGGTCTTCGGTCCTGAGGCTGGCGCGCGTCCGGGTTGCGGCGCGCCGGCCGGGGCTGGAGATGAGGCAGTCTCGTTCAGCACTCGCCGAGTCTGTCGGCGAATTTGGTCTGCGGTCACGCCGAGTCTGCGCAACACTTCCATCGCCGGTCCCTCGACGCGCACCAGGCCCAGCAAGATATGTTCGGTGCCAATATAATGATGTCCGAGATGACGCGCTTCCTCCACAGCATATTCGAGAACCTGTTGTGTATCGTTTGCCAGCTCAAGCTTGGCGCTGAGAGAATTTCCTTCCACCGAGACTCGTCCCACCATCTCACGCACACGCGCTGATTCCAATCCGAGTTCGCGTAATACTCGTCCTGCCACACCACCATCCTCTTCGATCAATCCAAGCAGAAGGTGTTCGGTGCCGATGCTTTCCTGATGCGATCGTTCAGCCTCCTGATGAGCGAGGCTCAACACCCGTCTTGCACGCTGGGTAAAGCGTTCCATGCCAGCCATAAATTATTCTCCAAATCTCCAATCAGACAAGGGCTATCGGGAATGATTGTACCAAAAAGCAAGCGCAGATTGTGTAGGAAAAAGATTAGAGATTCCTTACGCCGTAGAAACAGGTTTGAAACGAAATGGAAATCTGCAGTCGAAAGTCAGAAATAGTTCGCTTCGCGGCTCGCCGATAGCGGATTCCGCTCAACGATTATCGCCATCGCCCTGAATTTTCCCGCGCGCCTGACGATCCAGCAATTTCGCGATGTTATGTTCCGCAATTTCATCCAACGACAGATTCAATTCTGTTGCGACTTGTGCAAGATACCACAACACATCACCAAGTTCGGCCTTGAGTGCTTGGCGCGTCTCCTCGCTGATGATGCCATCCTGATCGCGGAACACTTTTTTGATCTTGCCCGCCACCTCGCCGGCTTCATTGGTCAAGCCAAGCGTGGGATAGATGACCCCATGCCCGATGACAGGATATTTGGCCGTGCCTTTTGCTTTTTGTTGGTATTCGGTAAGGTTCATTGTTTTCCTTAATTATTGGTCACTATTTCTTGCAATCCATATCATCTGAGGCGATTCGTAAGTCAGATCGTGTTTAAAAAAGTCGCCATACACCGCTTCAACCCAATAACCGACACGCCTTAACAGGTGTTCGGTTTCAAATCTAAAGATACAATGAAATCGCATCGGTTCCCGGCTCCAAGTCTCGATAATATTTCCATTCTCGTCAAGCTGTTCCCATTTATTTTCGCAGGTTGCAGTTTGTGTAGATGGTTCATATGACCACACACTAGACGAGCGAAATCTTTCCCCTGTAACGGGATGCGTTTTTATGCTGCCCGTTTCACAGGCGGATTCACGCTTTCCGATCAAGTCTGCGTGCCAGCTGATGTTTTGATTGTCAAGATGAAGAACCACCATGCCATTCTTCACCAGATGTTTCTTGATTTGTCCAAGACATTTAACTTGATCATCGGGTGTATTCATGAATAGAAAGGAATGGCCGGGCATAATGACGCAGCCGAACTTTTTCCCTACCTCGAATGTCCTCATATCATCCAGAACCCAATTAACATTGGACATGCCAATACTTTTCTTCCGTGCTACTTCCAACATTTCCGACGATAAATCAAGACCAGTAATGTTGATTCCATGCTTTGCAAGCTTCAGAGTAATGCGGCCGGTTCCACACGCGACCTCAAGCACACCATCTGTATTTACCAAAGGAGAATTCGCCATCAGTTCCCGGTAAAAATCGACTTCTCCTTCCCAATCCCGCACAACATAATCGTAGAGTTGGGCATTCAACTCTTCTGGAGTTAATTTTTCCATACTACGCCTCCATTTCCATTCTTCTGTGGATGAATTGTTAACTAAATTCCCGCGCCAATCCCTTCCAGAACTCATCCTTCTCACCCGGCACGAACGGAGAATATAAAGTCAGACGATTGGCAATTCCATCATAACGCGATTTCAATTCATCGGCTAAATTAGCCGATGAAGTTACGAGACAAAATTCATCCAGCATTTGATCCGTGATGAGCATCGGCATCTCCGTCCATTCGCCGCGCGCCGCGTGCACTGATAATTTTTCAGCCGTTTCGCTCCAGCCGTGAAAGTCCATGACAGAACGATAAGAAGGAGTTGAAGCATAGAATGAAAGCTGGGCGCGCGCGAAGTTCTCCTCCTCCGTGGATACCGCTGCAAAAGCCGTTACCGAAACTGTGACGTCCTTTCTCTTGCGATTGGTTTTCTGTGCGCCGTCTTCAATAGCGGCAAGAACAACTTCCCGCAGATAACGCGGACTGTTGAAGGGGTGCGCGTGGAATCCCTCGCACAGTTCGCCGGCGAGTCTTGCAAGTCCAGTATTGACGCCCGCGATATAAATGGGAATGACTCCCTCACCCTTCCCCTCTCGCAATGGGAGGGGGGACAGAGGTGAGGGGGTAAAAAACGGCGACATCAATGTCAATTTGTAGTACTCGCCGCGGAAATTTAACTTCGTTCCATTTTGCCAGGAATCCCATAGCGCGCGCAGGGCAAGGATTTGCTCGCGCAATTTTCCCGTGACCGACTCAGGCCACGGCATTCCGAAGCGCCGTTCGATGTGTGCCTTGACCTGTGTGCCCAGCCCAAGGATGAACCGTCCATTCGATTGCGCTGCCAAATCCCAGGCCGTGTACGCCAGCGTGGTGGGCGAACGCGCGAATGAAACCGCGATGGCCGTACCGAAGTTTAATTTCCGGGTATGTTCCGCGATCAACGCACAGGGAAGGAACGGATCGTGCTGGGTTTCAGACGTCCACAAGGCAGCAAAGCCAATCTCTTCGGCCGCTTTGGAAATCGCAGGGACATCTATTAATGAAACGGAGGGAAGTGATGCGTCAAGCCGCATGAACTGAGTCTAACACGTCTCATAGATCAACACTTCTCACCAATTGTTTGTGGGACCCGTTGATCATCGGGCTTCGTTCAGGCTGTCCACGAAGCCAAAGATTTCGCGGCTTTCCTGCAGCCAAACCAGCGGAGATGTGGTGCGCTTCAGATAACGGACAATCCCGTCGTGGTCGACAACCAGCGAAGCGGTGCGTTGAATCAGCAGGAAATATCTTTCGAGTTCGTAGACGCGATAGACCTCGCGCTGCGGATCGGTCAGAATGGGAAACGGAGCGTTGACCGCCTTGACATATTCCTGGGCCCGCTCCATGGTATCGCCGAGAATGACCACCACGTCCGCGCCGGCGGCGCGAAACTGTTCATACATGCGCCCCAACTGGGCGACGTGCGCGCGGCACTGCATTCAGTTGAACTCGCGCACGAAGAACAGGACCACGTTGGCTTTCCGGCGGTAGTCCGACAAGC
>DATJAH010000074.1:0-110435 GCA_035516425.1 Anaerolineales bacterium
AAATCCGTTAGAGGAGGTGCAAACCACTTGATTCGTTGAATCGTTTTCCCCGTTTCACCTGTACTTTTCAAACCTGCATCCCCTTACAAGTGGTACATCGTCGCCGCGATTCACTGGTCCATTTACGGGCGAGGATTGACAATTACGCCACCGCAGTCCAATCAACTTCTTGTTGAATTTGATCTGAGGCCCGATCGCTCATTGCCATCAACCCAAGAAACCTTCTCTCGGTTTACGCTCACTTGCTCGCCTAACCCAAAATCACGTTAACGTAGAAGCTAACAATAAGTGTCCACGCAGTCGCCAGCGCAAATGCCGACACCCCAGGGAAAGCGCACGCATGGATTGCGAGTCCGCAACATTTCGATCGCACCCCAGATTTACTACTGCAAATTTACTGCAAATCTACTGCAATTTTACTGCAATTGCTGTGGAACATATGTTATCATTGGACTAAATCCTTGCACAAAGCTTCCGAAACTTGTCATTTGACAAGAAAAAACTGTAAATTATGGGACATTTGGAACAGGTGGAAGCCTTGTTACAGCGGGCCCGTAGCTCAGTGGTGAGAGCGCGCGACTCATAATCGCTTGGTCGCTGGTTCGAATCCAGCCGGGCCCACTGGAAATCAGGCTCCGTTAATCGAAAAGGCAAAAACGGAATTCGGGGATCTTTTTAGTAGGCGTGATCGAGCATCGCATAGTGACCATCCATATATTCCAATAGACAACCCACAATCGCAGCAGCATTAAAGTAAAGGTGCATCGCCTATTGATGTCAATCAACAAGACAAGGAACTGTAAATATCCCTTCGCAGCGCGACGTGCATTACATCGTCAGTTTCTACCCAGAAGCACGTCCAACAAGCCAGTCGGCTTCTCAGATGCCTTGGCGTTGTTCTGGTTATGGTTTCCTGTCAACATCGCCGCGCGCAATGTCGCTAGTTCTTCTTCAGGATCTCGGAACTGCATCGAATATAGGCGCGCATATAAGCCGTTGAGCTCCATCAATTCATTATGTGTGCCCAACTCAACAATTCGACCTTGATCTAATACTGCGATACGGTGTGCGACTTTAATCGTGCTAAGACGATGAGCCACAATTACTGTTGTGCGATGTTGCATCAAACGATCCAACGCTTCTTGAACCAGACCTTCTGATTCATTGTCGAGCGAACTTGTCGCTTCATCCAACAACAGAATGGCCGGGTCTTTCAGAATAGCGCGCGCGATCGCAATGCGCTGGCGCTGACCGCCGCTCAAGTTCATGCCGCGTTCACCAACCACCGTGTCGTATTGTTTCGGAAAAGCCATGATGAACTCATGTGCGTTGGCAGCTTTCGCGGCTGAGATCATTTCTTCTTCTATTGCGTCAAGTCTTCCATAAAGAATATTTTCGCGGATCGTGCCGCCGAATAAAATTGTCTCTTGCGGAACAATGCCGATCTGGTCGTGCAGGCTATGCTGGGTCACGGAACGAAGGTCTTGCCCGTCAAGACGGATCACGCCTCCGGTCGGGTCATAGAATCGGGGAATCAAATTGAAGATCGTGCTTTTGCCAGCACCGCTTGGTCCAACCAATGCCAGAATCTCGCCGCCGCGAATCTCCAGTGAAACATTTTGCAGGACCGGCGCATCGCCATCATATGTGAATGAAACGTTATCGAAACGGATGTTGCCGCGCGCAGGAGGCATGACGGTCGCGTCCGGTTCATCGCGGACCGTGGGATTGGTATCTAAAATCTCGAAGACGCGCTGCACGCCGCCCACCGCGGACCGAATCTGCGCGTACAATCCCGCCATTCCTCCAAGGCTCCCGGCAATCGCGATGCCGTACATCAAAAAGCCAGTGATCATTGCCAGCGATAAATGCCCTGAGATCACTTCTCTTCCGCCATACCACATGATGCCCGCAATGGCGCTGAAGCCGAGGAACATCATCAGCGCCGCGAAGAACGAACTATTGACTGCAACCTTCAAAGAAGCACGGAAGGTTTTTTCCATCGCCTCATGATAACGTTCAATTTCGTACTCCTCGCGTCCAAAACTTTTCACAACGCGGATGCCTTGCAAGCCTTCTTCTGCAATAACGGTTGAATCCGCCAATTGATCTTGAATTTGCGTGCTGGCTTTTTGCAACCGGCTCCCGAAGAATCCTGCGACCAAGATCAACACGGGAATCAATGCAAGAATGAAAAGAGTGAGACGCGCGTTCATAATCATCAAGATCACAATGGACCCGATCAATGTCACTATCTGACTGAGGAAGCCAGTCAGGCTGTTGGTCAACATCGTCCGCATTTGAGTCACATCGCTTGATAAACGCGAGACGATGTCACCTACGCGGCGTGATGAATAAAAACTGAGCGAGAGTTTTTGCAATCGGCTATAGAGCGAAGTTCGCAGGTCATAGACAATGTGCTCACCGATATAGGCTAGCAAGTACGATTGAACAGCAGTAAAAATAGCTTGCAATAAAAAGATGCCGACCAAAAGCAATGCGAGATTATTCAGCGGAGCAAAGCTCTTGGCTTGAGTCACCGAATTGAGCAGGCGCACAATGACCAGCGGAAAAGCCAGGCCGAATCCGCTGGAAGCTAGTAACGCCAACAAAGCCAACCCCATTTTGCCAGTGTAGGGTTTCAAGTAACCAAACAGCCTTCCCCAATTCACGGACTTGAATGAGACTTTGGGTTCATCTGGATTGAACAGGGACGGATGTCGATGCCCGCGGCGATTTTCCATTTCGAAGATTCCTTTCGATCATCGGTTCATGATTGATTCCCCGCGATCATACGATGCGCTTGTAAACTGAATGTGAACTCAGTATGAAAACCTGAAAGTCGCTTCTTCACCAACTTTGCTTTGTAGTTTAATTCCTCCCTTTTGCAAGTCAGTAATCTTTTTGACAGTTGAAAGTCCGAGCCTGCTTGCTTCTTTTGAACGCAGGCGGGGCTTATCAGCTTTGTGGAAACGCTCGACGGTGAGTGCCCGATTCTCGGATGAGATGCCAATGCCTATATCGGAATTCTTGAACCCGCCCCATTTTTTCGGCATTTGCAGGCTACTTGGTCTTGAACATCTTGAGCATCTGCTGAAAGCCAGTACCTTGCCGCCAGGTTGGCTCGTTGATGAATTCAGTGATCCGCCAGCCATCTGTAGCCAAAGCTACTTGTCCGGTTATCACCCCGCCCGCTAGAAAATAATTGTCGCCTGAGGCAGCACTAGGGTCGCCCTCACCCTCCGCCCAGATGTGCATTGCCACCAAGTTCGCGCGGAACCTGGCCGTACTGCGATCTATCCATGTAATGAGGAAACCGCTGGTGAGGTGCTGCGTAGCCTGGAAATGGCTGAAACTCTGTCTGTGGCTTTCGCCAATTTCTTTTGGCCCTGTTGTGATTGTTCCGTTGGGCCGTATTACTCTTGCGCTCTCTGCAAAAATCTGGCTCATGGTTGCCATGTCAAACTGTTTCTGATCGACAGCAGCGCAGTAGCGATTGATGACTTCGGTTATCGCAATAGTATGTAGGAGCTTGTCTGGATCATTCATGGGTCTATCCCGTTGGTTCATTTTATGGTTCATGCGGTAGTTAAGCCAGCTACTCCGCTTGCGGTGCTATCACTGGCAGGCGAACAAGAAATGTCGCGCCTTCGCTGACTTTGCTGTCCACTTCAATGGTGCCTTTGTGCAAATCAACAATCTTCTTGACTATCGAAAGTCCGAGTCCGCTGCCTTCTTTTGCGCGCGTGCGCGATTTGTCGGCTTTGTAAAAACGCTCAAAGATGCGCGGCAGATCCTGGTTGGAAATTCCAATTCCCGTGTCGGAGATTCTGAATTCGATCTGTTCGCGGCGGCAACACAAGGTCACTCGAACGGAACCCCCCGTCGGCGTGAATTTGATTGCATTGTGAATCAGGTTGATCCACACTTGACTCAGCAGGTCTTCGTCGGCAGTGATTTCCAATTCATCCAACGAAACATTCATCTTGATATTTTTATCTCGCCACTGCGGTTCGCAAGCCAGAACGAGATTTCTAATTTGATGATCCACACGATAAGTTTTCGGCTCGAGCTTGAGATGATCGGATTCCAAGGAAGCCAGCTTGAGCAAATCCTCGGTGATGCGCGAGAGACGCCCGCTTTCATCTTCGATGATGCCGAGATAATGATGACGCTCCTCAGCCGTGAGTTGATCGTTTTCCAACGCCTGCGCAAAGCCGCGGATGGAGGTAAGCGGCGACTGAATCTCGTGCGAGACGTTGGAAATGAATTCCTGGCGCAGGCTTTCCCATTGATGAAGTTCGAGTGCCATCTTGTTTACACTGCTGGTCAATTCACTGACCATCGGGTAATCATGGAATTTGTCCTCCAATCGAACGCTGAAATCGCCTGCCGCAATTCGCTCCAAGGCGTCAAGGATCGGTGCGAATACATTCATTTCCGGCGTCCAGCCTCTGGCCCTGGCAAACCGGCTAATGCCGCCGACGATCAATCCTGTGAAGACCAGTCCCATTATTGAGTTGATGAACTCAGCGACCAAAAGTGGAGGCTGGACGTCTATGAGCTTGTAGAGATAAGTCGTTATGAAAAACGTAACGCTGAACATGCCCCCTACCAGCGCCAGTACAAAGATGAACCAGGCCGTGCCCCAAAACCTCGAATCGGCTCTTCTCCTCATGATTCCACCTCCAAGCGGTATCCAAGCCCGCGAATCGTTGTGATCTTGAACGAGTGGCGGTTTTCGGGGAATCGTTCGCGCAAGCGGCTGATATGCACGTCCAGCGTGCGGTCGTTGCCATGAAAATCAAATCCCCAAACATCCTCGATCAATTGCTCGCGAGAAAACGTCCGCCCTGGATAACTCGCCAACTTAAATAACAATTCGAATTCCTTCAGTGGAAGTGTAAGGCTCTCGTTGCCGACTTTGACTTGATATGTTTTCCGATCCATCAGCAACTGGCCAATTTGGATCGCCTGAGACGACTCGATTCGATAACGCTTCAACAAGGCTTTGACGCGCGCTAGCAATTCCAGCGGCTCGAATGGCTTAACCAGATAATCATCCGTACCCAATTGGAATCCCTTGAGCTTCTGACTCGTTTCGCCTTTGGCAGTCAACATCAAAACGGGAATATCAAAACTGGCTTTCAATTTCTGACATAATTCCCAGCCATCCATGTTCGGCATCATCACATCAATGATGGCTAAATCCACTTTAACCGAATCGATCCTGGACAGAGCGTCCACTCCATCCACGGCCTCGATCACATCGAGGCCATCGTTCCGCAGAAAAACTCGGACAAGTTCGCGAATGTGCGCGTCATCATCAACAATCAAAATCTTGCTCATGAAAAAGCAGCCTTCTGCCCACCGATGATACCTGCTTTTCGTAAACTGCGTGTTAACGGCGCTCGGCAAATTTCCGTGAGACCCAAAAATCCTCAGTACAAGCTGTACAGCGGATACCGCGGCTTCAAATGCAATATAATTTGGGCTGCATATGAGCCAGCTTCAAATTTTATTTATCGAAGATGACCCTGCCGTTGCGGAGAGTCTGCAGGTGGGACCAATCCGCGACGGCTTCGGGTTGATATGGAAATCCATGGACGCCGGCGGCATGGCGTATGCCCAGAAGGATGCCCCACCTACAGGTCATGCACGACACGGTGAGGACGACATCGACCTGACGCCCATCGAACTCCGTTTGCTCACCTATTTGGCGCGGCACCGCGGTCGGGCCATGATGCAAGAGCAGTCCGCAAATATTCGATCGCTTCTATTGAGCGCGAAATGCGGCCAATTATCGATTAGCATGCCTACCTACACTGAGAACCAGAGAGAATAAAGAAGATGAAGAGAAGAGCCCTGTCAACTCTCGTGATCGTATTATTTTTGAGCGGATGTGTCTTGCGCACCAATAGATCGCCAGTTACGCCAGAGGCTTCCACCTCCCTCCCTGTTGAAACTGCGACCCAAGTGCCGCCAACACCTGCACCGATTCCAACTTCGACCGCGACAACTTTGCCCACACCCGACTTCAGCTTGATCGGTCTGCCAAATCAAAGCCCCGGGAATTCAGCATTTGATTTCGTGAGCCAAATGTGCAACGCACAATGGTTCAATCGTGGACGGCAAGTGGCGTGTCCTGACGCTGATGGTCAGCAAGATTCGGGTTACGTGATGAGTCTCACTGGAGAAACACAAGGGCTTCCGTCCAATCTGAGCGTGTTACTCACTTTTCCTCCAGCTGTTCATTATGGAGCACTCTTCGGCAAGTATCCCCTGTTCACGGTGAAGGCCGGAGACCGTTTTCAGGCGCTGCTTGCCTGTAAGGCTCATACCTTTTGTGATGTGGAATTTGGCTTCGGATATTATGACGCAGGGCGGAGAACCGACCTAAAGGATTGGTCTTATCTATTTGCCGATCCGCCCATTCTGGTCGATTATCCCTTGGATGGCATCGCGGGCAAGACGGTGCAGCTCGGTTTATCGATCAGCGCAAACGGGAATTCCCAGGAGGCAGACGCGGTCTGGGTCGCTCCTCATATCTACCGCCCGATGCCGTAGCGTCACACAGTCCGACGCAGGGGAATTTGAATCGTTTCGTGCTAAGAATGTCGTTCTGCAAAGCCCATCCGTTGGAATACGGCTACTTTGAAGACATCTAATGCCAGTGCATACAAGATAATCAATCCCACCAGCCATGCGATGATCATCAGGCTGATCGGTGCCATCAAGATTCCGAGCGCGGCCAGTGCAATCACAACAATGGCATCTCCGAGCGTGCTCAACAAAAGCGTGGTGCTGGGCCGCGACCTCCAGAACGAGTGACGTTCGCGCACCAGATAAACATTTGCTTGTCCCGTAAACACCAACATCACGAAGATGAGCGTTTGCAATTGTTGAAGTCCTAAGTGATAGATATCCCGCCCCAGATAAAGAATCCCAAACGAAAATACCAGCCAGGCAGCCGCTAGGAAAAGCGCACCAATCACTAGCGGTTGCACAACCCAGCGATCCGGTGTACGGGAGTAGGAAACATGGTCCGATGCGATGGACATGGTTACGAAATCGTTGGCGAACAGGAGCAGGACCACCAGGCGCGGTGTCGTGACAAATGTACCGGTTAGCCAAAGCCCGATGCTGAGGAACAGGGCGATTTGAAACGTTTTGATGATCTTGTTGAGCGTGTACGTCAACATCCGCTGATAGATTTGGCGTCCGATCTTGACCGCCGAGAGCACATCGCTCAAACCCGGTTTGGTCAGGATGGCGCTGGCCGCGGCACGTGCCACATCGGTCGCGTTCGAAACGGCAATGCCCACTTCTGCTTGCTTTAGCGCAGGCGCATCATTCACGCCGTCACCCGTCATGCCCACCACGTGCCCGCCTTTTTGAAAGTTTTGCACGAGCAGGTATTTATCTTCCGGGAGAACACCCGCCACCACGTCACAATCGAAACGGTTCGCTGCGATCTTCTTGCGAAGTTCATCCGCCGAGCACACAGAATTTCCCAAACCCACCTGGGAAGAAATGGCTTGTGCAGTTGCACGGCTGTCTCCTGTAATCATCACCACACGCACAGCCAGATCTCGCAGGCTCTCGATCAGGCTTCTTGAATCCTTGCGGGGCGGGTCGAAGAGTCCAATCAGCCCAGCAAACACCAATCTTTCATGCGAACCACTGGCGATACCGATCACGCGATACCCTTGCTTGGCAAGTGCATCCACCTGGGAAGTTATATCAGGAGAGTTATAGGTCATAGCCGCCACCAAGCGGGGATAACCCTTTATGATCCTGACATTGCGCCCATCCAGGCAGGCAACCACTTCTGTACGTTTCGTCAGGGGATCAAAGGGGATGAACACGATGCGCTCCGGTTCCTCTTTGAACAAATTCCGTTCGCGCGCGGATTTCAGTATGGCCAGATCAATGGGGTCTTGGGAGGACTCATCCGAGCTAATGGCAGCCAGACGAAGCACATCCTCTTCAGTATTTGGTGCAAAGGGGGTTATGGCAGATAACGTCAGCTGGTTCTGCGTGACCGTACCGGTCTTGTCGCTGCATAACACATCCATCGCGGCAGCTTCTTCGATGGCTGTCAAACGGGTAATCAACACACCGTTGGCGGCAAGTTCACGCGCCCCCAGAGCCGAAGCCAGTGTAAAGGTGGCAGGCAATGCCACCGGCACTGAAGCGACCAAAAGGATCAGGGCAAAAGGAATGGAGTCGGTGAACGAAATGGAATGCAGCCAGGAATAGGCCAATACGCCACCCACGAGGAGCACATCCAGCGCGACCAAGTGACGCACGATACCCAGGATGGTGGATTCGAGATGGCTGGCAGTTTTTGCAGTACGGACCAGTTCCGCAGTCTTTCCAAAGAAGGTTTGAGCCCCGGTGGCAATCACGGAACCATCGCCTTCACCGCGCTGTACCATGCTTCCCGCGTATGCTTTCTGGCCGTTTCCAACCTCGACCGGCAGGGACTCGCCGGTCAGCGAAGACTGATCTGCCGAAAGATTGCCTTGCAGAAGAGTCACATCCGCCGGAACAAAGTCACCGACCCGAAGATGGATGATGTCTCCTGGAACAAGTTCCTGCGAAGGGACGACACGCCAGATTCCGTCGCGCCGGACTTTAGCCTGAATGGAAAGTCTTTGCTGCAGAAGGGCTAACGCGTTTTGAGCGCGGTTCTCCTGGAAAAAACTGATACCAGCATTGAAACACAATAAAAGGCCAATAACAACCGCTTGTGTGTTATGTCCGATCACAAGCTCGAGCACGAGGCTTCCTTCCAGCATCCAGGGAACTGGCCCCCATAATTTCTTGAGCAACAATAATATTGGGCTTGGCTTTTCTTCAGAAACTACATTGGGACCGAATCGCCGGAGCCGCGCTTCGGCATCGGCAGTAGTGAGACCTTCAACCATTAATGACTTTGTTTCTCCTTGCAATCTCCTCAATGATAAAGCAATAAATTGTAGGCCCATTGATGAAAAAGGTCAAATTGCCCTGCGGCCAGCCCAATGCCAAGTACAACCGCAGAAATCATGAAGGATGACTTCCGCTGATGGAGAGCACCTTCTCTGGGTGCTCGTTGCCGCGCTGGAAGAAGCGATAAGATGCCTCGATCAAGAGTTTGATCGTCTCAAAGATTTCACAATGAGTAACCTCGCGGCGAAAGTGGCGCCAAAGCATTTCATTTGGATTCAGCCAGGGACTGTAGGTGGGTAGATAGAGCAGCACCAACCGTCCCGTAGCGGCCCGTACCACGGCTTCGACTTCATCATCTTCGTGGGCACTGGCAGTGTCCCAAGTGACAAAAACAGTTCCGGTCGGGTGTTTATCGACTAGGGCCTGCCGGAGTTCCGCCACTTCCTGCCGGCGCTGGTGGGGTCGTATCAGGACTATAGTTTCTCCCGTGTGGTAATTCACCGCCCCCAGGCCATAGTAGGCTTTGGGCTGCCCGGGGGTGGGAATCATCCCTTGTTGGCCCTGCGGGCTCAACATCGCCCGCAGAGTGGGCAGCCAGCTCACATTGAACTCATCGGCGTAATAGAACACGTCTCCCGACTTCAGCTGGTCGCGAGCTTCTTCGACCGTCTTTTTTTTACCTTGTATTCCGGATCCGGGCTGGTGATCGTGTGTTGCGGACGGCTAAACACGATGTCTTCCTTGGCCAGTTCCCGGCGCACCGAATCGGCGGAGAGGCGGGTACCAGTCTCCTCTCCCATAAAGTCGGCCAAACGCTGCAGGGTCCACATGGAGAACTCCAGATTCAGGCTCCGCGGCCGCCGCCGGACTACTGCAGCCGTTGCCGAAACGTATCCGTGACCGAGGACGGGTGCCCCGAACGCGGCGCATCCTTCAAGCCCTCAACCCCTTCCGAGTTATACCGATGGAGCCACCTCAAAACGGTCACCGAACTCTCCCGGACAATCTCCGCAATGTCGTCGGCGATCATCCCTTTCTCGGCCGACAGCAACACCATCTGGGCCCGAGTCCGTTCCCGCGGCTCTTTGGGCGTGCGGTACAGTTGCTCCAGCTCCGTCTTTTGCTGTTCCGTCAGTGGCGATACCGATAGCTTCTTCATCCCCCATTTTATCCTAAAGAACTTATGCGGTTGTACTTAGGTGGCCCGGACGGCCGGACTAGCATAGGATTGGTGCAAGCCATTGGGGCGGTCGATGCCATCAATTCTTTCTATGGCAAAGCATCAAGAATTTGAAATTGCGAAATGATCATTATTACTGGATAAAAAACCGAGACGAAGTTAATCTATATATGAATTAAGCAAGTAGTGAAATAAAGAGGATATCCGTCCAATCTGAGTTAATTGCTCGAAGATACAAGGAGTGTGTAATATGAAGAGCAAAAATGAGACGACCGTTTTGTCGGTGACCATCGCGTTTGCGTTGGCGTTTGTGCTGGCTTTCCCCTTGATCAACGCCGGAGTAAGCGACATCACGTTGCTGACAGATCATGGGCAATGCTCTCCCGGCTTTTCAGGAACATATCCGAGTTGTGTAGCGACGGTTCGCGGCTGCACCAATCCGGGCGCCGCGAATTACAACCCGAACGCCACCGTGGATGATGGCTCGTGCCCATCTGCGCCTGCGGTGCATGGCTGCACCAATCCGGGCGCCGCGAATTACAACCCGAACGCCACCATGGATGATGGCTCGTGCCAATCTGCGTCTTCGGTGCATGGCTGCACCAATCCGGGCGCCGCGAATTACAGCCCGAACGCCACCATGGATGATGGCTCGTGCCGATCTGCCTCTTCGGTGTATGGCTGCACCAATCCGGGCGCCGCGAATTACAACCCAAACGCCACCCTGGATGACGGCTCCTGTACATCTACGCTTCCAGCGACTCGCGGCTGCACCTATCCGTGGGCGGTGAACTACAACCCGAATGCGACGGTAAATGACGGTTCGTGTGCACCCTAGTCCATTATTGGATCCTCGTAATCGGACTCGCCGGGGACCATAAGCAAGTGTGGCAACTATCATGAGACGGACACTTTCTCGCGAGATTCAGGACTTGGCCGAACGCCAGGCAACGCTCTGCAAAGTCTTCAGCAATGCCCAGCGCGTCCTGATCCTCTGGCTGCTGGCGGAGGAGGAAAGGACGGTCACCGAAATCGCAGATGCGATCGGCGCTTCCCTGCCCAGCACGTCCCAGCATCTGCATTTTATGGAGCTTAGCCATATTCTGGAATCCCGTAGAGAACGGCAAAATGTCTATTACCGCGTCACTGATAACGAACTGTTGAGAAATTGCCTGGTGCTTGCAAATAAACCAAAAAATATGTCGAGGGAATCCTCATTGGCCGGAGAGATTTAAGGGCCCTTTGTGGAATCGCTGAATCGAGTGATCCTGAAAAATCCTTTTTCAAAAAGCGAAACTATTCCTAAAACGGAGATGCAAAGATGATGACCAATGAATTGAAAGCTTTGCAAGTCGCCAAATTGGTGGATGCTCGCGGCACAGCTTGCCCGGGTCCACTGCTGGAGGCTCGACGCGCCATCAGTGAGTGTCCAATTGGCGGAGTGATGGAAATTCAGTCCTCTGATTCAGAAACGGTGGTATCGGTGGAGCGTTGGTGTAAAAAAATGGAGTTTGATTATCTGGGTAACGTTGAGAATGACGGATTCTGGAGCATATATCTGCGAAGGACCAAGTAATGGCTTTCGTGAATAACAAAATAGCCAGCAGGAAAAAGATCCTTGTCTTTTCCACGAGCTCCATTTCGGATCTAGGAATTGACATGGCGGGCAGCGCCCACACGCACTATTCAACTTCTGTTCAAGTGATCCCCCTGCCATGCTCGAGCGGGATCAAGCCGGCTTGGATTGTCCACGCCCTCGAACATGGCTATGATGGTGTGTTCATTGCTGCATGCGGAGGCGATTGCACCTACCTGTCGGACTGCACAACCCGAACGAGTACTTTGCTCGCGAAAGCGCAGGATATGCTTCGGGAACGCAATATCAGTCCGAAACGATTAAAGATGGCGGGAATTTGCTCGGTTTGCGCGGACAGTTTTGTGTCCCACATGAAGAAGTTTGAAGAGGAGTTATTGAGTCATGACTCCTGATCAAAAGAAAAGTGGGCTTGACTACGATGCCATGATCGTCGGCGCGGGCATTGCGGGGATGGAAACCGCCGCGTTGCTCGGGGATATGGGCTACAAGGTGCTGTTGGTGGAAAAAGAGCCGAGCATCGGTGGCAAATCTATTTTATTGAGCAAGGTTTTTCCAACACTGGATTGCGCCAGTTGCATCGTCACGCCCAAAATGGCCGCCGTGGCCCACCATCCGCAAATCACGCCCATGGTTTACACCGAAGTGGATGGTTTTGTCCGCAATGAGGATGGTTCATTCACAGTCGATTTGCACAAAAAAGCATCCTACGTGAATTTCGATGCCTGCACCGGCTGCGATAAGTGCGAAGAAGTTTGCACGGTTTCGCTGCCAGACAAATATAACTATAACCTAGCTGCCAGCCGTGCGGCCCATATTCCTTTTCCTCAGGCGGTGCCGAAAAAGGCCATCATCAGCCGCAATGGACAGGCTCCGTGTACTTACGCCTGTCCAGCCGGGGTGAAGCCCAGTGGGTTTGTATCGCTCGCCCGCGCGGGACGATATGAGGAAGCCTTCCGGATGCACTTGGAGGATACACCACTGGTTGGCAGCCTGGCGCGTGCCTGTTATGCGCCCTGCGAAAGCGAATGCACACGCGCAGAGAAAGACGGGCCCTTGCATATTCGGGCGATCAAGCGCTTCATGGCAGATCGCTATTACGCAAACCACCCAGAGCCCGAATATGGCCGTCCACAGAAGTTGCTGGACAAGAAAGTGGCAGTTGTAGGTTCAGGACCCGGCGGGCTTAACCTCGCCTATCACTTGGCGCGTAAAGGATACCAAGTCAAAATCTTCGAAGCAGAGTCCGAACCGGGAGGCCTGCTCCGGTTTGGGATCCCAGGCTACCGGTTACCTAAATCTGTGCTCGATCGGGACATCAAAAATGTTACTGCCCTCGGCGTGGAGATCGAGACCGAGGCTCCCATAGACAGCCTGAAGGATCTGAAGGAGCAAGGTTTCGATGCCATCTTCCTTGCTACTGGTTCACTGGAACGGATGCGGCTCGGGATACCGGGCGAAGATCTGGAAGGCGTCATGGGTTGCCTCAATTTCCTGAAAGAGGCTAACCGAGGCCAGCGAATGGATCTTACAGGCAAAACCATTGTGCTGATCGGGGGAGGCAACGCTTGCATGGATCCAGCCAGGATGGCACTCCGGTCAAAAGCCAATAAAGTCATCGTCGTTTACAGGAGAAGCCGAGCGGAAATGCCAGCCTTTCCGGCCGAGGTGGCGGCCGCGGAAGAAGAAGGTGTGGAGCTATGCTTCCTCACCGATCCCACGAAGTTCATTGGTGAAAACGGAAAGCTGAAGGAGGTAGTTTGTCAGAAGATGAGACTTGGGGAACCTGACGCTTCCGGTCGGAGAAGACCGGTACCGATCAACGGCTCCGAATTCACGATCAAAGCGGATGTGGCGGTGGTGGCGATTGGGAATTCGCCCACAACTTCCGTCTTCAAGGCTGAATTGGAGCTAAACCGCGATGGCACTGTGAAAGCAGACCCCGAAAGTCTCCAGACATCGCTGCCTTATGTTTTTGCCGGCGGCGATGCTGTACTGGGACCCTCATCCATGGTTGAAGCGATGGGACAGGCACGGCGCGCGGCGTTCCATATTGACCGCCTGTTGCAAGGACTGCCGCTGGATGTGCCTTTTGGCAATCCATTGGCGGCAGCAGACAAGCGAGAGACGCTTGATCGAACCAGACATTGGAAGGCGGCTGCGCCGATCACGCTGCCGGAACGCCTGCCCCAGGCACGCATCCTGGATTTTGAACCATACGAGTTTGCTCTCAGTGAAGACGATGCCCGCATGGAGGCTAATCGCTGTCTGAATTGCGCCGATTGTTCGCAGTGTATGGAATGCGTCAACATCTGTCCCGCAGATTGCATTGATTTCAGCATGAGGCCTGAATCGCTGAAGTTGCATGTGGGGAGTGTGGTTCTCGCAACGGGATTCGAGATCATGAATCCAACGGACAAAGACCGGTGGGGATATGGTACTCTCCCTGATGTAATCACCGGGCCTCAAATGGAACGGTTGCTGTCGCCGACACGGCCGTACAACGGTGTGCTGCGCCCCTCAGACGGTAAGGAACCGGAAAGCATCGCGATGGTGCTGTGCGCTGGCTCCCGTGACGAGACATTCTGCAATCCGCTATGTTGTCGCATTGGCTGCATGTACGCTCTCAAGCAAGCCCAGCTCATCATGGGCGCCCTGCCCATCGCGGATGTCACCATCTACTATATTGACATTCGGGCGTTTGGTAAGGGATACGAGGAATTCTACGAGCAAGCCAAGGGTATGGGAGTGAGCTTCGTCAAGGGGAAAGTGGCACGCATCGAACCGCTTGAAAATGGCAGGATGGCACTGCACTACGAGGATATGCTGGCCAAAGCCGGGCCGCAAATCCGGGAGCATGACCTTGTCGTCCTAGCCGTAGGCTTCTTACCTAACACGGCACCATTTGCCCTCTACAAGGGAAGTGAATTGGAGAGAGACGCCTTTAACTACTTGCGCGAGGTGAACCCGGTGATTGAACCAGGTGCCACCAATGTGGCTGGACTGTACCTTGCCGGAACGGTGAATGGTGCGAAGGATATTCCCGATACCGTACTGCATTCTGGCGCGACAGCAACTCAAGTGTCTGCCTACCTTGAGAGAATGAGAGCTGACTGATGGCACCGGAACGAAAAATCGGCGTCTTTGTCTGCCGCTGCGGAGGAAATGTCTCAGACTACGTGGACGTGGAAAAAGTCCGTGAAGAAATTGCCACGGAACCGGGGGTTGTGATTGCTAAGACTCAACTGTTTGCCTGCTCCGATGCGGCGCAGCAGGAAATGATCAGCGACATCCATAACGCCAGGCTCGATGGACTCGTGGTCGCCTCCTGCGCGCCATCGCTCCACCTGCATACCTTCCGGGGAATGGCCAAACGGGCGGGATTGAATCCCTACCAATATGTGCAAGTGAACCTGCGTGAGCAATGCTCTTGGGCGCATACCAATGACAAGAAGGGGGCAACGGAAAAAGCCGTTCACCTGATCAGGGCTGGCATTGCCAGGTGTGCCCTAACCAATCCGCTGAATCCTCTGCGAGTGGAAACCCAGCCGCGTGTGTTGGTCATCGGCGCAGGTGTTGCCGGCATGCGTGCCAGCTTATCTCTGGCAGACATGGGACTGGCTGTGTACCTGATCGAAAAAGAGGAAAAGCCTGGTGGCTGGTCACTCCAGGCGGGGCGCATGGGACCGGAGGGCCAGCTCGGGCCAGATGTGGTCGCAACCTTGCTGCAGCGGATTCGCCAACACGGTCGCATTGTTCTGTATGCACAGGCGGAGCTCATCGAGAAGACGGGCAGCATCGGCGATTTCAATGTAAAAGTCAATGTGAAAGGTGAAACAGTTCCCTTGAATGTTGGTTCGATTATTGTCACAACAGGCTTCGCGCCCTACGTTCCGCACCAAGGCGAATATGGTTGGGGAACGGACCGCGTGGTTGACCTCCTTCAGTTTCGGCAGATGCTCGCAAATGGGAAACTCGAAGTTCATAGCAAAGCGATACACGATGTGGCTTTCATCTATTGTGTTGGCAGTCGCCAGACGGAGGGAACGGAATCATGCCCCGAGCCGAATCGCTACTGCTCCCGCTATTGCTGTTCGGCAGCAACCTACACAGCGGTGATGCTCCATGAACTGGCAGCCCGGACGAAACAGACGGTCAATCAGTATCACCTGTACCGTGATGTCCGCACCTACGGCAATTTGGAAACAATCTATGAAGAGGCGCGTTGCGGTGGAGCACTCTTCCTCCGCTGGGAGCCGGCCCATCCTCCGATAGTGGAGGAGGCCGATGGTCGGATTTCAGTCAAAATACAGGACACTCTGGAGGGGGGTGAAGAACTTGAAATCCGCGCGGATCTAGTAGTCCTGGTCACCGGCATGGAACCGCGCGAGAATGAACAACTCAATCAAGCGCTCAAATTACCGCGAGGCGCGGATGGCTTCTATAAGGAGATCCATCCCAAGTTGCGCCCTGTAGAAACCGTGATCGATGGGGTATTTATCGCCGGAGCAGCCCAGGGACCAAAAACCATGTCTGAGAGCGTCACCTCCGCCCTGGCAGCCGTGGCCAAGACAGGCAGTCTGCTGAAGAAGGGTTACGTGGATTTGGAGCCGCTGATCGCACAGATAGACACTGAGAAGTGCACGTGGTGCGATGAATGTCTCAAGGCCTGCCCCTATAATGCAATTGAAAAGATGAGCCGCGATGACAAGGAAGTTGCGATGGTCATCGCCTCCCTGTGCAAAGGGGAAGGTGCCTGCGTCCCGGTTTGTCCCCATGATGCAATTGCCGTGGAAGGATTCAGGAATGATCAGATCCTCGCGATGATCGATGCCAGCCTTAGGGAGGCCGTAGCATGAAGAGCATCGGAGAGACTCGACGCGATATGCAGGAGATCGTTCATGACGAAATGATCATGAGAGACCGCATTGCAAAACTTCTGTCGGCCGGTCCCCAAACCATCCCGGAGTTAGCAGGGGCGCTCAAATACCCCAGCCATGAGGTGACGATCTGGCTTTTCGCCATGCGGCGTTACGGTGAAATCGAGGCGGTTGGCAAACCCGATGTGGACGGATATTTCAAATACGCGTTGGTGAAACAACAGCTGGAGGAACACTAACATGACCGTCCGCGTCAATCCACAGTTCTTAACTGAATTAAAAAAATACGGCGCCGTGAACGTCGAGAAATGTTTCAACTGCGGAAACTGCACGGCGATTTGTCCGCTCTCGACCAGCAATGAAAGTTTCCCGCGCCGCATGATCCGCTATGCACAGCTTGGTCTGAAGGAAAAATTGCTCGGCAACAGGGAACTCTGGCTGTGTTACTACTGCGGCGAATGTACCCAAACCTGCCCCCAGCAGGCCGACCCTGGCGAGTTTATGGCTGCTGCCCGCCGTTATGCAATCGCTAGTTACGATCCGCTTGGACTGGCGAAATTGCTTTACACAGCTCCCATCCCGAGCATCCTCGTTCTGGTTCTGCTCGCCGTGGTGATCGGCTTGGGCGTTTACTCCGTTCATGGTCCCATGCCGAGCGATACGCTCAAGTTTTTCGACTTTATCCCCTCGTCGGTCATTCACACCGTCGGCGTGACTGGAATGATTGTTGTCGGCTTGCTGATTTTAATGGGCATGGCCAACATGATTGCTAAAGTGCGAAGCGAAGATGCGAAGGGGATTCGCACCAACTGGCTGAACGCACTTTGGGAAGCGATCGTAGTCGAGGCGTTGACTCAACGCCGCTTCCAACGTGAATGTGAAACGGCCTCCGATCAAAAGGTCTGGTACCGCCAAAAGTGGTTTGTCCACGCCTCCACGCTGTGGGGTTTCCTCGGGCTTCTGCTTGCGACTGCCCTCGATTATGGACTTGAAATGGTCGGCGTAAAGGCCACTGGCACATGGGTGCCTCTCTGGTATCCCGTCAGATTGTTGGGGACGATTGCTGGCTTATTCCTGGTTTATGGAACCTCCATGGCATTCCTTCGACGCATCCGCAAGACGGATGAAGCCACAACCTATTCAACATCGTCAGACTGGGCTTTCCTGAGCTTACTGTGGCTGACCGGCATGAGTGGTTTCATCCTGGAGATTGCTGAATACCTACCGTCGCCAGCCCCCTGGGTTTACTGGACTCTGCTCTGCCACATTTCCGTGGCAGGTGAATTGCTTCTACTATTACCTTTCACCAAATTTGCACATGCAATCTATCGCACGATTGCGCTGTACTTTCATGCACTGAAACCTGCTCCGGTCGTTCAAGCGATCAAGGCTGGAACAGACGGGTGATTTTAGCAAGTGATTGAGGTGAACAGGAGAACATGATTTCAATATATGGAAACACGCGACGCGAGAAGTCGCTTGTCTAATATCAAATCATTTTCAACACAAAAGGAGATTCCCATGGCTAAGCAAAAAATGGCGGTCGTCTGCAACGGCGACACCCAGGCAAACATCATGCCGACCTTGATCTTCTCCACCTCCGGCATCTCGCTGGACTACGAAGTGCATGTCTTCGTCTGCCCGGCAGGCGCGCGCTGGTTTGTGAAGGGCGAACTGGAAAAACTTGGCACCCCGAAAGGCATGCCCAATCCGGTCAAGCTCTTCAATGACCTCCTCGAGTTAGGCGGCGAGGTTGTCTTCTGCGAACTGGCGCTGGCGAACAAGGATATTAAGCCCGAGGACCTGCGCGATCCCCGTATCAAGATCAAGAAAGCTCCGCCCTACCTGATGGATGTCGAGGGCGCCAGCCAGACCTACGTGTTCTAAAGATCATGTTCGAAAACCGGGCATCTGTCATGGTAACAGATGCCCGGCCAATCGATTACGCCGCTTCGCTCAAGCCATTTCCGCGCGGGAACATTTCTGACTACCGGGTTTCACCTGCAACCCAGTTCCCATTCATGCCTGATGAGGCGGATGCGATGAACCCTTTATTCATCACCAATAACGATCCTGGCGGTAACGAGCGCCCCTCGAATGCACTTCGGCTTTCCATGAATTCTGTCCAACGCGAGGAGATCCGGCTGCGCGGCTTCCTGATGGGCGATGGCGTCCAATGTGCCCTTACCAAGCAGACCACACCGGAGGGGTTTTATAAGATTGAGCGCAGGATAAAGCCTGTGGCGCGCAAGGGCGAAGTCGCAACCTGAAGGAGCGGCGTACAGGCTCACGGGCTCCGGCCTAATAATGATGTCGAAGATGTCAAGCAGGGTAATTTGAATCGTCCAGGCGACTGGACCCTTGAAGCAGACAAGTTCCTTGTCTTGCAGGGATTTCCAAGGATTCAGCCGGCAGGAATGATTTTCACACGGGAGATTGCTATTGTTTCTTTCTTCGCCATTGTTAGGTGAATATAGGATCTGAAAATTCGCGCGAAGCCTGCAGTAGGTGACTGCCATTGCGAGGAGACGGCCATGACGAGAAAACATCATACAGCAAGCAGCATCTCATCGGATTCCCACCGGCGACATCGGAACAAAAGCTCTGGGCGAAACTTGACCTGGCTCTGGATTGCGTTGGGAGTTTTGGCGCTTGTCGGTGCGGGCATTCTACTGCTCCGCCCACAAGCAGCACCTTCCGTTGAGATCAGTCCGGCCCAAGCCTATAACAAGTATCAGCAGGGAGCCTTCATTCTTGACGTACGCAGCCAGGATGAATGGAATCAATTTCACATCAAGGGAAGTACGCTGATCCCGTTGGATCAGCTCCCTAGCCGACTGTCTGAAGTTCCCAAGGACCAGGACGTGGTGGTTGTATGCTTGACGGGTCATCGCAGCCAGAGCGGGACCGCCATTCTCCAACAAGCTGGCTATACGCACGTTTTTTGCCTGAGCGGCGGACTGACTGCTTGGAACGCTGCTGGATATCCGTTGGAGGGCACCGCACCTTGAGTGGCATGCGATTTTTACCGGCTAGGCCGGCTTCAGTGCTTGAATCCTCTTGCTGCAGGGCACGCCCGCATTGCATTATTATCAGGTGAAGCTGCCGCCCTCTGCTACGTAACCGCAGACGGGACAACTCAACTGTGCCAAACCATCGTATTCCAACTGGCCTTGACGGCAATGACCGCACATTTGGCCGCGGCGCGGAGTCTGACAAATCCGAGAGGTGCGAATTGTCCGACTCCGGGGGCCGCGAATCGGTGGCCTGGCACCCCCCTTGCGTTTTGACGCGTGTGAGCCGCTCATTATTTTAGCCTCGGCCCATCCATCGCTTCGTGGTACGCCCGACGAAGCCTGCAACACCGGCTGGAAGCAGCAAGCTGCGCAGGTTTTGAGTCCTTCTAACCCTAAAAGTGAAATAGAACCACATGGATCTTCTCTTGAATCAGATGAAGATTACATGGGAAGGTGACAAGTTCAGATCTTGCAGCCTCAGACCGCTTGGATCGAACAGGAGCTGAGCTAAGAGCCTCGCTCGGGCAGCCGCAACAGGTCCGCGTTCTCTTCGGCGTGGACAAAACTCCAAAATGCATCCCGGGGGCGATACGCATCGCTCAGGCGTTTTCTGGCCATATAGATCGTCCGGTGTAAGTTAAGGCCCTCTACTTTCATGCTCACGACACTGCCGCGCTCCAGGGCGTAATCCGCTGCGAGCTCCGACACAAACCCGATCCCATAACCGGAAGCGATCGTCCGGACGATGGCTTCGGCATTCCCCACTTCCAAAAATATGTTCAAATCCTCCAAGCTAATATCATGTTTGGCCAATTCCTCCAGAACAACGCTCCGCGTACCGGAGGTTGGCTCGCGCAGGATCATCGGCTCCTTCAAAAGCTCGGATGGCTCTATGGAGGGCCGATTCGCCCAATGATGCTGAGCGGGAATAATCAGGGTGATCCGATCGTGGAAGAACTCCTGTACCTCCAGGCTTGGATCTTGGATCTCTCGGCTCAAAACTCCCACATGGGCATCCCCCTCCAGCAAGTTGAGGGCCACCTGCTCCGGTGCGCAGGCCGGAATGCGAATCTGAATTCCTGGATATTTCTGGCGAAACCTTGCCGCCAGTTGCGGCAGTACGTATTTGCCGGCCGTGGTGCTGCAGGCGATGCGGAGTTCTCCAACGATCTCCTGCAGGGAAGACATCATGGCTTGCAGGTCGGAGCTATCATGCATCAGCCGCTGTGCCCACGGCAGGAGCACCTGTCCGGCCTCGGTCAAGCGAAGCCCGGCACCGCTTCGCTCGAATAGAACCGCCCCCAGTTCCTGCTCCAGGGTTTTGATTTGATGGCTAACGGTGGGCTGGCTGAGATGCAGTTGCTTGGCGGTTTCCGAGAAACTCAATGTCTCGGCAGCGCATAAGAAGGTTTCGATTCTTTGAAGGTCGATTGTCATACGATCCAATCCATCCAACTCGCTACGATACCTTTGACTGTAATTTTAGTTCACTTTTTGCCCCGTGTTTCATACCAGCCCGTCCGCACATCTGTTCGGAGATCGAAATCCGGTACGTAGGGTTTGATATCCAACAGAGGAGTGCCATCCAGCACGTCCACCCCTTCAACGGTAAGTTGATTGCCCTGCCGCGCGATCAGGTGAACAATGGAAAGTCCGATGGGATTGGGCCGCTGTGGATAGCGCGTGGCGAAGAGGCCGTGGTCACGATCATCCAGGAACGGCTTCACGGATAAAGTGTAACCGGATGATTCATGAAAAACATACAATAGGTAGATGTGCGATAGGCCTTCAATGTCCGTCAGCCCATCCTCAAACTCGGGGTACACCTCCACAAGACCCGTGGCCTGGGAGCGCGAAGCCTGAATCGGTGTTTGTTTTTTTTCAGTGAACGGCGAGTGGATGATACCAATGGGATGCATCACGAATTCCATCATTGATTACCTGCCTTTTTCATGAACCAGCGTTAACAACTTAACGCCTTCCACTTGACGGAACGAGGGCCCTGACCCACTGTGCGAAGAACCGCCATCTCATCCACAACGCGCGTACCGGAAAGAATATCCACGCCATAATCAAACAGAACGGGTGAGAGGGGAGTGCTTGGGCCAAGCATCATGACGGTCGAGTCGGGATTGCAAAGTGCCAGCAGGCCGTCCAGCGTGTGATTAACCAATGTACTCCCTGTAATTGCAACAACATCTGCTTGCCGTAACAACTCGGTTGCGGATTCCGCGGGATATTCGCCCTCCGTCGGATTCTGTTCGAAAACCCAGAGTTTTCCAACCGTTCCACGTAACTTCTCGATGAAAGGAAAGTGTCCGATCAACGCGACGTTCTTCCCTCGCCCGTGGCTGGCCGCCACCTCGGAGGCATTGACTTCCACTGCCTGTGACTCAGCCACAGCCAGTAGGGAATTGATTGCCGCGATTCCAATGCTGGCTTCCAGCAATTCCGCGGAATAAGCCAATTCCGCCAATTGACGCGCACTTTTGAGGTGCAGAGAACCAACCTCGCGGACTTGTTTTTCCCGATGCAAATGCTCAGATAACAGCGTGGCGGCCATCCCGCAGCGACGGCTGCACACAACGGTCCAATGGACACCAGGTGGAACGGACCGAACCGGTACATCGCCAGGCAGGCTTGCTATAAGCTCATCCAGAATTGTCATTCTTTATCGCCTGCTATCAGTGCGGAAAGCTCATTGGTCTGCTCAATCAACACCTCGCGCATCAAATCACATACTTCCATGAGTTTGGGATTGGCAATATGATAAAGCACATTGGTTCCCTCTCGCTGAGTTGCAACGATATCTACATTTCGCAATATGGTCAGGTTTCGCGAGATCGTAGCCTGCGGATGATTTGTGGCCGAGGCAATCTGGTTCACGGTAATGGGGCCGTTGCGCAACAGATTCAGGATTTCCATCCGCACCGGGCTTCCCATTGCCCGGCACAGATCAGATTGAATTTCAAAGACTTTTTCCGGATACATGGGGTGCAGGATGGCCTTTCTTTGGGGATTCGACATTAGAAGGAACTATCCTCTGGCTTTGTACTTCATAAGGATACACGGATGGTAGCGCGCTCCAGAAATGAAACCCTAGCCGTTCTTCAATCTGTCCCGGAGGCTTGCTTTTAAATCTGCCAACGCTTCGCCCACCTGCTCCGGTGACCAACGGTTGAGGCCTGTTCGAGTTCATCCTGCCGCATGGGGTGTCGCGTGATAATCCCAACGACGGCATCTAGTACATTCTCGTACCCGCTTAGGTCAAAATCACCCCCCGAGGGGTGCACCACATCCGCGATATTCCGAAAGATGGAAATTGCCCGCATCAAACCTTCCCCATCCGATGGTTGAACCCAAGTCTCGGCCGGCGGACGCGTGGGCAGGTTGATATGGATGGTATCCGCTTCGACCCTTTGTAAAACCTTCGCAATCTCTTCAAGTGCTTGAGCTGAGTCATTCAATCCCCGCACCAGCATCACCGCCACCCACAGTTTCCCTCGGTACACTTTGCGAAAAACACTCAGTCCCTCCACCAGCCGCTCAAAGGTTGCATGCGGGTGAGGCCGGTTGATTTTGCGATAGGGTTCCTCTGTCCCGGCATCCAGGGTTGGCAGGACGGCATCCGCCGCCGAAGGTTCTTCGCGAACTCGGGACAGATACAATACCGAACCATTGGTAACGACCGCGATCGGCTTATCTGTGAGCGCTTTGGTGTGACGAGTCAGCCCTCCCAGCTTGCTCTGCATGGTAGGTTCGCCCGATCCCACAAAAGCGACCCAATCGATCTCGCTGCGCGCGCCGGCCTTCAGAGCTTGCTCAGCTTCCAGAAGGATTTCCTCGGCCGGACCATATTCGCGACGTTCATTCGTGAGCGGAACGGTGCGTCCCAACTGGCAATAGACACAATTCCAATTACAGGTCTTGAGCGGAACGGGGTCAATTCCCAGCGATTGACCCAGCCGGCGTGATGGCACGGGACCAAAGATGTACTTCATGTCCAGCGCAATCTAATGCCGGTGGATCCGCCGCATGTCTGAAACCAGCCTGCCGTCGCGGTATGCATCCAGCGCGTCGGTGATATTCTCTTGCGCTGGAAGGATCACCTCCAATCCGTTCGCCAAAGCGTGGTCAGAAGCGGGCTGTCCCATGCTGCCCGAGATCAGGACTTGGCAATCCAGAATCGGTGTAAACATCACCGGAACCCATTGCGCATGATCCTCATGCGATCCGGCGGAATGCGCCGCTCGATCGTGCGGATAGTGAGGCTTCTGGCGCTTTTCGAATGTCAGGTTCCCCGCCTCATCCACAATGGCAATCATATAGAACTGCGCCTCTGCAAGATGTCGGCTGATGGTTTCTCCGTCATCCGTCGGAAAAGCAATTTTTTTCATGGAATGCTCCCAAATTGGATTTCAGTATTCATTCGCGGATCAGCCTGTGACACATTTTGGACAAGTCCGATCCGTGTAGCACTGAGCCGCCTCGCGCGGCCCTTTGGCTCCGCATTTTTTGGCAGACGCATCTTTCACGCCGGCCGGGATCAGGTTGCTTCCTTCTCCCCGGCGCCCACCGCGGCCATCCCTCCTTCCAGCCCTAGGCCCGATGCCTTTTCGAAAAAGAACAGTATCCATCTTCTTCTCCTATCCGTTAATGCAACTTCTCCATATGATTGATGATTTGTCCGCGCACATAGGCATTGACGGCTTCGTCAATTCTGACGATATCCGTCACAATTGGAAGGATGTTACGCGACTTCATGCTTTCAAAAGCACCCATCCCCATACCGCGACATAACAGGGCTTGACAATCATCAATGGCATCTGCCATGCGGTTATGACGATCTTCGGCATCTGGCCCGTAGCCATGAGGACCCATATCTGCTGCGTGATGCTCGTCACTTTTTTCCTCCGCTTGGAATTGCGCGTGCGCCCATTTATCACGTAATTCAAAATTAATGACTTTGCCGTCCTCGACTGTGACTACGGCATAGTGGGGCGCACGTCCAAAATGTTGACTGATCGTTTTACCATCATCTGTAATGGCAGCAATTTTCATTATCGGCATCTCCATTGATGTGATCTGTTAGCAAAGTAAATGGCTAATGCGAAACCGAAGATCAAAGTAGGCATGAGGATTCCTGTCGAGAGGATCAAAGTAGCGCTTCGCCCTGCTGGTTTGCGAGACGAGGAGGAAAGTCATGCGGGCAAATCGCAACGACAGAATTGCTAAAACAAGTCTCTATTATTTCATATCCCATGCTCCTGCCATCTACTGCGTTCTCTGACTCTTCACGTGATGCTCGCCCAGCCAACAGGCGCCGATACAAAAGAGGACCAGCAAGGTCAGCCCGCCAGCAATGAACAGGAAGATCTTGGCTGCTGAGGAAGTGCCCACCAGGTTAGACTGCATGATCACGCCACTCGGAGGCAGTCCGCTGACCACATTGCTGACGGCAGCTACAGAGGTGGGCGTTGCACAGCTCGATGGAGTGATCTGCAACGTTGCTGCATATGGAACAGCCCGATCAACATAATCAGGATGACAACCATGACAATCCGTGTAGATGTCACTGAGCGGATTGGCGGTCATGCCTTCGTGGGCCAGGTTCTGGTCCATCGTACTGCCATTACCACCATGGCAATTGATGCAGATATCCTGACGCGCATGCACCGCATGCCACTCTCCTTCATCATTCACAGGGTATTCTTGTGCGTGGCAGGTAGTGCATGATGATGGAGGCGGATTCCCGCACTGGGCCAGTACCGAAGATGGCCTCCAGAAACAAAACAACCCGGCAAAGAGCAAAATCGCCCCCCCCACAAGCGCTGTCACAGATTTTTTGGTGGACATGGCCTCCTCCTTTCTAGACCATTCGCTATTTCTGCTGAGGTGAGAAGTGCCTCTCGGTGGGATGATCGTTCTCATCCGTAGGGCAGATGATGAGCAGGGAGCGCGTCGGGACTCTGCCGAGGTTTCCCCAACGATGCGGCAAGTGAGCCTCGAAAATCAAACTATCTCCGACCTCCAGCAAGTATTTCTGTCCGTCGATGATGTAGGTCAACTGGCCATCCAAGCAGTAAACGAACTCGTGGCCCGTGTGAACGATGGGTGTTGGGCCGCTATCGGCCTTCGGCTCCAGAGCCACAATCAGCGGCTGACCACCTCTCAAGGTTAAACCGGCACCCAGGTCTTCCATCTCACCGTAGGAAAAGTCGGCGCGCGGTCGCTGTCCGGCCCTTTGAAATACGATGCTTCGATGAGGAGCCTCCGCCTCGAAAAAGGATGTCAGGGGAACTTTCAGCGCCGCCGCCAACTGATGCAGAGTGCTTACACTCGGCGACGTCTTATCGTTTTCGATCAAGCTCAGCGTATTGATATTCAAGCCGCTTGCCTCCGCCAGTGCACGCATCGACAACCCGCGCAAGGCGCGGATACTGCGAAGATGTCGGCCAACGCTAATTTCTTCCGTCTCCATTTTGGCTTCAACCGGTTCGCTCTGCCTGGGAGTTTCATTTTTTTTAGGGGACATAGGTTCTTCCTTGGGAGCTGGTAGGTGCCATAATTTATACCAATATTATAGTACAAAATTGTTAATATGTCAATAAAATTACTAATAAAATGTTTAAATGTACTGAAAAAAGGGGAGAAAACAGCTTCCTGGCTGCTCTCGACCTGCCAGCTTGCGTGTCCGGCTCGCTCTGATGCAATACTACAAAGTGGAGCAGGGCCAGGAAAAAAACCAGCCTCCGCTGATCAGCGGAGGCTGGCTGGCCGTTTGGGCAAATTAAGGAACTTATCGCGATCGGGATTTAAGATAATCGTCCAGATTAAGACATTTGAAAAGACGCTCACGCACATCGTCCGGAACGTTGGCCGCCTCCGCCGGCGCTTGAACAAGGTCAATCGTCCGCCTGGTGGTGTTCAAAACGATGCGGCAATTCTCGCACCCGGCAAGATGCTTCTCGATCTCGCGGCAAAGTTCCTGGCCCAATTCTCCGTCGATATATTCGGATAAAGAACCCAGCAGGCTTTCACAATTCAAATGAACAGGATCAGTCATTTCTCTCCTCATGAATCAGGTGCTCACTGTAATAAGTAGATAATCTCTCCCGCAGATGCAACCGGGCTCGTAGCAACCGGGTTTTGACGTTGGTGTCAGTTAAACCAAGTGCCTCTGCCGTTTCCTTGATGGATATTCCTTCGATGTCACGCAGAATAAGAACCAATCGTAGATTTTCCGGCAAACTTGCAATGGCAGCCTCCAAATTCTTCCTGCCTTCTTCTGAAAGCAACTCCTTCTCCGGCAAAGCGCTCCAATCCACGAAGGCCGCGGGTATCAACTCGGTATCGGGATCGTCGGCCCGAAGATCTTCGAGAGTCACTTCCGGCTTTTTACGCCGGATGGACATCAACGCTTCGTTGGCAGCGATACGATACAACCACGTCGCGATGCTCGAGCGTGCCTCGAATTCAGGCAGATGCGTGAGGGCGTTCAGGAATGTGTTTTGGAGAACATCCTCCGCGTCTTGAGAATTGCCAAGCATCCGTAAGCCCAAGCGATAGATCGGGCTCGAAAAAGTGTCTACCATGCGGGCAAATTCCGCGCGGTCGCCAGCGCGCAGTTTTTCGAGCGATAATTCCTGTGATGTCGGATTAATCATTAGATGAATTCAACGGTCAAAAGTTACAAATGTAAGTATACATCCATGAAGAAAGTCATCTGCAACTTTTCCGGTCAAGGCGCATCCAAAAGATGCAAACTGAAATCATACGACTCAAAAAGGAGTACCAGATTAGAAAATGGAATTACTCATTGATTTTCCCGGCGGTTCACGCGTCGATGCACATTTTGGCGGATTCACCGTCCAAACCGACCAGCCGCCCGTTGCCAGCGCCCCAACGCCCTTCGCAGTTTTCCTCTCTTCGATCGGCACCTGCGCGGGAATCTATGTATTGGGCTTTTGCCGCCAGCGCGGTTTGCCAGCCGATGATATCCAAATCGTTCAGCGCGTTCACTCCAATCCGCTCAACGGCATGGTGGAGAACATCGATCTCGAAATCCAGGTTCCACCAACCTTTCCGGAGAAATATCGAGACGCGCTCATTCGGTCCGCAGAATTGTGCGCCGTAAAGAAGCATCTCGAGAGCCCGCCGCAATTCAACATCACAACTCAAGTAGTCACACCGGCTTAGGAAGCATACATGGAAAGACTGCTTAACGACCAGATCGTCAAACAAATTGAAGGAGCTTTCCATCAGTTGAAACAACCTGTTCAGATGCTTTTCTTCGGTTCGGGCAAGGACTGCGAGTATTGTGCGGATGCTCGACAGCTTTTGGAAGAAGTTGCGGCTGTCAACGATAAAATCAGTTTGAAGATTTATGATATTCAAACAGACAAAGACATCGCTGAAAAATATAACGTTGATAAATTCCCCGCTATCGTGATCGCAGCGAAAGATAGCGAACAGATTTCAAATCTCGGCATTCAATTTTCGGGCGTACCTTCGGGACACGAGTTCAGCATGCTGGTCAATGATCTCTTGCTGGTCTCCAACCGCGACTCCGGTCTTAGCCCGGCGGTACGCGAATTCCTAAAGAATCTCAGCCAACCAGTGCTCCTGCAAGTCTTCGTTACACCTACCTGACCATATTGTCCGCGGGCCGTGTTGCTCGCGCACCAAATGGCTATGGAAAACCCGGCGATGATCCGGGCCGAAGGTATCGACGCGCAGGAATTCCAAGAACTGGCGCAGCAATATTATGTCAGTGGCGTACCACAAACGGTGATCAATTCCGGTGCTAAAATGGTGGTTGGAGCAGTGCCCGAGCAAAACTTGTTGGCCCAGATCAAACTTGCACTGGCCAATTGACGGCCCAAAATCGGCAGGTGCTTGATGTCCCCCAAGAGCAAACATCGACGAATGCAAAAAGACAATGCCAATTGGATGGTCGTGGGCCTTGTTCTGATTCTGGTTGGCATCGCATTGTTTTTGTTCTGGTCCGGCTTTCGCAGTTTGTCAAACTCCACAACAACCTCCGATGACGGTTCGGCGATTCCGATGGCGGTTGACTACCCTGCACCGCAGCTTGAATTGCAAAGCACAGATGGCACCAGTGAGTCGCTGGCCGATTTCCGGCAAAACGTTTTGCTTGTCAATAATTGGGCGACATGGTGCCCACCCTGCAAAGCGGAAATGCCCACGCTCGAAGCGTATTTTGATGCTCATTACGCACAGAATTTTACGATTGTCGCGATTGAAGCCGGAGATCCCCAAGGCACGGTCTCGCAATTTGCTCAAACGCTTGGATTGAAATTCCATGTTTGGGTTGATCCGCAGAATGTTTCGCTCGCTGTGTTTCGCAACGGAAATCTCCCAAACTCCTATGTGATTGATCGAACGGGGACGGTTCGTTATGCGTGGACCGGAGCAATCAACCGCACCATACTCGAAAAATGCATCACGCCGCTTTTGATGCCGGGTCATTGAATCGAAGAATCGCCGAGGATTTTCCTCGGCGATTTTCTTTAAGATTAGCGCCTCGCTTCCAACAAATATCCATCGTGATCTTGCGAGGTTTTTCATCTCTCCAAAACGTATAGGACCAGCGAGTGCAGAGGTAGGACGCGCCAGACCTTCAACCCCGCCTGGGCCGCAAGATCCGTAACCTGCTTCTCCGTCAGGCGTTCGTCCAGCCCCGGACCAATTTCTTGTTCCTTGTACGGCCACTCCAGCACCGTCACCCGTTGGTGCGCCACACGCGCGGCTTCGCGCATGGCCTGGAGACGGTTATCGGTCTCGTGAAACAGCAGTCCCATGAAAACCAAATCGAAGGCGCCATCGGGATAAGGCAGAGATTCCGCGATTCCATCATCGAAGCGTACGCCCGGCACCAGATTCCGCGCCGTTTCCAACATTTTGGGGTTCGCGTCCACACCCACAACATCCAGGCCGGCTTTGGAAAAAGTTTCCGCAAAGATCCCGCTGCCGGTGCCCACATCCAGCACGCGGCGGAAATCCCCGTCCTGCAGCGATAATTCGACCACATGATCGACCTCCAGCCATGCCAGCCGTTCGGGACTACGGAGGCGGCCAATGTCACCATGAAAACGATGTTCATGCATAAATCTCTCCGTTCGTGAAAATGATTTTGACTCTGTATTGAGAATGATGAGTTGAATCTATGCCAGGCTTGTAAACCGAGTGTGAGCGGGTACAGGACAAGTTGAATGCCAGCCTCAGCCCTATGAAATACTAAGCCTTGCTGTTTAATTCCTTGAATTTCATCATCATGGCGCGCCAGATGGGACAGCGATCATAAACCGCGCTGAACAATACCCCGCCGCTCAATACGAAGAATATCCAATTGAGATTTGCGCGCCACCCGATCCATGCAAGAACCAATGCCGCGCCAAAGCGCATGATGCGATCCATAGGCGCAGGCGTGGCGGGACCGGGAACGCCTCCGGTCGCAAGAGTCTCAAATAATGTTTTGAGAGCATTGGCAGGTTTGGCACCCACATAACGTGTGAGTTCTTTGCCATCGCGATAGGCAATAAGCGTCGGGATGCCGTACACGCGCAATTGCCGTAAAAGGTCGGCTGATTCGTCGGCATTGACCCGCCACAATTCGAGGCGCCCGGCATATTCCTTCGATAGTTTTTCCAAAACTGGCCTGACAGCCTTGCACGGCCCGCACCACGGTGCCCACAAATCCACCACGATGGGCCGCGGACTCTGCTTAATTTTCTGAAAGAAAGTGTTCGTGTCCATACAATATGTAGATGTACAAAGGCCTGAAAAGTTGCAGGCACTTTTTGATTTGCGTGCATCCAAACGTATGGAACTTCTCTGCCGAGGTAAACCATGGATCAAACGAAACCCCAACCGCATGTTATTGGTGGCCTTCAGCGACGACGAAGAAATCAGGCTGAAGGTGACCGATAAAGTTTTGTTCGCCAAATATACCGGCACAGAGTTCAAAATGGATGGAAGGGATTATCTCCTGCTTGAATCCAACGAATTGCTGGCGAAAGTTCTCAACTGAAATCACTTCCTCTAACTCGAAGAGGCAGGAAGGCAACGTACACCTTCCTGCCTTCTTTTGATAAAAAAGCATTGTTATATTTTTGCAGTAGGCGGTATCTATAAAATTATCGCCCCGATCGCTGCAGGCATTCTGCAAATACTTTCCGTTGCACTCACATTGCGTCCCGTCAGAAAAATCGAGTTTTCGATACCCCCTACTTCGCCGAATGGGGCAGCCCGTGCAAATTATTGTCCATAATCCTCAAGATAGCGGCGATGAAGCTTGGCAACATCCTCCGCTCTGATCTCATCGGGCAGGCCCAATTGCAGGGCAACCCAGACTGTGTGAGCTATGTCCTCGACCATAACCGCGGCTTTCACCGCGGCTTCCGCGGTGGGGCCAATTGTGAACACTCCGTGATTCTTGAGCAATACAGCTCGTGAATCGCCTATCGAATCGACCACCACATGTCCAATCTGCTCCCCGCCGATCAACGCAAAGCCGCCGCACGGGACTGGCCCCCCGAACTCATCCGCCATGGCCGTGAGATAGACTGGGATCGGCTTGCCCAGTGCGGCAAAAGCGGTTGCATAAGGAGAATGCGTATGCACAATGCCATTCACATCCGTTCGATGACGGTAAATGTAAAGATGGCTGGAAGTATCCGAAGAAGGTTTGAGATTACCATCGATGCGTTTGCCGTCCAGGTCCACAATGACCATGTGTTCCGGACGGAGTTCTTCATAACGAAGGCCGGAAGGTTTGATGGCAATGTATCCCGTCTCGGGGTCGCGGGCGCTGACATTGCCGCTGGTCCACGTCACCAGATGATTCTTCGGCAGTTCGAGATGCAATCGATATAATTGTTCGCGCAAGGCTTCAAGCATCATGACATCTCCTTCTACGTCCTGACTGTCACTCGGATATACTTTGGATGTTTCATCACATCCTTCGTGCTTGATTCTGCATCGTGCATTTTCTAGCGGAACACATCCACAGCGGTTTTCTCTACGACCAGTCCCTTCTGGTAGCGTTCCATGAACGCCGTAAAGCCATCGACATCTCTTTGATCGGGAGCGATCGTCGTGGCGTTTTCCCCAGCAAAGACCTTTTTGGAGAGATAGGATTCCAAGGATTCATCCTTTGCCTTATTGAACCTATAGGCGGCCAGCAATGCAATGCCCCATGCGCCCCCCTCGCCAGCAGTCTCCATCACAGAAACCGGAACATTCATCGCCGCCGCCATGATCTTCTGACCCACTTCCTTTGTTTTGAAGAATCCGCCGTGCCCAAGCACCTTGTCGATCTTTACGTGCTCCTCTTTGAAGAGGATGTCCAATCCGATCTTCAATGTAGCGAGCGCCGAGAATAGATGCACGCGCATGAAATTGGAAAGCGTGAAGCGGCTTTCGGGGTTGCGCACGAAGAGCGGCCGTCCCTCTTCCAGGTGCGTGATGGGTTCTCCCGAAAAATAATTGTAGGCAAGCAGCCCGCCGCCGTCATCATCGCCTGCGAGTGCCTTTTGATAAAGCATTTCAAACAGCCTGGATGGATCCATCTTCACGCCCAGCGAAGCGGCGAATTCCTGGAAAAGCTCAACCCAGGCATTGATATCGGACGTGCAATTATTGCTATGGACCATGGCGACCGGCTTACCCGTGGGTGTCGTCACCATGTCGATCTCGGGATGGACCCTCGACAGGGCTTTTTCCAGAACGATCATGGCAAAGACGGACGTCCCCGCGGAGACATTTCCGGTTCGCCCTGCGATGCTATTGGTCGCGACCATGCCCGTGCCGGCATCTCCCTCGGGCGGACAGAGCGGAATACCCGCCCGCAGCTGCCCCGTGGGATCGATCAGCCTGGCGCCCTCTTCCGTCAGAGTGCCTGCGGCATCTCCCGCCATGAGGACTTTGGGGAAGATGTCCGGGAGTCTCCAGGCAATGCCGGCGGCCTTGAGAAGTTCGTTGAACAGCTCGATCCTACCTTGATCGTAATTATTGGTCCTACTATCGATGGGAAACATGCCTGAGGCTTCGCCAACGCCCACTACCTTTTCCCCCGTCAGTTTCCAATGGACATAGCCCGCCAGCGTGGTCAGGTGGCTGATGTCCTTGATGTGAGATTCCCTGTTCAATATGGCTTGATGGAGGTGCGCAATGCTCCAACGCTGAGGAATGTTGAATTGGAACAAATCGGTGAGTTCCTTGGAGGCCTGTTCCGTCATGGTGTTTCGCCACGTGCGAAACGGGACGAGCAGATTTCCGTCCTTGTCGAATGGCAGATAGCCATGCATCATGGCACTAAAGCCGATGGCGCCAACCAGTTTGAGCGAAGTGTGGTAATTCTCAAGGACCTCGCTGCTTAGCCTTCGATAGCTTTCCTGCAAGCCTGCCCAGACCTCTTCAAGAGGATATGTCCAGACACCGTTTTCGTAGCGATTTTCCCACTCGTAGCTTCCCGATGCGATCGGGGCATGATCTTCGCCGATCAGCACCGCCTTGATGCGAGTCGAGCCAAACTCGATGCCAAGAACGGTCTTTCCACTCTCGACGGCTTTTTGTTGGGTGTTGTTTCGATTCATGTTCGTCCTCCGGCATTTGAGGTCATTATTTCAAACGGATTGCTTTGGGAAAAGGCTGTTTGAAATCCATGCCAAGCAGGCTGATCTCAAGTGATCTCCAAAATCGCAGGCCGTTCGATATGCCCATCATCCAGATGGATCTTCTCCACCGGCCATCCAGGGATGCAAGTAAGAATCTCATTTTCCTCCGGCCCAACGAGAATGGTATCTTCGGATTTAACTCCGGTAATGGACGGGTTCCAAGCGAATACCTGACCGACCGATACTTTATCGTCCAAAGCCGGGGTCACCAGGAACTCGCGCGGCTCATATCCGGCCGGGCCGCCTTGGTGATGCAGCTGCCATTCATCGGCGAAGCCTTGCTCGCGATAAGCCTGAGTGGCCTGCCGGAAGATATCTCGAAGTTTCCGCCCGGGGCGCGTCGCAGTGATGAACTGGGCATCAATACGGGCAACCGCACTGGCTTTGAGGCGCAGTTCATCCGTCAGACGACCAAAATAGATCAAGCGAGTTATTGAGCAAACCAGGCCCCACTTTCGGCCACATAATATCAGCATCGCGTATCGATCAAGCGGCTTATCAGTCGGCAGAGGATGGCGAAAGTGGAAGATGCGTTCGTCTGTTGCAATCAAGTTGACGATTGGCTGAACACCACGGCTTTGGACTTCCTTCTCCAAAATTCCAGCGATCTGATATTCGCTCATTCCCGGACGCACGGAGTGGATGGCGCGATCCATGGCTTCCGCGCATATTCCGCTTAATGTTCGGAAGCGATCATCTTCTTCTGTGCACAGCGCCGCCCGTATCCGCGGAAACTCACGGGAGAGGTCTGCCGCGCCCGGATGAGAATGATCTGCTCCGAGGCGCAGGGAACGAGTCAATTCACCGATCGTTTGATTCGTCTCGTACCAAGGAGTGATGTGAAATTCCCATCCCAGTTCTTCCAAATTCTCTTCCCGCCTGAGGCGGGTCGCCTCGATATTGTCCGTGATGAGGTAGCGCCTGGAGGCTGTGATCAACAACGAGGAGGCTCCGTCGGTTGCTGCCGTGTTCACATACGAGGCGGCACCGCAGGTTGCCCAGGCAAAATTCGCCACCTGCCGCAACAACAAAGCGTCGATTTCATGGCGCTCCATCAAATCCCGAAGCTTCTTATTTTTTGACTCGCATTCTGTCATGATGACTTCCTTACCCTTCATAACTTGATCGTGACCAAGGCTCATCTGCAACACAAATCCGCGCCGACCCCGCGTGGATCCGTCATCTTCCAAGTGCGGCCAGGCGATAATACAAATCGTTCCAGCGCAGCTCTTTCTTGAATTCCGGCAATTTCGTTTCACTGCCAATCAAAAGAAATTCCATGTCAGCCATCTCCGCGAAGTCTTCCAAGTGCTGCCTCGTCACTGCCTGACTGAAACCAGTGTGATGCGCTCCGCCGGCCAGGATCCAGGCTGCTGCCGCCCGCTTGAGATCGGGCCGGGGCACCCAAACGGCTCTCGCCACCGGAAGCTTGGAGAGCGCCGCGTCCGGTGCAACAACATCCACTTCGTTCACGATCATTCGGAAGCGGTCGCCGAGATCGACCATGGTGGCATTGATCGCCGGCCCTTGACGGACATCAAACACCAAGCGCGGCGGATCGGCTTTGCCGCCAATCGACAGCGGATGAATTTCCAAAGATGGTTTTTTCTCGGCAATCGACTCGCAAACCTCCAGCATATGGGCACCGAGGACTTTCGGATTCGAAGGGTTAAAGTCATAGGTATAATCTTCCATGAAGGAGGTGCCGCCCTCCAACCCGCTGCTCATGATTTTCATCGCGCGGACCAGAGCCGCTGTCTTCCAATCGCCTTCCGCTCCGAATCCATAACCGTCCGCCATCAATCGTTGCACAGCCAATCCGGGCAACTGAGTGAGACCGTGCAAATCCTCGAAGGTGGTGGTAAAAGCTTTGAAGGATCCCTCTTCAAGGAAAGCCCTCAGGCCGACCTCGATTCGAGCGGCTTCGCGCAGGGCCTGCCGCTGGGGACCGTTCCGGCGCAATGAATCAGCCAGGACATATTGATCCTCATATTCAGCGATCAACTTGTCAATCGCAGCCTCCGTTGCCCCGTTCACGTATTGAACAAGTTCCCCTACGCCATAACCGTTCACCGAATAACCCAGGCGAATCTGGGCCTCGACTTTGTCCCCCTCCGTCACGGCCACTTCCCGCATGTTGTCGCCGAAGCGCGCAATCTTGGCGCCTTGCATATCGTGCCAGGCACAAACCGCGCGTGCCCAGGCAGCCAAGCCCTGCAGCGCTTCCGGATCCTGCCAAAAGCCGACGATCACCTTGCGATTCAGGCGCATCCTGCTGCCGATGAAACCAAACTCACGGTCGCCATGGGCAGACTGATTGAGATTCATGAAATCCATGTCAATGGAGGACCAAGGCAGGTCGCGATTGAACTGGGTATGCAGGTGGGCAAAAGGTTTTTTGAGGGCGCCCAGGCCTGCGATCCACATCTTGGCTGGAGAAAAAGTGTGCATCCAGGTAATCAGGCCCACGCAATTTCTCGTATGGTTTGCCTCCAGGCACAGTTCGTAAATTGCCTCCGGCGTGGTGACCACTGGCTTGGAAACCACTTTCACGGGAATCTGTTTGGCCCTGCCCAGCCATTCTGAGATCTCTCGAGAATGTTCCGCCACTACTTTCAGTGCAGCATCCCCATACAGATGTTGGCTGCCGGTCACAAACCAGACTTCATATTCCTTTAGATCGATCATAGTAAGCACTCCTTAGGTTTGGACTCAGTTGATTTCATAAAGATGACGAGCGATGATATGATCCTGATATTCGGGGGCCAGTTCGCAGAAGTAGCCGCTCCAGCCCCAAACGCGCACGATCAGGTTCTTATGATTCTCCGGGTGGGCTTTGGCGTCCAACAACGTATCCAGGCATAGACTGTTAAGTTGCAGCTGCTGACAACCCAGCCTCGCAAACGTACGCACCAGCATGGCCGTCTTGCGTATCGACTCGGAATCACGGAAAACAGAATCCGACAGCTCCATCGTAATGGGTCCGCCATTAAAGATGCGATGATAATTTATCTTGGCAAAAGACTGAAGCGTACTGAGGGGGCCGCGAACGCAAACGCCGGGCGAAGGCGCCAGGTTGGCGCTGAACGGTTTTCCCTGCAAGCGTCCGTCCGCGGTCGCACCGACCACCGGTTCGCGCATCCGTTCGTGCCCGGCAGCGAGCCAGAGATAGTACATGGCGGAACCCGTCCCGGGGCGCAGGATCCCGCCGGGCCCTGTCCGGGGACGCTGCTCGCAAGCCTCTGCTAAATCATCAAACAGTCTAACCAGCAAGTCATCCGCGGCAGGATCATTGTTTCCAACTTTGGGTCCCTGTTCTTCCAAGATCTTGCGTAATGGTTCGCCGCCAGCGAAGTTTGAATCCAGCGCCGAAAGAAGTGCATCTGCCGAAATACTTCGTTCATCGAAGACAAATTTCTGCACAGCCGCCAGAGCGTCCGCCGCGTTGGATGAACCCGCGCCGTGAATACCGAAGTTGTTATATTTCAGACCCTGGCTCAGGTCTCGACCCTGCTCAAGGCAACCCTGCATAAAGAGCGAATAATAGGGAGCGGGAGGCAACAATAAATGTGAATAGGTTTCTGCCAAATGATCGACTTGTTCGCGGATATGAACCTTGACTCGATCGAGGAGCTTGTGAAAATCATCTCCACCGACAAGACCCTCCCGTACGGCCTGGTCCACCGCGGCCGGGAACGATACGGCGCCGATGTTGACAACCTCCATGCCGCGGCCGGGGATGATAAATTCCCAGCAAGCCGCCACCACATAATCACGTGCATCCTCAAGCTGATAGCCGTGCTCCACCAACGCTGGGATGACCACATCATCATTGCTGTACTGCGGGAATCCCAAACCAATGCGTGTGAGCTCCGTCGCGAGGCATAACAATTCCAAATCCGTTTGAGCAGAGAGGCGCAGGTTGATCTTGGGATCGATCATCGCCAGCTCCCGCGCAACACGCAGAACCATGTAGGTAAGCTCATTCACGGCCGGATCACCGCCTGCCGTGACGCCTCCCAGCGTAAGAGTCTGTCCGTTGTCGCCTTGCTGCACGCCCGGATAAAGGTCGCTATCCTTATTCAGTGAAATGAAGAACTCGGCCAACAAATCTTCAGCTTGCGTAATGGTGAGGCGCCCGGTCGCGAGGTCAGCCTGCAGATAAGGCCACATATATTGGTCGAAACGTCCCAAGCCAACGTGATAGTTTCCGCCCAGCCAAACGACGGCGTGACAAAGCCGCAGCGATTGCAAAGCCTCCTGAAAAGTACGGGCTGGATGGGCTGGAACATTTTCCAGAACCTGGGCCAGATCCTCCCTTCCCATGACACGTGCCTGGTGCGCGTACCGCGCGGAGAGTCCGAGCACGGCATCAATGTCTTCAATGGCGCAATCCAGAAACTCAACAGCGGAAGGATCGTTGGAAAAACGCCGGCGGGAATCGACGGCAGTCTGCTTACGTCCCAATAGGCCCTGAGAGAGCAACAGGCTCCAGTCCGCACAAATGTTACTGACCGGACCCAGTTCATGAAGGGTTCGTCCTGCCGTCAATCGCCTCCAATCTTCTGAACTGTAAATTGCCGGCACGGCAGGCAACGTGCGCGTAAAAACGATCTGCTCCTCGGCGCCGATCACAACTTGCTCCGCCTCGCATTGCCGCCGGACAAGGCGCGCGACGCGCCTCGGCCAGGACAGATTCTCGGCTTCACACTCCGCCAAAACATCGATCGGAGCAGATCGCCTCAAAGAGCGATGCTCACCAGCCCGAACGCGATTTTTCATGAGCTCCAAGCGCTCGTTCATGCGACCAACACCTTCACACCCAAATGTTCGAACGGTGTCATATTGATATTCACCGGGCGCAGCTCATCGTAATCGGGCCTGAACTCCAGGCCGGCGCAGCGATATTTCGACCCGGCCGCGCGGTTATAGGGCAGAAGATCGACGCGTTCCAGACCCCGCAATCCTGCGATGGTCCGGGCAATGGCATTCAGATTCTCATCGGTATCGGTCACGCCGGGTACCAGCGGTACTCTGACCACAAAAGGCTTTTCTGACCTGCTCAGGGTTTTAAGATTGCTGAAAATGGGAGAATTATCCTGAGCGGTATAGTGTAAATGGGCAGCGGGGTCGATCAATTTGAGGTCAAAATAAATCAGGTCGGATCGATCCAAAAGTTTTTGAAAATCCATCTCCGAACCAAAGCCGCAGGTATCCAGGAGAACATGGGCATTTCGCAATAAGTCCATCACCTCGGCAACAAACTCTGCCTGCATGAGCGGCTCTCCGCCCGAAAAGGTGATCCCGCCTTCATTCTCACTTAAAATAGCAGTCTGCTGGTTCAAAAGTTCCGCCAATTGCGCTGAGGTATATTCCCGCCCTGCCAACCGTTCACCAGCCGGGCTCCGCATGATTTGCGGCCTCATCGACTGCCCCTCCGGGTTATGACACCACATGCACGACAACGGGCAGCCTTTCAAAAATACAGTCGTACGGATACCAGGTCCATCGTGAACTGTAAATTCCTTGATGTCGAATACGATTCCGGAGGTCATGATCTGGCCGGCATTCTCATTGATCATTCAACTCATCGCATGCGTCCGTCATTGCTTTCTGCGTTCGAGGATCAATTCCTGGGCGCGAGACGAAGCGACGGCTGCATCCATGGCGCAGGCATCGGCACCGATCTGATTTGCGAAGACCTCCGTCACCGGCGCGCCGCCGACCATCACTTTCACTTGATCCCGCAAGCCATTTTCCTTTAATGCATCGACCACATCCTTCATGCGCGGCATGGTGGTCGTCAATAATGCCGAACAGGCGATCAAGTCGGGATGATGATCTTTCACGGCCTGGACGTATTTTCCTGGCGAAACGTCAACACCAAGGTCGATCACTTCAAAGCCGGCGCCCTCCAGCATCATCGCGACCAGATTCTTGCCAATATCATGGAGGTCGCCCTGAACCGTACCGATGACGACTTTCCCCACGGCTGCCACTTTCGCGGTCACCAGGTGGGGTCGTAACAGCGACAGCCCATTTTGCATGGCCCGCGCCGCGATCAACATTTCGGGCACAAAATACTCGCCGCACTCAAACTTGCGGCCAACCTCAGCCATCGCGCGGATCAGACCTTCCTTAAGGATTTGTTCGGGAGGGATATTCTCCGCGATTGCCTTTTTCACCAATTCCTGCGCAAGATTTCTATTCCCATCAATTACACTTTGGCACAGATCATCTAAAACGGTCATGAGTTTTCTCCTTGCTGATTCTTATAGCCTGGCTGATCAAGAAGCAGATCGATGAAAGCCAGCATATTCTCCAGCGGGACGTCGCCCTCCACATCATGCGCAGGGGCAAAGATATAACCGCCCTCCCGCCCCATTTCCAACAACCGGCGAGTTTCTGCGCGAACCTGCTCCACGGTTCCGTAGGGCAATGTCCGTTGAGTGGATAGGCCACCGTGAAAGACCAGCCGGCTGCGGTACTTTTGGTGAAGCGTCCCTACCTCCATTACTTCAGGTTGAAATGGATTAAAGCAGTTCAGTCCAATGCCGATGAGATCCTCGAACAACTCGTCGACATCACCGCAGGAATGAATGAAAACATATTTGCCCCCTGCGTGCACAGCGCCATACATGCGCCCCAGAACGGGGTAAATGAATTCACGCCACAGCTTTGGCCCCATCTGCAGGCCATGCTGCTGGCCCCAATCATCGCCAAAATATACGGCATCAATGTCGTATTTGAGGGCCTCATTCAATTGGGCAATGTTGTAATCAGCGATGGTGTTCAACAACTCATGAACAAATTCAGGATTATCGTAAAAATCCATTAATAAGTTTTGCATGCCGCGCAGAGTCCAGGCCCGCTCATAAAGCGAAAAACCGATTTGAAAAACGCGAAAGCGGTCGGGGGCGTTCGCGATGCGCGGCGGAATATCCGCAAAGAAGCGGCGATCCAAAGGATCGGGGAAGCTGTAATGCCTCAAGGTCGGCTCGGACAGTACACAGCCTTCGACATTGCCAATATCCTTATCGATGCTGCGGTCCCAGACTACGCCAAAAACATCGCGGAGATGGCTTTGGCCGAGGTCGGTAAAGAAACCGATGTCGCTCCCCAGCTTAAGAATGTGATTCTGCAGGGCATCCTCCCACTCCACGAGAGCATAGTGAGCCTGCAGTTTCTCCCTGGCTTCCTGGGTGAAGCCGCACGACCAGGGCACATAGGGCGGCTCTTGCCCCTGCAAAACCGCACGGATCACATCACGCTTGGTCATTTCGATTTGCACATCTGCCCGACTTTCCTACGGCAACGAACGGTAAGAAGTTTTCTGAATCGCATGGATCATCGCCCAAAAATTCTCAAGCGGCGTATCCAGCTGTATGTTATGAGTTGGACCGATAATCAGTCCACCATCATGGCCAATCGTCTTGAGTCGCAACAGGACTTCCTGCTGTACATCCTCCGGTGTACCGAAGGGAAGCGTCTGCTGAATGTCCATGGAACCCCAAAAGCACAGTCGATCCCCAAAATCATTTTTCAACCGCACCGGGTCCATGGCCAGGGGCTGGATGGGATTCAGAATGTCAATGCCGATCTCAATGAATTCAGGAATGATCGGATATACCACTCCATCCGTATGGTACGCGATCTTGATGCGCGGATTGATGGCCCTCACAGAGGCGATCAATTCGGCCATACGCGGCTTAAGATAGGTCCGCCACATCTTTGGCGACATCAACATGGTCGTCTGACCGCCCACATCATCACCGAGCCAGATCATATCCACGCCCAGGTGCGCCAATTTTTGCGTCACGGCCATGTGATAACGAAAAGGAAGATCCAGTACGAGATTCGCCCGTTCGGGATCGGCCGCCATGTCGATCATCAATTGTTCATAGCCGCGCAGCGCCCAGGCACATTCAAAGATGGTGGTCGGAGTCACGCCAACGATCCAGTAATCCTTGTGGAAGTCGCGGAGAGTCCGCTCGGCGTCCGCATAGAGCTGGGGGCGATTCGGATCCGGAGGCGAATAAGTCTCCAGAACAGAATCGCTGGCAAGAGGATGGCCGAAAGGTTCGGTATATTTTCCCGTCCCGAAGCGCGTCTGGTATTCTATCGTTCGCCAGATCACTCCCCATTCATCCTGATAGCTTTCCACATTCTGATAACCATCCTGATAGTAACCGTTCACCCAGCCCACGGAGGTCAGCAGCATATCCTCGTCCAGAGCGCGTTCCAGATCATAGGTGTTGCCGCCGCCGTGTGGATTATGGAGACCCTGATCCCTGAGTTTCATATCCGCCTCGAGCCGGGCTGCAAATTCAGGCGTGAAACTTACCTGCATCGGGCACCGATCCGGCGCTTGATGGTTTAGCACATTCAGGACTCGCTCGCGATGATCCATCCGGACCTTACCTTTTACCTTCCATATTTACCGTATTCGAGCGCGGTATCAAAGGCAGCGACAATATTCTCCGGCGGCACAAGCGCCTGAATATTATGTACGGCCGCGAAGACAAAACCGCCGCCGGGTGCAAGATCATCAATACGGCGCCTCACTTCGTCCACCACGGCTTGCGGTTTGGCGAAAGGCAGTACGTGTTGTGTGTCAACCCCGCCGCCCCAGAAGGCAATGTCGCGGCCGAATTGAGCTTTCAACTCTTTCGTATCCATGCCCTTGGCGGAAACCTGTACCGGATTAAGAATATCGAAACCAATTTCGATCAAGTCAGGGATCAAGTCACGCGTTGCGCCGCAGCTGTGGTAAAACAACTTTGCATTTGTCTTTTTCTTGATCGCCTCTACCAAACGTTTTTGCTTTGGCTTGATCATCTTTCGATACAGCTCCGGTCTGATCAGCCAGCCGTTCTGTCCGGCCACATCATCCCAATACGTAAAGACCTGGATGTAGGGACCGACAAAATCCAGGTAGCCGTTGCATGATTCAATGTAGATATCGGTGATCGTCTCCATCAGGCGGTCGGCAAATTCCGGTTCACTGATCAGAGCCATCAAGAAATTTTGCAATCCCATCACGCGTGCCGGCTGTTCAAAAATGCCGCCGCCGATCACCGCGCTGCCGACCAGGGCGTACTCGCTGTTCGCATAAAATTGCCTTGCCAGCTCACCCAGCTGCCGATTGACTTCCTGGGTATCCGGCCGGGGCCAGCGATACGCATCCAAAGCATCCATGGTGGCTTCCTTGATCGGGAAGTCGACCCAGTCAAAATAAAAGCCGTCGGTCTTCGGCATGTGCAATTTCGAGCCCCAACGGTCAAAGAACGCGTAGTAATCTCCCTCCTCAAAAATCTGGACTCCGCTGGTGGTTGCCGCGGGTAATTGCACCATCCGAAAATCCACGTCAAAGCGCCGCAGCATTGCCTCGCTGACATACGGCAGCTGCTGCACGTAATCCAGCACCTTGACTTCCTCGACCGGCAGGGCCAGGTACTTTTCCAGTGCAAGGTAGGTTCGGTTGGCAATCGAGGTGACGATCGTCGCGCCCAGATCAATCGGGATGCGGTCGGGTTCCTGGTGGTTCAGGGCCAGCATGACCCTTTCCCTGGAGGTCATTTCCCTATCAACCATGGAGTCGAATCCCTATGAAATCAATGAAATGATAATTGCATTCATGCCGTCGAATCAACCGTATTGGGCGCCATGGTTTTGCATCCGCGTCGATTATCGAATACAATTGATTCAATGGAGACTCTATAAACATCTTCTCTCGGATTCTGTTCGGGTCAATGCTGGCACTAATTTTGTCCGCATGCAGATCGCAGGCCATTGCTTCAACTCTTGCCAGTCCTTCGGCGGCCGGAGACCGTGTGAAAGTCCTGAGCCAACGTCAATATGATGTACAGCAGCAATTGACACTCGTTAATCAAGGACCGGGTCAGCCAGAGAAGCAAAATCTGTGGGTGGCTTTGATCCGGAGCTTTCCTCCTTATCAGCAAGTGCAATCCATGGATATTTCTCCTCGAAACTACACACTGGTGACAGACGAATATGGAAACCAGTATGCTGAGTTTGATTTTTCCAGGCAACCTGCAGGCACCACCCAAACAATAAAGATCGAATACCGGGTAACGGTCAACGAACTCGCCTATGATTTGAGCACATGTCAGGGGAATTCTCCGGATGAGTTTCTGCAACCTGAGTTGCACATCGAGTCAGACAATCCTCAGATCGTGGCTCTGGCGAACGAGCTATCGCAGGATAAAACAAGTGTTTGTCAGCGGGTGCGCGCATTCTATGATTACATCGGCACACATCTAGTGTATACCTACAATGGCGCAAACTGGGGAGCGCAAGCTGCCTTGGGTCCTATGGGAGCCGACTGCACGGAATACACCGATTTGCTAGTTGCGCTCAGCCGGGCAAAAGGCATTCCAGCGCGCTACTTCGATGGCTTGTTGTATTTGGATCAAAATACAAGCGCCTCTGCCAGAACCGAACACGCTTGGCCGGACGTGTACATGCCAGGTGTTGGCTGGGTCGCGTTGGATCCAACACTGGGCCGACTTCTGGTTAACCGCGACACCTATTTTGCTCACTATACTCCAGATCACATCATCGTCACGTTAGGAGTGAATCCATCGGTCCTGCGGGCAAGCGATTACTGGACGCAACTCTATTGGCCCGGGAACAGCACCCACATACAGGCCTCCGGCAACTGGCAGATCGAACTCGTCAGCAAATAGGGCCCCTGGCGCCTCCTACCTATATGAAGCGCCTCCGTAACACTGCCTGCAGGGCCAGCGAGATCACGATGATGAAGCCGTAGATCAATTCCGTCCAGTATGCCAACCAGCCAGCGGCAACGATTCCAGGCTGGATGATGGCGATCACGAATGCACCCAGAATGGTGCCGTAGACCGTACCGGTGCCACCGAACACGCTCGTGCCGCCCAGGAAGACCGAGGCGAGCGAGCTGAGCAAATAACTATCTCCCATGGTGGGCCAGAAGAACAGGAGCGATTCACTGACCATGAAACCGGTGAAGGTGGCTACCAATCCTACCAGGCAGAAAGTGATGATCTTCGTGCGGCTCACGTTCACGCCCATCAGCCGGGCGCTATCTTCATTATCACCCGAAAGGTAAATATGTGCCCCAAACTGATGCCGGTTCAGGAAGTACCAGGCGACGACTCCAAAGATGATCACCCATATAAATTCCATCGGGATCGTTCCGAAGAGCTTGCCGGTCAGTAACGGATAGAGGATCGTGTCCTTGACCTCGACCATGCCGCTGCCCTTGCCATTCTGAGTGATCATGACCACGCCCCGCCAGAAGTACTGGGTACCGATGGTTGCGATCAAGGAAGGGATGCCCAGCTTGACGATGATCAAGCCGTTCAAGAGCCCGGCGATCAGCCCGGCCAGCAGGCAGGCGATGAAACCCAGCCAGACGCTATGTGTGGGCTGGTAGACCAGCTCATAGGCCGCCACGCCCCACGCCATGACGGACGGGAAGGACAGGTCGATTTCTTTGATGATGACGACCAGCGTCAGCGGTATGGCTACCAGCGCGAAGAACGGTGTGGTCAGCATCAACGAATTATAGATATCAAACGATTTGAACGTGCCGGGAGCCCGCCAGAGGAAAAACAGCCAGATCAATATAGCAACGATGGTAAGGGCGATCTGCAATGCCCATTTCCGCAGAAATCTGGTGAGCCCGCTGGTCTTTACAACACGGGCTTCGTTCTTGGCTTCAAGAGTGGTGGCCATATTCTAAATCTCCGATCTTCCGTCTCAGCGGTTGGCAGCAGCTTTCGCTTCCAAGACCCCGGTCTGGGCAACGCGGTAGAGGCGATCCAGCAATTCATCCAGGGTCAATTCATTCTTCATATACTGACCCGCGACCGTGCCGCGGTCAAGTACTACGATGCGATCCACCACCGGATAGACATGGAAAACGTTGTGGTCGATAAAGATGCAGGATTTTCCGGCGGCTTTGATCCCCGCCACAAAATCCAGGCATTTCTTGGTCTCGGAGAGCGAAAGGCCCATGGTGGGCTCGTCCAGCATGACCAGCTCCGCTTCGAAATAAAGGGCGCGTGTGATGGCGACACCCTGGCGTTCACCGCCCGAGAAAGTGCGGACCGTGGAATCCGGCGTTACCGCCGATGAGGTAAACCCCATCACCGACGACATCAACTTCTTCGTCTCTTCCCTCATCTTCTTCATATCGAGCACGCCCAGACCATTGGTGATCTCCCGTCCCAGGAAGATATTGCGCCAAAGCGTTTGCTGATCAGCCAGAGCCCGCTCCTGATAGACAATTTCGATCCCGATGTCGCGCGCCATCGGCACCGTGAGATGGTCGATTTTCTTGCCCTTCCAAAAAATCTCCCCCCCCGGATCCGGCTGGTGGTAGCCCGTAATGATCTTCACCAACGTCGATTTTCCGGCGCCATTATCTCCGAGCAGGCCGACAATCTCGTTACTTCCCACATAGAAGTTTACGTGGTGGAGAGCCGCAACCTCGCCAAAGGTCTTTGATACGTTTTTCAATTCAAGGACAGAATCCATAGAATCACCTATTAATTGGGGATACAGGACGGAGAGTCCTGTATCCCTTTCTATTTGGAATGGGTTAACGGACCCACCACATTATATCAACGACATATCCTTAGCGGATATTCTTCGCCGCCAGCGGGGCGATGAAGTCAACGTTGTTTTTATTGACAAAGCCTGCACCGGTATCGATGTAGAGGCCTGAGAAGCCATATACCTTGGTCAAGCAGATTTGCAGGATCGGCAGGTAGCCTTGCAGCCATTCCTGTTGGTCGATCACCAGGTTCTCATAGCCGCTCTTGATAGCATCCACCGTGGCGGGGGACATATCGAAGCCAGCCATAAAGATGTCGCCTGGCTTCTTGCCGGCCGCTTGCAGGTAGGTGCCCACCGTTGCAGTCAGACCACCATGATCCGTCACGATCAACTTGACATCCGGATGAGCGGAGACATAGCCGGTGAAGGTGGCGGTACCCTGGGTTGGGTCAGCATTGGTAGCGGAATCGATTTCGATGTAGTCAACAGTCATGCCAGCCTTCGTGAGGGCATCGATGGCGCCCTGGGTGCGCTCGCCGCGGGTCGGTTGAGACTTAAGGCCCCAAACCATGGCGCGGTCACCGGCTTTCACACCGGATTCCTTAACAGCTTCTTGGCCCAGTGCAAAACCAGCATTGTACAGGTCTGCGCCGACGTATCCGAAGCCCTTTGCTGCGTATTTCGCCTCGGCGGTCGGTAAAGGAGTATTCTGGCTGGTGACGATAATGCCCTGAGCTTCAGCAGCATCAATGAGGGAGTCGAACGACTGGTCACCCGGATGACCCATGACAGCAATGCCATCCGGCTTGGTGGCGGCAGCTTCCTGGAACTGCTGGATCATCGTCTGAGGATCCCAATTGGACCACTCATAGCTGACTTGGGCGCCCGTATCGGAAGCGGCCTGCACAGCGCCGTTATACACGTTCACTGCGAAGACGCCGCCCTGCGGACCGCCGGGGAAGAAGACGATCTTGACGCTAGAGCACCAATTGGTTCCAGCGGCTGGCGCGGCACCTTGAGTAGCAGCAGGGGCCTGAGTGGCGGCTTGGGCCTGAGTGGCCGCAGGAGCTTGAGTGGCGGCCGGTGCCTGAGTGGCTGCAGGTGCACATGCGGCGAATGCGATGATGCACGCGAGAAGGGTAATTCCTCTTAGAACTTGCTTGAACATTTGATTCTCCTTTTATGTTTCAATTCGTGGAATCCAAAAAGATCGAACTCTATGTTCTTGTCACGTCACTACGATATTGGTACACCTCCTTCCATTGGCTTGACAATTTCACCTTGTGCCAGTCGGTGGGTGATATCACAAATCCGCACGAGAACCACCGAGATTGCAGGTTTGTTCATGGCTGAGCAGCATCTGTTTCTGAATGATTCCCGAACTCTCATGGCTCTGTTCGCCGGGAACTATCTCGAATGACCAGTGTCGGTTCCAAGGTAACCGATGCAGGACTGATAGGAGCCGAATCATCCCAACCCGCATCGATGATTTTGATAATTTTTTCCACAGCCACTTTTCCGAGATTGTATTGGTCCGGATGTACGGTGGTCAGGGAGGGCCAAAAATAAGCGGATTCGGGAATATTATCAAACCCCACCATGCCCAGATCTTGAGGAATCCGCAGTCCCTTTCGGTGGGCCACTTGCATGGCTCCCAGCGCCATCTGATCGTTCGCAACAAGAATCGAATCCATGTCGTGGTATTGATCCAATAATTTTTCGGCGGCACGCGTGCCGCTCGCCGACGACCAATTTCCTTCCGCCCAGCACCTGTCATAAAATTCCATGCCCGCTTCCGACATCGCATCCTTCCAGGCCCGCATTCTTTGGCGGGCTTCCCACCAATCCAGCGGCCCTGAAATGTGGCCAACATGCCGATATCCCTGCTCCAGCAGATGAGACATCGCCATACGGACGCCGGAATAGTTGTTTATTGATACAACGGAAAGGTTTTCGCGCGGTTCCATGGTTAAATGAACAATGGGAACATCAAAATTCAAGGACAGATTTTTTATCCAACTCCGATTTTCGCCGACCTCTTGCACGGCCCAGATAATTCCATCCACGTGACGAGAGATCAGCGCATGCAGTATGGGCTCATTGTTATTGGCGTCGAAACGAGGTAATTCCTTTAGCAGGAGAGCGTATCCGGCCTCCTCTGCCGCCGCCGTGATGCCGTTCAGCGTCCGTGAGGGGCCGATATAATTCAGGCCGGCAGTAACAACCCCCAGGGTGTGGCTGCGCCGGCGAATCAAGCTGCGTGCCAGGGCACTCGGGCGATATCCTAGTTTTTCTATAACGTCCTGTACGTGCCTGCGGGTTTGCACGGAGACATCCGGCCTCTCATTAATCACTCGGGAAACAGTTTGTGTAGAAACACCTGCCATGGAGGCTACTTCCTTGATGGTGGGCCGAATTATCTTTCTACGCATTGTTATCGTTCCCGTTATCGATAACATTTTAACAACTTTTTAATGAAAGGTCAAGAGTTCCGGTCGGCTCGAACCTTTGCAACGGCGCAGAAACGAAGAGGATCGGGACGCAGAGGCCATATTGCCAGTCAACAAAGCGGCGGAACCTCCAAGCAAAACGTCAATGTCGTTGGTTTGTCTTATGGTGTACGCGAGCGGCAGCGCAAGCTACAAGAAGCGCTAATATGTGAGTCTTGAAGGCATGGATCGAAACTGCGGGGCCTGCCCCCCTTTTCCAGGGTGCAGGGTGGGCCGTTTCTCATTCACGACTTGACATCTCCGCTAACACAGGGCATACTGGTCTGGACGATTTCCAAAGTCCAACATTTTTCTTCGACAAGGCGGGGCTCCTATGAAAAAGAATCCAAGACTGATCGTTCTGGCTGGCGTCGTTCTATTCTTTGCAATCGCCCTTTCCGTTTCAAAGTTTTCCGGCATAGAGAAACCCGAAAATTTGTCGGTGCAGGCCGCGCCGAGTCAGGTGGGACCGCAGGTCGTTGCGCAAGAGCCGGAGGCAGGACAAAGGCTGGGTCTATCGCCCACGATTGACATTACCTTTGATCGTGATATGGATCAAGACAAAACAGGCGGTGCCTTTTCGTTTCTCGGCCCCGACCATCAGGCGATCGCAGGACAATCGGGGTGGCGCGATGCCCGGACCTTCGAATTTGCACCCTCCTCCAAACTCGAACCTGCTACAGCCTATCAGGTCGTCTTTTCCACATCCGCAGCCGCCCTGGACGGCACATCCCCCAAGGAAGCCATCGAATTGAACTTCACGACGGTCGAAGGCCTGAAGGTGAGTCAGGTCTTCCCGCTGGCAGACGCCGAGGAGATGGACACCAAGACCAGCATCACGGTGATCTTCAATCATCCCGTGGCCCCGCTCACCATCGAAGAAGAACAAAACAACCTGCCGCAGCCGATCGAACTCTCTCCACAGGTGAAAGGCACAGGGCAATGGGTCAACTCGTCGGTGTACGTGTTTCAGCCGGACCCGGCTCTCCTAAGCGGGACCCGCTACACGGTCCGTGTGGGGGCCGGATTGAAGGATACCAACGGCGACGCATTGGATCAGTCCTATGTTTCACAGTTCACGACGCGTGCGCCTGCCATCGCCAACTTTTCGAATGACCAAAACATTCTTCTCGATCAGGCGCTCTCCGTCACCTTCACGCAGCCCATGAATCCCGATAGCGTCGCACAAGTCACATCGATCACGAACCGCGAGACGGGAAAATCCGTGAGCCTTGATCTCAGTTGGAACAAGGATTTCACGATGCTCACGATCAAACCGAAGAGTCGCTATCAAATCGCCAGCTTCTATCAATGGCAGATCGCCAGCACCGCGCAAGCCCAGGATGGCGGCCTTCTCAAGGAGGGGTTGTCAACCAACTTCAGTACCGTGCCGTTTCCGAGCATCGTTGGTGCGAATGAGGACAATCTGACCCTGACCATCCATTTTGCATCGCCTATGGCACTGAGCAGTTTGCAGGGCAGGGTGATCATCACCCCCGCGCCCAAAGCAGGGCTGCAGTGGTATTACGACAGTTACGGCTTTACGTACAGCACGTATGGATTGGAACCCAGCACGGAATATATACTGCGAATCCTGCCCGGCGCGGCGGACATTTACGGAAACACCATCAATAGCCAGTACTCGACCTCCTTCAAAACGGAGGATTTGGATCCATACGCGCGGCTGGTCCTGCCGTGGACACCGTTGGTATACCGTGCCAAGGGACCGCAGGAGGTTTATTTCGAGTACCGGAATCTGGATTCGGCCACAGTCTCTCTGTATTCGTTGACATTCGATGAGTTCAGCCAATTTGTGAACCCCTACACCAAGAACGGGGGAAGCCCGCCGGAAGCCTTTGTTCCGGAGACTTTACCAATTCACGAATGGAAACCGGATACCAACGTTCCACTCAACCAATTCAATCGGCTCGATCTCAAGTTGACGGATCAAATGGGAAACCCGCTGGAGCCGGGATATTATTTCATTGGATTAAATGGCTCTCCGCTCCGCAACCCGGACTGTAGTAATGACTGGACGTGCAAATACTATCAAGCAGCCGTGTTCGTAGTCGCCACGGATAACATCACATTCAAGGCAACTTCCACCGAAGGGCTTGCGTGGGTGACTGACCTCGAAAGCGGTGCACCGCAAGCCAATGTGCCCGTGACCTTCTATAACGCTTACTTCAAACAAGCGGGGACAGCCAACACCGACCAGAATGGCCTCGTTTACTTGAAAGGAATCGACTCACCGGTTTACGCGTCCGTCGGGGGCACGAATCATCTGGCCTTCGTCGGAACCGATTGGGGCAGCGGCATGTGGACCGGCGACATGGGCATCGCCGAAAATTATTACGGCATTACCAATGGGCCATTCGTTTATCTGTATACGGATCGGGCGCTATATCGGCCGGGACAGACTGTATATTTCAAGGGCCTGGTGCGGCAGAACGACGATCTTCACTACAGTTTACTTAACGACCCTCAAATATATGCAACCATCGACGATCCGTCCAACCAGCAAGTCTATGCAAAGTACCTAACTCTATCGCAATTGGGAAGCATCAACGATAGTTTCGAGTTGGGCGATGATGCGCCGCTCGGCACCTACACGATTTCGGTCAGCACTTCTCGAACTGCGGACCCGTTCGGAAGTCTGTCCTTCCGAGTGGCAGACTACCATAAGCCGCAATTTCAAGTGAACATTTCGCCGGATAACGCCAACATCCTGAACGGCGACAAAGTAGACTTTGGTCTGGACGCAACCTATTATTCCGGAGGAAATGTGGTCAACGCCGCGGTCGATTGGTTCACGCAGGCCGCGCCTTACTACTTCGCTCCCGACCCGAAATATTCCCAGTTCGATTTCATGGATTGGGATCAGGATCAATACTATGTGTCGCCAGAGGCAGCGGGACAGGGCGGAACACTTGAACAGGGGAGCGATACGACGGATGCGAATGGCCATCTTGACCTTTCCAGACCGATCAGCCTTGGCGAAAACAAGACCGATCAGCAGGTCACTTTCAGCGCCAATGTTACCGATGTAGCTGGAGACGTGGTCAGCGGGCAGACGAGCGTGGTCGTTCATCAAAGTGAACTGTATGGAGGAATCCGCTCAATGAGTTCTGTCGGAAAAGCGGGCGAAGCGCAACAGTTTGAAGTGGTGGTCCTGGATTGGAATTCAAAGCCGTTGGCGGATCAGAATGCGACGGTCAAGTTTGTGGAGCGCCAATGGCACAGCGTCCAGAAACAGGATTCGCAGGGACAGCTCAGCTGGGTCACCTCCGTCAAGGACCTTCCCATCGCACAGGAGAAGGTAACGACGGATTCGGATGGAAAGGCTGTCGTCTCGTTCATTCCGCCCGAGGGCGGAGTGTACAAAGCGGTGGTGATCGTCACTGACTCCAAAGGCAACCAACGCCAAGCCTCAGCCTATACGTGGGTATCGAGCGATCAATATGTTGCCTGGCGCGAAACGAACGATCGCACCTTCAATCTGGTTGCCGATAAAAGCACATATGCTCCTGGCGACACCGCCGAGTTGTTGATCGCGCAGCCATTCCAGGGAAGTGTGTATGCGCTGGTCACCTACGAGCGCGGACACATCTACAAGCAGGATGTGCTGCTGCTGACCGGCAACAGCACGGTCTATAAGCTGCCGATCACCAGCGATATGGCTCCGATGGCATATGTTTCGGTGGTCGTCGTAAAAGGAACTGACCCCACCACAAACTCGACGCCGAATTTCAAGATCGGATTGACGCGCATCAACGTGGATACCAGTCAACAAACCCTCAATGTGCAGGTCACCACCGACAAGCAAACCGCCGGACCCAATGACAATGTCACCTATACGATCAGCACAAAGGATCAGAGCGGCAAACCGGTTTCGGCGGATGTCTCACTGGCGGTTGTGGATAAAGCGGTGCTGGCCTTAGCACCGCCGAATTCGCAGCCCATTCTGCAAGGCTTCTATCCCGACACAGGACTGGGCGTGGTGACCGCGCTCGGGCTCGTTTCAAACGCTGACGATTTCAACGCGCAGTATCGCCAGAGCATTCCCGAAGGCGGCGGGGAGGGAGGCGGAGGCGGCGAGACAAGCTACGGCATCATTACCGTGCGGCAGACCTTCAAGGACACAGCCTTCTTCCAGGCGCAGGTCACGACGGATGCAAATGGTCAGGCGCAGGCAACGGTGAAGCTGCCGGAGAACTTGACCACCTGGGTTGCCGACGCGCGCGCCGCGACCGTGGACGGTCGCGTGGGTCAGGCCACGAATGAACTGCTCAGCACCAAGCCGCTGTTCGTTGAACTGCAGACGCCGCGCTTCTTCGTCTCCGGCGATCAGGCCCGTGTGGGAGCGGTGATTCACAACAACCTGAGCGAGCCGCTCAACGTCAACGTTTCGCTCGATGCGCAGGGAGTCCAGTTGATCACTCCGGCTGCCCAAACTGTGGAGGTCGAGGCGAAGAGTCAAGGGTATGTCACCTGGGATTTGAATGTCAACACCGATGCCCAGCGCGTCGATTTGACCGCCCAAGCCGTGAGCGGAACCTTCACCGATTCGAGCAAACCGGAACTGGGCACACTGCCCGGACAGGGCATTCCGGTCTACACCTACACCGTGATCGAACCGGTCGGCACGGCTGGCATCATTCGCTCGGCGGATTCAGTCACCGAGTCGATCCTCCTGCCATCCGCACACAGCTACACCGACGCAAATGTCTCCGTTCAGGTTTCGCCGTCACTGGCGGCTTCCATGCAGGACAGCCTCAACTATCTGAGGGACTATTCGTATTACTGCATGGAGCAGACCATTTCGAGCTTCCTGCCGAACGTGGTCACGACGCGCGCCTTGAAGCTGGCCGGCATTTCCAATCCAGCCTTGCAAGGTAATCTTAACATCCAGGTGAATTCCGCCCTGCAAAGAATCTATGCCAAGCAGTTATCGGACGGCGGCTGGAATTGGTGGGATGGTCCGCTCAGCGATCCGCAGACGAGTGCCTATGTTGTCTTGGGGTTGGAGGAAGCCAAGGATTCCGGTTATCCGGTTTCTGAGGATGTGTTAAATAATGGAATCGATTATCTGAATAAAAACCTGCCGGACCTCTATCAGAACGCGGCAACGTGGCAATATAACCGCTACGCGTTCATGCTTTACGTGTTGGCGCGCGGAAACAAATTGCAGGCTGAACAAACCGATTTCATTTACCAGAATCGCACTTCATTGAGTCTGTACGGCGAAGCCTATCTGGCACAGGCCATGTATATGCTGGATCCAAAGGACACGCGCATCAACTCGCTCATATCGGACCTGACGGCGGCTACCGTGATGTCGGCTGCGGGTGCTCACTGGCAGGAGAAGGGCGAAGCCGATTATTGGAACTGGAATACCGATACGCGCACGACCGCCATCGTATTGAACGCCTTCACCCAGATCGAACCGGATAATCCCATCACGGCCAACGCCGTGCGCTGGTTGATGTCGGTCCGTCAGGGCAGGAGCTGGTATTCGACGCAGGAAACGAGCTGGTCGCTGATGGCACTTACAAATTGGCTGACCGCCTCGAAGGAATATCAAACGAACTATTCCTATGCGGTTGGACTCAATGGCAGTTCCATTGATCGCGGCGTCGCCGATAAGGACAACCTGACGCAATCCCAGAATCTGCAAATTCAATTGAAGGATTTATTGAAGGATACCGCCAATTATCTGGTGTTCACGCGCGGCAACGGAACCGGCAATTTGTATTACACCGCGTATCTGAGTGCGAACCTCGCGGTGGCGTCGCTGCCGCCGCTCGATCAGGGCGTGAGTCTCTCGCGTCAGTACTTCACGCTGACTGATTCAAAGACGCCCATCACACAAATCCAGCGCGGTGACCTGGTCAAGGTGCGGCTCACCATCGTGGTTTCGGACGACGTGCATTACATCGTTATCAATGATCCATTGCCTGCCGGCCTCGAAGCGATCGATGCCTCCATCAAGACAGACATGACCCTGCCGACAAAGTACACCATGCAGGATTTCGACGAGCGCGGCTACGGCTGGTGGTATTTCGATCACACCGAACTACGCGATGAGAAGGTGGTGCTCTCGGCGGATTATTTGCCGGCAGGTACTTACGTCTACACCTATTTTGCGCGTGCCAGCACTGCGGGAACGTTCAACGTCATCCCACCGACCGCTTCCGAGTTCTACTTTCCCGATGTCGGTGGACGAGGTGCAGGAAGCCAGTTTGTGGTGAAGCCATAAGAAATCCGCGATACCTTGCCCATCCCTACAACGCGGGGCGGACAAGGTTAAGCGGGTCTCGCTCGAGTCAAAGACATCTACGGCGACGACTTATCACAATACAAGATCGTGGCGGCACACACCTGAGCGGGCGCACAGCCCCACTCGCAAGAAGGCCGCAACCTCCCAATATAAGGATTCATCACTCAAGGCAATACGGCGATGGTTACGATATCGCTCTTGACCACCTCCCCATTTGCATCGATCCAGCCCTTGCATGGGGTCGCCCGCATAAAATATGTTCAAACGCTTTTATTTGGTACCCGCCAACGCGTAATGCACCGACAGCATGGGACCGTTCGAAATTTCAGTCGCACCCGTGTCGAACAGCATATAGGCTCTTGCTGAATCCATGGCCTCAATCCCGCTGATTCTCAGGCGAAATCGCGTGACGCCTGTCAGGTTGAGAGATTGAAAAGCTTCCGGACGCAGGTCTGCTGTATACCAACCGCTATTGGGGGCCGGGTCAAGAGTTCCCACGTTATCATTACAGTTCAGCCCATTCGGTGACTCAATCGTTTGATATCTCACTGTCCGATAGCTGGGCGATGTGCAAATATCCACCATGAGGCCATGCCGATTGTTCAATGGGCTTACACCTGCGACACCTGTCGATTTAAGTTTCAATTTAATGGATGTAATGACCGCGTTATCTGGCAGACCAGAAGTATTGAACGAAAGGATCGAACGATACTGTTTATCCCGCAAATCCTTGCCGACTACGAGCTCCGTCTCATGGACGTCCATGATGCACTGGTTGCGGTTCCTTCCCGAACATTCCTGCACCCAAAAATCAGACCCGGGATCTGCGGTGAACAGACGGTATCCCATCAGATTCCAACCTAACAATTTGGGACCAAGGTCCGCCTGGAAAATTCCCCAATGAGGCTCAACGGAAGCGTGGGTTTTGGACGGTTGATCAAAGGCTTCAAAATAGGCAAATCGGACATCCGTCTCTGCCAGCCCGCGATAAAACAAATCCTGATTGAAGTCTGATAAACCATAGGCACCGGAGGTTGGCAGACCAACCTCTTTGAAGAATACAAAAAGGCCGGTTTTATCCTGCAACGCGCTGTATTGGGCCTGTTCCCATTGAACGGCATCCTGAGGATACTTGGTGGAATGCCAGTATGGATGTGCGATAGGAAACAGCCAGTCGCCGACCGACAAAAGACCGGGCCTCGAATCATAAGTGTCAACATCCTCCGATGTTGCAACCGGTCTTCCCGTGCGCGATCGCAAATCAGCAATTGCCGAGCAAAGAATGGAAATCGAATATCGGTCCCGCGCACCGGAAAGGCCTTCGTTCCCGATGCTGTAACCGAGCACAATCGGCAAACTTGCCGCGTTTTGAGCATTATTAAGTTCATCCTGACTGGTTGGACTCCAAATGCCCATGATGATTCCCCGGAATCCGAGAGACTGGGCGATACCCGGGAATTGTGTTCCCATGATTCCGGCAGAGCCATATGTAATCAGGCCCGTAAATTGGGCTTTTCTCAATACGGTCAAGTCTTGATAGATCGTCTCAGGTGTAGGCTGATAAAAGCCTTGATCAGAATCAAGATGCGGCGAGCTGTAAGCGACCCACCGGATGCGGTTGACCTTTTCGATCCAGCCCCTGCTCGCGGGAAAACTGCAGCTCGCGGGCACTGCCTCGGCTACTACCACTCTGCGCGTCGGACCCGGCTCATCCCCGGATACGGAAAGCAAGAGTATCCAAAAAATTACAGCCAGCAAGAAAAACCAGATGGCTGATAAATTTGCGGTCCGTCTCAAGAGATTCGGAAAATCACTTTGCATAGCGAATGTCAAGATAACTTGGTCATCAAGAGAGATTGTTTGAACTTATGATAGCACCAAAGATATCTCAATCCAATCAGAAAGACGAGAAGCCTATCGCAACACATTGATTGTTACGTGTCCGCTTGTGACACTTTCTCCATTCGCCGTTGTTCCTTCGGCCCAAAAGTCATGGGTGCCTGCCGATAATGTCCACCAGGTTTGATAAGGTGGATTTGAAAGTGCAGCCAATATATTTCCGTCCACGTAGATCGTGACTTTGGAAAAACTCTGACCGGCAACGGCTTCCACCGAAAGCTCTTGGGCAGATAAATCCAAATCCGGCGTGATGCGATAGGTGGTATTCGGAGTGGGAGAGATCAGCGTCAGGCTGTTCGCCTGAATCGATTCTGTGTTTTGTTGCAGGTCCACCAATAATGGCAAGCCTTGGGCACGCGCCCAAGTTTGTGCCTCAACTGGTAAATTAAGTGCAATAATGGATTTGCGTCTGTCGGGCGGAGTGAGATCGCTGGCAAGTGAGTTGGTCAGCGTATCAATCCAAACCTGCTGATAATACGTGTCGGTTTGCGTCGGCTCGGTGCCATCAATGAACCATTCCATGTGTGTGTAGGGACAGGCAGATGTCGGAAGCAAACCCGAAAGATCACACACCGTCACTTGCTTCAATCCATCGGGTCGAGCAAATGGCTGATCGGGTTTCCCTGCCAGCAGGGCGCGCATAGCTTCGTTCCAAATCGGTGCGGCGCCGGTCACCCCGGTGACATCGTGCATCGCTTCGTAATTACTGTTGCCAACCCACACACCTACGAGCAGATCGGGGGTGTAACCAATCGTCCAGTTATCATGGAAGTTGGTTGTTGTTCCGGTCTTGACCGCAGCGGTGTGATCGATCTTCAAGGTGCTGTCGAGTCCGAAGCCGATTTGGCGGGCGCGGTCGTCGCTGAGGATGTCGCTGATGAGCCACACCACGCGCGGGTCGAAGACCTGGAGCGGCGGAGTCTTATCCTGCGTGTAAAGCAGGTTGCCATCCGCGTCGCGCACATCGAGGATCGAATAATTGCCGGTGTAGTATCCGCCGTTTGCCAGACTCGCATACGCCGTCGAAAGCTGGAGCAGGCTGACCTCACCTCCCCCCAAGACCAGCGACAAATCATAATCCTGCGGATCGCCCAGCGAGGTGATGCCGAGATGATCCGCAAGATCGATCGTGTTTTCGATGCCGACTTTCTTTAACGTTCGCACGGCGGGAATGTTCAACGAGGAAGCCAGCGCCTGGCGCACCGACACCGGTCCATGTTCGCGGCCGTCATAATCCACCGGCGTGTAGGGCTGTCCATCGTGCGTGATGAACGTGGTGGACACATCGAGGATCGAGGTGGCGGCCGTCCACGGGTCGGCTTGATCCGGGTCCAGTGCCAGGGCATAGATGAACGGTTTGAAAGCCGAGCCGGTCTGACGCGGCGAAGTCGCCATGTCGAGCGCACCGTCGATGGACGGATCGAAATAATCCGCGCTGCCGACCAGCGCCAGGATCTCCCCGGTATGCGGGTCAAGGATCACCAGCGCCGCATTATTGACGTTGTGGCTGATTTCACCCGGCTTGGGCTTGAACTGCTCGATATGACGCGCCACGATTTGTTCCGCCAGCATTTGATCGTTCAAGTCCAGAGTGGTGCGGACCACCAAACTCTGATTCGGATTCAATTTTCCGGATGAGAACAACGCGTCGAGCTGGTCCTTGATAAGCCAGATGAAATGCGGCGCTTCGATCGGATACGGAGCCGGGTTATAACTCAGCGGCGCGGACTCCGCCTCGAGACTCTGCTCGCGCGTGGTGTAGCCCTGTTTTTCCATCAAACCCAAAACAATTTCTTGACGCTGCTTTGCCAAGCCAGGATTCGTAAATGGATCATACAGTCCCGGCGCTTGCGGCAGCCCCGCCAGCAAGGCGCACTCGGGCAAAAGCAGATCGCTGGCAGGTTTGCCAAAGTAAGTTTGTGCCGCGGCTTCGACGCCGTACGCCATGCCGCCATAGTTGACTTGATTGAGATACAAAGCCAGAATGTCATTCTTGGACAGTTCCCGCGTCAACTCCCAGGCCAGAATCGTTTCGCGGATCTTGCGGCGCAGCGTCCGTTGATAACGTTCATTCTCCTTCAACAACAGATTGCGTGCCACCTGCTGGGTGATGGTGCTCCCGCCGGCAATCGGCTCGCCGCCGCGCAGGTCGATCCATAAGGCTCGCACGATGCCGCTCAGGTCGGTGCCGGGGTTGCTGTAAAAACTTTTGTCCTCCACCGCAATGGTGGCATCCTTCATGCATTGGGGAATGTCCGCGAACGAAAGCACCGCATGCCGTCCGCCCTGCTCCGGCAGAATATCGTAGAGCAGACGTCCGTTGCGGTCCGTGATGCGGATGCTGGGCTGTTGCAGATTGGCAGGGATCGCATTAATGGACGGCAAGTCCCACAGCACGTACAGCAGGAATCCGGCAAGTGCGGCCAGCCCTGCGAAAAGGAAAAGCCACAGCTTTTTCCTCACAAAACCCATTCGGCCCCTGAATTCCTTCATGCGCTTATTGTAGCGCGCATCCTCGGGAGATTTGCGCGGCGGATCGGTCCTCCTGCTGCGGCGATCAGACCGGCCGCCGAAAACCCAGCCTCCACCTCCCCCGCTCCCCGCCGGCCCAAAACGTCGTTTGACCGGATCGGTTCGCCAGCTTTTCACCGTCGCGCGGTCTCAATTTCCTTGACGGTTTAACAGATTGCTTGTATCATCAATACTTGCAAGATGCCAGTACGCTATCGTGGGAAGTAGAACAGAACGACCCGAGGGTACTTCGGCGGGTCGTTTGGTTAATAGACCGTTCGATGGACGTGCGACATCATCATCATTTTTTTCTTTTTTGCCAGAAGGAGGCAAAGCAATGTCCGAACGTATCGTCGGAACGGTCAAGTGGTTCAATGCGGAGAAAGGCTACGGCTTCATTTCCCGCGAGGGCGGCCCTGATGTGTTTGTCCATTATTCCGCTATCCAGAGCGAAGGCTTTCGTAAGCTCACCGAGGGCCAAAAGGTGGAGTTCACGGTTGAACAGGGTCCCAAGGGCCCTCAAGCTGCGAATGTCATCGCACTCTAAAATATCACCTGACAAAATCCCCGCTCGCCTTCCGAGCGGGGATTTTTTAGTCTTTCTATCAAGCGTTCCAGCTTCTCAAATTGATTTGCGATACACGCGATGGTTCTTGTACTCCACGCCGTTCAGGTTCTTCAGGTCCGCCCGCATCTGATGGGTTGTCTCGGCGACCTGCGTCATTTCCACGTGCTCGAATTGATGGAATTCCAAAAGGGTTTTCCCCAGCTCCGAATAGAGAAGGGCATTGCCGCCGTGACCTTGGAACGCCGGCAGGATGCCCATCCCATTCCCTGAGACCGTTTTCGTGCGCCTCATCTCCAGCAAAAGGTCAACGAGACTGAATGGGTTCAGATGTCCCCTGGCCCGCTGCAACGCAGCAGACACATCCGCAAAAGCGAAAAGGAAGCCAACCACTTCGCCTTCGTGGGTGATGATCTTGATCATGCGGTGATCGGCGACCATCATTATGTTGTCCACCACGAATTTGATTTCATTGGCGGTCAGGGGGTAATATTCCCAGTTATTGACGAACGCCTTGTTATAGGCCTGACCGATGCGGTTTGCCCACGAGACCAATTCGCCTTTGCTCTTGAATTGTTTGACCTGGAGATGGCCGCGTTCCGCCGCGCGCTGCGCGATTCGCACTACACGATCAGGGACCTTGAAAGCATCGGACGACAGGTAGCAGGAGACGAAATCCACTTCTTTTTCAAAGCCGAGCGCCTCGACCAAAGGGCGATAATAATCAAAGTTGTAGTTCATCATCGTCATCATCTGGCGGTGCTCGAAGCCTTCGATCTGGATCCCATAGCCGTCGAACGCCGACATTCCTTTGGGGCCGACCACACGATCCAGACCCCGCCTCTTCGCCCAATCAAAGACTGCGGCGAACAAAGCGCCTGCGACCTCCGGCTCATTGATCGAATCGAAGAAATAGAACTCGGCATCCTGCGTCTTGTGGTATTGATTGAATGGCTTATTCTCCAGCGCAGCGATCCGGCCAACCAGTTTCCCATCACGGAAGGCCAGAAAAAAATCGGCCGCGGAATGTTCAAAGAACGGATGCTTTTGGCGGTTCAGCTGAAGATAGGAGTCGGTGAAGAGCGGCGGAACCCATTGCGTGCAATCTTTGTAGAGCATGAAGGGAAATTCGACAAATTGCTTGACCTGCAGCTTGTTCTCAGTATCCACGAGTTGGATGGTGATCATATTCGTCTCCGGGCATGAAACAATGATCCAAGTATATGACGGCTCCGGATGGTACGAAAGTGTCAATCTTCCTGACTGCGACCTGACAGAAAAGACCCGATGTTGTACAATTGAATCTCGTCCAGCTCGTACGTTCCTCATGAAAAACTTCCGCAACCGGAGGGAACATGCCAAGGCTGAAAACCGATTCCGAGTTAATCATCCCCGATGACATTTTGATTGCCGAATATGAATATATCGCGACCACCGCGCACGATGCCAACGAAGATCGCTCGCGCGTGGCCTCCTTCTATTTTGTCTCCGTCGGCTCCATCGTAGCGGCGATTCTCGGCACGCAATTTGCCAAGGATAACCTGAGAGGTGTGTCCATTGCCTTTGCAATTCTGTTTTTCGTCTTAACCATTCTCGGCGCGTTGACCATTTCGCAGTTAGCCCGTTTGCGCGCGGCCTGGCACGAATCCATCGAGGCCATGAACCAGATCAAGGATTTCTACATCCGGAAGTTTCCCGACACAGAACCCGCGTTTAAATGGCGCGTCAATACCATCCCGCCCACCGACAAAGCGTACAGCATTGCGAATTTGATCGCGCTGGAAGTGGCTCTGCTGGGAGCACTGACGACCGCCGCCGCGGTCTATTTTGTTTTGTTCGCCCTCAGCCTGAGCACATGGTGGAGCTGGGGCATCATCCTCGTTGCTTTCGTGGCGGGAGCCGTCCTGCAATGGCTATGGTACAAGCACTTGTTGGTGGACGACCGATAGGAATGATCCGTATGCCCCGCGATTACGCTCTTTGGAAACCATCCGGCTCGGAACCCTAGGATGGACATTAATCCACGCCGCGTATTCACCATTGTGGGATTGGCCTCACTGACTCTCATTTACATCCTTCTTTGGGCCAACATGCTCAACGATCCCAAGCAAAGGACCGGTTCCGATTTTATCGGTTTTTATTCGTTCGGCAGAATTGCACAGACCGAGGGCTTCCAAAATATCTATCGGATACAGAGCCAGCAAAAAGTCGAGGCAGCCGTCGTGGGCTTCCAAGTCGTACCTGAGCTTTATACTCATGTCCCTTTGATCGCCCTGCTGGCGGCGCTGATCGTGGATTCCAACTATATCCATTCTTTTTTGCGCTGGGCCATCGTGCTGCTTCTGCTGAATGCGGCAAGTTCCTGTCTGCTCGTCAACCTGTTACACGGCCGGGATTTCAAAAGGCAGGAAAATATTATCCTGTTCTCAGGAATATTCTTGTTCTTCCCGACCTTTTCCGCCTTGATGAACGGCCAGGATGATGCCATCCTCTTGCTCGGACTGGCAATCTGGCTGTGGGGCTTATCCATGGAAAAACCTTTCCTGGCAGGCCTGGGGTTAAGCCTGAGCGCTGTCCGCCCGCAGACGGCCCTGTTTCTATCCATTCCGTTCCTGTTTAAAGAAAGGAGGGTGTTTTGGGGCTTTGCCTTAGGCGGCGCGATTCTTGGGATCATTAGCTGGGCCTTGATCAAGACGGATGGCATGCTGAGTTTTCTCAACAGTCTCCAGCTCATCGAAAGCACGATTTGGACACAGCCCCACGCCCTGGATATGCCCACCCTTTCCGGTATCATCCGGCGCAACTTCGAGGTGATCGACATAACGTTCGTCAGTGATTTCATCTGGGGCTGCTATCTTGCAGGCATCGCCCTCTTCTGTTTGGTTTGGCATAAAAGCCAGGAAATTCTGGAAAAGCAGATCGGCCTGCTGGCTCTGTGTTCCATCCTGCTGGTCCCTTATGCTCATTACCATGATCTTGTCATTTTGCTGATTCCAATTCTATGTCTCCTCCGTATCCTGGCCTCAAGGAAAATCGTGGGGACGGGCCCCTTATCCACGATTCCATTGATCGTTTCCTTGATCGCCCTGGCGGGGTTTGTGGGTCCGGGTTATCTAAAGTTTCCATTGATTTATTGCGTCATGCTGATTGTGGGATGCCTTTTGTTGTTTCCGGACCGCATCAAATGGCAGCTCGACTTTCGGAAAGGAGAATCAAATGCCTGAAGAAAAGTTCCGCACAGAGGAATTCCGCGTGGACGGCGAGGAATTGTTGAGCAGAGTCAAGAAGCTCGTCCACGAAGGAAACATTCGCCGCATCATCATTAAGAACAAAGAAGGCAAGACGGTCATGGAGATCCCGATGACCTTCGGCGTGGTTGGGGCGCTGATCGCTCCGCAGTTAGCCGCCATCGGCGCCATTGCGGCATTATTGACGGAGGCGACGGTCGTGGTCGAAAAGGTCGAACCAGCCTAAACACAGCGCAACCTCCGCGCATTTTCGCACAATTATCTCATCTTCATTTCAGAAAAAAGTCCTATAATCAAATCCATTAACCGTTGAGATTTCATCAGAGGGCACCTTCGATCATTTGACAAAAAGCTGTTTCAAATGATTGCATTTGCCACATCTTAGAGGTGTGCGAGAGAGGATATGGCCGAAGCATCTGCTTCACGTTCGGAGATATGGCGAAAGCGTTGGGGACGTTTCCGCGCAGGTGTGCGGGCCTCCGCGCCGTTTGCCGGCGGCGTACTGGCTGCGTTCGCCGCGCTCATCCTTTATAACATTCTTTTCCCCGCCCCGCATCCATTGACCAACAACGCAGTGAGCACCACAGTCGCCCAAGCGCTGGCGTCTGCCACGCCGCCCCCGGCTTTTTCGGAGCAGGTCTTTCAGGTGATTCAACCGTCGCTCGTCCTGATCGAAACCAAGTCCACTGACTCTGCAGGAAACGCCGAGAATAGTCTGGGCAGCGGTGTCGTGATCGATCAGGGCGGCGACATCCTTACCGCACTGCATGTGGTGGCCAGCTCATCCAGCATCCAACTGACGTTTGCAGATGGATCGCAATCGAGCGGGCAAATCACGGCCAAACAACCGCAGGATGACATCGCGGTGGTGCAACCGGACCACCCCCCGGCACTTCTGGTCCCGGCGGTCCTGGGAAATCCCAACGCCATGCGCATCGGTGATGAAGCCTATGTGGTCGGTAATCCGTATGGCTTGTACAGTTCGATGAGCGCAGGGGTCATCTCCGGTTTTGATCGTTCATTTCAACCGACCGGAACCAATATCAGACTCCAAGGTTTGATTCAAATCGACGCGGCGGTCAACCCCGGCAATTCCGGCGGACCGCTGCTCAACCGCTACGGCGAGGTGATCGGGATCATAGAAGGGCTCGTAAATCCGACCGATCAAAATTTCTTCGTGGGCATCGGCTTCGCGGTTCCCATCAATACCGCGGCCTCCGCGGCCGGGTTGCCTCCCGATTGATTGAAGTCATTGGAACTGCCCAGGAAAGGACATACCATGGACCAAAAAATGGAATCGGAGCACACACCGATGGAACGCGTACTATATGAGGTGAAGAAGGTCATCGTCGGTCAGGATCATCTGCTGGAGCGGATGATCGTGGCCCTGCTGGCACGCGGCCATATTCTGGTGGAAGGCGTGCCGGGGTTGGCCAAGACCATGGCCATCAAAACACTTGCCGAGTCCATCGGCGGTGAATTCAAACGCATTCAGTTTACGCCTGATCTGGTCCCGGCCGATTTGATCGGCACGCGCATCTACAACCAGAAGACGGGTGAATTTAACACGTCGCTCGGACCGGTCTTTACCAACCTGCTGCTGGCCGATGAAATCAACCGCGCTCCCGCCAAGGTGCAAAGCGCCCTGCTGGAGGTGATGCAGGAGCACCAGGTCACGATTGGACACGAGACCTTCAAGGTTCCGAATCCATTTCTCGTGCTGGCGACCCAAAATCCGATCGAGACCGAGGGCACGTATGCGCTGCCGGAGGCACAAGTGGACCGGTTCATGCTCAAAGTGCTGGTCGGTTATCCCAACGCGACCGAGGAATTCGTGATCGTCGAGCGCATGACCGGCGCGCTGCAAGCCATCCAGAAGGTATTGACCACCGATCAATTGCTCGAACTGCAAAAAGAATCGGACCAGGTTTTCGTGGATCCGGCCTTGATCGAGTACGCCGTGCGCATGGTCACGGCCACGCGCCAACCCCAAGAGGTCGGCTTGAAGGAGTTGGTGCCTTACATTGTGTTCGGCGCCAGCCCGCGCGCCTCCATCAACTTGATCCTCACCGCGCGCGCACTGGCCTTTGTGCGCGGGCGCGATTACGCCCTTCCCCAAGATATCCTGGATATGGCCCCGGACGTGATGCGTCATCGCCTGGTGCTTTCCTATGAAGCGCTTTCCGATAACGTGGCTGCGGATGACATCTTGAAAAAAATCTTCGACCGCATACCGATACCGGTTGTCCCGCTGCACGAACATGTCAACCGCAACGTCAACGCCTGAACGAATCCTTCAGCGACTCGATTGGCAGGTCGTCCGCAAATTGGATGGTCTGCTTCAAGGCGATTATCGCAGTCTGTTCTACGGCTACGGCGTGGATTTCGCCGACCTGCGCGAATACCAACCCGAGGATGATATCCGCTACATGGACTGGAACGTCACGGCGCGCATGAACACGCCATACGTCCGGCAGTATATGGAGGACCGTGAAATCACCGCCTGGTTCCTGCTCGACCTGAGCCCGTCGGTGGACTTTGGAACGGTGCAGAACCTCAAGCGCACGCTGCTGATCGACTTCGTCACGACCCTGGCACGGTTATTGACGCGGCACGGAAATCGCATCGGGGCGATCTTTTATGACAGCCGCATCGAACGCATCATTCCCGCCCGCGGCGGACGCGACCAAGTGCTTCTGCTCATCCACGATCTGCTTAAACAGCCATCGCTGACTCGCGCCCCGTTCACCAATCTCGATCTGCTGTTCCAGGCCGCGCTGAATTCCATCAAACGGCGTTCGCTGGTCTTTGTGATCTCCGACTTCATCAGCGAACGGGGATGGGAGCACTCCTTGAATTTGCTCAACAAGCGGCATGAAGTCCTGGCGGTCCGGTTATGGGATCCGCGCGAAACCGAATTGCCCGATGCCGGTCCGATCATCATGGAAGACGCGGAAACCGGCGAGCAGTTGTATGTGGACACCTCAAACCGGAAATTTCGCAGGCGATTCCAAGAAGCCGCCGAGCGCCGCGAAGCGGAATTGAATCTGGCTTTCAAACGCGCCGGCGTGGATACATTATCGCTTTCCACCAGGGATGATTTGGTCAAAGCCATTATCGGATTTGCTCAAGCACGGCAGGCACGCCGGAAATAACCCATGACCTTCCTCTGGCCGGCCATGCTTTATTCGTTGATCTTGATTCCGCTCCTGGGCGCGCTGTATCTCATGCTGCAACGCCGGCGAAAACGGATCGCCGCGAATTACCAAACGCTCAGCCCCGCGCCGGGAGCTTCCAGGCAGGATCCCGGCGCGCGCCGCCACATCCCGCCGATCCTTTTTTTGCTCTCGCTCACGATTCTCGGCGTGGGGCTGGCACGCCCGCAGACCGAGGTCAGCCTGCCGCACATCGAAGGGACGGTCATTCTGGCGTTCGATGTTTCCGGGAGTATGGCCGCAGATGATCTCAAGCCGACGCGGATGGAAGCCGCCAAGGCCGCCGCCAAGAGTTTCGTTGAGGAGCAGCCTTCCACCGTTCGGATCGGCGTCGTGGCCTTCAGCGACAACGGCCTCTCCGTTCAAACGCCGACCGATGACCAGAACGCGATCCTGGAGGCGATCGATCGCCTGGCGCCGGAACGGGGCACATCGCTCTCCAGCGGAATCGAGAGCTCGCTCAAAGCCATTGAGGTCGGTGCGGGCCAGCCCTCCGAGGTGTACACCAACTTGACGCCTGTCCCGACCCTGACACCGACGCCCGTGCCGCCAGGGACCTACACCTCGGCGGATATTATTTTATTGACCGATGGAGAGAATAACGAGAACCCTGATCCGTTGGCCGCGGCGCAAGCCGCCGCGGAGCGCGGCGTGCGGATCTACACGGTCGGCATCGGAAGCGCGGCAGGCACCAACCTGCACATCAATGGTTTTACCGTTCACACCCAGTTGGATGAAGACCTGCTCAAACAGATTTCGCTGATCACCGGTGGAACCTATTACGACGCGCAGAGCACACAGGATCTGATCAAGATTTACAGCAACCTCAATACACAATTGGTGGTCACGCCCCAAGAGACAGAAATTACATCGATCTTTGCAGGTGCAGGCATTCTGCTGATGCTGATCGGCGGGATGTTGTCTCTATTCTGGTTCAGCCATTTACCGTGATTGGTCCGAATCTCTCGACGTATTGGAGCCGCATATGACATGGCTTTGGCCGTCTTTCCTTTACTTACTGATACTCATTCCAGCATTGATCATCGCTTATATTTGGATCCTGAGGCACCGCCGACCATTTGCTGTACGATATTCGAGCCTGGCGTTGGTGCGCGATTCGGTGCCGCGGCAGTCCTGGGTGCGGCGGCACCTGCCGTTCCTATTTTTCTTACTCGCCCTGAGCGGCCTGATCGTTGCCTTGGCGCGTCCGGTCCGGGTCATCAGCGTGCCGGCCGGCAAAGCGACCATCATCCTGACCATCGATGTTTCGCGCAGCATGTGCTCCACCGATATTCAACCTACGCGCCTTCAGGCCGCCGAAAACGCGGCCCTGTCATTCATTCAACGTCAGAGTTCCAACACGCAGATCGGACTGGTCGCCTTTTCCACCTTCGCGGAAATCATCCAGCCGCCCACGAGCGATCGGGAACTGCTGGACGCGGCAGTCCAGAGTCTGCTGGTGGGACGCCGGACCGCCATCGGAAGCGGAATCCTGACCGCCATCGATGCGATCGCTCAGGTGGATAAGAACGTCGCGCCGAGCATCACCGATTCAAATCCCGGAATTGAACCGACTCCCGTTCCCAAAGGCGCCTACGTCCCTGACATCATTGTCGTGCTTACGGACGGCGTCAGCAATACTGGCCCATTGCCATTGGACGCGGCGCAGCAGGCCGCAGATCGCGGCGTGCGGGTCTACACCATTGGCTTTGGTACGCCGAACGGTTCGGAGTTTGCCATGTGTCAGAGCGACAGCCAATATGGCTTTGGATTTGGCGGGGGCGGATACGGATATCGCGATCCGGGAGGTTTTGGAGGCGGCTTTGGCGGAGGCTTTGGAGGCGGCTTCGGAGGTTTCCAACGCGGCATTGACGACGCGACGCTAAAACAGGTCGCGGCCATGACCGGCGGAACCTATTATGCCGCTTCGAGCGCCGGTGAGCTTGAAAATGTGTTCCGGAGTCTGCCAACCTATCTGATCATGAAACACGAGACGACAGAAATCAGCGTGTTCTTTACGGCCTTTGGAGCGCTGCTCGCCGCGCTGGCACTGCTCTTTGCGCTGCTGTGGCATCCCTCGCCATGATGAATTACAGGCGCTTACTTTAAGCTTTGCTCCATTTCAGCTGCCTCCAGCTGGACTTGGCCTTCTGCCCCGTAGATGACCCGCTTGCCGCGCATGAGCGAAGCCACCGCGGAAATCAGGCCGAGTACGGCCGAGATGGAAAATGCAATGCGCAGCCCAAAGTCAAAGGGCCTCGAGATCAGGTTCGGGAAGAACGGTTTGCTGAGAAGCAGCGCCTGCGAAGCCGTCGGCAATTGCTGGAGCACAGCCGAGGGCAGGATCGCTTTGATCGGGTTGTAACCCAGAAAGGCTGCAAACAAAGCCGCGGTCGGAGGCAGGTTCGCGACCTGATGGGCAACGTTGTTTGGAATGCCCGCCTGCGTCAGGCCCTGAAACAAGGCTGTCGGCAAATGCGAGGCCAAGCCGAGAGTAACCATGGTGAAGATCCACGTGATGCTGATGGTGTTGGCGGTATTCTGGAATGTAGCGCGCATCCCCGATGAGGCACCGCGGTGTTCCGCGGGGACCGAATTCATGATGGCGGTGGTGTTGGGAGAGACGAACATCCCCATGCCCATTCCGATCACCAGGATTGCCAGGGCGAAAAAGATGTAGGTGAAGTTGATTGGCATCATGTACAGCCCCGCAAAACCGGCAACCGTGACCAACATTCCGGCCGTGGAGAAGATACGGGCACCGTATCGGTCGGACAGGAACCCGCTGATGGGCCCCATGATCATGAAGCCAATCGTCAGCGGCAGCATGTAGATGCCAGCCCACAGCGGCGTATCTTCAAAGGGATAGCCGTGCAACGGCAACCAGATCCCCTGCAGCCAGATGATGATCATTAAATTGAGTCCGCCGCGCGCCAGGGCCGCCAGGAAACCGGCCAGGTTGCCCGCGCTGAACATCCGGATCTTGAACAACTCGAGCCGGAACATGGGTTCGCGTGCACGCTGCTCCACAAAAACAAAGGCGATCAGGGCCAGCGCGCCGCCAATCAAGCACGACAGCACGAAGGGATTGCCCCAGCCCATGGTTGAGCTGCCGTACGGCTCGATCCCATAGGTCGTGCCGACCAGCAGTGCCGTCAAGCCGAAGGCGAATAGGATATTGCCGGGAATGTCGAGATGCTGGTGCTTGCGGATCGTGGCAGTTTCATGAAGGGCGAGATAGGCCCAGATCGTCCCACCGACGGAAAATGGAACGCTGACGAGGAATACATAGCGCCAATTGATCGCCGCCAGAATTCCGCCTGCGAGGAGGCCAATAAAGGTGCCGGTGGTTCCAGCGATCATATTGATACCCATCGCCAGGCCGCGCTGATTCGGCGGGAAGGCGTCCGTGATGATCGCGGTGGAGTTGGCCATCAGGAACGCGCCCCCGACGGCTTGAATTAGTCGGAAGATAATGATCTGCAGCGCGGCGCCATTTCCGGTTCCACTCACCAGATAGAGCAGAATGGAGCCGACCGCAAAGATCGCAAAGCCCAGGTTATAGAGCCGCACGCGGCCAAACATGTCGGAGATGCGGCCGAAGGTCACCAGCAAGGTCGCCGTAACGACCAGATATCCCATCAACGTCCACAAGAGATAATCGGTTTCTCCGGGCGCGAGGGGATTCAAGCCGATGCCGTGAAAGATGGCAGGCAGGGAAATTTCGACGATGCTGCCATCGAGCATGGCCATAAAGATTCCGAGAGTGGTGTTGGAGAGGGCAATCCATTTGTAGGCGATCCGCCCCTTCGTGAGATCAGGTTTCGTTTCCATTATTCCTTCGTTGTTGCAATAGTTTCAAAATGCAAGTATCGATTATACCCGTTTGCACCCGAAACAGGCAGGGTAGATTGCAAAATTATTAGGTTGTCCCAATCCGTATAAAGGTCAGCTTCCCCGGATCTTCGTTCCAAATCGATTATGATGGGCGAAGTCATCCACAGCGCGCCGGACTCTCAGATACTTAAAACCCGTGGGCGCGGCATAGCCCAGGCGCGCGGCAAACGCGATCTTCATATATTCGGGAACGGCGAGTATCTTCTTAACTTCCTTTTCGATGGCATGGCCGCTGAAGACGCTCATGATTTGAAGACCGATTCCCAGAGACTGCGCCGCCAGCCACATATTCTCCATCAAGCATCCCAGGCTTATGAAACCGAGCACATCCCCGTCCGAGGCAGGCGCTCGTTTGCGCGCATCATAGACCACGATCAACACCAAAGGACAACCTTTCAGCGTGTCCTTCAAAGCAGAGGGCGGGCTGTTGCGGGCGACCTCGGCAAAGTCCGTGCCGGGGGTGCGCCAGGCGGCGGGGAACATGGTGCCAAGGACTCCAACCTTCTTCCTAAGCAGTTCCTCTTCCGAAAATGAGAGTTGTTCAAAGTTCTCGCGGAGGAACACCTCGGAGGGCGGAGACTGGATGTCTCCCAATTTCCTTAAGGTTTCCCGGTCATCCACGACGAGGATCTCGAAGTTCTGCATATTGTGGGCAGTGGGCGACCAACGCGCGGCTTCCAGGATCTGCTGTACATCCTGCATCGCAAGGCGGCGCTCCGGGTCAAAGGGCGCTCGAACGGATCGCCGATCTTGAATCAGCTGTAGGATATCGGACATAATCTTCTCCTTTTAAAGGCTCAACGATCCATTTTCAAAACGGACCGGAAACGCACTTTGGCTGTCATCATCTTTTCAAAAGCCAGCGCGGCTTGTTCCAATGGAAAGACTTCGATCATGGGAACAATTTTTGCAGCCGCGCTGAAGTTCAACGCATCCGCTGTCTCGCTCCGGCTGGCAACCCAGCCTTTGATCGCACGCCGGCCCTGGAACAACTGCCAGGGGAAAATCTGAATTGGGTCGCTGGGAGCGGAGACTATGATCAACTCGCCGTCCGAGCCCAGACCGTTGATGATCGCAGATATGGCTTGGCTGTCGGGGGCGGTCGCCAGAATCACCCGCGCTCCGCCCAGTTTCCTGAGTTCATCCGCAGGGTTCGCGGCTTCGGTATCAATATAGGTCTGCGCGCCCAATTGATAGGCCAGTTCCTCTTTTTCCCTGCCGCGCGACAACACCACCGTTCGGAAGCCGAGTTTTTTTGAAAACTGCACCGCCATATGCCCAAGGCCTCCGAGACCTTGAACCGCCACCAAGTCTCCGCCTTTTGCGCCGCTGCCGCGCAAGGCGGAGAACGTTGTCCGTCCGGCGCAGAGCAAGGGCGCCGCCTGGACCGCATCAAATTCGGCAGGGATCGGTGCGAGGGCGCGCGCCGAGACGGTCATCCATTCCGCATAACCGCCGTCGAATGAAATACCGGGCGTCAGAATATTGGTGCACTTATCAAGATCGCCGCGCTGGCAGGCATCGCATTTGAGGCAGGGCCCGCCATACCAACCCACGCCCACGCGTTGATCCACTTTCCAGTACGAAACGTCCGCCCCCAATGCGCGGATCCGCCCCACTACCTCGTGTCCGGGGACTCGGGGATAGGTGATGCCGCGGTAACGCCCTTCTTTGGTGATCGCATCACCGTGACAGATCCCGCACGCCTCCACCTGGATCAGGACTTCACCGTCTTTCGGCTCCGGAACATCTCTGCGGACCAACTCAAAATCCACTCCGGCCGATCTTACCTGCATTGCTCTCATCGTTGACATGCGGTCCTGCTCCTTGAATATGTTTTGGCTTAGATCTTCCCTGGTTATAGGATCCGAGGACGGGAGTGGTGCCTCAGAAATTGATTCCCACCGATAAGCAAAGCTTTTCTTCGCGGAAGTGCAGACTCGTCAGGCGCGACCGAATCGGAGATTTCCAGTAAGGACTGTCCTTCTCGCCTAAGGGCTCATTATACACTCCGAAAATCTGCGCTTGTGAAGATGAATGAAGATCAGCCAGCTGCGATTCCCATGAGGGCTTGCCGCCGCATGCTATAATCTCGTCATTCATGGCATAATCGCTGTAATAACCTAACCAACTTTGCCAAGGGATTGGTCGGAAAATAGCGGCGTTGCTTTTAATTAAGTTAGGCCGCGAGAGAATGGTCCGATGAAATCCGATAACAACCATCTGCCTCGTACCAGAGCGAACCTGTTGGTTCTGGCGTACGCCGCTTTCGTCACCCTGGGACTACCCACCGGCTTGTTGGGCGTGGCTTGGCCCACGCTGCGCGCGGATTTTGCAGTGCCTTTGGACGCCATGGGATTCCTGCTTTTTTCCTCAACGATCGGGTATCTGACCTCGAGCTTCTTTATCGCCAAACTGATCAACCGCTTCGGGATCGGACTGCTGTTGATATTTTCCAGCGTGGCATCGGCCGTATCTCTGGTCGGCTACACCGTGGCTCCCGGCTGGAGCGTGATCGTCGCGATCGGCTGTATTGGCGGATTCGGATCAGGCGTGATGGATGCGGGACTCAATACCTACCTGGCATCCGAATACAACGAGGGTCAAATGCAGTGGCTTCACGCCTGTTACGGGGTCGGCGCGACGCTCAGTCCAATCGTTGTGACCGCCAGCCTCGCTCAGTTTGTCTCGTGGCGTCCGGGATATCTCTTCGTCGGCATCCTGACCGCGGCCATGGCAGTCAGCTTCTGGCTGACACTCTCCGCCTGGAAGAAACCAAAGACCCTGACACCCGAAAATAAGGACAGCGCGCGGGGTTTGATGGACTACCAAACCTCGCTGCGGGACACACTGCTCCAATCCATGACATGGATCAGCATTTTGATGTTCTTGCTTTATACCGGCGCAGAATTCACATTGGGCAACTGGACTTATACGCTGCTCACGGAAAGCCGCGGGGTGGGTCCGCAGTGGGCCGGGCTCTGGGCTGGCGGGTTCTGGGCAACCTTTACCATCGGGCGCGTATTGGCCGGGCTCTATGCCCACCGCATCCGACTTAATGCCCTAATGCTCGTTGAGATGACGCTGGCGTTTGCGGGCGCAATCCTATTTTGGTGGAATCCATCCCCCGCGATGAGCCTGGCAGGATTGTTCCTGGTCGGCTTTGCCATGGCGCCGATATTTCCCGGCCTGGTTTCGAGTACCAGCCAGCGTGTGGGACCGCATCACGCGGCGAACACGATTGGAATTCAATTGAGCGCGGCGGCTTTAGGAGGCGCCTTGCTTCCCTCTTTGGCCGGTGTGCTGGCACAGCGCATCTCGCTGGAGGCCATTCCGGTGATGCTCGCTATTTCACTGCTTGGATTGCTTGCTCTTTATTGGCTTTCAATGCGTGTGAAAAGAGTGAATCATCCTGGCCTGTAAACGGAACACAAAATCAATGGCTGCGTGCTACCAATTTCTCGCTCACATCCCATAAACGTTTTGCCACAGCCTCATCGTACGATTCTTCAGAGGACCGCGTCTCCTTCAAGTCGTAGTTGAAATACTTTCCACTGACATGGTCCACATCCGCCGATGAGGCGAGATAGATCGAACACTTCGCTCCGTCCTCGACCGAGATGCGTCCGGCCATAAATCTCATGGCGAAGCGCACGAACCAGCCGTTGTTGCCCGCGAAATTGCTTGCGACGAAACCGGGATGCAAACAATTGGCTGTAACATTTGTTCCTTGCAGGCGCCGCGCCAGTTCATAATTGAACAGCACATTCATCAATTTGGACATGCCATACACGCGCATGCCGTTATAGCCATGCTCGCTCTGCAGATCATCGAAGTTGACGTGACCTCTATAATGTGCGCGCGAGGCGACGTTGACGACGCGTCCCGCCGGTCCTGCCCGCAGCAGATCCAGCAAAAGGTTTGTCAACAAAAAATAATTAAGATGGTTGAGCGCCAGTGTCATTTCATAGCCATCCACACTGACCTTGCGGCTCAGGAAGACCGCGCCCGCATTGTTAAGCAATACATCCAACCTCTTGTATTGATCCTTGAACTCCTGTGCCACCCTGCGGACATCTTTGAGTGACGAAAGGTCCGCCAGCAGATACGAAACAGATGAGTTCCCCGTTTGTGTGCGGACCTGTTCCGCCGCCTGTGCGGTACGTCCTTCATCGCGTCCCACCATGACGATTTCTGCGTCTAACTTCGCCAAGCCCAATGCGCTCTCGAAACCTATCCCGGAACTTGCACCAGTAATCAATACGGTCCGATCCTTCATTTCTATACCTCATTTCAAAACTTTCTGATACACCGACGCAATCCTAAGACTTTTCTTACGTCCTCAACTGGCGCCCGTACCCAGGCTCCCCCAATCCCAAAGGTATTTGGGGGAAGTCGCCGACCCTTGCGCCAGGTGCAGGTGTCGGTGAGGTCGGAGGGGCAAGTCTTTTCATCTAATCCACCGTCAGCGTCTTGGATAAATTGCGCGGGAAATCGGGGTCGAAGCCGCGCATCACGCTCATGTGATAGGAAAGCATCTGCAACGGCAGGACTCCCAGCAACGGGCTGATGTTGGCGTCGGATTTTGGCAATGCGATCACATCCTCGGCGTTGGCGCGCAGGCGCGGGTCCTCCTCGGCGATGACAATGGTCCGCGCGCCGCGCACTTTGACTTCGTTAACTCCACTGATGATGAGCGGCACATCGTCCGGTCCGGCGACAAACAAAATTGGAAATCCTTTGCTCACCGCCGAAAGTGGTCCGTGTTTGAATTCGGTCGAAAGCATGCCTTCGCAATGCGCGTACGTGATCTCTTTCAACTTCAATGCGCCTTCCAATGCGATGGCATACGTCGCGCCGTAGCCGAGACAATACATGTCATTCCATTGGTTGATATCCTTGGCAATCGCTTCGACCTGCGAATCGACCGCGTCCAGCGTGGCTTCCATCAATTCAGGAATCGTTTCCAGTTCGCGCGGGTCGCGTCCCGCCATGCGATAGGCGAGGTACAGAAACGTCACGACTTGATTGGTAAAGGTCTTCGTGGCGGGCACGCTGATTTCGTATCCGCAGCATAGCGGCAGGCAGAACGACGTGGCTTTCGTCAGCGTCGAGCCAATCACATTGGCGAGCCCATACGATGCCATGCCGCGCGATTCCGCCATCTCCAAGGCGTTCAATACATCTTTCGTCTCGCCTGATTGGCTCACGAAGACGCCCACGTCTTCATATCCGACCGCGGGCGCGTATTGCGCCGTGAACTGCGGCGCAAGCACAGGGATGGCGGGTCTGCCCGCCAGCCGCGCAAAATAGACCGAGCCGATCAGCGCGGCGTGATAACTCGTGCCGCAGCCGACAAAATACAGATGCCGCGCCTGCTTCATCTTGTCCACCAGGTTTTTCACTTCAGGACTTCCATCGAGCAAATGCAAAAGCTCGCGGGCCACCTGCGGCTGCTCATGAATCTCTTTCAACATGAAATGCGGATACCCACCCTTTTGCACTGCGTCCATCGACTCCGTGACGGTCTCCGCCTTACGATCAATTAACTTTCCATCCTTGACCGACCGCACTTCGACCCGATCCGGCCACAAGGTGACGATCTCGCCGTCCTGCGGACGAATAATCTTGCGCGTCAAGGGCAGAATCGATGGCAAGTCGGATGAAACGCATGTGAAGCCCTCGCCGATCCCGACCACCATGCCCGAACCTTTTTTGAACGCATACAGCTTATCGTCGTTGACGCGTCCGATGACAAATGCATAGTCGCCCTGCAGATCGCCATACGCGAGTCGAATCGCATCGATGAATTCATAACCGCGATTGAGATAACGTTCCACACCATGAACACAGGTCTCGCCATCGTTCTCCGAGCGGACGACCAAACCTTCCCCCATGAATTGTTGTCGCAGTTCGACATTATTGACCACATTGCCGTTATGCGCGCCCACGAGATCGCCGTCGGAGTCAATGTGCGGTTGGGCGTTGATCTGCGACGGCTCGCCGAACGTGGCCCAGCGTAACTGTGTGATGCCGCGTGAGCCGCGCATCTCTGCAAAGTTATATTTCAGCGATACATCCTCAACCTTGCCCACATCTTTTCGTAGATCGATTTTGCTGCCATTGAGAGTGGCCGCGCCGACCGAATCATAACCGCGATAAGTGAGTCTCTTGGCGGCCTCGACCAGAACAGGACCGAGATTTTCTTCTTGTTTTGTAACATACCCAAAGATACCGCACATGCATTGTCTCCTGTTTTTGTAATGGGAGGATTATATTCTGATTGAGCGGCGGGTGATAGATGATGTTACTCATCAAGTAAGAAGCTCTTTGTCTGCCTGCTCTGTACCATCGAGGACATCGTATGCCAGTCTGCGGCGCAGCGAAACAGATCATAGAGACTCTGCTCGCATGGGATGGAGTGGCGGCACGTCCGCATCGCTTCGGCGGCACGGAATTTCGCCTGGGTCGGCGTGAGATCGGGCACATTCACGGCGATCATCTGGTAGACATTCCGTTCCCCAAGAAAGTGCGCGATGAAATTGTCGCACAGGGATTAGCCGAACCCCATCACATCGTACCCAAGACGGGCTGGGTTAGTTTTTACTTGCGCGAAGGGGCCGATGTTCAAAGAGCGATTGGGTTGCTGAAACGGTCGTATGATATTGCCACAAAACAGCAGGCGGCAAAGATTCCGAAATAGAAAATCCATAATCCAGCTGAAATCCTGTCACACGGAACTTTGGTTCAGCCTCCCCGCTCGCCTCGGATTCGTCCAACGCGCGTCGTGGGCGGAAAAAGCGGTGCGGGAAAGCGGAATCCGCGCAGGACTCGCCCGAGTTCATGCCGGACTTGCCACGGAAGTGTCTGTCTGAGCGCGCGCGATAAGCGGCAAGCCCACCCATTTCCGTAACAATTCATGAGGGGAACAAATCCTGGTCCTTCACAACAGACAGCTGATCGACCATACCTGGCCAAGGCGCTGGAGAAGAATCAACGTTCATGGCGCCCTTTGAACAAATTCAGCGAAGCGGACACGCCTGCAATCACCGGACGCTGCCAAATTCCGGACTGTACTGCAGCCCTGATCAGGGTCGCGCCTCTTCTTGATGAACCATCATTCTCGTATTATAATAGTTAAGGATATTAACTGTTTAGGATATTGATGATAAGTGAATGAAAGTATAAACTGAAAAGAGAAAAAAATGGAAGAGCATCTGAATCAAGCTGCCGAACGGTTTTGGGAAGCCGTTCCGACCGTCTGGGATCGGGTTCGAGATAATCTGCGCGGCACAGCCACCTCGCAATTCAACATTACGGTGGAGCAGTTTCGCATTTTGCGCCACATCCGGCACGGTAACGCTACGGTTGGTCAACTAGCCACGGCCCGGCAAATCAGCCGCTCGGCAGTAAGCCAGTCGGTGGAGCTGCTGGTAAAGAAAGGCTATGTGTGCCGCCAGGAACGCATTGAAGACCGGCGGTATGTGAGGCTGGAGCTGACCAATAAGGGCACAGGATTGCTCAACACGGCCTATAGTGAAAATCGCAAGTGGATCATGAGTCGGCTCTCGACCCTGACGCCTGATGAAACGGATCATATGCTCCAGGGTTTGGAGCTCATGAAAAAGGCATTCCTCTAACTCTTAAGAACTCTCCGGCAACGTCAAAAAATCATGGATACAATCCGAAAAATATTTTCTTTTGTCAAGCCCTACAGGAAAGTGGCTACCCTGTCCCTGGTTCTGCTGTTCATCAGGGTTTGCATGGACCTCTCCATTCCCCGCCTGGTCGAACAGGTCATTGACCAAGGCATCCTCAAGAGGGACCTGCAGGCAGTCTGGGTCACATCGGCCGTTATGCTGGGCGCCACGATCATAGATGCCCTGGCGGCCATCGGCAGCAGCATCTATTCGGTGCGGGTGGGCCAAAGCGTCTCCCGGGATGTCCGCAAAGCGCTCTTCCTCAAGATCCAGAAATTCTCGTATGGCAACCTGGACCGCTTCAGCACCGGTAAATTGATGGTGCGGATGACCAACGATGCGGACGCCGTCCAGCGGTTCGTCCAGATCTCGCTGCGGATCGGCGCCAGCGCGCCCCTGACCTTGGTCGGCAGCATCATCTTGATGTACCTGACCAACCATCAACTGGCCTTGAGCCTGGTGCCCCTTTTAGCCGTTACATCGGCCGTGCTGGTCTTCTTCAGCATAAAAATGGAACCCTTCTATCAAGTCGTTCAAACAAAGCTGGACTGGCTGAATACCGTTCTGCAGGAAAATATCGCCGGTTCCCGGCTGGTGAAAGCGTTCGTGCGCAGCGAGCATGAGGGCCAGCGGTTCGAGGCGGCCAACGAAGACTATACCCGTAACATGATCAAGGTGATGCAGATCAACTCGGCCATGTCGCCTGTAATGACCCTGCTTCTCAATCTGGGCATAGTCTATGGTATTTGGGCTGGCGGCCTCTATACGATCAGGGGCAGCATGACCGTTGGACAGTTGGTGGCCTTCATCAACTATCTGATCGTGATCCTGAATCCGCTGATGCAGATGTCGATGGTGGCCCTGGCCTGGGCCAATGGGTTGGCTTCGGCCCAGCGTATCAACGAGGTGCTGGACGCGGTTCCGGAGGTGCAAGAATCGGCGGATGGGACAGCCCTGCCCGAATCCACCAGAGCCAGCGTGGTCTTTGACGATGTTTCGTTTCATTACAATGGCAGCGCGGATGGCACGATCCTGAAAGGGATCAACTTGGTGGCGGAGCCTGGAAAGACGATCGCCATCCTGGGCGCCACCGGTGCCGGCAAGAGTTCCCTCATCAACCTGATCCCGCGCTTCTATGATGCTTCACAGGGCTGTGTTGCCGTGGATGGGGTGGATGTCCGCAGGCTGAAAGAGGATTCGCTGCTTTCGCGGGTCGGGATCGTTCCCCAGGAGACCATCCTTTTCTCGGGGACGATCCGCGACAATATTCGTTATGGCCGCCCCTCGGCCACGGACGAAGAGGTGGTGGCTGCTGCCAAAGCGGCCCAGGCGCACGATTTCATCCAGTCTTTCCCGCAAGGCTATGACAGCCACGTTGAAGAGCGCGGCTCGAACCTTTCCGGCGGGCAAAAGCAACGCATTGCGATCGCCCGCGCCATCATCACCCAGCCCGACATCCTCATCCTTGACGACAGCACCAGCTCGGTGGATGTCGAAACGGAAACCAGGATCCAAGACGCCTTGGCGGAAATCATGCAGGGCCGCACTGCTTTCGTGGTGGCCCAGCGCATCAGTACCGTTCTTAACGCGGATAAGATCGTCGTCCTCGATAAGGGCCAGGTCGTGGCGGAAGGCACGCACCGAGAGCTGATGGAGACCAGCCCGGTGTACCGGGAAATCTACGATTCCCAACTGGGTGGCGGAGTTCACATGGAAGAAGATGAAGCAACCAAGCTGGAAGTAGCTGAGAAATAACCCATGTCCTATCAAAGCGGATCTCAAACAACCACCAGTATGCGGGAGAGGCTTTCAGCCCGCGGTCCGGGCCGGCCGATGCGATACGAAAAAGCCAACGACCCCCGCCAGGCGATGCTGCGCCTGTTGGATTACCTCAAGCCATTCAAGATCACCATGGCGCTGGTGATGGTTTTTGTGCTCATCTATACCCTGTTAGGCTTGCTGGCTCCCTATTTCATGGGCAAGGCCATCGATGATTTCATTGGCGGCAATGACACGGCGGGTCTACTGAGGATGGCACTTTACATGTTGGGCGCCTATGTGTCCAACAATCTTTTCCAGGCCATTGCGAACTGGATCATGGCGCGCGTGTCGCAGGATGCCTTGAAGCTGTTGCGGCGGGATCTCTTTCAACACCTGCAAAAGCTTTCCATAGGTTTCTTCGACACCCATCCCGCCGGCGGCTTGATGAGCCGCCTGACGAACGATATCGATGCCATCAACCAGGCGGTTTCTCAAAATGTGATTTCGCTGATCGCCAGCCTGCTTACCATGGTCGGCATCCTGATCGCCATGTTCGTGCTCAATGCGTGGTTGGCGATGGCTACTTTGCTGGTAGTGCCGATCATGATCTGGTTTTCCGAATTCGTGGCCAAATACACCCTCAAAGGATTTCAGGAGCTGCAGTTCCATCTGGGCGGCCTCAATGCCCTGGCTGAGGAGACGATCAGCGGCCAGAAAGTGATCAAGGCCTTTCGTCGGAATGAATCGGCAATCGAAGAGTTCGACAAGCGCAACCAGGCCGTCTATGAAGCGGGCGTGTATGCCAACAGCTATGCCCTGCTGCTGATGCCTTTGACGAGCGTATTGGGGAACTTCTTCGTGATCGTCCTGGCAGGACTTGGCGGCTGGCTGGCGTTGAGAGACATGGTCACCATCGGTATGATCGCCACATTCATCAATTATGGCCAGAATTTCGTCTCGCCCCTGCGGCAGATCTCCAATATCTATAACTCCATCCAGGCGGCTCTGGCCGGAGCCGAGCGCGTGTTCGAGATCATTGATACCAAACCCGAAATCGCCGATCCGCCAGATGCGGTCGCCCTCCAGGCCATCAAGGGCCATGTGCGGTTCGAACATGTCAAGTTTGGATACCTGCCCGATACACCGATCATCAAGGACATGACGCTGGATGCCAGGGCCGGGCAGATCGTCGCCCTGGTCGGGCCGACCGGCGCGGGAAAGACAACCATCGTCAATTTGCTGACGCGCTTTTATGAAATCCAGGCTGGGAAGATCACCATCGACGGCACGGATATTCGCAGCATTCGCAAGGAGGACCTGCGCCAGAAGTTGGGGCTGGTGCTGCAGGATACTTTCCTGTTCTCAGGCACGGTGATCGATAATATCCGGTTTGGACGGCTGGATGCCAGCGATGAAGAATGCATCCGGGCGGCCGAGATGGCTGATGCGGACCACTTTATCCGCCAGCTCCCGGAAGGGTACCAGACCAACCTGAGCGAGCGTGCCGGCAATCTCAGCCAGGGCCAGCGCCAGCTGCTTTCGATCAGCCGCGCCATCCTGGCCGATCCGGCCATCCTGATTTTGGACGAGGCAACCAGCAGTGTGGATACCCGCACGGAGGCGCGGATTCAAAAAGCCCTGCTCAAGCTGATGGAAGGGCGTACGAGCTTTGTCATTGCCCATCGTTTGAGCACTATTCGCGACGCGGATGCAGTCGTTGTGATCGATAAGGGTAACATCGTGGAGCAGGGCACCCACGATGAGCTGTTATCCAAAAGAGGTTTCTACCATCACTTGTATGTCAGCCAGTTCAAGGGGCAGGCGATTTAGAAGGCAGCCCTGCCCCCGCCTGCTCCATGACAGGAGTTGCGCCAAAACCAAATTGGATCATTCACCAAATTGAGTGATCCATGGCGGCGGGCTGCTACGTCGGAGTTCCCGCAGTTCGCCGGTGAGAGCCCAGCCTGGCCGGACCGCTGAAGGCCTGGCGCAGGCGCGTATCCCGTACTGAATCGTGGACGCAAAGCAGTAGTACCTCCCGCCAACGGCGAACTGGATCTCGGCCCAAGGGAGCATATCTTTCAGGGTGAGTGCGATGAAGGCCGCCGCAGACGTGCGGCGGTGAAGCTCGTCGGCGGGTAAAACTGTAATGCGTCTGTCAGCCGACGAACTCCAAGCCCATTGTATAATTTACACACTTCGCTGCAAGGGAAAAGCATTGTCCATGACCGATCCTCGTGTTTCCAAACTCGCCAAGATTCTGGTCCATTATTCTGTGGAACTCAAGCCTGATCAACAGGTGGTCATACGCACCGCCCCGGTTGCGGATGAACTCACTTTGGCCGTCTATGAAGAGGCCGTCAAAGCGGGTGCCCATCCATTCATCATGAACGCCGTGCCGGGAACAGAGGAGGCTTTTTTCAAATACGCCTCCGATGCCCAGTTGGATTACATTTCGCCTGTGCGCAAGCTGATCAATGAAACCTTCGATGCCAGCATCAGCCTCTGGACGGAATACAACACCCGCAACCTGAGCGGCATTGCTCCGGTGCGGATCGCCCGCGCCCGCAAAGCCAGCGCGCCGCTGACCAAGACCATGCTGGACCGCGCCGCGCGGGGTGAACTCAGATGGACTCTCACCGTTTATCCCAACAATGCCATGGCGCAGGAAGCCGATATGAGTCTCGCCGATTACACTGAGTTCGTGTACGGCGCGGGCCTGCTCAACGAAGCGGATCCCATTTCGTTATGGCGCGCAGAAGCCAGACGCCAGGAAATGCTTATCCAATGGCTCAAGGGCCGCGCGCAGGCCGTCCTCAAAGGCTCAAACGTGGACATCCAGCTCTCCATCAAGGAACGTGCATTCATTCCATGCGCCGGCACAGAGAATTTTCCGGATGGTGAGATCTTCACCGGGCCGGTGGAGGACTCGGTAAACGGCTGGATTCGTTTCAAGTATCCGGCCATTTACGATGGACAGGAGACCCATGATGTCGAATTATGGTTCGAGGAGGGTAAGGTCGTCAGGGAGAAAGCCAGCAAGAATCAGGAATTGCTGACCGCCTTGCTCAACACCGATGCCGGTTCTCGCTTCTTGGGCGAGTGGGGCATCGGCACGAATTATGGAATTCAGCGCTTCACCAAGAACATGCTCTTCGATGAAAAGATCGGCGGAACGATCCACTTTGCAGTGGGTGCAGGCTATCCTGAAAGCGGATCGAAAAACGAATCGGGCTTGCATTGGGACATGCTGTGCGACATGGCGGAATCGGAGGTCAGGGTGGACGGCGATCTGTTTTATAAGGACGGCAAGCCGGTGATCAGTTGACATGATGCCAAATTCGAAAGCGAAAGAATTCTTCGCTGCCATCAAGGAGGGCAAACAAGAAGTGGTCGAACGGCTGCTGCGCGAGGCGCCCAGCTTGATCCACGAAAAAGACAATGGCCTTTCGCCCATTCTCGTGGCCGCCTATAATCGTCATCCGGAGGTTGCCAATTTTGTTGCGGAAAAGGTGGTGGCGCTCAATATCTTTGAGGCCGCCGCCATCGGCAAGACGAATCACATCGTCCTGTTATTGGCACGTGCCCCGCAACTGGTCAATGCTTATGCGGAGGATGGATACCAGCCCCTTGGATTGGCCTCCTTCTTTGGACACCTTGAAACAGCCCGCTATTTGATCAATGCAGGTGCCCGCGTCAACTCACCCTCGGGTAACAAGATGAAAGTCGCGCCGCTCCATTCCGCGGCGGCGGGCAGACACGCGGCCGTTGTAAAGTTATTACTCGAACATGGTGCTGACCCCAATGCACTTCAGGAGGGCGGCTTCACTCCGCTTCATACCGCGGCCCAAAACGGGGACCTCGAGTCCATTCACATGCTTCTCTTTCACGGCGCCGATGCCGATGCGAAATCGAGGGAGGGCAAAACCCCCATCGAGTATGCAACCGAGAACAAGAAGTCCGAGGCGGTCGACCTTCTGAAGAGGGGCATCACGAAACGCCTTCGCACACGCTAGGCCAGCTCCCTCGGCCGGCAATCAAAAAAACCGGCAGGACGCATCTCCTTGCCGGTTTTTTTTGATTCAAACGCCAAATCTTTACGGACAATCCTTTAGATACAGGACCTGCTGTGAGATTTTGCCGCTATTCCCAACGGAATTGCCGTCTTTTGCAATGCCGACGAATTGGTAATCAAACCAAGCTTTGGCGGTGTCCCGCAGATCCGGACTTAATTGCAGAGTGCTAACATCAATCGTGTAATTTCCGTTTTTATCGCTATTCATCTTGCCGTAGTTCTTCCAGGCACTGATCGAAGGAGGCTGAGTGGTCAGATCTTCCATCCGATAGAAAATATCCACCTCCGCTACACTTGGATCGGCTGTGGAAACATTGAAGGTGAGATCCTGCGGTGCGCAACGGAAGTTGAAGTAACTGCCTGAACGGGACAGGTTGCTGAACAAGACGGCTCCGGCTTTCGAGAGGCCTCCTGCATCGGAGGGCAACGTCGCGGTGGCGGTCGCGTTACCACTAGTGCCCCCGGCTGGGGCTGCTGCCGTGTTTGCAGAAGTCGCGGTAACCACAATGACCTGCGGGGTCGGTGTGGGCGGAACGGGTGTATTCGTCGGAACGGCGGTTGGAGGCTGAGTGGCTACCACCGGAACCAAAACCGTCGCAATAATCACCTGGGCGGTTGGAGGCGGCGCCGCCGTGGGGGCAACCGGCGCCAGGGCGCCGCAACCGCTCAGCGCCAATGCCAGTGCCAGAACCAAAATCCTTTTCATCATCTTTCTCCTTTCCTTTTTCGAAACAAGACTACTCCATTTTGAATATATTGTACAATCATTTCTCTAGTCCATTTGGATGGCCTTGCATTTTTGAAAGTTTCATCGGGTATAATCCAATTATGCTAAAACCGGTAGAAATTGAGGCCTGCCTCGAAAAAATACTTTTAAAGGTTGAACGACCCGGACGCTATGTGGGCGGTGAAATCAACAGCGTGGTTAAAGATTGGAATGCGATCAAAACCAGAGTCGCGCTGATCTTTCCGGATATTTACGATATTGGCGTATCCAACGTCGGCCTGAAAATCCTCTACGATCAGATCAATCAGCGCGCCGACGCGCTCGCGGAACGCGCCTACGCGCCCTGGCCCGATATGGAAGCCAGGATGCGCTCCGGCGGGATCCCCCTGTACTCGCTCGAATCAAAACACGCGCTGAGCAGCTTTGACCTGATCGGCTTTTCCCTGCCCTACGAAACGTTGTATACCAACACGCTCAACATCCTGGATCTGGCCGGGATTCCGGTGCACTGCGCGGACCGCGGCAACTCGGATCCCATTATCATTGCAGGCGGACATGCGGCGACCAACCCCGAACCGATGCACGCCTTCATCGATGCATTCGTCATCGGCGAGGGCGAAGAAGTGATTCACGAAATCATCGACGCCATTCAGCTCAACCCATCTCGCGAGGACAGGCTGCTGGCCCTGGCCAAGATCCGCGGCGTATACGTGCCAAAATATTATCAAGTCCACTATTTGGATGACGGCACCGTCGCGCACGTGGAAACGCGGTTGGACGGAATTGCCAATCCAGTCATCAAGCGCATCGTGGCACAATTGCCGCCAGCGCCCACCCAGTTCATTGTGCCAAATATCGACGTGGTGCACAACCGCGTCTCGGTGGAAATCATGCGAGGCTGCACGCGCGGTTGCCGATTTTGCCAGGCGGGCATGATCACGCGCCCGGTCCGCGAACGAAGCGTGGCTGAGATCGTGGACGCCGCGGAAGCCGCGGTCAACGCGACCGGCTTCGAAGAGCTGGCGTTGCTTTCCCTGTCTTCCTCCGACTTTTCCTATGTCGTGGAACTCGTCAACAAAGTCAGCGAACGATTCAAGGGACGCAAGCTGACGATCTCGCTTCCCTCTTTGCGAATCGAGTCGGTTTCGATCGATTTGATGGATAAACTGCGCGAGCATTATTCGGGCGGGTTCACGCTCGCGCCCGAAGCCGCCACCGAACGAATGCGGCGCATCATCAACAAGTTCATCCCGGATGAGGAAATCATCAACACCACGCGCGAAATCTATCGCCGCGGCTGGACCACGATCAAGCTGTATTTCATGATCGGTCATCCGTCGGAAACGCTCGAAGACGTGAAAGCTATCGCGGGGTTGTGTCAGCGCGTGATCCAGGAGGGACGGAAAGTGGCCGGCATGAAAGTGAAATTGCATGCCGGTGTCAGCACATTCGTGCCCAAGCCGCAGACGCCGTTCCAATGGGTCTCCGTGGACACGCGCGACAGCATCCTGGCCAAGCAGGCAATACTCAAGCGTGAATTGAAAGATCGCAACATCAAGCTGAGTTGGACGGAACCGGAAGACACGCTGCTGGAGGCCTGGCTGTCCCGCGGAGACCGTCGCATGGCGGAGGTGATCTATTCCGCCTGGAAAAACGGGACAAAGTTTGACGCCTGGAGCGAACATCGCAAAACACAGGCCTGGCTCGATGCGTTCGCCGAGCATGGCCTCGATCCCGCATTTTATACGCATCGCCAGCGCCGCACGGATGAAGTTTTTCCATGGGATCACATCAGCGCGGCCGTGCGAAAGAATTTTCTCTTCCAGGATTTTCGTCAATCTCTGGAAGGCAAGATTCGCGTGGATTGCCGTTTGAATTGTTTTGCCTGTGGCATCCTGCCAACCTTTGCGAATGCGCGCCGAGAGAATCCCGGCGAAGTTTGGAAATGTCCTGATGTAAAATCGCCCGCGCGAAAACCGGCCCTGGAATTGCCGATGGTTGGAGATTGATGAGAGCACGGATCACTTTTTCCAAGACGGGTGGATTGCGTTACATTGGGCATCTTGACCTGGCTACGATTTGGGAACGCGCTGCGCGGCGTGCGGGCCTGCCTCTGGCGTACACGCAAGGATTTCATCCGCAGCCGAAAATGAATTTTGCTTCCGCCCTGCCGCTCGGATTTTCGTCGCGCGGCGAAATAATGGACATGCGCCTCAACGAAGATCTGGGCTTGAAAACATTATCAACCCAATTGCAAAAGGCACTACCCGCAGGCATCGAGGTATTAAAGTTGGAAAGTGTGGATGAGCAGGCGCCGCCCTTGCAGACGCAGCTCGTTTCAGTGGAATATGAAGTCACTTTAGCAGAGGCGGTTGACGGGTTGAAGTTGCAGAGCAAGATAGATGAATTGATGGCGAGTCAAAACTTGCCGCGCCAGCGCCGCGGCAAATCATATGATCTGCGCCCGTTGATTGAAGAGGTAGCCCCACTCCGTCGCCCCCAAAATTCTTCGAATGGGGGCGGAGAGAAAGAGGGCGGTATCTTCATGCGCCTCGCGGCGCGCGAGGGCGCAACCGGACGCCCGGAAGAAGTTCTGGATGTGCTGGGCATCGCCATCGAGCAGACGCAGGTGGAGCGAACCCGCTTGATCTTCAAAAATTAAGCATGGTAGAATTTACTCATCCGCCCCTGTAGCTCAGTGGATAGAGCGTCGGCCTCCGGAGCCGGAAGCGAGAGTTCGAGCCTCTCCAGGGGCGCCTCGATATAGGCACAGCATAACCATCGAGACAACCATCAAATTCCGTAAAAAACGCTGACCAGAAAACATAGGTATTGCCACAGTTAATCGTGGTCAATTTGTCCCTGGTTGTACCAGCCAGATCAGATTTCTTTGATCGGCTAAAAGGTGCAGACACAGCTCAGCGAGTATTGATCTTTTATCTTTCCCTTCATCTATCAAACTATTTTCAATTAGAAACAGCGGAGTTTTTAATACGTTCGCTTTTTTCTCTTTTGTTCCTGGATTGGGTTGAGAAAAGGTTCGCGTGAAGCAACAAAGGCGTAAACGTTCTGGTTTTCTGGTATACTTTCGCAAGTTTCGTAGATCGTCACTAAAGGAAATAAAGTGACAATGTACGAAACACAGAAATTGGTGATAATCTAATGAAAAAGAATGAACAGAAGGATCACGAACTGAAGTTCAAAACGGCCTTTTCTGATTCCCACCTTTTGTACAAGTCTGACATCCGGAAATACTATTATCAAAATTTTCAGGAGGCCACCGAGCAAGCTTTCCGGAGATTCTTGTACGGATTGGAAAGGCGGCAGATTGTGCATCCTGTCGGTAATGGAACATATGTATTAAATCAGGCAATGAAGAAAAAAAGTTTCTCAGGCAACTGGTCACAGGAATTGGTTGCAATAAACAAAGCAGTCCTGGCAGCCTTTCCGTACATTCAATATCTTGGCTGGGAAACCCGCTGCTTGCACGATCTAATGCTGCACCAACCGGGCGGAAATATCTTTATCATCGAAGCGGAAAAGGATGCATACGAATCTGTCTTCAATCATATCAGTGCGCAATATCCCGGAAAAGTATTTCTGGATCCGGATCGGCTGACAATGGAAAGGTATGTAGTACACCAAACAGATCCGATCCTCGTATCTTCACTTATAACCCAATCGCCCAAGAAAATGGTCCAAGGGCTTCCATACGCGAAACTGGAGAAAATCTTGGTCGATATCTTTGCTGACGAAAAAAAGTATTATTCCTTCCAGGGTGACGAGATGGTGCACATTTTCCAAAATGCATTTTCATCTTATTGGATTAGTGAAAAAACGTTATTCCGCTATGCTGGTCGACGCAAGGCGGCTCAAAAACTGCTGTATTTCATGCGCACACAAGCTATGATTGAGTTCTCTATGAACGTGGAGAATGCCAAATGATTACCAATCAATCCCGTACGCCGGGGTGGATCATGGAAATCCGCAAAGCGTCCGGCGGAAGAGATCCGATTCTGATCGAAAAGATGATCATGGCCTTGACGTTGGTAGAAGAACTTAAACGGAGCGGACTGGATTTCATCTTCAAAGGCGGAACTTCCCTACTCCTGTTATTAGGCACGCCTAAACGATTTTCCATCGATATCGACATTTTGGTCAGTGAAGGCACTGAATTGGAAAAATATTTTCAGGTTGTAACAGGAAAGGGCATATTTCACCGCTATGAAGAAAACCTGCGCAGGGGAGAATTACCCAAGCAACATTACAAATTCTTTTTCAACTCTGTAATCGAATCGAAAGAGAGCCATATCCTCTTGGACATCTTGTTTGAAGAAAATCCATATCTTCGACTGCAAGAAGTAAAACTGGAATCGTCACTCCTATCCACATTAGGAGAAAGTACTAAGATCACCTGCCCCACCATCGAAGGGCTGTTGGCTGACAAGCTCACGGCTTTTGCACCACATACGACTGGAATTCCTTATGGCGTTAATAAGGAATTGGAAATTGCCAAACAATTGTTTGATATTGGGGTTCTATTTGACTCGGCTGCTGATTTGAGATTGGTCGATCGGGTCTTTGGAAATATTGCATCCACTCAATTGGCTTATCGTAACTTGGCCCATCTCACGCCCACGGATGTTCTGGAAGATACTTTTAACACAACATGTATCCTCGGAATGCGTGGATCAGGCGCAGGAAACGAGTTTGCAGAATTGCTGGAAGGATTCAAGAAATTGACAGCCTTTGTTTACTCAGCCTATTTTTCCCCGGATACAGCCGTCTTATATGCGGCAAAAGCAGCGTATTTGACATCCTTGCTTAGGAAGCACAAAGGTGAGCTTGAGCGGTTTGAGGCAGGACAGAATATCGCTTCCTGGATAATTTCAAATCCGAATTACAACAAACTCAATAAAATCAAAAAGACGAGCCCAGAAGCATTTTTCTATTTCGTTCATTCTCTTGAATTAATCCACCTGACGTAAAGGGACCATCTCCCTGATGCAGTGACACAGAAAGGCATACCGCATGAGCGAATATCAATATTACGGATGGCAGGCGATTGATCGCCCACTAAATGAGCACGAACTGGATGAGGTCGCGGGTCTCTCTAGCCACATGGATGAAGTCAGTTCGATGAGCGCCGCGGTAACCTATAACTGGGGGGATTTCAAGCATGACCCTGAACAAGTTCTGCTCAAGTATTTCGATGTCTTTCTCTATGATTCCAACTTCGGATTCCGGCGCGTCATGTTTCGCATTCCCAAGAAGCTCCTGGATCTACATGCCGTTGAATCCTACCTCGACGATGAGAACATAAGCCTTAAAACTCAAGGCAATTATCGTGTTCTCGAGCTTTCATGCAACGAAGATTTTGAACTCGAGTTCGTTGACTCTGGCAGGGTGCTGGGTCGTCTTTCCACCCTGCGCGAACAAATCATGCAAGGTGATTATCGCGCCCTTTATCTCACCTGGCTCAAATCTGTGATGCCTGAAAATATGGAAAGCGCAGAAGAAATTAAAGAACCGCCTGTACCGCTTGGATTGAACCAATTGGATGCCGGCCTGCGGGCATTAATTGACTTCTTCGGAATTGATCCGCACCTGGTCGCCGCAGCAGCGGGTTCGTCCCAGCAAATTGGAACTGTTCCCGAGGCCGATCCGGCTGTCCTCATTTCCAAGCTCTCACGCGAAGAAATGGAGGCCTATCTTGGCGACATTGTACGCGGTGAACCGGGCGCTCTTGTTTCCCTAAAAAAGCATTTAACCAAACTGGCCGATAACATGCCAGGGCAGAAACCAGCGCGGCAAATGCGCACGCTGGCCGAACTCTTCCAATTACGAGACCGCCTCAAGAAACAGGCACATGCCAAAACACAGAAGGAAGCGGAGCGCAAACGTATTCAGAGATTAGCGCAACTTAGCCAACGTCAAGAAGCTACTTGGACAAAGGTTGAATCTCTTTGTAAGGAAAAGCGCGGGAAAGCCTATGAGGAGGCTGTGCAACTCCTACACGAGCTGTACGAACTCGGGCAATATACCCATCAGGAAAGTCAATTCCAGCAACGCTTTGCAGCGATTCTCGATCAGTTTGGGAAAAGCGTTGCTTTCAAAGATCGCCTTCGCCGCGCCGGATTGATCTAGAGCCTGTACGATCAGAGCCCGAAATCCTTTTGAAAGGCCGAGCGGGCATTGATGATAGTGTCGGCCTAATCTAAAAAGGGAACGAATATTTGTTGCTAATAAGCGCATGGAACAAGCACAAAAGATCACCGGCATCAGGGCAGAGCGCAAAGTGGCGTATAAACCGTTGCACCGCCTGATCCGATAGCTGGATCCTTTAGTGCGAACAGGGCGAGATCCGTAGCCTGCGTGGCAAGTTGAAATTGGAGGAGACATCCACGAATTACGCCTCTCGCTTACAGACAATTAATCATGCTCGTCGTTGATACCACAATCTGGAAAGAATACTTCAAACAGAGTGAAAAATCTACAAACGGATTCGACGGGGTTTTTATCGTTTAGCAAATCTAAGGATATTTCCACCGAGTAGAGAGTTCGCGTCTCTCCAGGGGCGCCTCGATATAGGTACAGCATAACCATCGAGACTTACATCAAATTCCGTAAAAAACGCTGATTTGTAATCCATCAGAAATCGCCATCTTTTTTTGCCTTTTCCCCACTTCACGTAGGTCAGGCTTGAGTTATCATCCGACCAAAAACTCAACTCGGAACCCACTCATTAAGATCTGCTCAAGACCGGCATCCAAAGGTTCTACACCGCTATATATCGGGCAAGTTACCCTTAAAACCGCAGACATACTTCCTTAGAATCCATCGCTTCGGTCGGAAAATTTTCTATTTGCACAAGATCTGCAAAGGAAAAGGAATGCGACTCTACGGCTATATCACAAATCACTTTCTGGTACGAACACAGCTGTCAAGTTTACGATGAATGAAAGATGCAAATGTAAGCATGTCCACTGCGTCTTGCTCGTTTATCTTCCATTTGATTTTTGGAGCATGTGCCAGTGTGTTTCTAAAAGTACCGAACAAACCTTTCAGCAAGTTCATAAAACCGCTTTGTTCACTTCGTTCTGTTTCAGTTTGCAGAGTGTTTAAAGCCAACAAGGGTGACTCTCCACCAAATGCCTCATCTACCAACTTTGCGCCATCAGTTGATAATCCTGACTTTTCGCGAATTTTGTCTGCAATACTCTTTGTTGCTTCAAATACTGCATGAAAATAATTCTCCTGGAGTAACTCAGCTCGACAGAAAAGTAAAATATCGCTGTGAGCATTTCTCGAAAGCAATTGCTTGTATAATTTACCCGCTCGTTCTTGAGCTTCAGATAGTGTATTGGCAATGGCTATTGCTTTGAATTTTCCATCTTCACCTAACTTTAATCCGGCAAAAGCCAAAGCTTTGTTCAGTTCAAATCTCCGACTTTCAAAAACATGAGGCTGCTGTGTATAACGAACAGGACTCATCGCACTTTGCATAAAGGCGAGAATATTATTAGCGCAACCATCTTGCTTCTGCTTTTGATTCAACGCCTCAAACAACCTATCTCTTTTTGTAAATCCCGGTAATAGATCGCCAATATTACTCTCATATAACAGCCGCCCAATTTCGCTACCAGTTAACCCTTCAGCGGTGTCACCTAAGATGTTGCAAATAGAATGAAGAACTGTTTCTTCAAATGATGGGATGGATGTCATATTCATTTGCCTTTACTGATGAAGCACTAACTTATATTCATTTCAACAGCATAATACCTTTTATTGATAAGACTACTTCACGTGCGCGCGGCTTTCCTAACGATAGACATTTTTCATATTTGCCTGTTGAACAAGACTGCTATTTGCGACCTTTCACGGAAGTCTTATCACTTGCCAAGCATTAAACGGAGCAGATCTAGCGCGTATCCTCGCTGCAATTGGTCATGAAAATACTGATTGTTATAATTTCTTAAACAGTTATAACAACTGGTGTTCTTTGCAGGCTCGCCACATTTGCAAGAATTGATTCGGTCAAATGCTGAACTTGCACATGTGCGAAGATTGAGTTTTATTCTTTCGACATGGCCTGCACCTCCGGGTACGTTATCGTAGAGAATAATCGAAGCCGGCTCACCGAATTTGCGAAAATATAGAGTGCCATCTATATCGTTTCGACGGATTCCCATCGCAATGCTGGAACCATCCAAGAGGGCATACATAAGGCTCAACATCGCGGGTGTCTTAGCCAAGAGCGAAGAAAAACCTGAAATCCGTATTTCAAGAACGTCAGTCATAAAGAGATGTCCAAGGTGATATTTGCTTATGGTGCCGTTACAGCTTTCACTTGTGATTGGATTATGATGACCAGTATTCTTCGCGCTTAGGAAAATCTTTTTCTTTGGATCTACTACATCAGCCCAGCCGCAAATTTCACAGATTCCGAAGCCGCTTCCATATCCATCGTTGATTATCGCTAGCATCCCGTAGCGCGAATATCGGGTTAATGACGGAATTTGGAGATCGGCCACTTGCTCATACTCTGTTGATTCATTATTCTTAGCTATATGCTCCTCATGATAGTCTGCAAAATGAACGCGGCTAGCATAAATTCGAGTAGGAGGTTCATCTCCTGGGAGTGAAACTTTGTTTGCAGCAACAAAACCATTTTCTGGAATGATAAATTCCCCTCTCTCCTTTAATACTTCGCCACATTCACAAATCGGTTTAATCGAAGACCCATAATGGAACTTCTGGCAATTTTTGCAGATAGCATATTTGAATCGATCCCATTGCTTGCGGTGTAAAAGTCGGATGCCCTCGCTTTTCCACACTCTTTTAGCAGCAACAACTTCACTGCCAGGCGCAAATTCAGAGATTGCAACACGCAAGTCTCGACTCAAATCGACATCTTGCGCTTGGTCAATAGAATATAAATGATCGGTCTTCAATTCCACCACATCGGCCGGAAAGCCGTATTTTGGAAGTACGTTTCTTGTCCCGAGGAAACCAAGCAATTCACGCCCCTTGATCTGATTGGCAATTTTTACATAACGGTCTGCTTCCTTCAGCACCGAGGATGAAGGTGCCCTAGCTGCTTTTTGAATTGCCTCCTGATAGTTTTTTTGAAGATCATTGATTCTTTCTGTAATATCACTTACTGCCAAATCCAACACTCCTGTACCTTCTGGATTCGTTAGTTTTGGAATCCAAAGCCAATTTTCCAAACCAAACTCCCGTTGCAAATCTTGCGGGATAATAGCTTGGAGGGCGTATAGAAGTTCAGTTGGCCGCGTATCCAGAAATTCCCGTAGCATTTCCTGTCCCGGCAACATATCATCGGGAGCAAAAAATTCACCAACCTTATTGAATTCTCTCCCTCGAGATCTCGCCCAGCGAAAGAAATCGGAAAATACTGTGGAATGCAAGTGCCGTCGAACAATTTTCTCGTTGGCAAGTGATGTGTAAGGAGGCTTCATCTTCCCGGCAACTAACTCACCTGGGTGTTCATAATAATGTAAGTCATGCGAACGCCTTTGAGCAAAGGTCAGTACAAAGGCTGCGGAGTCGATGCGACGGCCCGCCCTACCTGCCCTTTGTATATAATTGGCCGTAGTGGGCGGAACGTTCCGCATAACGACTGCCTGCAAATCGCCAACATCAACCCCTAATTCAAATGTGGTTGAGCAACTGAGAAGATTAACTTCACCGCGAATAAACTTGTTCTGAACACGGGCACCCGCCTGAGGAGTCCATTGAGCCGTGTGCTCTTCTGCAGAAAGTGGGATCAGGTTTTCTGACAGATAATTCTGGCGATATATATTTGTTTCGATCTCATCCCGATGACTAGCCAACGGTTCCAGTTTTCCAGAACAACCGTAAGTTAAGCAAGTGTCTTTAATACTGGCTAGGTAGATATTCTTGCAACGACTGCAAATAAACCAATCATCGACTCCTTCCAAAGTTGGAACAATGTTCCACATTTCGTGTGATATTCGATAAACGATCCCAAGGCCCTTGACCAACTCGCCTTTGAAGACTTCCTTCCAGGGTTGTTCCGGCTCAGTCAAATAATTCCATATTTCTTGCAGCTTCTGTTTTGCTAGGTTTTCAGCTTCCGATTCTGCAATTCCCTTTGCCAGCAAGAGACGTTTCAAATAATCCAAGCGAGCGTTGCCATGTCCTTCAGCCGGCATCCAGCTAAAAATATGCCGTTTTGGATCGCTATCTACCTCGCGAACGAAGAACATTTTGTCGCGCGGCTTGAAAGCTGCGTTGGCATACAAATTACGATCAGGCAATAAATATGTGACCGCGCCCTGATAACGCAGAGTGTTTAAGAGGTTTCGAATCAAGATAAAACATTCCGCCTTATTTAGTGACCAGGGTTCTCCACTTAGGATTACTGGCGAGGAAAAATTTGTTGAAACTACTGGGTCAAATCTAAGTAGTCCCAATCCTTCGAGACTAATACGCCGATCGAGAGGGGTAAAATCCTGCATCAGCCACACAGCCATTTTTTCTTCCTTGCTTGGATAAGATTCTCTTGGAGAGAAAAAACCAATCTCTTCCGATCGCTTGATAAGGATAGGTAAGAGGTCTTCTAAACGATACTTTCCATCGCGAGCACCTTGAGTTGTGCGGAGGGTTTTCAATATCAACCCGCGTCTCAAAGTCCGTTCATGAGCGCGTTCCATGAATGGCGCAAAGAAAGCGGCATTTTGACGACTATCAGTGAAGTTTAATAGCTTGCGACCCTCGCCTGGGTATTCTGCAGTTTCATCCTTGGATGGAGGAATATTTAAATATAGAGCATCTGCAAGAACGCTGACTGGGGCGTCTTGTCCAGTAAGAAAACGATAGACTGCCCCACCGCTGGCACGGGTTGAACAACTTACGCACCGTTTCAAGGTTTTGGCTCTGCCAAGCTGAACTTGATTGACTTTTTGCATCGGCGATTTGCACTTACATTGTCTTGGTATATCAGTCGATTGAATTTGGCCGCATTCTGTGCAAAGCGAATAAGGATCGAGATTCAGATTTTCGTTCATCACGTCGGGATCTGTGTCCTCAGCGCTAACCGGCTCATCTTCATCTAGGCTGGAAATTTGTTCGGCAATAACATAGTAGCCGGTGTGTCTTGCAGCCTCAGTCACATAAAGTTTGCTATCTTGTAGCAGGTACTGCTGATCCGCGTTAATCGGAAATTTGGCTTCGGGTTCATCCAATTCGCTACCTGGTATAGCTTGACCGATAAGATAGGCTGTACCACAACGGGTACAGTTTGCTAATTCGAAAACACGGCTTCCGCAATGTGGGCAATATTTCTGGCGTTGCAAGAATATTCGGGGAGCAATTGTGCCATCGGAGTTTTTATGTGCATTTTCATTTAAGCAGATAAACGCTCCTTCCAAGGCACGAGCAAAAACATGGTACCGCGCGGGTAGAAGTGGTGCCGTTGCAATACTATTTCGGGCCATTACCGACAAAGCCACCAAGTTTACCAACGCAATTTCAGGATTTGATGTGGCAGGAAACAATTTGCGGGAAACTGATGTTAAGAGTGCAGGTTCAGCCTTTAACTCATTTAAGAAATCTCGAATTCGTTGATCCCCCTTGAGTGTGAGGTAGATAAATCGCGCAATTGCTACGCCAGGTTCTTCTAAGGTCTCCTTGCGCGCGTTTAATATCACATCTTCGGGCACTTGATATTTTCTAAGTATAGATTCCAATTGATTGATTTTGGCAACATCTTCAAGCTGTTCATTATCAACGATTGTTCTTAATTCTGCATAGAAGTCTGGCGAACCCGATCCCCAAATTGGTCCCAGTGCCTCTATCGGTAAATGTTCAGCGGAGATAACATCCTGATTTTCGGGATCATTCTCATTCCAGATGAAGTTCTGATTAAAAAGTTTGGAAGCGAATTCAGCTACTGCTGGAAAATCTTCACGACCCTTTCCCAGCGTAGCACTGGTCGCAATAGCTTGAATCCGCTTGGAAGTGCGACCCACGATCCGATTCTGTAATCGTCTCAACAGCATTGCCATTTCTGTCGCATTGGCCCCATCATATACATGGGCCTCATCCAAAATAATAAATTGCCAGTGGCTTCCTGTTAGGCCGTCAAAAAGCGGAGAGGACGCTGGCCGCAGGAGCAGATATTCAAGCATAGCGTAGTTGGTAAGGAGAATATGAGGTGGGCGATCGTGCATTTCATTTCGGCTCTTTAATTCGTTCTTTATATCAAGCTTAGCTTCTTCCGGGTAATTCTGCGCAAATAGCTGTTGGGCTTTGTCTTTGTCAAATTCTGTTTCTCCTACGTATCTACCGAAGGTGATTGGCTGATAGTTACCAAGAACTCGACGCAGTCTTTTCATTTGATCATTGGCGAGGGCGTTCATTGGATATAGGAACAAGGCTCGAACACCGTGTTGGTTCAGAGTTCCTTCTTCCTCCTCGCGCAGCAGATGATTGAGAACAGGAATTAAGAAGCTCTCGGTTTTTCCGCTACCAGTGCCAGTCGAAACTACTAGATTTCGTCCGGCCACAGCCTTTTTGATAGCCTTAACTTGGTGATCGTAGAGATCGCGATCGTAAGGCAGCGCATCTGAACATAGTTTCTCGAATAATTGAGATAGAATACCCTGCTCGACTAACTTCTTTATCGAGATATCAGGTCGATATGGCTGAGAAATTTCAATCAAGGGTCCCTTGACTAGCATGTCGGGCATTTCGATCGCACGGGCAAATTCCGATCGTAAAGTATTGTCTTGGAATGGTTTGATAGTCTTTAGATATCGCAAATAAGCATTGCGAATATCTCTCGTGGTGCTTAGCGGGTGAATTGGCATATCGATCGTCTCTTATCTTATTTGGTCGGAGAAACAAGAATGTTTCTGGGGTCTATGATGAACTCTGCAGTGAATACTTCGACAAAATGTTTCGCGAATGGATGTTCCTTATTTTGATGTTCATATAAAAGCGCTTTATTAGCAGATGCAAAGTGCTGACAATTCGAACACGAATATACCCGATTACCATGTTGAAATCTGATTGTCTTTTTTTCGAAATCTATTATTACATCTTCTCCAGTGGAGAGTTTCAAGAGCACATGAAAATCTTCATCTCTTAATCTCGCCTGACTGATCTTCTCGCCATTATTTCTTTGAACCCAAATCGCAGTTCCGATCCCGGCGGGTGTATTGAGACGAACTGCCTCAGATACAACGCCAAGGTTAATCGCGGATGGTTTGCCGCGCTCTTTTTTCACCGTTCCATCTGCCACTTCGATTGGAATCCCGGAGGTTTCATTTTTTTCCCGAAGCGCCCGCTCGTAATGCTTGAGAAATTTCTGATCCTGATCGATACTCAACAACTGCTGAATGGTTGCGATTGGCAATTTATCTATTGTTTGAACAGGCTCTTCGATTTGATGGAGCCAGGAAAGGATTAAGCTATCGCGCGTGTTAGATTCGGTTAGGCGCAGCAGAAGTTGTACTACATCTTGCGGTTTTGAAGCCAATATGTGTGCGCCATCGAGAAAGGATAACCGAGCAGCATGAACCAAATCGTATATTAAAGCAACACAATCCCCCACATGAGTTTCCATTAGAAGATTAAGGCAATGATTTATAACAGAAGGATCTTCTTCATACTCAATCAATAATTTGGCTGTATCCAGATACAGACTATTTGCTGATGTCACCATCTTCACATACGAAGAACGCAATGGTGAATTCCTTTTTTCATGCTGAATTGCATGGCTTACGATTTCAGGTGTAAACATCCAACTGCGAAATGCCATTAAATTTGCTTTCAAGCCATTATCCTCTGGGTGTTTATTGGATTGTTCTTCGAGCCAGCCGTGATAGTGAAGCAGGATGTTTAGGTTTGTCAGCTTCCTTGACTTTAGAATTTCAAGACAACGATTAAGATGAGCATCGTAGCGCTCTCCTATCTCATTTAATATGATGCAAATTTCAAAATGACGGCTAAAATCTATCTCGGCGGTTGGACATGGTTGGTTTTCCAATTGAAGTACCCGTTCTTGAGGAGTGCAGGTATGTATCTCAAAAAACCTGGCATCGGATAAACCAGTTCGCTCAGGCGCATTCAGCTGTGCTGTGTAAAAGGCTATGCGATAGTGAGATGGAAGCAGAGCCACATTCTGTAAGATAAAGTTTCCCTGAGCTTTATCAGGTATTTTAAACTCTTGATCTGGCGAATACCACCATGGCTGCCATAAGGATTCAATCAATAGCCGTCGATTCCGTAGCGGATTGGATTCCGTCCAGGAAAGTCTCCAAATCAACTCACTAATCTGATTGAAAGCAACATCGCTAACTTCCATTTTCCGACTTAGAAATGCAAGGGGCACCCGCTTAGATTCTGAGAAGTTTAGTGCCCGATAAAAAAGCTGTAGCTCCAGTTGCGGCGATCCTGTATAGCCCGCAAGCGTGGTTCGGAAGGATGATAGTGGAATGCGCAACACATCCTTTTCAAAGGCACTTATTCGCAGATTTTCTTCCTGTAAATAATTGTCTGGCGCCTCCGGGTCGACCAGTAACAGGCTTATGCGATCTGCGATAGCATGAATACCGTGCATACTTAGGTGAACGGACGCGGAGGTTGATTGTAAAAGAGCGTCTGCTGATTTTTGGATCGGCCTAGTCGCCCACGCTGGCTCGGTATCGGCATCCCCAAAGAGGAGTTTCCAACGCAGGCGCGGTATCGGGATAGAAATAGGAACTCGCAGAAGATTCCCGTTTTCTGCTGTTTTGATTAGGAAAAGATCTGCCTGAATACATTCTTCATCTACGATGATTTTGGTCGCGAGAGCGCTAGGCTCAATAGTTATTCCATCCACACCAGGCTGGACCTCGCAGCGCGAATCTTCAGGAAGACGCAGGCTAAAACTGATAGGTTGCGCCACGTTGGTGCCAGGCAATATATATTTATCCAAATCAAGAACGTAAAGCGAGGGCCATATACGAAAGCGAAATTCCGCTTCCGTTTCGTACTGACTTCGGACCAGCATATTGAAGGTCCCAATCGCATTTTCGCCTAAAATAGCTGCTAAATCAAAGTCAGCGAAATTTTCATCGGAAACATTTACGTATTCCAAGTAGGCAGCTGGAGTTACTTCGAGATTGAGTATTGGATTTGCTTCCGATTGCGATCGAATTTCAACTTTCCATCGCTTGAGTTCGTCCACAAGAGACCGGCCCCGTCGCATGGGTATCCTTACTACAGGGAAATGACCAGCGTAAAGTGGAATACCCTTGGCGTCGTCGTTATATGGACACACTACACCTGCCAGCAAAGGTAATTGATCGGCAAAACCGATGGGCAAGGCAGGACAAACTTCCTGATCTTTTCTCAAAAGATGCAACGATTGGGCTTTCGTTAAATCCCACGCTTCTGCGTGCCAATCGGAAAATATGCCGCTAAGTGCAGGATAAGTTTCCAATCTAGATCCCTCACCTTCCGTTCGCAATTGAACATCGGCCGGAAACACAAGTAATAATTTTTCACCGGGCAGTTCCTGTTGTGAAGTAAGAATTTGCCCCTGCCCCCGAGCAGCCAAAAGAGGCTGCTCGCTAGAGGGCAAACAAGGTAGCGTCCAACGACGGATAGGTTGAGGGCTATCTGTTGCTCTGCGCCTAAGTAAGGAGATCTTTAGAAAGAGCGGCGGGTTCTCTAATCGTAGGCTGCTCTCGCGTGTTAATACCTCTTGTCTTTGTTTATGCAGATTCGGAGTAATTTCAAAAGGGGTCTTTAGCCCATCCCACGAAATTTGCCAGTAGACTTTCTCATTAACGAAGAACAATGGAACTTGTTCCTCAGGTAACTGTACATGCAGGTTTGGCTCTTCATAGGGGTTGAAATATAGAATCGGCTTACGGAGATGGGATAAACTTTCTTGACTGCCTTCCATAAAATTGAAAAACGCTTCAGTAAGGTAAGCCGGCAACTTTAATTCTTCGGGGGCGACCAACTCCTGGGCTCGTATGTAGCGTCTTGCCATTTCTCGGCATGAAGTAAAATACTCGAGACCCAATTCGCCGCTATAAGTTAAGAAATTAATCACTGGGAAATCGACATTATGTATTCCATCGAGGATTTTCTTTAGGGCGCGCTCCGCGGGCAATTCGGCATATTCTGCTTTTTCGACTGAGGGGAGAAGAACATACGCAAAAAAATCTGGTAAGGAATATAACGGAATACCTCCATGGAATCGTAAAGTAGATATATATTTGTCTGAGACTTGCTTTTCAGATAAGACGGGAAGGTCAGTCTTTTTTATCCAATCGTATGCGATGTGTCGCCAGCCATAATTGTTAAAGTGGCTCTCCGGAATATCGAGCCGCTCCGAAAGCGTACGCCAATAATTGAGCTGTTCATTGAATGTTGCGAACGCTGTCAGGAAAGTGATGAAAGCGTGAGGATATTTGTTGGTTAGGTCTTTCGTTGCATGAGGCATTCCTTCTTGCTGGGAAAGCTCAGCAAAATAAGCCCTGATTAAGTCGGCGAGTTCTTCCACATCTCGACGACGAAGGGGAATTTCACCGACGAGACGAAGTCGGCGCTGGAAATACGATCGAAGATAGTTTTCCCATTCTGTTAGACTTCGCATTCAAATCTCCCATGCTTGCTGACTATGATATTCTAAGTGAGAAGTTATTTGCATTGGAGCATTTTTGTCGTGCAAGATATAGAGTTGGGTACGTGCTCGAGAACAACCAACATACATGACCATTTCCGGATTGTAATTGTAGCGGTGATCAATCTCACCCATGATTATTACACGCCGTTCTAAACCTTTAAATCGATGAATACTGGAAACTAAAATTTCATTTTGAAAATTCGATGGACTAGATGTTAAAGTAAAGTTACCTAATTTCTTTCCTCCTTTCAGAACGCTTTTATCCTGTGATCGGGGAGTAATAATTGCTATATCCTCCGATCTAATATGCTCTTCGTTGACCAGCTTGTTCAGAAGTCCTTGTATAAGCCGCAGGAACTGTTCTTCCGTCTCATATATGAATAATTCAGGCGGGCGTCCTTCCGGGCTTCTGCAAATAATGCCATTGGGGTTGCTGTGAAACCTGGCTACAATTTTGTGAATTGATTTCGTATTCCTGCAATTCTGATTTAGAGAAAACGGAGGCTCAGTAATTAATCCAGCGAAGCTTTGTACCCCATTATAGAGATTTTGATTATTGTCAAAAAAAATGTATAAATAGCCTTCTGGTTTCAGCAAAGCAGAAAGAGCGATCCAGTAATTCTCCTTAAAGTCTTGGCCCTCATCAACAATGATTGCATCAAATGCGGCCCCGGTTTCTCCCGCCGCTTCAAATAAAGCCTCGGGCAGAATGTTATCATAGTATTCACTATCATCATTTGAGGATTGAACTCGGAAACCCGTTTGCTTGATAATTTCTTTTGCAAGATCGTGAAAATTGACAATCGTAATTTCTTTCCCTGCAAGTTTGGTTCTTAAAAATTCTGCAAGGGATGCATTGAAGCAGGTTAGTAATACATTCAATCCCAATTCTTGTAGTCGGACCGCTTTTTCAACAGCCAACATGGTTTTACCTGAACCGGCACAACCTGCAATAGCAACTCTTTTTCGATCACCGAGAAATGATAAAGCCATGATTTGCGTATCTGTTAACTCTACCAGTTTTCTGTCTTCGTACTCAAGCTCAACTCCGAGCGGAGTTCGGAGTTGGAAGGAAGTAGCAAGCAACTTTTCGATAATTTGAACGCGATCTAACCCAGGTGCCCCATCCGTAATATGCGCGCCAAACAGATAATGAAGTAATCGATCTATACTGTTGGAAATGTCGTCCAAATCACTTTTGTCTATGATAATTTCTCGATTCAGATCCGGTTTTAGTCTTTTCTCTTTTGCGTAAACCGATGGAAAGCAGACTGCATGCCCAATATTTATGTATCTCCTTTTGTCCCAATTCGGAAGCGCCTTAAATTTATCTAATAGAGCATAATGATTTTTACGACCTTGTTCTATTGGATCTTTTATCTTCATGCCGCCCGTAGTAAACCATTGATTTTGGCTCGGATCATAAGAAATGTCACCACCCTTGACTTCTAAAATCAGGATTCCGATATCTGGATGAACAATCACAAAATCTGCTTCACCATCCACAACGCCAAGAGAGCCTAAATGGGATTGCCAAGGAACGCTATAATATACTGTGAATTTGTCATTTAGCTGCTTCAAGTGCTCATACACTCTACTTTCCGCATTGCGAAGAGGATTATCCAGTATGCTCTGAGGAAGATGTTCGGGAAACAGTTTAGCCATAATAAAGACCCGCAATAGTTAGCCAGAACTTACATATCGAAATAATAAACAGAATATAACATGAACAATTCGCATGAGGCGGCCGGCGGTTTGACAAGATTGTTTGTTGGTCTCATCCATTGCCATATCCTGGAAGTGGGCGATCGGTCCAAAATGGAAATGGCGCGAAATCGCGGATTTGCTCTGCTACATTATCGTCTAGCATCTTTGAGCATTCACAACTGCGATATTCGTTCCCACATCTGGTACACCGCGACTCTTTGATCAGAAATCCGAAGCCTGGAACAACACCCGCAACCTCTAGGCTGCGAACCTGTTCGATATTTTCTTCTGGAACCCTAATACCCCACCTATACTCCCCTTCCTCCTCCAAGCGCTCTGTCGTCCAATTGCCAAAGTCAATATGCTGGCGGTTAATTAATAGAACACCAGTTTGCATAAGGACTTCGCTGAGAGCGGGAATGTCGGCTGAGCCCGGAAATGTCTGAGTGAGATATGCAGCAACTTTCTCTGCCCATACACCTAGTTCATCAGGGGAAGTTGGTGGGTAGCAGTGTTCCGAGGATAGCCAATTCATCATGTCCTTTACATGCCCGATTACAGAAATCACCGCAACTCGTTCAATGTCGACAGGAAAACCGACCTTATAACAAACAACCATATCAAGTCCTTTTGCCATCCACACTTGAATTAGTCTTCTGACAGCATCGAGGGTTAGCCGTAGACCTTGTACTATATTGGCACCGTCATGGAAGATTAAAGGAAAATTCGCGTAGAGATCTTTGAAGCTAACGTACTGTATTTCAGTTGGGACTGATAGATAAACTCCGTGTTTTTTGAGGGCCTTCTTTAGCTCTAAACCACAATTCTCAACATATATTTGGGAGACTGAGCCGTTGGAAATTGTGTCTAGAGCAATGATCCGTGGTGAATGCGTGCCCCCCATTTCAATAACATTCGAAAATGATAGAGCAACTCGGACACCCGAATCACTGCTCATGGAATATGGCACATATTTTTGCACTAGATTCTTTTCGGTCTTTTCCTTGTTCTCATTTCTCGCTTGAACAGCATCATCTTCGGCGCCAAAATATTCACCAACAAGGTAATTGTCGCGATAATAATCCGATATTAGAGATTTCCATAAGGGAACTGAGATCTCACCATCAACACGCCATAATTTAGTATATACAGTGTCACGTGGCGCATGGTCTAGACTCATACCAAGACGTTGAATCATTTTCTCTTCAGAATACGAACGGATCGCTCCGTCCAGATGCACAACATTGCGAGATTCTGTGTCAATCATCGAGTGAACATAGCGGCATCCGTATTCTAGATTAGATTCTGTCGAGGATGGCACATCACGGAGTTCCTCCGCTTCAAATATGTGATGCGTATGATCTATCCCCCATCGAAATTCCATGCCCGAGATCCCGAAAATTACCCGGTCAGTTTCGCTTGCCTCATAGTGAGTGACACCTCGAGGAATCGATGTAAGGTCTTCACTAAATTTTGGCCCCCACCAATACTGTAACTCCAGCATCTCACCTAAAAAGGAAGCTGCCAGACCAACGATATCGAGGTCAAGAGCTATGCGTGCCCTCACGCCGCTGGTTCCTATATCTTGCACCTTCGTTAACAGCGGATAGTTCAAGGAATTCCAGCGACAAAGATTTCTTCGGAAGAAATTATGAGCAAAAGCCACAAATTCTCCGACCCGATATATGCCAGGCCCAATTGGTTTAAGGCTTTCTATTGGCACAAGGCCGTCTTTATCCTGCAAGCGGAAGAGCTCCGCGAATACTCTTGTCGCCAGTCCAGGTTCGAAGTATGCAACACATTCGCACACCGTTTTCAGCTCACCCCCTTGAAAAAAGGGTTTCAATTTCGCCGCAAGCTCGTCAAAATAGATTTTATTTGGCTCGATGTAGGTTTTATGATAGTGCAACTTATACTGCTTAATAAGTTGTTCCCGTTCTTCGTCTCCTTCCGGAAGCCAACCAAAACCAGCAGCGCGGGTAAGGCCCGGCTCAATGTACACAGTTTTTGGAAAAACCCATCCAATTGGTCTGCTGTGGTCATGAGCCACTAGACTAGGAATACCTAGGGTACAAGTTTGGTATGTCCCTGAAACCAAATCCTCAACTGAAAAGCGACCTCCATATAAGTTAGCCGCGTCGGAGTTGAGAACGCAAAATAAATGTCTCATTTAGGTACTCCCTTGTGGTGCATATGCGGATCGAAATCTTCAGATATTTCTCGAATATTATAAATGGAAAATGATTCGTACAGTCTTTCTTTTCAGAGCTGTTTTCTTCCAGTTCTTGCTGTAAGTGACAGGGAAGATACAATGCGCACAATTATCATGTGCGTCATCCTTTTGGTTGATTCGAGTCTTATCCCAACTTTCTTGAGCATCTCAAAGCCGATTAGCGGGGAAAAAGACGGCTTACAAATCCCTGACGTCTGCAATTGACAAATCATCCCCTCTCGTCTATCCTTAACAAATAAGCCTCGTGAGATGGTGTCCAGCGAGGCATAACATCGGACTACGCGATTCGGGCGCGTAGCGGATAGAGAGGAAAGAAACCTACCGTTTGCGCAAACGAACTGTGTGGGCGGTTAATTTCATAAGATCAGATGTGTAATGAAACTAGCTCTTTGTACCGTCACCGTTTTGCTATACATTGTGGGCATCATTTGGATGGCCGTTCATCGTCTGCTGGTAGGAGATTTTGCTTGGCCATCTAAAGAGGCTGTAATTATCTACCAACCTGATAAATACCATCAATTATTATGAGAAGAAGCCGTATTATTGCGATTGTTCTTTTTCTGTTGGGAGTCTCGCTATTTGTTGGTGTGTATTATGTTAGCGTATTTATCCAACCTACTTTATCCACGAATAATAATTATCGACTGGCATTGGCCGCTGTAGCTTTCGTGGCTGGCTTTTCTGTCTTAGCTAGTATTGCTGGATTTATAAATGACACTTTGGATCTAATGGATAAGATATTCCCTGGAAAGAGCAAATCATTATCTAAAACTGTCGATGATACGGTTATGCTCAAAGGAAATGTTTATTTTCCCAATGGAAAGTTGGCTGCGAATGCAAAGCTTGTTGTTTTGGGTTTTAAAGGTGATTACTCTGCAGATTCCAATGGATTTTTTGAAATTCCAGCTCTAATGCAAAAGCAATGGACTGTTCTAGCAAGTTTTGGTGATGATTTTAGTGTAAGTAAAATTGTGGTAAGTGAAAATTTTGCTTCCCCTATCATTCTAAAATTACGTAATACAAAGCGAAAAAACAATATTGATCATAGCCATAGGAGTGGAGATGGTAATAAGCGCCCATACCTCGATTTGAATAAAGAAGTACAGAATCTTTCAAACACATCTGAGCTCGTATTGAATTTACAAGAATGGAAGCTTATTCATGCTGGAGTTCAAAAGCTTTTATTTAGCACAAACGTTATCGAAAGGCAAATCTTGAAAGTGGATCCATTGGAACAAAAGGATGTTGAAATTGCCATGAAAGACATTGAATCCCATTGGATTAGTACTTGTGAACCGAAATCAAAAGAACTCAGGAAAACATTGGGGGCTCTTCACCTTATCCAAAACGAAATTCTCGATGATTTAAGGATTAAATTGGATAATAATAGCACTTTGTATATTTATCGTTTGATTAGAGATGTAGATATTAAGAGAGTGGATACATTTGAACTAATGCAGCTAACATTTTTTGACCTGGTGGACACACTTAAAGAAGTTCTAAACTTAGCCGATGCAATAATTTTGCAAACCGCAAATGACCTAAGCCAAAATCTTAACTCAGTGGAAAATGCCCTATGAGATCTTCTGCTGTATTAATCAACGAGTTTGAAAAACTTTCAAATGATAGAGAGCGTGCATCGAAAAATATTTCGTATGCCAAGGAACTTTTATCAGAGATACGTGCTTCTGGTCAAAAAATGAGTAATCCATTGGAACGAGAAAAATTCTCTGAAATAGCAAGGGATCTGAGCGACATAATCTTTGGCGTTACAGGTGAGCTATTGCCAGCACGTCTTGACATATTTACCAATAGTGAAAGCATCAATCTCAGCCAAGCGATAACTAATAATATCTTTGAATCTAAAAAGGAAGAAATAATTGACCAGCGCAATCGCCGTGTTCTTTTAAACCACGTTGAAAATTTTTGGGTCAAGGGTGTTTTGGAGAAATCTTTATACGGCGCGGCGTTGATAGAGTTAGAAATCAAGGAAAATCCTGATATGGTAAAGTTTCCATGGGGGATTAAAAAAGAAGCAACTAACGAAACCATCCCGGCAGGCACTTCGGTGCTGGAAATCTTTGAGCAGGTCGGCCTGGGACGTTCTTTATTAATCCTTGGTTCGCCCGGTTCGGGAAAAACGACAATGCTTCTTCAAATGGCGAATCAATTAATTGCGCGTGCTCGTCAGAATGAAACTGAACCTATCCCAATAGTGTTCAACCTTGCTTCATGGACTGAGGAGCATACTCTAGCACAATGGCTCATGGAGGAGTTAAATCTTATCTACTATGTGCCGAAGAAAACGTCACGCGATTGGCTAGGTGGGAATAAATTGTTGTTACTCTTGGACGGTTTGGATGAAGTGCATAATAGGAACCGTAACAAATGCGTGGAAGCTATCAATATTTTTCGCAGAGAACATGGCTTGACAAGTTTGGTCGTTTGTAGCCGAAGTCAGGAATATAACGAACTCTCTGCGCAGCTTTCCTTCGATGGCGCTATTGAGATTCAACCGCTTACTTTCGATCAAGTTCGGAAATATTTCAAAAGGCTCGGCTCACAGGCGACGGGTATTCAAAAAATACTTCAAAAAGATACTGCTTTGCGAGAATTAGTACAGTCTCCACTTTTCTTGAGTATCATGACATTAGCATATCGCGGTATAGAAAACAAAGATATCTTAATTTCCAAAAACATTGAGGTTCAGCGTAAGTATCTTCTTGATGCTTATATTGGGCACATGTTTGATCGTACTGAGCGTTCATTGCAACCATCTTTTTCAGAGCAGGATGTTCTTCGATGGCTTACGCGGCTTGCACATAATATGCTATTAAATGATCAATTAGTTTTTACACCACAAAATCTGCCAGCAAATTGGTTAAATCAGAACAAGGTTATGAAAGAATATCGATTTGTTTTAGGGACCATTACTGGATTGATTTTTAGTATTATGTTCGGCCTAGTCATTGGATTGTTTTATAGGCCGATTTTCGGTTTAACCATTGGAGTTATTATTGGATTATTAGCTGGACTAGTTAGCGGCTTCCTGAACGGTAGCTTCTCATTTGTTAAGCGCTACAGTTTGCATCTTGTTTTAAGTAGCAACAATATTTTTCCCTGGGACATAGTTTCCTTCCTTGATTATTGCACGGATCTGATCTTCCTTCGTCGTGTCGGTGGCGGTTACATTTTTGTTCACCGCTTGCTGATGGAGCACTTCGCTGATATGTACACCGAGCAGGTAAAATAGATTTCATATGAATTCCGAAGAACTCAAAGCCCTCAATGATAGTTTATGGAAAAGCGCGGACGATTTACGTGCTAACTCTGACTTAACCGCGAGCGAATATTCAACGCCTGTCATGGGCTTGATCTTCTTGAAATTCGCCGATAACAAGTATCGCAAGTATGAAGATGAGATTCTTACAGAGTACAAGAAACTAAAAGGAACACGTCGCGAGAAGCCATTGCACGAAATTGCTATTGAGAAGTGCGGATTTTATCTGCCCGAACATGCACGTTATAAGTTTCTCTTGAATTTGCCTGAAGACAAGGATGCAGATAAGGCGCTTAAGAAGGCTATGGCTTCGATCGAGGAATATAAGTCCGAATTGAATGGCGTATTACCACAAGATGAATATTTCAGATTGACGCGCACGGATAAGAGCATTCCTAAACGCTTATTGCAAACTTTCCAGAATATCCCCGAAGATGTGGATGGGGATTTGTTCGGGCAGATCTATGAATACTTCCTGAGCGAGTTCGCGTTGGCAGAAGGTCAAAGCGGAGGCACGTTCTTTACACCGCGTTCAGTGGTCCGGTTGATGGTCGAGATTATTGAACCGCACGATGGAACCGTCTTTGATCCGGCATGTGGTTCAGGCGGAATGTTCGTTCAATCGGCGGCATTCGTTGAGAGTCATCGCAAGGCGCAAGAGCAACATGCTTCCGATGTTTTATTTGTCTATGGACAAGAGAAAACGTTGGAGTATGTAAAACTGGCAAAGATGAACTTGGTGGTCAATGGCTTGCGTGGCGACATCCGTCAAGCAAATACATATTATGAAGACCTATTCGATAGCTTCGGGAAATTCAATTATGTGCTGGCAAATCCGCCATTCAATGTAGATGAAGTTAATCTTGGCAAAGTCGAAAAAGATAAACGCTTCAATACCTATGGTATCCCGCGCAACAAAACCAAAGTCAAGAAAAAAGATGCGGGGGCTGAAACTGTGCCGAATGCGAATTACTTGTGGATCAATCTATTTGCGACATCCCTCAAGCCGAAAGGACGCGCCGCGCTCGTCATGGCAAACTCTGCATCGGACGCTCGTCACTCGGAAGCCGACATCCGCAAGAAGCTAATCGAGAACAATCTGATTTATGGCATGTTGACTCTGCCGTCGAACATGTTCTGGACTGTGACCTTGCCCGCGACATTGTGGTTCTTCGACAAGAACAAGAAAGACGAACGCATTCTATTTATTGATGCACGTAACATCTTCAAACAAATTGACCGCGCTCACCGTGAATTTACACCAGAGCAGATCAAGAATATTGGCATCATCAGCCGCTTACACAAGGGCAGACGCGAAGAATTCATTCATTTGGTGGATGAGTATTTTGCATCCGGTATGAATCAGCTTGCAAAGAATGCAAGCTTGATCCCAGACATGTCGGCGCAATTGTTAACTGCGTTGGACGACTCTGAAGGACAGAAAGCCATCAAAGCGCTGACCGAGCAATGGCAAGGTTGGGATAAACTGCAGAAGGTGTATCAAATATATCTCGCTAAATCGAATACCAAAACGACGATTGAAGCTTGCAACAAATCGCAACACAAATTACAAGAACTATTCGAACCGTTCTTTACGGCCCTGCATGAAGGTTTGAAGAATCTGCACAAGATCGTGCGCGGCTTTGAAAAGATGGCTCGCGAAGCGAATGGCAATCGCGGCGCGCAAAAGAATTTGAAGGCGATCAAAGAAGCACTGGAAAAATTGGAATCTGAAATAAAGGAAGCTGAAGAATTCTTTGGACATGTTCATTGGTTGCAGGAGCATTTCCCGAATGCAGAATATGAAGATGTGACCGGCTTGTGCAAATTAGCCAACTTGAAAGATATTGAAGAACAAGATTATTCACTCAACCCCGGTCGTTATGTCGGTGTAGTGATTGAGGAGGACGGCAAGACCGAGGAAGAGTTTATTGAAGAGCTGCTTGTTACTCAAAACGAATTGAGTAACCTGATTAAAGATGCAAATATGTTAGATAAGGTGATTGCACACAACTTGAAACAGCTAGCAGGGGATGTATGAAAGAAATTTCAAAAACTTTATTTGCGGATATTATCGCTGAAAGCAAGGATGGAGAATGGGGAAAAGGCGAACCAGAGTTTGGATCAGAGCAAGCTTTAATTATTCGTGGTACAGACTTTAGCAAGCTTAGAAATTCTGGGGTCACATTTCCTAGAAGATGGATTAAGAGTGATTTGGTTAAAAGGAAGCGACTTTATCCCGGTGATTTATTGCTTGAGACAGCAGGCGGAACTTCAAATGAATCAACCGGTCGATCAGCTCTC
>DATJAH010000075.1:0-65583 GCA_035516425.1 Anaerolineales bacterium
GTACTGTGTCACACCATGCGTCAGCTCATGGCCGATGATATCGGGCGCTTGGGCAAATTCATGTGCATCGCCGTAGACCACCTGCGCCCCCGACCAGAAGGCGTTGTCGTAGCCGCTGTCGAAATGAACGGTGGAGATGAAAGGTGCGTTGTTGCCATCGATGCCGTTGCGTCCCACCTCCTTCAGGTAGAACTGCTGCATCAAAGTCGTATAGTACTGCACATAACCTGCGTCCTGGTCGGTTGAGCAATTCGGCGCGGCTGCCGGTTGGTCGCACTCCAGGCTGCCCGGAATGACCTGCTGGTTGCCAGCCGTGAAGGTGCGCACGACCACCGTGGAGGTCTGGTTTGTATCCACGCCCTCATACGCGCCAATATCGCAGGCCGCCCCAACTGGCCGCGCCACGCCGCGCTGGTCGGTGGACTCACAAGTGGCATTGTTCCCTGCGTCAATGGCTGGACTCCCACTGAGCAAGGCATGGGTAAAGGTTGGGCCGCTATTGTTCATCAGCGGACCCAGCTGTGGATGGATGGGGGCAGCATGAGTGCCTACCATATCGCCGGTCCCGGCGTGAAATCCACAGCCGTCATCATTGCCGATCAAGTTGTTTCCTGCTGAGGTAAGACTTCCGTAGCAGTCCGGGCTGAGATCAGAGCCGTTGCCTGCCACAATCGTGTTGCTTAAATTCACTGTCGCGCCGGCTGCGGCATAAACCCCGCCTCCTAGGGCGTAGGCGGTGATGCTCTCTGAGATATTCTGGAAGATCGTGTCGTTGTTTAGCGTGGCTGATCCGGCATTGACGTACACGCCCGCACCATATTCGGCGAGGTCATTGCTGATCGTGCTGTTACGAATCGTGAGCTGGTTGCCACTGTGATAAATGGCGCCGCCGTTGCCGACAGAACTGTTATTGTTGATGGTGGAGTTGATTAGGGTTAGATTGCTTCCGGCCTCATCGTATATGCCGCCACCATCGCCGTTTGTATTATGGCTGTTCTGAATTGTGCTGCTAGTCATTATGAGCGTGCCTTTGTTATCTATACTCGCGCCATTTGTATTATGACCAATATCTATAATTTCGCCATAACCATTTTCAATAAGTAAATGATCAATTGCAGCGAGCGTTCCACTTGCAATCAATAGGCCTTGTCTTTGATTTTCCCCGTCAACAATTGACACGCCGTTTTGGGTTGTGAAGGTGGAGTCCCAACCGCCTGAGATGGTAATATCTTTTGTCACAGCAACAACCTGCGCACCTGTATCTGTCAAAGTGCCATTTGCAACCTTAATAATATTCCCGGGTTGGGCAAGGGCAAGAGCCTGATCGATTGTGGCACAAGGCGAATCGGGAGTTTCGCAGGTGGGGTTAGAAACAACACTTCCTGGCACAACATACCAATAGCCATTGGTTGCATTGTAGCCTGCTGTCAAAATTCCGCCGTTGATCGAAGCATTCACAACATAACTCCCCAGTTGATCGTTTGCCGTAAATGGAGGGGAGGTAACTATACTGGCATTTTCAGTCGAAAAAGTGACCGAATTGGTATTGGTTGTGGCAAAAGTTCCGCTTGCACCTGAAACCGGAGCTGTGAATGTTACGGAGAGATTAGAAACAGGATTTCCATTATTATCCAGCGTATAAAATTGGAATGGCAGTCCTAATGCGATATCTGGCGCAGCAAATTGATTGTCTCCCTGAAGCTTGACAACCTGTACAGGTGCGCCCTGAGTACTTGGGTATTCATAAGCGCCGATATCGCAGGCTGGGCCTTGGGGACGCATTACTCCACGCTGATCGATATCTGGACAAGTTGTTGGATTAGGGTCGCCTGCATCGACGGCAGGGCTGCTGGACTGAAGAGCATAGAAATCACCATAGAAGGTCGCGAACTGCGGATCGACGTTGCTATGCAAAGCCGTGCTTGAAGTAATGGTGCAGCCTGTTATATTTCCGACAATACTATAACTGGCATCTAGAATCGTGCCACTGCAATCAGGACCGGTCAAAGGATAGGTGATCGAACTAAGTTTGTTATTTGTAAGAATACTATTATGAAGTTCGATTCCTATATTGGCGTTGCTGTCGCGATAGATGCCTCCACCTGCTTCAGCTGTGTTCCCTGCAATGGTGGAATTCTGAATCTTAATGAGATCACTTAACACCGGATAAACTAAAGCCCGTACGAATATTCCGCCACCATATTTTTGAGCAGTGTTGTTTGCGATCGTGCTGTTCTCAAGGTCCAGATTTGGCTCGCCCAACAGGTAGATACCGCCGCCGTCGCCACTACTGCCATTTGAATTTGTAGCGATATTATTGTATATGCCCACGCGCCGAAGAGTAAGAGATGTACCTGAATCAGAGATTCCTGATCCCCCCCCACTATTTCCATTGATAATATCAAAATTCTCCAGAGTATCTGAATTGCCAGTAATATCGACAACAGCCATTTGGTTCTGACCATCTAAAATTGAGGGTGCGTTCTGCGCTGTAAAAGTGTCATTCCAGCCCCCCGATAAGGTAAGGCTTTTGTTAATCCATAAGAATATAGGAGCGGTGTCTGAGCCTGATGGGTAGGATGGGGCGCCTGAATAGGTCCCAGCGGTAACATAAACGATATCTCCTGAAGTTGCGTTGCTGATGGCTTGTTTAATGGCGCCACAGGGATTGGCTAAATCGGTACAAGTATTTGTACTGGAAGTGTCACCTCCCGCTTCGACGTAGAAAGCGACATTTGTAAGCGCAAAAGTTGCTGACCCTGAAATGCCGGTTGCACTTGCATTGACTATATAATTACCAGATTCTAAATTTGCACTAAAAGCTGGCGCGTACGCAAGTCCGCTTACATCTGTGGTAGCTGTTGTAGTGCTCGTTCCTGTGTCTGCAAATGTACCGCTCGGACCCGTTGCCGGGGCGGTGAAATCTACGCTGACTCCCGAGACTGGGCTTCCGTTATTATCTATCGCATATACAACCAATGGTTGGTTAAAAGGTTTTCCTGGGGCGACGCGTTGATCCGAGCCTCCGGCATACCCCATCGTATAAAATGGATAATCAGACATTGGCGAGATATACTCATAAGATCCAATATCGCAAACCCCGCCGCTAGGTTGTGGACGCGGAATATTGCGCTGATCTGCGCTGAGACAAGAAGCAGGGTTACCTGCATTAATGGCGGGGCTAGTTGGAAGCAATGCATAATATCCCGGCACGCCAATCATATCAGGCGTGATCTTTGGATCGCCCGTTAAGTCTCCTCCGTACGAGATCCGAGTGCAGTCCGATGTGTTGCTTATGATGTTGTTAAGTGAGTAATTAATGGTTCCCGAGCAATCTGGTCCAATCGCGGCAAGATTGTTTGCAAGGATACTATTCTTCATGATGCCGGGCCCTGTCATGCCGCCGCCCGAATAAGCAGCGTTGTAAGCAATTGTTGAATTCTGAATGGTCACACTGTTGTTAGGGTTGTATGCATAAATTCCTCCCCCGCTCCCACTGGCGGTATTCTCGCTCACGGTACTATTGTTTAGAGTTAGAGATCCGTTATACGAATATATGCCGCCACCAGCTCCTGCAGTATTGTTGCTAATCGTGCTGTTTGTTATGGTCAAAGAGCCACCATTCATATTTACCCCTCCGCCTGCCGTGGTGGCTCCTTCAGGAGCGCCGGAATTCCCGCTGATCATGCTATTAGTCACTACTATATTAGACGCACCGGTGGATAAGCCGGGCCGAGAGTCTGTGATCACAAAACGATCAATCGTCACATTATTGCTTGCTATTCCGATCCCGACTTGCGTTCCCCGACCATCAATAGTGCTTAAGCCATCCTGCCGTTCGAATGGTCCATTCCATCCAGATACATTCCATCCACCAGAAAGTACGATTTCTTTCGTTACGTTAACGGGTGCGTAGGTTCCGGTTGCAATCAATATCGTGTCGCCAGAGGCTGCCTTGCTTATGGCGCCATTAATGGTAGCGCATGGAGTCGACGGAGATTCGCAATCATTGGAGTCGCTGCCATATGGTGCGACTAGCCACATCAGGTTCTGAAGATCAAAATCTATTTCCGTACTGTTGCCAGGAGTGGTAGCTTTGACCACATAACTGCCAACATCGCTATTCGCACTGGCAGCTGTGCTTGCCATACCCCCCCCATCAGTGAGGATTGTGACTTCGTAATTCGTGCTCAATGGTGTGTTCGGGAAGACGACACTGGCAGAACTCGTTGGGCCAGTGAAGGTGAAGGGGACATTCGGAATTGGGCTGCCGTGGTCATCCAGTGCTACCAATTGAAGAGCCTGGGGAAATTGCCTGCTCGTTTCCGCATGTTGACCGCTCCCACCTATATAAAAGATTGATGCTGGTATCGTCGAATCAGGAGTCGTATATTCATAGGCTCCCAGATCGCAAATGCCGACGCGCGGCATGCCGCGCTGATCGGTAGTGCCATAGCATTGAAAACCTGCGTCAATCGCCGGACCGCCGGGCATCAGTGGAGCATACCCTACCATAGGCAGAAACGCTCCCAGCTTCGGGTCCGCATTGTTCCAAGAACCGCTGATGGTGCAACCACCAGTGTTTACGATCAAATTATGGCCAGAAGAGGAAATCGTACTGCCATACATGGTTTCGCAGTCGTTCAGGACAGGTCCGGGATAGTGCGCGATTGCCATGTTGTTTGACAGGATAGTGTTCTTCAGCAGGATTGCGCCCGATGTGCTGGATGCAAGGATCCCGCCTGCGTAGGCACCTGTGTTGCCTGTGATAGTTACATTGTTCAGGGTGACGGCGTGTCCGCTACTCGTTGCCGTTATGTAGATGCCGCCAGCGGTAGTCCCGGAATCCGTATTGTTGCTGATGGTCGTATTGTTGATGTTAAGCGTTCCGACGTCGTAAATTCCCACGGCAGTATTGTTGAATATCGTACTGCTATTTATTGTCAGCGTGCCGTAATTGCTGTTGTAGACACTGCCGGCGTTGCCATGGATCCAACTGTTCGTGACGGTCAAAACATCGTCGTTCCCAATCGGCCCATTTGTGTTCACGATAGCGAAATGATCAATCGCCACAACGGCGGCAAAATTGTTTCTCGTGCTCACACCACCTCGGGCAGACTGCCCATCGATCGTCGACAGACCAGATTGCGAGGCGAAGGCGGTGTCCCAGCCGCCGAGGACGGTCAGACTTTCAGCTATGTTCACTACAACAGGATCAGTGCCGTTTGTGTAAGTTCCAGTCGCCACGTTTATGGTATCTCCGCTAGATGCCTTGGCTATGGCGCCGTCAATGGTCGCACAGGCGGAAGCCGGCGAAAGGCAATCGTTCGAATCGGAGCCGCCGTCCCCGGCAGTCTTGACAAACCAAACGGCGGAATTCACAAGCGTGAAATTCGCGGTCACGCTGGTCCCGGCGACGGTGGCGCCAACGTGATATGTGCCGGGTCCCGTATTGGCGGTAAAGGCAGATGACGTCGCAACCCCGGAGCCGTTGGTGAGGTCGGTTTCCGAATTTGAGCCTGTCAGGGAAAAGATTCCACTGGCTCCAGAGGAAGGCGCGCCAAAAGTAACACTGGCCGCATTAACTGGAGTCCCATAGCCGTCGCGAACTGTCACGCTCAAGGGGTTTGCGAATTGGCCGTTGGTGGCAACTGCTTGATTGTTGCCACCCGTGATGGACATGCTCACCGGTACGCCCGGAACGTAATTGTTCTGGAGGAGGAAATTTATGAACGGATTCGCGGGGCCACTTGTAAGCTGTACATGTACGTTATAGCCACCAGCAATACCATTGGCTGTCACTCCAGAAGATGTTGCCAAGCCTGACGCATCAGTCAGGATCGTTTCTGTGTTAGAGCTGTTGCTGGCAAACATCCCGCTTGCTCCGCTCGAGGGTGAAGTTAGGGTGATGCTGATTCCAGCTGGAACAGGGTTTCCATAGCCATCTTTCACAAGTACAACCAGTGGAGCACTGAACGGCTGATTGAGGTATGTTTGTTGATTATTTCCACTATAGGCGTTTAAGCTGGTTGGAGCCCCGGGTATCGGCTTGTTCTGAAAGGAGAAATTGGCATTCAGTGCCGGGTTTGTGGTTGCTGCGACAATCGTGTAGGATCCTTGTACGCTGTTTGCAGTGAACGTAGAGGATGTCGCGAGGCCCGATGAATCGGTGGAGACCGTCTCGATATAGGGCGTTGTGTTGTTGTAAGTCGCGAACGTTCCGCTGGCTCCGACTAGGGGCGCCGTGAACGTCACGTTGATATTCGCAACCGGCACTCCATAGGCATCCTTGACTTGTACGACCAGGGGATTGATGAAGGTCTGATTGAGAATTGCCTGTTGATTGTTGCCGCTAGCGATGCTGATGGTGGATGGTACGCCGGGCGTCGGGCCATTCTGGAGCGAGAAACTGGCAGTCAGATCCGCCGTGGTTGCAGTAATGGTGTAGGACCCCTGCACGCTGTTCGCAGTGAATGTGGAGGCAGTGGCAACACCTGAGGAATCAGTGGTGACCGTTTCGATATATGGTGTCGAGCTGTCATAGGCCGCGAATGCCCCACTGGCCCCACTGGCGGGCGCCGAGAAGGTCACGCTCGCATTGGCGACCGGGTTGTCGTAACCATCTTTCACTAGAACCATCAAGGGGTTTCCAAAGGCTTGATTGATTGGTGCCAGTTGGTTGTTTCCGCTATTGACCGCGATGCTGCCCGGAACACCAATTCCAGGCTGGTTCTGCAGTGAGAAGCTGGTCGCTAGACTGCCCACAGTGGCGGAAACGTTATAGGACCCGACCGTTCTATTGGCCGTGAACACCGAGGAAGCGGCAATACCCGAGGCGTTGGTTGAAACAGTCTCCGTTGCCGAATTGTTGCTTGCAAAAGTTCCGCCCGCTCCCGTCGAAGGTGCGATGAACGTCACGCTTGCGTTGTTTACCGGACTTCCAAATACATCCAGCACAAGCACTGCCAAGGGACTGTCAAACGCCTGACCGGTCGGATTCTTCTGGTTGTTACCGCTCGAAACAGTGAGGCTGAATGGAATCCCTGATCCTGGGTATTCATACGCGCCTATGTCACAAATCGAGGTCCCATTGTTGTCGCCGTCCATGGGACGCGGGGCGCCACGTTCATCGGTCGGGGGACAACCGGTGTTGTTACCTTTGTCGATGGCCGGACTGCCAGATTGCAAGGGATAGAGCGGGGGGGTATCACTCAATGAAGCAGCAATTTTTGGATCCACGCCGAATTGATCGCCGGTACCCTTGGTCACCGTGCAGCCCGAAGTGCTCTTAATGATATTGTGATTGGAGGAATTGATCTTGCCTTTGCAGTCGGTCGCTGTGCCGGCGCTGTTTAGGGCGATGATTGTGTTGTTGATCGTGGTGCCGGTAGTGGGAAGCGAGAGGCCGCCGCCTGAGGCCGCGGCGTTATAGGCGATCGTGGAATATTGGATGTTCACGATTCCGGTGGTTGGAGCGTAGACATAGATGCCCCCCCCTCCTCCTGCCGCTATATTTCCGGCGATGGTCGAATTGATCATGGTCAGGGAGGCATTATTGATCAGCACAATGCCGCCACCATTGCCGCTCGCTCGATTATTCTCCAGGGTACTCATGGTGAGCCACAAGTTCGCCCCGTAATTGTAGATTCCGCCGCCGTCTCCTGTATTGGAGTTCTCAATTACAAAACGGTCAATGGTTACAGTCGATCCCGCAGCTTGGAGCAGCACGCCGTTGTTGGCATTCTGGCCGTCGATAACAGAATCGCCGATTTGGCTGCTGAAGGTGCTGTCCCAGCCGCCTGAAAGTGTCAGGCTGGTGTTGACGATCACGACATTGGCCTGAGCGTTCACCGAGCTGGACCAAGAGTAAGTGCCAGCAGCTACATCAATCGTGTCACCCGCATTGGATTTATTAGCCGCATTTTGAATGGTCAAACACGGCGATGAAGAACTGGTGCAAGTGTTGCTTTTATTGCTTCCGTCATTGCCCGTTGTCGAAACGTAGCGGGTGATTACTGTAGCCGGATTGATAGTCACATTATTGTTAATGAGTGAGCCGGTAGGTGTTGGCGTATAGTGGATCACAGGTGTGGGCATGAGCGTCGGGGATGGCGCGGCGACGGTCCTGCTTGGCACCGGGGAGGAAGTGGGCGGAATCTGCGTCGGCGTTGGAGCGATCGTTGTATCGGTCGGTTGAGGCGACGGCGTCGGAACTAATGGCGTATCGGTAGCAGTAGGGACCTCCGTAGGCAGGTCTGTGGCGATACCCGTGGGCACTTCGGTTGGAGTATCGGTTGCAACATCCGTGGGCGTGTCGGTCGGATCGTCCAGCAGGCGAGAGCCCATCGGCAGGACAGTATCCACCTGATTGAAATGCAATGCGACATTGCCGGTCTTGGCATCGATCAGAACGAGTTCGTTGATCGGTGCGGCGGAGTTCGTCGGCGTGACGTTCATCCGCCAGACCAACTGCGGCGGGAGCTTGCTATCAGGCTTGAAGATGCCCTCATCGTAAATCCAGAGCGCCGGTTGTGAAGCTTTGAATTCCGCGGCAGGCTTTTGATAGTATTTGCTCATCGAAACAAGAGCCATTTGCTGCGCGGCATCGGCAGTAATGGTTGGCGCGGTCGACAGGGAAAGATTCGGCGAAATGTCCCCGCTCATGGAATACAAGTCGCCATTGGAATTAGTGTTGACGATCAGTTCTCCCGCCATGATCGGGATACCCTTGTACACTTGTTGATAACGCGTCACAACGCGGCTTCCGCCGCCAGGATGATCGGTGCGCATCACGCTCAGTTCGCGTCCCGGATTCTGCAAGCCGAACTCCGAGCCGTAGCGTTGGGCCAGGGAAATGGCCGGATCGAAGGAGCGCGAGGAACGGCTGGGCAGCACTTCGTTCGAAGCACTGTAGGGCGTGATGCCTAATGCTTGAGCGGAGGCAGGTTGTGTGTTGTCGCTGCTGAGGAAGTTCAGCTTCCCGGTATGCGGGTTGACCCCGCGCTTCAGGTGATCCCCGCTCTGCTGGCTTGAACCGGCGCTGACCAGGCCGGTGCCTGCCGCCGAGAATGTCATGGATACGATGACCATCACCGACAGCAGAACGAATGCAACTTTCTTGTTGGATGCCATACGACCCTCCCAATCCTAGGACCGAACCGACCTCCCAATCCCTTTGGCAAAACGCGTTAAGTCACATACCCGGACTCTGATTCAGATACATGTAAGATGAGGAAGCATCGACTGATCTTGCGCGATGTCGACACGAACCAATTTCCCGCCAACCCCTGATAGACATGTCATCAGTATACCCCATTGATTTTGAGTTGCACAGTAATTTATGTGAGCATACAGCATTGCCAGAAATCATGAATCGGACGCTGTAATCGACACCCTCCTCGCCATCTTATAAGGAACGTCGCGACCATGAGATTTCCTCGTTCCCCTACCGTATTACACCGGTTCGAAGCGCGCCGTGAAGTGACGCAGTAATTCCGGCGCGTAGGTGAATTTGTATCCGCGAATAGAGGAGGCACGTGACTTGATTTTTGAAAGCGTGTCGGCTACATAATCCAGGTGGGTTTGTGTGTATGTTCGGCGCGGGATTGCCAATCGGAGCAGTTCAAGTTTTGGATAAATCATCTGGCCTGAATCAGGGTCAGGATAAGCAAACATCACCGAACCGATTTCCACGCCACGAATTGCGCCCTCGCGGTAAAGCTCAACAGCCAATGCTTGACCCGGGAATTCGCTTTGCGGAATGTGTGGAAGCACGGCGTGCGCATCGAGATACACGGCATGTCCGCCCGCCGGTTGAATGGACGGAATGCCCGCTTCATTGATTCTTGCCGCCAGATACGCGGTTTGTGCGAGGCGATAGGCAAGATACGCTTCATCCAAGCCTTCGTAGAGTCCAGTCGCCATCGCATCCAGGTCGCGCCCGGCGAGTCCGCCATACGTCGGGAAGCCTTCACGCAGAATCAATTCATTCTTCACCTTCTGGAAAAGTGACTCATCGTTCATGCACAGTAATCCGCCGATGTTGACGATAGCATCCTTCTTGGCGGACATGGTCATGCCATCGGCGAGCGAGAACATTTCGTGCGCGATCTCTTTAACGGACTTCGACTCGTAGCCGCGTTCACGCTGTTTGATGAAGAAACAGTTTTCAGCGTAGCGAGCCGCGTCAATGAAGAAGGGTATCTTGTAGGAGTGATAGACATCGGCAATCGCTTTAAGATTTTCCATCGAGACGGGTTGTCCGCCTCCGGCGTTGTTTGTGACGGTCACCATACCGAATGGGATTTTGTCTGCTCCGGTTTCTTTGATGAAGGCTCGGAGCTTGGCAAGGTCCATATTGCCTTTGAATGGATGTGGATTGGCGGGATCATAGGCCTCGTCAATGATGAGATTGGTCGGGCGTCCGCCGCGGGCGCGGATGTTGGCGTCGGTTGTGTCGAAGTGCATATTGCTGGGGACATATTGCCCAGGCTTGACCAGACATGCCGACAAAATATTTTCAGCGGCGCGCCCCTGATGCGTGGGAACAAAATCATTGAACCCGAAAATATCTTCCACCGCGGCTTTTAGACGATAATAGGAGCGCGCGCCCGCATAGGATTCATCGCCGCGCATGAGCGCTGCCCACTGTTCTTGACTCATCGCGCCGGTGCCGGAGTCGGTGAGCAGATCAATGAAGATATCTTCGGCTTTCATCGAGAATAGGTTGTAACCGGCCTCCATCAGTTTCGCCTCGCGCTCTTCGCGTGGAACGACTTGAATCGGCTCCGTTACTTTGATGCGAAATGGTTCGGGAGGGTAGGTGGGCATAAGTTTTCCTTTGCAAGATGATAGTCGAATTATTCTACGACTAATTTGTTCTTCAAGGGTTGTGTATCTAAACTTTTTATGATAAGGTTCGGCGCAAGAAAAGAGGTTACCATGCGAGTCTGTGTTTTGTATGATGATGAAACGTGGGGCTTTACTCCTGCAGAGTTTATCGCGCATTATCCGTGCGAGTGGGAGATGATTACCTTGAGTCGCCCCGTCTTCCAAAAGTTAAAAACGATACGAGATCAAAATCGTTTCGACGTTTTTTTCAATCTATGTGATGGCGCCGCGGATGAAGACTATCCTGGCCTGGACGTGGTCGAAGCAATGGAAAAACTGAACATGCCTTTTACCGGTTCCGATAGCGGGTTCTACGATCAGTCGCGCGAGAAAATGCAGGCTGATGCCGAGAGATACGGCGTTGGGTTTGCAAAAGGCTATCATGTCGCAGATGAAAATGAATTGGATCGCCTTGCCAAAAACCTGCGCTTCCCGCTGATGGTCAAGCATCCGCGCAGTTACAGCAGCATCGAGATGACACGCGACTCGCGCGTCGAAAGCCTCGAACAATTGCATACACAGTTCAAGCGCATGAAGTCTTTGTTTGGCGCGGCCCGCGTCGAAGAGTTCATCGTTGGACGCGAGTTCAATGTCTTTGTGGTGGATAACCCCGACGATCTCGATACTCCGTTCGTGTATCCGCCGACGGAACTGATTTTTCCGGTCGGTGATGATTTCTGGCATACGGACATCAAGTGGGATTATGCCGTTCCGTTCGAATTCCGGGAAGTAAAAGATGCGGCTCTTTATTCCCGACTTCAAAACGCGGGCCGCCAAATGTATCTCGCCTCGTCGGGAACCGGGTATGGCCGCTGTGATGTGCGTGTGAACGAGAAGGGCGAAATCTATATTCTGGAGATCAATTCCAACTGTGGCATCCTTTATCGCCCCGAAGAGTATGGTCCCGCCGATTACATGATTCTTTACGATAAAGATGGTTATTACGGATTCTTTGATCGGATCTTTCGCTCCGCGATCGTGCGCCAGAAATTGCGCGCAACAAATCCGGTCACATAATTTTCTGCGTTGTTGCGCGTGTGCGATGCGCCATCGCTGGGGAATGCCGCTTTCTCAGATTGTAACTTTCAACAAGAACCAGTAGGCGGCGCTCGCGACCGCCATTGTGGCTGGAATCGTCAGTATCCAGGAGATCAGGATGGTGTTCGCCGCGCTCCATCGGATTTTTCCAAATCGTTCCGATGCGCCTGAGCCGATGACCGCCGAGCTGACCACTTGTGTCGTGCTGACCGGCAGACCCGTGAACGATGAAAGGATAATCAGCAATAATGAACCGGCCTGTGCCGAGAAGCTGTTCACGGCGCGGATCTTGTAAAACTTGCCGCCCATAGTTCGGATCAGACGCGCGCCCGAAAATAGAGTCCCCAGGGCCAGTCCAGCCGCGCTGATTGCAATGACCCAAAGGGGCACGCTGAAGCCTGGAAGAATATCCGCAATGATCAGGCCCAAAACGATCACTCCCATGGCTTTCTGCGCGTCATTCGATGCCTGACTTAATGCCAGGACAACCGCAGAAACCAATTGACCCTCCTTGAAGAATTCATTGATGCGCGGCGTTTCATTACGCGCTAGATACAATACGAGTCGCGTGACGCCAAATCCGAAGCCAAAACTGACCAACGGTGTCCCGAATAAAGCGATCACGACTTTAACCAGCCCCACGATTTTCAGGGCGCTCGTCCCTGCGCCGATGAGCGTTGCACCAACCAATCCGCCAACGAGCCCATGCGACGGGCTGCTTGGGATTCCCAGAATCCACGTGAGCACGTTCCAAAGCACACAGCTGGCCAGCGAGGCGATCAGGATTTTGAGTGTGACGATATCGGTATCCACAATCTGCGCGCCGACCGTACGTGCGACGGCAACGCCGAACAAAAACGGGCCGACAAATTCCGCGGTTCCGATGATCGTCAGGGCGGCCCAAGGCCGGAAGGCGCGTGAAGATACCATGCTGGCGACGATATTGCTCGAGCCGTGCACCCCGTTGAGAAAATCAAAGATGAGTGCCAGCGCAATGACAATGATAAGTTGCAGAGACATGATTCTATGTGCGCTTTACAACAATATCGGCGATTACATTCGCGGCTTCATCGCCTCGATCGGCGGCGTTACTCAGATGGCGGTACACCTCACGCATCTTTAACATCTCCACCACGTGCTCAATGTTTTCTGGTCCGCTGAATAGATGGGCAATCGCTTCGCGATAAACCTGCTCGACGCGGTTCTCCAGCGCCTTCGCGCGTTGAGCATGTTCCGTGGCCACGCCGGGATGATTTTCTAAACGAAGCACGCCTTGCTGAATTTCATACGCCGCATCCTTCAAAAGGGACGCAATCCGCTGAACGTATTTCGTTGGCTTGACGTTCAGGATCTCCATCTCGTCCACCGTACTGTAGGCATAATCCAGTACGTCATCAATGGTTCGCGACAGCTTAAAAATATCTTCGCGCTCGAAAGGTGTGCTGAAGGTGTGATTCAGCTCGTCGATCAGGATGCGGCGTGCTTCATCCGCCTCTTTTTCTTTTACGGAAAGCTGTTCCGCGACTTGCGGACTTTGCATCTCTACGTACTTACATAGCAATGTCAGCCCTTCCACGGTGAGAGAGGCTTGCTGTGCGATCAAATTGTGAAAAACATTTTCCCGGCGTTTGAATAAGCTTGACATCGTTACCTCTCGTGTTAAATATGGGAAGGAATGATACCATAAGATGTGTTGATATTCGGTTTATAATGTGCGGATGCGAAATCTGAGATTGACTTTGAGTATCATCCTTCTTGCCATCTCGATTGCTTTACTGATATGGGGATATTGGCCCGTTGCGCACGTCCAGCATGTATTGCCGATCGGCTCATCCCAAATGAGTCTGCCCTAGAGCCCCAAAACCTTCCTATACAAGTTCAAGCCTCGCCCGCTTCATATTCTTTCTTAACCTTTCATATTCTTTCTTAACATTGCCGAAATTATATTACTAGTTTATAATGCAAGGGTGCAGAGATTGATTTTGTGGATACTATTTTTGCAATCTCGACGGTTTTACTGGTGTGGGGGTTTTGGCTTGTTAGGCACGCGCAACGTGTTTTGCCGATCACTTCCATCTCAAATCAGCTTACCCGTATCGTTGCCCGCGGTTCTTGATCTATCTGTTTAATAACCTTAGGTTTGATCCGGTTAACGTCTTTTTAAATTTTGATTGAATCTGTGTGACCCGCTTATAATTCGCTGAATGAAACGCGCTGTCATTTCGAAAGGAGGTACGAGGGAAGAGAATAACTTGTGTAAGGCAGGACCCACCGTAGGCTAGGTTCGTAGCGTTGAAAACATTTTTGCCTATCACAGTTTTGAGTAAAGGAGAATGAAGAGATATGCGTATCAATAAGTTCGGTTTCCAATTGTTTGCATTGTTGGTTGTCGTAGCCACCGTGCTCTCGGCCTGTGGCGGAGGCGGAGGCGCTGCTCCAGCCGTCGACGTGGCTAAGGGATATACTGGCGTGGTCGTGCCCAGTGTTCCACAGAATCTTGTCAGCGCTTGCAAGAGCGAAGGTATGCTGACCATCATTGCGACACCTCCTGACTGGGCGAACTACGGAGAGATTTTCGCTGACTTCGAGAAGACCACCGGCGTCATGATCAATTCGTTGGATCCCAATGCCGGCTCTGCGGATGAATTGAATGCCATTGTGAATAACAAGGGCAACAAGGGCCCGCAGGCTCCGGACATTGTGGATGTTGGTTACGCCTACGGCGGTCAAGGTAAGACGGCCGGAGATTTCCAGCCCTACAAGACCTCGAACTGGGACAAGATTCCGGCGACCTTACTCGGCCTGCCGGCCAAAGATCCCGATGGTTACTGGATCGGCGGCTACTACGGCGTAATGGCAATGGGCGTCAATACTGCGGTTGTGAAGACTGCCCCCGCAAACTGGGCCGATCTGCTCAAGCCCGACTACAAGGGACAGGTTGCCCTTTCCGGTGATCCCCGCAGCTCGAATCAGGCTGTTCAGTCGGTCTTTGCTGCAACGCTCGCCAATGGCGGTTCATTGGATAATGCTCAACCGGGTTTGGATTGGTTCAATAAGCTGAATCAGGCTGGCAACTTCGTACCAGTGATCGCCAAGCCAGGGACTATTGCCTCCGGTGCGACTCCGATTGTGTTTGGTTGGGATTACCTGCTCCTGGGTTATCGCGACACATTCAATGGGAATCCCCCTCTGACCATCGTCTATCCTAACCCCACGATTGCCTCAATGTATGTCCAGGCGATCAGCGCGTATGCGCCTCATCCTAATTGCGCCAAGGCCTGGATGGAAGTCATCCAATCCGACCAGGGCCAGTTGGCCTGGATCAAGGGCTATGCCCATGGTGTTGACCAGAGTGATATGCAGTCACGCGGCGTTATTCCTGCGGATGTGGTGGCGAAGCTGCCATCCTTTGATGTCAGTACGGCCAGCTCCCCCACTCCGGATCAGCTAAAGACAGCATTGGCGTTAATCGAAGGCGGTTGGATGACCAGCGTTGGTGTGGCAATTCCGACTGCTGCTCCGTAATTGGATATGACTGTTCTAGCTTCTGAGAAGCGGGACGCGCCCATAGCGCGTCCCGCTCAACACAAGATGTCCTGGGCATGGGTTGGGGTATTGCCCTTTTTCCTGTTTGCATTCCTCTTTCTGCTTTATCCTTCTTCAACGATTGCCGTAGGCAGTTTTCAAAATTCGACAACCCAAGCATTTACCTTTAAGAACATCGTGGCGCTTTTCACCGATCGATATATCTTGGGCGCCTACTGGATCAGCATCCAGATCAGTCTGGTCACCTCGATCGGCGGCGGCATCTTTGGCTTCCTGTTGGCATACGCCGCAATTCGGGGCGGTTTGCCGCGGTTCATGCGCTCGAGCTTGATGACTTTCTGCGGCGTGGCGTCCAACTTCGCGGGCGTGCCCCTGGCATTCGCTTTTATTACCCTGCTCAGCCCGACCGGCTTGCTGATCAACTGGTTGAGGGCACTTGGCTACAATCCGTACTACCATGGTTTTACCCTGTACACGTTTACGGGGCTGAGCATCGTTTACATGTACTTTCAATTCCCTTTGATGGTTTTGATCATTGCCCCGGCGATTGATGGGTTGCGTCGTGAATGGGTGGAGGCCTCTGAGAATCTGGGAGCCAGCACCTTTCAGTACTGGCGCTTTGTGGCCCTGCCCATCCTTCTGCCATCCATTTTGGGAACGATGATCCTGCTCTTCGGAAACTCCTTCGGCGCCTTTGCCACGGCTCAAGCCTTGACCGGCGGGCAGATCAACCTCGTGACCATCGTGATTGGGGCGCAGCTGCGCGGGGATGTGCTTGGTGATCCGGGTCTCGGCTATGCCTGCTGTCTGGGTATGGTCGTCGTTATGGCGATCGCGATCACCGGCTACACCGTGCTTCAGAGGCGGACCGAAAGGTGGCTGCGATGAAACGCGGAAATGCAGCTTGGTCATGGTTTGTCATGTTCGTAGGCATTTTGTATTTTTTCCTGCCATTGCTGGCGACTTTTGTCTTTTCGTTGAAGGCGAAACTGGGTGTGCTGAGTTTCTATTCCTACGAACAGACCCTCAGTGATCCGACATTTGTCTACGAGTTTACGTACTCGCTCATCTGGGCAGTTCTGACGATCATTGTTGGCATTCTGCTCTTTGTCCCGACGGCCTATTTGATCCGCTTGAGGGTGCCGCAATTGCGTGGCGTGGTGGAATTTGTTACCCTGTTGCCCTTTGTGATCCCAGCCATCGTCCTGGTCTTCGGCCTGGTGCGAACGTTCAGCCATCCGCCATTGTTGATCGTGGACAGCCCAGCCGTGCTTGTTGCAGGTTATACCGTGCTGTCCATGCCCTACATGTATCGGGCGATTGACACGGGGCTGCGTTCCATTGATGTGCGCACACTGACTGAGGCGGCCCAAAGTCTGGGCGCCGGTTGGGGCACGATCCTCTTTCGTATCATTCTTCCGAATATCCGAGTCGCGATTCTGAGCGGCTCGTTCCTGAGCTTTGCCATCGTGATGGGTGAATATATTCTCGCCCAGTATTTAGCCAAGCCGGCGTTTGCCCCATACATGGCCTATCAAATCCAACAGCAGGCTTACGGACCGTCGGCCATGGCTATTATCAGCTTTGCGCTGACTTGGGCGGCGATGGGAATCATTCAGCTGGTCGGCCGCGGCGGTGAACAGGCGCAGCTTGCAGGCGGACATTAATTCATCCCAGAGTGAAACTATGACGCATCTAAAACTTTCCAACATTTCCAAACAATTTGCTGAGACAGCCGCCGTACAGGATTTCAATCTGAGTGTGGACAAAGGCGAGTTTGTTTCCTTCCTTGGGCCTTCGGGCTGCGGCAAGACCACCACTCTTCGTATGATCGCCGGCTTTGAGGTTCCGACCACCGGCAATGTAATTCTCGACGATGTCGATATCACAGATAAAGCCCCTAATCAACGCAACGTGGGCATGGTTTTTCAAGCCTATGCGCTCTTTCCAAACATGACCGTTGCGCAGAATATTGGTTTTGGGTTGCGTATTCGAAGAGAGCCTGAATCTGCAATCAAAGAACGCGTGGCCGAGATGCTGGCTTTGATCCACCTGGAGCAGAGAGGCAACAATTATCCTTTCCAACTGTCAGGCGGTCAGCAACAGCGTGTTGCGCTGGCACGTGCCTTGGCAATTCGTCCTCACGTGCTCTTGCTGGATGAACCGCTCTCTGCTCTGGATGCGAAGATCCGCGTCCAGTTGCGGGCCGAGATTCGTGCCATTCAAAGAAAGCTTGGCATAACTGCCATTTATGTTACTCACGATCAGGAAGAAGCGCTATCCATCTCAGATCGCATTGTAGTCATGAATGTGGGCGTAATCGAGCAGGTTGGCACTCCGTTTGAAATCTACAATTTTCCGCAGACCGCGTTTGTAGCCAATTTTGTTGGGACGCTGAATGCCGTCAACGCGGAGATCTTGGATCCGTCAAAGGGCTTGATTGCGATGGATGCGATTGAGTTGAAATCGGCGGAGGATTTGAAGGGGCGGCAGAAGGGCGAGAAAATCACGATCGCCATCCGCCCTGAACGACTGCATTTTGCCTCGGAAGGCAAGAGAGGAAATGAATTCGACTGCAAAATTGAGAACATCACCTTCCTCGGTTCGGTGGTCAGAATTCAGGTGTCGATGGGTAAATCAAGATTCAACATGGACACTTTCAACAATCCATTTCTTGAGCTTCCGAAGATCGGCGACAAAACTCAGGTGACTTGCTCGCGAGAAGCTGTGATCGTCTTGAAAAATTAGTTGGCGGTTCGATCGTTCGTGTGACGCCGAAAATGTTTGTGCGTCGAACCTTTTTTCCTTTATTCGTGATCATGATCCTTACTGCAGCGGGCCTCGCCTGTTCCCTAGGCGGGGCCACCATTGAATCGGTGCCGACAAGTCCACCACAGACTCAAGCCTCTCAAATCAATACGCAAGTTGTGGTTGCAATCAACCCTACGGCTGGAGAATTGCCGTGGGTCGTTGGGGCGCAGCCAGCCGGTCCACCGACGGTTGTTGCTCACGCGGCCATTCCAGAACCTCGGCGGTTGACTTTGGATTATCCGCCCTATATCCGCGTCGCGGACTCGGAAATAATTCAGCTAACCCTCGACTTGAATCCGCCTGGCAATGTCGTGGCCGCGGCCGAAGCACCAGGGAATGTCGCCGGCGGGAAGATCGTGCCAATCCCAGACATCTATGCTGCTCACGATGTTTTTGCGGAAGCGCGCCTGGATCTTGCCGGCCCGAACGTGCAACCTCCGGATATACAAAGTGAGTCTCTGACTCCGGGCCAAGCGGTGACATTTTTCTGGAGGGTTCAACCAACCAGTGCCGGAACGTTTCGCGGGATCGTCTGGTTCTACTTGCGATTCGTGGATAAAGTTAGCGGAGCAGAGAGCCGAAGGACATTATCAGCCCAACCGGTCCAAATCGAGGCGAATACCTTTTTCGGTTTCTCGGGGGGCTTCGCTCGCCTCGCGGGCGGGATTGGTTCCATCGTCGGCGCGGTCCTCGGATTTCCTTTCGCGGATGACCTCTTGAAGTGGCTGTTCAGCAGATTCAAGAAATCTGAATAAGTCATATATTCGCATGAGTAAATATATGACGAAAATCATGTCAGATATTGACATCGATTCGTGCTCTCGGATTGTTATTGGTGGTACAATTTTGCCCGTGCTTTTTGGCACGGGAGAATTTTTTTAGCGGAGCAAATATGCAGAACGATTGGTTATACATCGGCTTGTTTCTTGTGATCGCAACGCTCATTCCGGTTTCGGCGCTGGTGGCTTCATGGCTGGTTTCACCGAAGAAGCCCAATCCTATCAAAGAGAGCACCTACGAGTGCGGCATGGAAACCGTGGGTGAGAATTGGGTGCAGTTCAAGGCCCAGTACTATATTTTTGCGCTGGTGTTTCTGGTTTTCGACGTGGAGACTGTATTCCTCTTCCCGTGGGCGGTGTCGCTTAGCAAACTTTCCCTGTTTGCGGTGATCGAGGGCATCGTCTTCGTTCTGATCCTCATCGCCGGGTTGGTCTATGCTTGGCGCAAAGGGATGTTGGAGTGGGTCTGAACGCGCTGGTATTTTGGAAAGGCTGAAAGGCTAGACCTTCCAGCCTTTTCTTTGTGTGTACAAAGTGCTGCTTAAGGATCGCGGCTAAAGTTGATTCTTTTGTCCTGATCTCTTATGGAGCCAAGTCGAGAGATTTATCCAGGAAGCAGTAGGAGCGCCCATGAATTTTTGGTATTTTTGGTTTGACCCTATTAATTTTATTGCTCGTTGGTTGACCGGCCTGCTGACGGGCTGGGGATTAGCAAGCTGGCTGACCAGTCTGATCATCCAGTTGGTTGGCGCGGTCGTGCTGATCTCATTGATGATGGTCTTCGACATTTTCCTGGTCTGGGTGGAACGCAAGGTCGTGGCACGATTTCAGGATCGTCTCGGACCCAATCGGGTCGGACCGTTTGGCATCTTCCAGCCTTTCGCGGACATTGTCAAACTTATTATCAAGGAAGATATCACGCCGGACGGGGCTGACAAAGTGGTTTACAACCTGGCACCGGTTTTGTCCCTGATGTCTGTGTTATTGTTGTGGGCCGTGATGCCGCTGGCGCCGGTCATCTTCGGCGTGGATTTGAACGTCGGCGCGTTGTACATCATCGCTGCCGGCTCGATCGGCACACTTTCCATCATTATGGCGGCCTGGGCCTCCAATAATAAATTCGCGCTGATCGGCGCATTTCGTCAGGTCGCAGTTTTGGTTTCTTTTGAAATCCCGATGATCGCGACGATGCTCATCCCGACAATTCTGGCTGGTTCGATGGGTATGAACGAAATCGTTCAGGGGCAGCAGACGGTTTGGTATGTGCTGCTGGCCCCGCTGGCCGCCTTGACCTTCTTGATCGCGGCCATCGCCGAATTGGGGCGTTCGCCATTTGATCTGAACGAAGCGGAATCAGAGATCGTGGCGGGCTTTCATATCGAGTATACGGGCATGAAGTTCGGTCTGTTCTATGCCGGCGAACTTCTGCATGCCTTCACGTTCGGCGGTTTTTGGGCAATCTTGTTCTTGGGCGGCTACCATCTCTTTGGACTCGAGAATCTTGGACCGCTGGTGGCGGTGCTCATCCTGTTTGCAAAAGCGATGTTCGGCTATTGGGTCATCATGTGGATTCGCTACACCGTGATGCGCATTCGCATTGATCAAATGCTGGCGTTCAATTGGAAATTCCTGACGCCGGTGGCATTCGTGTTATTGATGCTGACTGCCTTGATGAATGCGCTCCTGCGCCCTGCCTCGAGCGGAATCTACATCGCGGGCATGCTTCTGACGAATGTGGTGCTCGGCTGGATCATCGTTGAAATCCTGAGCGGCTTTGGCCGCAGGGAACGCCAAAAGGCGGAAGGCGTCGCGACCGCAGCTGCAAGTGCACATCGTTAGGAGAACGACATGACTGTCCTGCAAATTTTCTTTCTGATCGTGGCCCTGGTCATTCTTGGATCTTCATTGATGGTGGTGACGACGCGTAATCTTATCCACGCCGCATTGTGGTTGATTGTTACGTTATTCGGCGTTGCTGTGCTGTACGCCGTTCTCAACGCCGGCTTTCTCGCCGTTGTTCAGGTTGTGGTTTACATCGGCGCCATTGCCATTCTCTTCATTTTCGCTGTGATGTTGACGCGCAAGGAACTACGCGACCGCGGTCCGCAGCTGAACCGCGGCTGGTGGTTGAATGTCATCATTGCACTGCTGACCTTCGGCGGCTTGTTTTGGATGCTCCAGAGTTGGAATGGCTTCTCGAAAACCGCCGCCGCTTTCCCGTCGAGTTATGACGCGCTGGGACAGTTGGGCAACGCACTCATCTCGCCCAATGCATTTGTCCTGCCGTTTGAAGTGGCTTCCGTCTTGCTGCTAGCCGCATTGGTCGGTGCGGTTTACATCGCATTCAATCCCCCGTCTGGGGACTCTCGGAAATAGGAGTAGTAATGATTCCGCTTTCGTGGTTTCTTATCCTTTCCGCGGCATTATTCAGCATCGGATTGTTCGGCGTCCTTTCGCGGAAGAACGCCGTGGCGATCCTGCTCGGCATCGAGCTGATGTTGAACGCGGTGAACATCAATATGGTTTCGTTCTGGCGCTACGGTGACGTTTCGCAAATGGCTGGACAGGTCTTTGCCATCATTGTCTTTGCAGTGGCGGCCTCCGAGGTCGCGGTTGGTTTGGCGCTCGTGATTTCAGTGTATCGCCGGCGCAACACGGTGATCGCCGAAGAACTTGATTTGATGAAGTGGTAGGAGCAACATGACGACGGAAACATTGATTTGGCTAATTCCTTTACCACCGATCCTTGCATTCTTTTTGATTGTATTATTCGCGAATCGAAGCAAGGCGCTCAGCCACACGATTGCCGTCGGCGCGGCCTTCCTTTCGTGGCTCGGAGCCATGATTGTTTTTGTGCGCGCCATCGGCACGCCCGAACTTGGAAGGACCCCATTTGCATCATTCATAAATTGGATTCCGACTGCTGACACGTGGCTAAAAGTCGGTGTGCAAATCGATCCGCTCGGAGCGGTGGTACTGTTCTTCGTGGCCTGGACCGTCCTGATGATTTTTATTTACAGCGTCGGCTACCACAACTTTGGACAGCCAAAAGGCGATCATGATATTGCGGGTCTGCCACCGCACGGCGCAAGCGATGAACATGGTCATCATGTGCCATCCGTCGAGCCGATGTACTCGCGCTTCTTCGCCTTTATCAGTTTATTTGCATTCGGCATGTTCACGCTGGTGGTTTCCGATAACCTGTTGACGTTGTTTGCGGGTTGGGAAATTATGGGCTTGTGTTCGTATCTTTTGATTGGTTTTTGGTACGCCAAACCATCGGCGCGCGACGCGGCAGTCAAGGCCTTCATGACCACGCGCGTCGGCGATGTGTTCATGTTGTTAGGCATTGCTTTCCTCTATAGCGCAACCGGTTCGCTTTCCTATCGCGATATTTTCCAGCCGCAAGTATTGGGCGCGTTGGCAAGCGTTCCGACTCCGATCTTCGGACTTTCTGCCGCAGGCTTGATAGGTCTGCTTCTCTTTATCGGCACGATTGGCAAATCAGCTCAATTCCCATTGCATGTTTGGCTGCCCGATGCGATGGAAGGTCCGACCCCGGTCAGCGCCATGATCCATGCCGCCACGATGGTCTCCGCGGGCGTGTACATGGTCATTCGCATGTTCCCGTTGATTAGCCTCGATCCGCACACGATGACGATCATTGCTTTCATCGGAACATTCACGGCTATCTTCGCCGCGACGATTGCAGTCGCCCAAAACGACATCAAAAAAGTCCTGGCTTATTCGACCATCTCACAGCTTGGTTTCATGATCGCGGCGTTGGGCGTCGGCGCGTATGTTGCTGCCGCGTTCCATCTCGTGACTCACGCGTTCTTCAAAGCGCTGCTCTTCCTGGGTTCCGGTTCGGTGATTCACGGAATGGAGCACGGCGTCTTACACACGGGGAATCATGAGGTGGACCCGCAGAACATGTTCAACATGGGCGGTTTGAGAAAAAAGATGCCGATCACATTCTGGACTTTCCTGATCGGCGGATTTGCGCTTTCCGGCTTTCCGCTGTTGACGGCCGGCTTTTGGTCGAAGGATGAGATTTTCACCGAAGCGTTCGGCACCGGACACTGGATTGTCTTCATTACTTTGGCAGTCGCCGCGTTCCTGACCGCCTTCTACACCATGCGCCAAATCACCTTGACTTTCCTCGGCGAGCCGCGCACGAAAGAAGCAGAGCATGCACACGAAACAAAATGGACAATGACCGCGCCGCTGGTTATATTGGCGAGTTTTGCTGTCTGTGCTGGATGGGTTGGCATTCCGCAGGATTTCCTCGGCTTGCATTTGAATCCGACTTGGTTCCATGAATTTGTCGGCAGCACACTCTCGGTCATGCCCGGAGCGGCTCCGTTTAGTTGGATCGTGCTTGGTACTTCTTTGGTTGTCGCCTTGGGCGGTCTGTTCGTTGGCTGGTTGGTTTATCGGAATGTCGCTTCAGTGGAACAAGATAAACTGCAAATCCCATTGCTCAAGAACAAATATTACTTCGACGAGATTTACAGCGCTGTGTTCATCAAGCCTGCCACTTGGTTCGCTGATGCCATTGTCTATCAAACGATGGACAAACTGTTGATTGATGGCGTTCTGCATTTCTTTGGCAAAGCCGCCCAAGCCATCGGTTCGGTCGTTCGCAAGTATATTGACTTGCTCATCATCAATCGAACGATCGGCGATGGCACGGCTCGCGTCACACAATGGGTCGGTAAGAATTTGCGCCCGATCCAATCCGGACGCATTCAGCAATACATGCTTGTTTCGCTAATTGTCTTATTGGCAATTGCGGGCTTGCTTTATTACCTTCTGGCGATCGTCTAACCAGACAGGAGCGATGTGATGGACTTTCTCAATACCCATCTTCTCAGCTTGATCTTGTTTATCCCGGCCGTGTCCGCGCTGGTGATGCTTTTCCTGCCGAAGGATGAAATCAAACTTCTGCGCTGGTTCGCATTTGTTGCAAGCTTGATTCCGTTTGCGTTATCCGTCTATTCATGGATTCAGTTCAAGTCGGATGCGGCAGGTTATCAATTTACCGAGCAGTATACATGGTATGCGGCCATCGGCTCGACTCTTCATCTCGGTCTGGACGGTCTTTCCTTGACAATGGTCTTGTTGACCACCTTATTGACTCCGCTTGCCATTCTGGCTTCATTCAGCGTGACCGACCGCGTCAAGCCATATATGATGTTGTTCTTATTCCTCGAGACCGGAATGCTCGGCGTCTTCATGGCGGTTGACTTGCTGATCTTCTTCGTGTTCTGGGAAGTCGGTCTCGTGCCGATGTATTTCCTCATCAATCAATGGGGAAGCGCGAATCGGAATTATGCTTCACTCAAGTTCATGATCTACACGATGGGAGGTTCGCTCGGACTTCTACTCGGCATTCAATTGCTCGGTGCCCTCTTCGGGAGCTTTGATCTGGCTACCATTATTTCCAAGTGGAACTCCATCCAAGGCTCGTTGCTTGGCTACCCGGTGGAAACGGTGAAGGCCGTGGTCTTCTGGGCCTTCGTCATTGCCTTCGCCATCAAAGTTCCAATTTGGCCCTTCCATACGTGGTTGCCTGATGCCCATACCGAGGCGCCGACAGCCGGATCGATGCTCTTGGCGGGTGTGTTGCTGAAGCTCGGCGCATACGGATTCTTGCGACTCGTTCTTCCGCTTTATCCTGATCAAGCGCATAACTTTGCCTGGGCCCTAGCTTTATTGGCGACTGCCGCGATCGTCTTTGGTGCCTTCGCCTCCTATGCCCAGACGGACTTCAAGCGACTCGTTGCGTATTCATCGGTCAATCATATGGGCTTCGTGGTGCTGGGTATCGCCGCAGCCGCCATGGCCTCCGGAACAGCGGATGCGAGAATCGCCTTGAATGGCGCCATCCTGCAAATGTTCAATCATGGTCTATCCGCGGCAGGCATGTTCTTCCTGGTCGGTGTAATTTATGAGCGTACGCACACCCGCAACCTTGATGAGTTCGGCGGGTTGTTCCCGCTGGTGCCGATCTATGGCGGTATCCTGCTCTTTACTTCGATGGCTTCCCTTGGCTTGCCCGGCTTGAATGGATTCGTTTCCGAGTTCCTCGTGGTGCGGGGCTCCTATCCCCTGTTGACGCCCTACACGGCAATCTCCATGCTCGGCCTGTTGTTCACGGGCGCATACATTTTGAAGGGGATCATGAAAGTTTTGCATGGGCCGATGAATGAGCATTGGGCGCACGGCGAACACAAGCTAACCGAGATCAACACGCGTGAAATTATTGTCATGGCTCCGTTGATGGCTTTGATTTTAGTGATCGGCGTCTGGCCCGCCTGGATTTTGGATGTCATCAACAAAGCAGTGATGCATTTATTCTAAGAGGTGAGTGATGGTTTTTCCAGTACTAAGCGTGATTGTGTTCACTCCGCTCGTGGCGGCATTGATCATTTTGATGATTCCCGGCCACCGTAAAACTGCAGTTCGCAGCGTGGCACTGGCCGCGGCGACGTTTGCCTTGCTGCTTTCGCTGTGGGTGTACGTCCAATATCTCACTCAGCACATGAGCGGCTATCAATTCAAGGAGCAATATAGCTGGCTGCCCGCGCTGGGTATCAGTCTTCACTTCGGTGTGGATGGCATCAGTGCGCCGCTGGTTCTTTTGACCGGCGTAGTGATGTTCACCGGTGTGTTGATTTCATGGGGCGACTTCAATGAAGAAAAGCATCTCTCGGCCGGTATTCAAGATCGTCCGCGCGAGTTCTTTGCGTTTCTTTTCATCCTTGCCAGCGGCGTGTTTGGCGTGTTCGCTTCGCTTGACCTATTTATGTTGTTCTTCTTCTATGAAATCGCCGTGTTCCCGATGTATTTGCTGATCGTCATTTGGGGCTGGATTCAAACTCGCGAATACGCGGCAATGAAACTAACTCTATATTTGTTTATTGGTTCCGTCATTGCGTTGGTCGGCGCGCTTGCTATGTATTGGACGGCCGGTCAGGCCACCGGTGTGTACACCTTCGATATGCTCCAACTGGAAAAGGCCGGATTTTCCGCGTCTTTCCAGAACCTGTGGTTCCTTCCCGTTTTCTTTGGCTTCGCCGTGCTCGGAGGTATCTGGCCCTTCCATAACTGGTCGCCGGACGGACATGTTGCCGCGCCGACCGCGGTTTCGATGTTCCACGCCGGTGTATTGATGAAGCTCGGCGCGTTCGCCGCACTGCGCGTCGGCATTATGCTTTTGCCGGAAGGTGCAGAACATTGGTCATGGCTGATCATGTTGTGCGCGGGAGTTGCGGTGGTTTACGGTGCGTTCATCGCTTTCATTCAAACCGACTTTAAATACATGGTCGGCTTTTCGTCCGTCTCGCACATGGGATTGGTCATGCTTGGATTTTCCACGCTCAATCGCAACGGTCTGACCGGGGCGGGCGTGCAGATGTTTTCGCACGGCGTGATGACCGCTCTCTTCTTTGCTGTCGTCGGTATGATCTATGACCGCGCTCACACGCGTGAGATTCCACAGCTGGGCGGTATGGCTAAGGTGATGCCGTTTGCCGCGATTGGTTTCATTATCGGGGGCCTGGTCTCGATGGGCATGCCCGGTTTTTCCGGATTCATCGCGGAGTTTCCGATCTTCCTCGGTGTTTGGCAAACGCATTGGTTGGTGGCAGTGATCGCCAGCATCTCGATCATCATCACGGCAGCCTATATCATGCGCAATATCCGCCAGGTCTTCTTTGGGGGCATCCCGGAAAAATTCGAGGGCCATATCACCGATATCACAATATTGGATAAGATCGCGATCAGCACACTTTGCCTGTTGATGATCGGTATTGGTTTGTTCCCATCCCTGATGGTTCCGGTGGTGCAGACCGGCGTAAACCATATCCTGCAATTATTGGGAGTTGCATAAATGTTTGCTTCCGTGGCTTTTCTTTCGATCCTCCCTGAAAGCTTGATCTTGATCCTCGGCGTCATTTTGCTGATCGTCGAGCCGTTTTTGAAGGAACCGCGCCGCCGCGATCTCGGTTGGTTGACCGCCGGCGGCATGCTGGTCATCTTGATCGTCAGTATTTTGGCGGGTCGTCCCGCTGACCCAACCTCAACGTTTGGAAATACGATACGATTCGATTGGCTGGGCTTCTTCTTTGAAATGCTCTTCGTTTTTGGCGCGGGGATGACCGCGCTGCTTTTGATGGATCACGAAAAAGTCGGCGGGCGTGGCGAAGCGTATGTGCTGCTCCTCGCTTCGACCATCGGCATGTGTCTCATGGCCTCCGCCGCCGATCTCATCATGCTTTATCTTGCCATTGAAACCACGTCTATTCCGCTTTATGTGCTGGCGGGCTTCCTGCTTGCGGATGACCGCTCGACCGAATCGGGTTTCAAGTATTTGCTCTTCGGCGCGATGACCTCGGCGATCATGCTTTACGGTTTCAGCCTGCTTTATGGATTTGCCGGCACGACGAATCTATACGCGCTGGCGGATGTGATCAAAGCCGGACAGATAGCGCCCGGCGTGATCTTCGGCGTGATCGTCCTTCTGATTGTTGGACTCAGCTTCAAGGTCTCGGTGGTGCCGTTTCATTTCTGGGCACCCGATGTATATGAGGGCGCACCGACTCCGGTTTCCGGTTTTCTTTCGACTGCATCGAAAGCCGCGGGCTTTGCCGTGATCGCCAGATTGTTCCTGGTCGCGTTCCCTCATTTCACCGTGGATTGGACGGCGGCTTTCGCCGTGCTTTCTGCGGTTACGATGACGGTCGGCAACTTGCTCGCTCTGCCGCAAAAAAACCTGAAGAGAATGCTGGCGTATTCTTCCATTGCACATGCGGGCTATGCCATGATCGGAATCGTGGCCTACTCCCAGGCTCAGAGCGGGCTGCACAATCCGCAACTTGGGATCGCCAGTGTAGTTTTCTATATGGCGGCCTATATTGTGACCAACCTCGCCGCCTTCGGCGTGGTGATGGCCGTCGGTCGTGTCGTCGGGTCGGATGACTATGACGCATACAGAGGTCTGAGTCGTCGCTCGCCTTTGTTGGGATTGATCATGTTGGCCGCGTTTCTCTCGCTGGCCGGCATGCCGCCCTTCGCGGGGTTCGTTGCGAAAGTGGTCGTGTTCGCGGCAGGCATTCAATCTGGTTATGTGTGGCTGGTCATTATCGGCATTTTGAATTCGATCGTGGGCGTGTACTACTACTTGAACGTAATCAAGTATGTTTATCTCTATCGCCTGGAGGGCGAGGATGAAGAAAAACATCCGGTCACATTGACCCGGCCTTATGCGGTTGCATTGATCGTACTGGTGCTTGGCATAATCCTGATCGGCACGGTGTTCGCTCCGTGGTATAGCTATTCCAATGCCGCGGCCCTGAACCTCTTTTAGAGCCGTTGATTGACACACTTTTGGCCTGTTTGTTATAATCGTGCGGCATGACACAATCAAACAACAAGCGGCAGGGAATCAGCAACAGCTTCTTGATCGCTTTGATTACCCAAGTGGGTTGTCTGACGCTGGTCATCATTCTTATATCGTTGCTGGGTGGGTTGTGGCTGGATAAAACTTTTGGCACTCGGCCGCTTTTCACCTTACTGTTGTTGCTGGCCGGCACCCCGATTTCTGTGATCGTGATGCTCTATGTGTCGCGTCGCGCGGTGGCAAGGATAAAATCTCAACCTGAAAAGGAAGAAGATGAGCCCTCTTCTTGATTTAGGAGGCACGTTTGGAAACTGAAAAGCGAAGGCCCTGGCGCCGCTGGGTTGTTTTAGGCCTGATGATCTTTAGCTGCATCGTGGGCGGGATTTTTGTTCCCGTTCAGCCGGTGATCTCGTTTTCCGCCGAAAAACTGATCGAACAACCTTTGTTCAGCCTGCCGGTGATCGGGCCATTCTATCTGGTGAATTCCATTCCACCCTTGATCCTGACAGTGCTCCTGGTGGTCGTCCTCGCTTTCTTTACGAATCGTTCCTTGCAGAAAAGCGCTCAGACGGATTTGGTTCCGCGCGGCATCGGGAATTTGATGGAAGCCTTTTTTGAGTTGATCTACAACATGACAGAAGGTTCCACGGGACCCAAAATAGCACCGATCATCTTTCCATGGTTCGCAACCATCATGTTCTACGCCTTGTTCGCGAACCTGCTTAAGCTCATACCGGGTTTTGAGTCGATTGGCTTGTTGCGCCAGGTGGCTCAAGGGCATCCCGCACCCGGAGGCTTTCTTCAACCGGGCGAAGTTGCGAACGGCTATGATCTTGTGCCATTCCTGCGGGGCGCCTCCGTAGACCTGAACTTTACCGTTGCCCTGGCTTTGATTTCCGTCTTCATGACCCAGGTCATTGGCATCCAAACACAGGGATTCGGATATTTCTTCAAATTCTTTAATGTTCGCAATTTGTTCAAAGTTCCATTTTTCGGCGCAATGGATTTTCTGGTCGGTCTGCTCGAAATCATCTCAGAGTTCTCCAAGATAATTTCGTTTGCCTTCCGTCTTTTCGGGAATATGTTTGCGGGAATCGTGCTGGTTGCGGTGATTCCGACCATGCTGAGTGCGGCTCTCAGCCGTTGGACGGGGAACATTTTGCCGTCAATGTTAATGATGTTTGAATTGTTCGTTGGCGTGATTCAGGCTTTTGTGTTCGGTATGTTGACGATGGTCTTCATGGCGCAGGCCACGCAAGGTCACGCCCAGGAAGAAGCGCATGAAGAAGCGCATGAGATTTAGTATAGAGCTTAAGGAGATGTAAAAAAATGACAGGAAGTATTTTGGATGCGGCTCGTTTCATCGGTGCTGGCTTGGCAATGATCGGCGCGGCGGGAGCAGGGGTGGGTATCGGCTTGAGCGTGCAGGGCGCCCTAGGCGGCATGGCGCGTAATCCAGATGCCTATGGAAATCTCTTGACCAATATGATACTTGGTATTGCCTTTTCCGAGGCCATTGCCATTTATTGTATGGTGATTGCATTTCTCATGCTCTTTAAAGTCGTGTAGTCGGAGAGGAGCGTGACATGGAAGCTCTTGGTATCAATCTTGGTCTGCTAATCGTTCAAATCGTCGCTTTTATCATCGTGTTCCTGGCTTTGCAAGCCTGGGTCTATAAGCCGCTGTTGAATCTACTGGAGAACCGCAAGAAGAAAATCGAACAGGGCATGGAAGATGCCCGTGTCGCTGCGGAGGCCCGCGCCAGCGCGGAAAGAGAGGCAGCCAAGATCGTTGCCGATGCGCAGGCGAAGGCCGCTCAAGTTGTCAATGAAGCGAACGACCGCGCTACGAAAGCGGCGCTACAAGTCAAGGCCGATGCGGAGCAGGAAATTGCCAAGCAACGCGAGAGTACCTTGGCCGAAGCTTCCATGGAGCGCGAACGCATCCTTAGCGATTTGCGCGGTCAGGTGGCAACCCTCGCGATTGCGGCGGCACAGAAATTGGTTGGCGAAGCACTGGACGAAAAACGTCAGCATGTTTTGCTGGACGAATTCTTCTCGGGTATAAAATCAGGCAAGCTGATTATGCTGGATGAAGCGGACTTCCGGGGCGAGTCTGCGGAAGTAATTAGCGCTTTGCCCCTTACTGCTGTGGAGCAGGATACAGTGAAGAAGAACGTCCTTTCCAAGGTTGGGGCACAGGCTGTATCCTTTCGCGTGGACCCCTCCATCCTGGGCGGCCTGGTAATTACGGTGGGCGACAAGATATTGGATGGTTCGGTGGCTGGCAAACTTGAAGGTTTGCGTCAAAGCCTGAAATAAACTGATTTCTAAATGTAAAAAGTTTCGGCAGATTTGCCGAAACTTTTTTAATTTTGGCTTCTCTTTGTGAAATCCATGATTTATACCTATTTAGACCTTGATTATCAAGAACTTTTAACTTACAATTGTGGCCTATTAACGCGCTGGAGAATCCATATAATGAACGAGAAGCAGATTCAGCAAGTCCTTGAGATCGAGAAGCAGGCTCAAGAAATTCATGAGGCGGCTGTGCGCGAGGCACAGCAGTTGCCCGTACAAGCCGAACAAGAGGCGCAGGCTCTGATCGAAAAGGCCCGAGTCGAGGCGCAAGCCGAAGCGCAAAAACTTGTCACGCAGGCTCAAGCAGATGACGAAACAGGCCGTATCCTGGCGGACGCGGAAGAAACGAATAAACAGATGGAAGCGGCCGCAAAGAAAAATTTTGACCGGGCAGTTAATTACATTTTAGAACGTGTTGTGGGCGGGAAATAGTTCATGCCCGGCGGCGTTTCAGCTTACGCGGCGATCAGCTCGCGCGTCAGAGCAATGCAGGCAAGTTTGCTCACACCGCAAGATGTTCTGCGGTTAAGCGAGTCGCCAGATTTTTCATCGCTATTCACCTCACTCAAAAGTACCCCCTACGGACCTTATCTGGACAGCCTCAAGGATAAAGATATTATTCCGAGGCGCGTGCTCCTCCAGATCAAAAGAAAACTGGCAGATTCCTATACGAGTGTGATTCAGATGACGCCGGTCGAGACCCGTCCGCTGGTGAAGCAGTTATATCGATATTTTGAACTAGCTAATTTAAAGGCAGTCTTGCGCGGACTTGTGACGGTCTCTGCTTGGAATTCGGAACTGGCACTCTGGGACCGCGTTCGTGACGTGCTTTTTCCGCTCGGAAATGATTCTGCCTTGCCTGCCCAAGCGATGGTTGAATCGGGCAGTCTGCCTTCGGCGGTGGATTTACTGCATGGGACGCCTTATGAGGAAGCTGTATCCTTCGCGATGAAAAGATATTCAACCGAACAGAATCTTTTTCCACTTGAGGTGGCTCTCGATCTGAGTTACTGGCGCCGCCTGTGGTCCGAGGCGGAAAAGTTAACCGGGCAGGATCGTCAGTATGGTGTGAAAATCATTGGCTCGCTGCTTGATATGAATAATCTCATGTGGGCAATACGTTACCGTGTTTATCACAGACTCTCGGAGGAGGAGGTCATCAACTATACTCTGCCATTTGGGTATCGAGTCCACGATTCGGATATTCGAGGCATCGCGGCCGGGGCGGATATCGCCCCGATTATTACCCGCATCTACCCGAACATAAGCGATGTCAACACTCTGCTGGAGGAACCGCAGGCCGGGCTGCCCAAGTTGGAGTTCCAATTGAAACGCCAGATCATGGCCCAATGCCTATCCGCTTTTGTAGGCAGCCCCTTTCATATTGGTCTCCCGCTGGCTTTCCTGGTGATGAGCGATCTCGAAGTGCAAGATTTGATCGTCCTCATTGAAGCAAAGTCTTCGAACCTTCCGGACGATAAATATCGCCCGTTATTGTTGAAACCGAATTTGTCGAACTAACGCCGAGCATTCATGGAAGTATTCGTGGATACTGCATCAATGAGCTGGATGCTGATTTTTTTTCGTGCATGGAGACGACATGTTCTTTCCTGAGGCAATGACTGAAGTTCAATTAATCGTTCCATCCAAGGACCTTTTAGCTGTAACAAACGTTTTGGGTCACCGTGGAGTTTTCCACCAGATCGACAGCACCTATTTGGGATTGGAAAACGTGGGACCCAGCACGTGGCAGGAAAAGTCTGCCGCTTATTCCGCCTTGGAACGCCGCATTCAAATGATTTTGCAGGCGCTGAATTTGGAAGAGGAATATCACGAATCAGCTGGTTTTGATTCAAGGGCGGATTTGGATGCGGTGCGGTCTGCGGTGGAACGCATTGAGGCAGATGTCAAGGCAACAAGCGATCAATGGAACGCAGAAAAGAAGCGGCTTGACCAATTGACTGGCCAGCTTCATCAGCTGGAACCAATCGCCGACCTCAATGTCGAGGTTGGTTCGTTGCGGAAATCCAGGTACTTGTATTCGGTGCCCGGCATTATCCCGGCTTCGAATGTGAGCAGGCTCGAGACCAGTTTAGCGCGCGTCCCTCATGTGTTCTTCACCCTAAATGATGATCCTCAAAAGCCGGTGGTGTGGATTTTGGGTCCCCGCAGTCATTCCGATGTGATCGATCGCGCCGTCAAAAGCGCCTATTTGAATCCGCTTGTTCTACCGGATGAATTTGAGGGGACTCCGGCCAAAGTCACCGAATCGATTCGCAACGAGATTGGATCGACGAAGCAAAGAATCTCCAATCTGGACGGCGCTTTGGCGAAACTGGCTGATACCCACAAGAGTGAATTATATGGATTATTGTGGGATGTTCACGTGAACCGGATGACGGCAGAGGCGATTGCTCGATTTGGCCAGCTTCGTCACACCTATGTCGTTGTGGGCTGGGTTCCAACTTCCGATCTGCAGCCCTTGACACAGCGGTTGAGAAATGAGTCTAAGGAAATCCTGATCGAAGCCACGGCGATGGCGCGCGCCGGCCATCATTCGAACGTGCCCGTTGCATTGCATAATCCGACTGTGCTTCGCCCGTTTGAAATGTTGGTTAATACATACGCGCGACCTCGGTATGAGGAGATTGATCCGACCATTGTGATCGCGGTCACATTTCCGTTGCTTTATGGAGCGATGTTCGGCGATGTAGGTCATGGACTCGTTCTCGCGGGAATCGGCTGGCTGATCTCCACCAAAAGGATCAAAGCCTTACGCGGGATGGCAAGTCTGGGTGGCCTGATGATTGCTTGTGGACTCTTCGGTGTGATCTTTGGATTTTTGTTTGGCAGCATTTTCGGATTCGAAGATGTTCTGCCGAGCAGTCCCTTTTTCAAGCATTTCCTATGGATGCAGCCTCTGCACAATATTATCTTGACTCTGGGCATTGCGGTTGGCTTGGGAGTGGTCCTGCTCAGTATCGGTTTCCTTCTGAATCTCTATAACGCCTGGCGGGCGAGAGATTGGGGTCGGCTGTTCTTCGATTCGAACGGCCTCGCCGGTTTGGTGCTGTATTGGTCGCTGCTTGGCCTGGCCGCAACATTCTTTCTGAAGGGATTTCCCGTACCGGCCTGGGTGTGCATAGTCCTGGTTATCTTGGGACTCTTGGCAGGGATCATACTCTCTGAACCCTTGAAGCGCTTGGTGGAAGGCCATCGCCCGCTGATCGAGGGGGGCGTTGGGATGTTCATCGTTCAGACCGCTGCTGAGTTGTTCGAAAAAAGCCTAAGTATTTTCAGCAACACGATGTCCTACGTGCGCGTTGGCGCATTTGCCGTCGCCCACGCCGGTTTCTGTCTGGCCGTGTTTGTCTTTGCGGGCTTGGCGAGTGGAGGCACGAATTCGGGGTTCGGTTATTGGGCGATGGTCGTCGTCGGGAATATCGGCATTGTGCTGATGGAAGGCTTCATCGTTTTCATTCAAACCATGCGTCTGCATTTTTACGAATTCTTCAGCAAATTCTTCAGCGGCGGCGGTTCGTCTTATGAGCCATTGACTCTTCCCAGTGTGCGGGAAAACTAAATCATTTCGTTAACTGCTTCCGATATCATATAAAGGAGAAAAAATGTTCAAAATAGTTATTGTGATCTTGGCCACACTTATCCCTGTGGCTCCAGTGGTTGCGTATTTTCTCAACCGCTTCGGCAAGGATCCATTGAAGACAACCAAGAATCTCATCCTGGCTTTCAAAGGCTACAACGTGCTGATTGGCTTGATGGTGCTGGGAGGAGGCTTGGTTTGGTTGTTTTCACCCCAGACGGTCTTCGCAGCCGGATTATCCTTGCGAGCTGCAACCGATCCTTATGCCTCGCTAGCAGCCGGTATCTCCACGGGCCTGGCTGCTGTTGGCGCGGGTGTTGCGGTAGGCGGTACGGGCGCGGCAGCGATTGGCGCAGTGGCTGAGAAGCCGAGCTTTCTCGGTATATCGCTCATCTACGTAGGTCTTGCGGAAGGGATTGCCATCTACGGTTTGCTGATTGCCTTCCTCGTTTTGTACACATAGGAAAAGATGAAAGTATTGGTGATTGGTCATCCTGAGGCCGTACTGGGTTTCTCACTCGCGGGCGTGGGTGGGCGGGTCGCTACGACAGCGGAGCAAGTCAATCAGGCTCTGGATGATGCTCAGGCATCGAAGGATGTGGGTATTGTCCTGGTAACTCAGGATGTTGCCAGGATGATTCCCGCCAGAATGGAACATCTGAAATTACGCAGTACTGTTCCATTGATTGTTGAGATTCCCGCTCAGTCAGGCACCGCGCAGGGTCAATCGTCTCTTGGCGAAATCGTTCTGCGGGCGATCGGAATAAAGCTATGAATCTTGTCTGTCCTGTTCTTTGTTTAGATTAGAAAATGGAATGGATCATTAATCTATGAAAACTGAAGTCGAAGATATTGATATGCTGGCACAAGCGATCCTCACGGAAGCGCGTGACGAAGCAGATCAAATAAGGGCTGAGGCAATCGAGAAGGCCAACGCGATTCGCCAGCGCGCCCGGGACCAAGCAGAGGCGGAACGGAAATCGATCGTAGCTCGCGCCCAACAAGACGCCGACCGTCTGCACGGTCAGGTGGTGGCAACCGCCCAGTTGAAAGCGCGTTCCGTGCAGCTGGAGCGCCGCGAGAAGTTGCTGGACAGTGTTTTTGCGGAAGCCCGGAAAAAATTGGAAACGGTGAGAAAGCGGGCTGATTACGACAAGATTTCCGTTTCATTGCTCCGCGAAGCGTTGACGCAATTGCAGACAAGCAAGGCGCAGGTTCGTGGTGACGATTCCGCGCAAAAACTCCTGAAGAATCGCCTGCTGGCAGAGGTCTCCAAAGAATTCAATGGAGAATTCACGCTGGGTCCGGTGCTGGAAGATGGCACAGGAATTGTGGTGGATACGGCGGACGGCAGGTTACGTTACGACAACACTTTGGAGAATCGCTTGAGTCGGTTACAGAACACCCTTCGCTCTTCAGCTTATAGAGTGATCACGGGAGAAAAGCCATGAGTGACCAAGTCGGAACGATAACATGGATCAGCGGACCGGTTGTTCGTGCGCGCGGCTCTCGTCATGTAGGTATGCTTGAGCTGGTCGAGGTGGGCAATGAGCGTCTCGTCGGGGAGGTCATCGGATTGAAAGGGGACATATTGACTGTACAAGTGTATGAAGAGACGGCCGGCATGCAGCCCGGCGCGCCAATTTTCGGAACGGGGCTTCCCTTATCCGTTGAATTGGGACCCGGTTTGATTCAAAGCATCTACGATGGCGTACAAAGGCCGCTTCCCTTGATTGAACAAGCCACCGGCTCATTCATAAGCCGTGGCACTCGCTTTGACCCGATCAGCCGCGAAAAGCGTTGGAAATACTCTTCCAAGGTGAACGTCGGCGATCAAGTGAAGGGCGGCATGATCCTCGGCATTGCGATGGAGACCGACACGTTCGAGCATCGCGTCATGGTTCCGCCAGACGAGGCAGGCACAGTTACTTGGGTTGCACCTGCCGGTGAATATGCGGTCACGCAGCCGATCGCCAAACTGAAAGTTGGCAAAGAAGAAAAAGAGCTGACGATGCTCCAGCGCTGGCCCGTTCGCAAGCCGCGCCCGTTCGTCAGGCGTTTGGGACACAACATTCCTTTGATTACCGGCCAGCGGGTGCTCGATTCGTTCTTCCCGGTTGCAAAAGGGGGTGCCGCAGGAATCCCCGGTCCGTTTGGTTCGGGCAAAACGGTCACGCAGCACAGCATTGCCAAATGGGCGGATGCGCAAGTAGTAGTTTATATTGGATGTGGCGAACGCGGTAACGAGATGACCGAAGTGTTGCAAGAGTTCCCGCACCTTGTGGACCCGAGAACGGGTCGCCCTCTGATGGAGCGCACAGTGCTGATTGCCAATACCTCCAACATGCCGGTCGCGGCCCGTGAAGCCAGCATCTATACGGGCATCACGATTGCGGAATACTACCGCGATATGGGTTACAGCGTTGCTCTCATGGCGGATTCCACATCGCGTTGGGCCGAGGCGTTGCGCGAGGTATCTGGCCGCCTCGAGGAAATGCCGGCGGAAGAAGGCTATCCGGCTTATTTGGCGGGTCGTCTCGCTGAGTTTTATGAGCGCGCGGGATACGTGGAAACGCTGAATGGGAATCAGGGATCAGTGAGCATTGTGGGAGCCGTTTCACCTCCAGGCGGTGATTTTTCGGAGCCTGTCACCCAGCATACGAAACGATATATACGCTGCTTCTGGGCACTGGACAAATCGCTCGCCTCGGCGCGCCACTTCCCATCCATCAACTGGTTGGACAGTTACAGCGAATACTTGGAGGATGTGGCTGGTTGGTGGCGCGAGCAGGTCGGCGTGGATTGGCTAAAGATGCGGAACCAAGCCATGGAAATCTTGAGCGAAGAAGATCGTCTGTCCCAGATTGTGAAATTAGTGGGTCCTGACGCCCTGCCTTCGGAAGAGCGCATGGTTTTGGAGACGGCGCGCCTCATTCGTGAAGGCTTCCTGCAACAGAACGCAATGGATACCGTGGATGCATTTTCGACCGTTCAGAAGCAGATTCGCATGTTGGAGTTGATTCTATATTTTCACGAGCGCGGTTTGCGCATTGTCAAGCACGGTGCGCCAATCTCCGTGATTCATGAACTGCCAGTGGTGGACACATTGATCCGCGTGAAAACTACGGTGCCTAATGATCAATTGGAAAAAATGGACGAGGTCCGAAAGACCGTGGATCAGCAGATGAGCAAACTGGATATGGAGTACCGATGAGCGATACAACAATTCGAGGCGGACAGGAAGTTGTTGGCGTAAGCCGGATCGAGGGCCCGATTCTTGTGGTCGAGGGCGCGGCCAATATCGGCTACGATGAGGTCGTCGATATTGCCGACTCGCAGGGCAAGATTCGCCGCGGGCGCGTGCTCGAGGTCGGCGAGGGAATGGCCGTTGTGCAGGTTTTTGCCGGCTCCACCGGTCTTTCCATTGACGGCACGCGCGTTCGGTTTCTGGGAGATACACTTCATATCCCCGTGGCTGAAGAAATGTTAGGGCGCGTCTTCGATGGGTTGGGCCGCCCTCTGGATGGCGGTCCCGAACCGTTGACCGATCAGTACGCGGACGTCAACGGCCAACCCATTAATCCGACGGCGCGCGTGTATCCGCGTGACTATATTCAAACCGGCATCTCAGCGATCGATGGAATGAACACCTTGTTGCGTGGTCAAAAATTGCCGATCTTCTCCGGCGCAGGCATGCCTCACGACCAGATCGCCGCGCAAATCGTTCGGCAGGCGACTCTGGGCGGACCTGCGGGCGAGCCGCCGTCCGCAACGGAACAATTCGCCATCGTATTCGCCGCGATGGGAGTCAAACATGACGTGGCGGATTACTTCCGGGATTCCTTTACGCAAAGCGGCGCGCTGAACCGCGTAACCATGTTCCTTAACTTGGCTGACGACCCGCCTGTGGAACGTTTGGTTACGCCGCGTGCGGCGCTGACGTTGGCGGAATATTTGGCATATCAGCGCCAGTTGCATGTACTGGTCATTCTGACGGATATGACCAATTATTGTGAAGCCCTGCGGCAGATTTCGAATGTACGCGGTGAGGTGCCCAGCCGCAAGGGTTACCCTGGTTATTTGTACAGCGATCTGGCTTCGATCTACGAGCGCACAGGGCGTGTGCGGACCAGCGAAGGCTCGATTACACAGATTCCGATCCTCACGATGCCCAGCGATGATATTACGCATCCGGTGCCGGACCTTACCGGCTATATCACGGAAGGACAGATCACCCTTGGGCGTGAGCTGGATCATCAAGGAATTTATCCGCCCATCGCCGTATTGCCCAGCCTCTCCCGTTTGATGAAAGACGGCATCGGTGGTCCGCGCATGATCATTCAGAGTGAAACCGGCAGTCAATCACGATTAATGGATCATGGAACAGGTAAGGATCGGACCCGCGCAGACCATCCACATTGGGCAGCCCAGCTCTATGCAGGGTATGCCCACACGCAGGATGTGCGCGCCCTGGCCTCGGTCATCGGCGAGGAAGAGTTGGGAACGGTAGATCAGCAGTACCTGAAATTCGGTCGCGCCTTTGAACGCGAGTTTATCAATCAGGACTTTAAGGAGAACCGGACCATTGAGCAAACTCTGAATATCGGCTGGCAGTTGCTTTCGCTTCTGCCTCAGGAAGAACTGACCCGCGTCAGCCTGGATGAGATCAAGCAATACTATAAGTCTGAACATGCCGAACATTAACGTTGCTCCCACAAGAAGTAATTTGATTCGCGTCAAGAAGGATCTTCAATTTGCGCGGGAAGGATATGAAATCCTTGATCGAAAACGCGAGGCCCTTACCACGGAGCTTGTGCGTGTCGCAAAGGAAGCCGATGCGCTGCAGAAGGAAGTGTGGGCCTTGCTTCAAACCGCCTACGATGCCATGCAGAAGGCTCGTCTGGTGATGGGCAGCGATCACGTGGAGTGGGCGGCCTTGGCTGTCAATAAAACCGTGGAGGTGCATCTTAAATTGCGAGGCATTATGGGGGTGGCCATTCCGAGCATCGAGGCGCGCGGCGAACCACCGGAACTGCTGTACAGCCCCGGCGACACCTCTGCTGTTTTGGATGAAGCCAGCACGGCCTTCCGCAAAGTTTTGCTGCGCATTCCGCAACTGTCCATGCTCACCGCTACCGTCTGGCGCTTGGCCAGTGAATTGAAAAAAACCCAGCGGCGAGTGAACGCTCTTCAGCACATCTTCATCCCGGCTTATGAGGCGACCGTTGCGTTCATCGTCAGCTCCTTGGAAGAGCGCGAACGCGAAGAGACGTTCCGGCTCAAATGGTTGAAGTCCAAAATGGAACGCGCAGAATCAGAATCGATTCCGATGCGATAATTAAGCCTTTCTCAACAGGATTAGGAGACAACGATGAAATTTGGCGTGCTGGGTACTGGTATTGTGGGACAAACCCTCGGTTCGAAACTGGTTCATTTGGGACATGCTGTGATGATGGGTTCGCGCGAGGCGAACAACCCAAAGGCCGTTGCCTGGGCGAAATCAGAAGAAAGTCCGCGTGCGCTGTTCGGGACGTTTGCCAACGCAGCCGCGCATGGAGAAATCATTTTTAATTGCACGCTAGGCACAGCCTCACTAGAAGCGTTGCATCAGGCGGGCGCCGCGAATTTGAAGGGCAAGGTTCTGATTGATACAGCCAACCCGCTGGATTACTCGACGAAGGAATGGTCCTTGACCGTCTGCAATACCGATTCGCTGGGTGAACAAATTCAACGTGCGTTTCCCGAGGCGCGGGTCGTGAAAGCATTGAATACGATAAACGCCGTCGTGATGACGGAGCCTAATAAATTGTCGGAACGCACCGATATCTTTGTCAGTGGAAACGATCCCGAGGCGAAGAAAGCGGTCACGAAAATTCTCCATGATTTTGGATGGATCACGGTCCTTGATCTGGGCGACATCACGACCTCACGCAGCGTCGAAATGTACATTGTGCTCTGGCGGAACTTCCGGCATGTTGTCGATTCATATCGATTCAATATCAGGCTGGTCAGCCACTAAGATACACGTTTGGACAAAGGAGGGTTTTGGAGATAGAATCCCAGAACCCTTTTTTGTTCAAGATGCAGACGCTTCGCACGATTTTCGAGAAACTCTCCTTTTCTCATACTCCCAAGCAGTTGCCTGAGACTGTCATCGAGGGCATCGCCATTGACAGCCGCGCCGTGAAGCCCGGATATTTATTCGTCGCGATCAAGGGTGGATCATTTGATGGGCATGATTTCATTTCAAAGGCAATTGAGAACGGCGCCGTGGCAATTGTTGGCGAGGAAGATGTGACGGGCCTGCGCGTTCCGTATGTTCGGCTTGAAAACACGCGTCAGTCTTTGACTTGGCTGGCGGCTTCGTTCTATGATTTTCCGGCCCGCAAGTTGACGGTCATTGGCGTCACCGGTACGGACGGCAAAACCACCACCTGTAATTTGATTTATCAGATTTTACTGGCGGCGGGAATCAAGGCAGGATTGATCTCAACAGTCAATGCAGTAATTGGAAACGAAGTCTTAGATACTGGTTTCCATGTTACGACGCCGGACGCGCATGATGTGCAGAATTATCTTGCCCGCATGGTCGAGGCGGGTCTGACGCATGTGGTTTTGGAAACAACCTCTCATGGCTGGGCACAGTATCGGGTCGACGCGTGTGAATTTGATATTGGCGTGATCACAAATATCACGCATGAACATCTAGATCAGCACGGCTCCTATGAGAATTATCGCGCCGCGAAGGGACGACTGTTTACATCGCTTGAAAAAACTTTGCCGAAGGTACAAGGCAATCCGCGTTTGGCGGTGTTGAATGCAGACGATCGCTCGTACGAATATCTTGATTCCGTAACCAAGGTCAGGAAGGTCGGTTATGGAGTTGATAAAGAAACTGACTTTTGCGCGGTGGAAATCCAAAACAGCCCATTTGGGCTTCAATTTACTGCTTTAGGAAATAATGTACGCGTGACCATTCAGAGTAAATTGATGGGCGCATACAACATTTCAAATTGCCTTGCGGCATTGGCGGTAGCCGTCGTTGGATTAGGCATCCAGCCGGAGATCGCAGCCACGGGAATTGCGTCGCTCGAAGGCGTGCCGGGGCGCATGGAGCGGATCGATCTCGGTCAGAGCTTCACTACGATTGTAGATTTTGCCCATACGCCGAACGCGCTGAAGGTGACATTGGAAGCGGCGCGCAGAATGACAGCCGGTCGTGTGATTGCAATCTTTGGTTCAGCCGGCCTGCGCGATAAGGAGAAGCGCCGCATGATGGCAGAGACTTCCGTCGAATTGGCGGACTTTACGGTGCTGACCGCCGAAGACCCGCGCACCGAGTCACTGATGGAGATTCTCGAGGAAATGGCAGCAGGCGCGAAGTCGAAGGGCGGACGCGAGGGCGAGACATTCTGGCGCGTCGCGGATCGCGGCGGGGCCCTCAAGTTTGCGCTGAGTTTGGCGCGTGCGGGCGATGTCGTGCTCTCGTGCGGAAAAGGTCATGAACAATCCATGTGCTTCGGCGCGGTGGAGTATCCATGGGATGACCGCCTTGCGATGCGCGCCGCATTGGGTCATTTGCTTGGCATCGAGGGTCCGAACATGCCATACTTGCCGACGCAGGATAAAACCGAAGAGGAGTGGTTGAAATGATGGAAGTAAAGCCGGTGAGGTTAGCCGGCAAAGTGGTGCGGCTGGAGCCGCTGAGCGAAGCGCATGTCCCGGGCTTGGCGAAGATTGGCATGAACATGGATGACATCTGGCGTTACATGCCTTATGGCCTCATGCGCAATGAAGAGGATATTCGGCGTTGGGCGCTGAACTTACTGGCGCAGATCCCAAGCGGAACTGCGATGCCGTTTGCTGTGATCCATGTGGCCTCGGGACGCGTGGCGGGCGCGACGCGTTATATGGACATTCATCCGAAGGATTACGCCTTGGAGATTGGCGGGACGTGGTACGGCATTGAGTTCCAGCACACGGGCGTCAATACGGAAGCGAAATATTTGCTATTGCGTCACGCCTTTGAAGAGCTGAAGTGTATTCGCGTGCAGCTCAAAACTGATATGCGCAACGAGCGCTCCCAAAAAGCCATCGAGCGCATCGGCGCAGTGCGGGAAGGCGTCCTGCGAAACAATATGATCATGCCGGATGGCTATTACCGGAGTTCGGTATATTACAGTATTCTGGACATCGAATGGCCCGGCGTGAAGAGACGCTTGGAGGGAATGATGAAGGTTTGAAATAGAATGATCAGCGGAATTCCTATTTCGCAGTCTGGAGGGAAAAAAGACCGCCGCCGGAGATAAGTGCGCAAGCGTGCCGGGCCCCTGCGGCACTGGCTGTGACCCCGCTGGTCAAGCCACGTACGTCTACGGGCGTCGGACGGTCGATGGTTGTTCCGTTGCCCAGTTGACCGCTGCCGTTGGCTCCCCAGCATTTGACCCCGCCCCCCGAAGTCAGCGCACAGGTGTATTGGCTGCTGTCGCCATCATCGGCGCTCGTGGCAATCTGGCGGATCCCGCTGGTCAGTCCGACGACGTCGACCGGCGTGAGCCGCGAGGTGGTCGTGCCATCGCCCAGTTGACCAGAAGAGTTGTCTCCCCAACATTTGACTCCACCGCCCGAGGTGAGCCCACAGGTATGAAACAGACCGGCGCTGATGGCGATAAATTGTGTCGGTTCAGATGATTGTTGCGGGGCGCAAGCCGCAATCAATAGAGTCAAGACTAAGATGCAAATTGCGAGGCTTCGTCGCTTGGAATTCATAACCCCCATCCTGTCCTGCCGTTGGTGCGCAATGGGCGGTGCAAACAGATCGCTTGGCTCAGAAATGAAGCAGCGAAGATTCTCGGCTGCTCGGCACGGGATCATTAGCCCTGGTGATTGAGTGCTCACCTCGTGGCCGTTTTTGCCTTGCCGACCGGGCGTTTGTATTCGGACTTCTTCTTTGGGCCACCAGCCTGGGCCCAATCCGAATCATCTCCACGCTGAGGAGGCACCTGTGCCTTGACACCCAGCATGGCATGGTGAAACCCCCCTTCGGCTTTGGCGGCCGCGTCGCCTGCGGATCCACGGCGTTTGGGGCATCGACCTCGGCCCGTTCTGCGGCGTGATGTGCTTCAATATATCCCGCTGCTGCCGTTTTGGTGAAAGCTGTGTTGGAGGGAGCAGGGTTCTCCATGGCCTGCCGGGCAGTGCAACGAGTTTGATCGGCTTCGCGCGAATCACTATGGACACGGGCGGCTTGATTCTCAGACTTTTGCTCCTGTGGTCTCATGAACGATTATTCATTAGCCGTGCGCGGCAGGTAATCGCGCTCACATACGAAGCAGCTGCCCGTGGTTGCGGATCGGGCACGCCTGCATACTAAGCCTGCGCATCTGATCGAGAATCAGATTCTACTGATCCAAGATTTGACGCCATCCTTGAACGCATCGCAGCTCTCTGCGGAAAACTTCAATGAAGGTGTGAAAAACTCAGCGATGTCTGCGTGCTATTCAGTTGCTCCTCATGAGAGGGAACTCTGATGCTCCCCAGACAGCGATTTGCTATAGAATAGCAACTATCACAATGCAAGAATAGTGCCATTTGTCATGTGTGGAGAAGATGAACGATTCGGTTCAGCGAAAGCCATTGAGCGGCTTGGCCGGGACGAGCTGAGAAACGTTTGATGGAATTAATGGGAAGCATTGCATTGCCTCAAGGCAGGATGCATTGCGTGAGAACCCATGTCGAAAACGATCGAAAATTCTTCTATGGCCAGCCGAATTCGCTGTAATGGATACCCGCTTGATGATTCTCTATAGCTCGCCTTACGTAGGGAATGGTATTACGAGGCAGGGAATTAATGGCTGACCAAAACAGTTCGTCGCATTTTTGCGGCTCATTATTCGTAACTTCACCAACCCAATGCCTGACTTCGACAAAAAAATCAATGCGCTCATCATCTGATTTGCGATCCATAACCTGGACGATGTCAATGTCTCTCGGCTCCAAGATCACTCCAACTTCTTCTCTTCCCTCGCGAATAGCGGCCTGTCGTACCGTTTCACCCGCCTCGACATGGCCTGCCACAACGCTGTAATTGCCGTCTTCATAGCCCGTATTGGAGCGACGCAATAACAATATTTGCTTGTCTCGCAAAAGAAGAAGATGCACGGCAACGGGACGTTTATTGCGCATGATACAGCAGCGCTGCCTCAGCGCAGTTCAAATCGGTCCGGGTGAGACATGAGATATCCCCAGCCGTCCACCTCGGGCGCGGACCCCAGCCCTTGATTGAGAATCGTGGTAATGTTCGTGCGATGCTCGATGCCGTGGTCGATAATCTGGATGAACACGGCCAGGGCCCGAAAGTGGAGCTGTTTGCCATCCATTTCCTGGTCAACTTGATGGACTGACGGGACGTGCTGGGCCGCCTCGACGAGAGCATTCCCGACTTGCATGGAGTAGACCGCCATTTCAGCCAAGCTTGGCCCGGCCTCCCATTTGAATGGTGGCTGTGGGCGACTGCCGGTCAATAATCTTATATAGCCCGCCTCAGCCCTAATGATATGTTCCAGAGTGTCGCGGATCGTCCCGTAGGCACCCGGTATTTTTGTGGCGAGCTGCGCTTCGTTCAATTTCTGGCAGGCGTGCAACACCGCTTGATTGGCCCAGTTGTTGTACTGCATGAACTCCATCAGCGTGGATTCGGGCAAAGTTTCCATTTTGCGAACCTCCCATATTCTTACTTCATCCAGAATATCAGGTGGGCCATTGCTTCGCCGGGAAAGGTGAGGAGGAGCGCCGATCCCGGCTGCCGCCCATGTTGCTGATCCTTTCAGGCTCGATGACGATCAGCATGCGTACTTGGTCGCGCCCCCCATACCAGGCGTATGGCTTGCCGGTATATTTCTGGGCGAGCTTCTCGATGTGATCAGCCGCGCCGTCCGTGGTGACCTTGAGGACCCGTCCGCGCACTTGGAAATAACGCGTGGGATTATCCGGCGAGGACACGACAACCGCCACGCGCGGGTCGCGCTCAATATTCCTGATCTTTACGTAACCCCGTACGCTATTGATGATGATATGCTCACCATCGGTGTCGACCCACGTCTGGGTGACCTGGGGCGAACCATCGGCCATCACGGTCGCAATGTAGCAGGTGCTCGGCTGCCGCAGCAACGCCAATAGTTCTTCAGTCAGTTCCACCATGGTTGCCCTCTCTCGCATCGCATTATTTGGTCGTGATCGTCACGCTTGCCATGGCATCGCCCGCGAAGGTTGGGTTGGCAGTCGGATCGCGGCGCGTGATGCCGTTGACCACATCCATGCCGCTGATGACCTGTCCGAAGATGGTGTAGTCGCTTTCGTTCAATCCCACCGGTCCAAAGGTGATGAAGAACTGGCTGCCATTCGTGTTGGGTCCGGCGTTGGCCATTGCGACCACACCAGCTTTATCAAACGACAGATCATTCTGTTCATTGGCGAATTCATAACCAGGTCCGCCGGTGCCGCTGCCGGTTGGGTCGCCGCCCTGCGCCATGAAGCCGTCGATGACGCGATGGAACGTTACGCCGTTATAGAACCCTTGATTGGCCAGAAAGACAAAACTATTGACCGTGACCGGCGCTTTATCGGCAAAGAGCTGGATCACGAACTCGCCGCCTTTTGCCATGGTGACGGTGGCGAAATATTGCTTGCTGGTATCAATCGTCATGGCAGGCGGAGATGACCACTGCAAAGTTTTGACGGTCGGTGCCGAACCCGCCGTGGACGGCTGCGCTGGCCGTTGGTTGAATTCGAAGTACCAGACCGCGACAGCGAGGATGACCACAATGACCACGATGCCTGCCCATTGAATGCCGCTCAGTCCGTTTTGCGTGTTGCCTTTCAAATTGCGTTTATTTTTTCTGGCCATGATGCTTGCTCCTTATAGGAAATTGCGATTGCGAGGAGTTGAAAAACGGCAGGGTAGCAACCTCAATCTTTTTGCCGGGAATTACGTCCCTCGCAATGGCATAAGAGTTTATGGTGTTGCTGTTTCGCCGCCTAGATCGATTTTCACGGTCAGCGCGTCGCCGAAGAACCAGCCGCTCGGGTCGGACATGCGCCAGGTGCTGATGATGATGCCGGTGCCGCTCGGCGCCGTCATGGAGATGGATAGGTCCACCTGTTTGCCGGGGTTAACGGTGTCGGTCAACGTGAAATTTGAGCCTCCCATCGGGTCACCTCCATAGAAGCCAAATCGGAAGCCCGGCGGCCATGCGCAGCTTCCGTTGTTCAGTACCCGCCAGGTTTTTGTGAAGGATTCGCCGGGGTTCATGGGCGAAAAATCGGGCACGCTTACGTCTTTGATCCAACGCAGGCGGTAACAGCTGGAAGTCGGTGTGGCACTTCCCTCGATCGCAGTCACAGTGATCCGTGTGGAAGTGCCAGTCGGGGTGGATGGGGCGGTGGGTGTCGGACGCGCGAGCGCAGTTTGGGTCAGGTTCGATGCAAAGGTCGCCACTGCCGCAGTTTGGACTCCGCTGAAATTCGGAATTAAATTCTGAAATGTTTGAGTGGAGCCGCGTAAGCCGACTGCCATGATCAGCGCAAGTACGACCAAGATCAACGGAACAAGGACGCTTCTTCTATGCACGCCGCGCCTCCGCAACGGGCTGTCTTCAAATCAAGGCGTTGGGGTGTCCGTAACGCTTGGGGTATTGGATGCCGCAGGATTTTGTACAACAATCTGTACCCAGGGCGCATCACCGAAGGGATTTCCATTCAGATCAAACATACGCCATGTTCCTCTGATCGTGCCAAGTGTCGTTGGAGCGATCATCGGCACCGATATTTGATATTGAGCACCCGGGTTTATGGCTTGGGTGAGGGTCACGGTTGAGCCGCCCATTGGGTCGCCGCCAACAACCGTCCATTTGAATCCTGGCTGCCAGGCACAGCCACCGGTATTTTGCAGCAGCCATGTCTTGGTGAACTTCTTCCCTGGAGCCATCTTTGTATTGTCAGGGATGCTGACATCATTGATGAATTCCAGGCCGTTACAGGAAGTCGTCGGACTGCTTACCGCAGCCACAGGGGTACCGCTGCCGTTGAGCGGTACGAATGTATTGAACGCGACGATGGTATTGGTAGGCGCGGGCGTCTCCGTAGCTGCCGGGGTGGGTATGGCCGCCGCCGTTTGTGTCAGGCCCGCCGCGAATGTGGAAACTGCCAGAGTTTGAACGTCTGCAATGCTGATGGTTGGTACTGGCGGCGTCTGATTGCCTCCGCAGGCCGCGAGTGTCAACGCTACGGTAGTCAGGATTAGTGTTAGTTTTATCCTTGGCATTTTCATCCTTTCTTAAATCCGCAAGCCGGAATTGTACTCCGAAATTAAAGTTTGTTGTTTCGGAATTCGGGTGAGGTCGAGGACCGATATTAAATGCACAATGCCCCGTTCAGTTTGAAGGAGCATTGTGCGTTTCCGGCGACTAATCCTTCACCAGCCAGCTTTTTGCTTCTTCCTCGTATTCGAAATACTTCAATTGCTGGCCGGTCAACCGCGTCAGCATATCGCCCAGCGTGCGCTTAACACCCGTCACGCCAAGTACTGCTGTTTTGCGGACATGGTCCTTGGTCTTGGCAGAAGCATCGTTAAGAACGGACATCAAATTCGATCCGATTTGAGTGTCTTTGAAATTCGAGAGCACCAGCACGGAATTCTCTGGCTCACTCAGAACCACCTGCTGCACGGCATTAAGCTCTTCCTTGACCGCATCCGCGTTATAGAATAACGCGGAAAAATCCTGATAGAAGATCCTCCTTCCTTTGTACTCTATCCATTTGGATCTCATTTTGTTCTCCTGCTTGCTGTTCGGCTGGCCGCCTTCCTGCCGGATGGCGGGCGCTCAAGATACAAGGCCAAGCCGGTTGCAATGGCGCCCAATCCTTCCCAGCCGCCCACCAGGATGAAGCGCGTCGGCGCCAGATGGGTCAGGGCGGTGATGGTGAAGACGGTGAAGGTCACCAGCCGGAAGGGAACCGTCCACAGGAAAAACTGTTTCATATCGGTAAATGCGGCCAGCACATAGTAGACGCCGATGTTGAACGATGCCATCGAAGCCGCGATCACAAAAACGAGGGTGTAGTCACCGGCCGCGCGTGCGGTTCGGTCCAGCACGCGAAAGCCGAGAATCGAGAGGATCAGTTCGGGACGAATCAACCCCAAAAGTCCGAGAAGGAACGCCAGGATGCCGAAGATGAACATCGTCCAGCCCGAGGCGCTCCGGATGCGGTATGTATCCATCTATATCTCCTGTGCCTCGGATTATACACTGCATCCCATCCTTTTCGCCACAAAAGGGTTGGTGTGAGTCTTTTCTGCTATACTTGAGGCATGGCAAAGCATTTGGTGTTGGTCGCGGGAAATATTGGGGCAGGGAAGACATCGCTGACGGAGCGGATCGGTGCGCGTTTGGGATGGCATACGGGTTATGAGTCGGTTGCGGATAACCCCTACCTTTCCGACTTCTATGCGGACATGCATGCCTGGGCTTTTCACCTGCAGGTTTTCTTTCTGGGACACCGCGCCGAACAATATCTCGACGCTGCGCATGATGCACGTTCCGCCATCCTTGACCGGAGCATTTACGAGGATTTTTTCATCTTCTCACGCGCCCTGCATCATATGGGCAACCTTGCTGAGCGCGACTATCTTTCCTATCAACGCCTGTTTGATTTGGTCGTCAACAGCCTGCCGCGGCCCGATTTGCTGATCTATCTCAAAGCCCCGGTGTCCGTATTGATGAATCGCATCCGCCGGCGGGCCCGCAATATGGAAACCGGTATCACTCTCGACTATCTGGGTTTGCTTGATTCGTTTTATAACGAGTGGCTCAATGCGTTCGATCTTTGTCCGGTGCTGACCATCCCCACCGACGACCTTGATTTCGTGCATCAACCCAAACACCTGGAAGTGGTGGTGCAGAGGATTCAAGACAAGCTGGCTGGCAAGGAAGTTGTGGATCTGAGGGGGCGTTAGTACGCCATGGACGAATCCATCTTTCTAAGAATCCCGCTCTTTCAGGACGTACCGTCCTCCGAATTGTTTCAGATGGTGAATGAGTTGCCCGTGCAGACCTATCCGCCGGGTGCTTACATTTTTCGCGAAGGCGACGCAGGCGAGAACCTTTATGTGGTTATGGAGGGTGCGCTGGAAGTCCTTTTGGGCGCGGGTTCTCCGGATGAGTTGCTGCTGCGAATATGCGGGCCGGGCGAGTACATTGGTGAAATGAGTCTGATTCTGCCGGAGGGCAAGCGGACGGCCTCGGTTCGGGCCAAGGCGCGGACGCGAACGTGGGTGATGAGCCACGACAAGTTCCAGGAGATCATCCGGCGCTGGCCGATGATGGCTTATTCGATGGTGCGGATTCTGAGTCAGCGCCTGGACGCCACGAATGAAGCCACCTTCCGAGACCTGACGGAAAAGAATCGTCAGTTGCAAAAAGCGTACGATGAGCTCAAGGCCGCACAGGAGCAATTAATCGAAAAAGAACGGCTCGAGCGCGAATTGCAGGTCGCGGCGGAAATTCAACTCAGCATCCTGCCCGATCAGCTCCCGTCTGTGGAGGGCTTTGATTTTGGCGCGCGCATCCTGCCGGCGCGCCAGGTCGGCGGCGATTTCTATGATGTCTTTCAAAACGGACCCGGCCGGATTGGCGTGGTCATCGGCGATGTGGCAGATAAGGGTGTGCCATCCGCGTTATTCATGGCGCGGACTCATGCACTCATCATGGCGGAGGCGGATACTGCTTTGCCGCCCGGCTCAGTCTTGGGGCTGGTTAATCGCCACATCACCTATTTGGAAAAGTCGGCTCAGTTTGTCACCGCTTTGTATGGCATCGTAGATTCAGTGACCCATGAGTTTTCCTATGCGCGTGCCGGGCATGAGCCGCCGCTCATCTTATTTCCCAACGGAAAGATAGAGCGCGTCCCTCACGGACCAGGCATGGCTCTCGGACTCTGGGAGGCGATCACGCTGGATGAACATACCGTCAAGCTGGAGCCCAACAGCACGCTGGTCCTTTTCACTGACGGCCTGACGGATTGCCGGGACCCGAACGGTGTCCCTTTCGGCATTGAACGGATCAAGGCGACCTTGAGCAGCTTGGTAGGGCTTTCGGCCCAACATGTCTGCGATAAACTCTTTGATGCGTTGATGGAATATCAAAACGGCGCGAAACAGGATGATGACGTCACGCTGGTCGCCATCCATGCCACGGCGAAATGAATTTGCCCGGAATCAGAGGGGCTGCTCTCGATGCAGACCCTCTTGATCAAATCTTTTTCAGCGCCTGTTCAACATCCTCCAGCAAATCATCCTTATGCTCGATCCCTACGGATAATCGTACCAATCCCGTATCGACTGCAATTTGTGAGCCTGCCGTTGAGAGGTGAGTCATCGCAGCGGGGACTTCGACTAGCGATTCGACCCCGCCCAGTGATTCAGCCAATGTGAAGATTTGGGTCGCTTCTGCAAAGCGGACCGCCGCCTCATGGCCGGCTTTCATGATGATCGAGATCATCCCACTTCCGCTTCGCATTTGCTTCTTTGCAATCTTGATTTGTGGATGGCTGTCATTGAATGGATACAGCACTTTTGCAACCTTCTGATGTTTCGATAAATGATCTGCGATGGCCAGGGCGTTCTCCGCATGTCGTTCCATGCGAACGTGCAGTGTCTTGAGGCCACGCAAAACGAGAAAGCAATCCATTGGACCCGGCACCGCGCCGACTGCATTCTGCAAAAAGGCCAATCGTTCATATACAGCTTTATCCTTAACGATTGCAATTCCGCCAACGACATCTGAATGTCCGCCAAGATATTTGGTCATCGAGTGGACCACAATGTCCGCTCCCAGTTCCAGCGGACGCTGATTGTATGGCGTGGCAAATGTATTATCCACAACCAGCAGAGGGTGATTTGCATGAGCGTGAACGATTTCAGCGACGGCGTGGATGTCCGTGATGCTCAATAGGGGATTGGTAGGGGTTTCGAGCCAAACCATCCTTGTGCCCGGCCTCAAAGCCTCCGCCACCGACTCCGGATCAGTCGTATCGACAAAATCAAAGTCGAGGCCGAAGCGACGCAGGACCTTATCAAATAATCGGAATGTTCCGCCGTAGACGTCATTCCCGGCCAATACATGGTCCCCGCTGTTGGTCAATCGTAGGACAGTATCCGTTGCAGCCAGGCCAGAGGCAAATGCCAGCCCGTATTGACCGCTTTCGAGTGCGGCGACACAATTCTCGAGCGCCAGGCGAGTCGGATTCTTGGTGCGCGCATACTCATAGCCGTGCCGTGGGCGGCCAACGCCATCCTGTGCGAAGGTGGATGTCTGGTAAATGGGCGTCATGACCGCACCGTTGTTGGGGTCAGGCTCCTGTCCGGCGTGAATGGTAAGGGTTTCAAATTTCATCTCGTCTCCTTTAGCGTTACAATTTATTATAAACGAGGCGATATGAACAAAACAATTCTTTCGGTACTTGCACACCCCGATGACGAGTCGTTTGGAATGGGCGGAACCCTCGCGTACTATGCGAGCCAGGGTTGCGATGTGTATTACGTTTGCGCGACGCGCGGCGAAGCCGGCACAGTGGACCCCGAACATATGAAGGGCTTCAAATCCGTTGGTGAACTTCGTGAGGGCGAGCTGCGTTGTGCAGCAGACCATTTGGGGTTGAAGGGTGTTTTCTTTTTGGGTTATCGCGATTCGGGCATGCCCGGCATGGAAGCCAACAAGGATCCCAATGCGCAAATCAATCATTCCCTTGATGAAGTCGCCGGCCGCGTGGTCAAGTACATTCGTGAACTCAAACCCGATGTTGTCTTAACGTTTGATCCGATCGGCGGATACCGCCATCCGGATCACATTCATATTCAACAAGCGACGGTACTCGCCTTCGAAAAATCCGACGACTCTTCATTCCATCCCGAAAGCGGGGCGCCGTTCAAACCGCGCGCGCTATACTTTCATGTCTTCCCGCACCGCTTTCTGCGCTTCGTGACGCGTCTTATGCCGCTGGTGGGAGTTAACCCACGGAAGTTTGGTCGCAACAAGGATATTGACCTCCAAGCATTGGTTCAGTTTGAATTTCCGACGCATGCCAAGATCAATATCAGTAGCGTGTCACAAATCAAAGCCGAAGCGGGCGCTTGTCACGCCTCCCAGGGCGGAGTCCAGATGCGGCGCGGGCTGATGGGAATTGCGACGCGCTTAATGGGCGAATATGAAAACTATATGCGCGCCTATCCGCCGGTCGATGGAAACTTTCGGGCCGCGCGAGACTTATTTGACAGCATCTAAAACCTTGCTTGAATAGAATATATGTTCTATAATCCGGCGTGGTTGTCCAGCTTTAGAAAAGGAGAATAATTATGACCAAGAGGAACGTTGTTCACATTGAGATTCCGACGCGCGATCACGAAGAGTCCAGCAGGTTTTATCAGGGACTGTTTGGCTGGAAGACGGAATACTTCCCTGACATGCATTACACCACTTGGGAAGCGGACGAACATCCGGCCGGCGGCTTCAGTGACGCGAAGCCCGGCGAAGTTTTGATCCATGTCAACAGCGACGATATTGAAGCGGATTTGAAGAGAGCGAAGTCGCTGGGGGCAACGGTCGTGACGGAGAAAACCGAGATTCCAAAAATTGGCTGGTGGGGCGTCTTTAAAGACCCGACCGGAAACATGATAGCGCTTTACACAAGCAGCAACCCTGCGCAGAATGAATAGTTCGTAGGACACGGCAACGCCGTGTCATTTTTTCTTTTGGGGAATAGGCTGGCCCAGATGGACCTCCTCTTCGGGGATGGTCGTTCCGGTAGGCAAACCCATTTAGGATGATTCTTGAAGAGGCTGGAGAAGCCTGCTGGCCCCACAGGCGCTGTCGCTTTCGGAAAACCGTGATTGCCGATTGGCGCCTCCGTTCGTATAATAGAGGATACCTGATTTATCGAACAGGAGGACGACATGCCATTCGGTTACAACGGAAAAATTCTGCACGTCGACTTGACCCAAGGCACGTTGACTGTCGAGGAACCGCCCGAATCCTTTTATCGTAAATATATGGGCGGATCGGCAATGGGGTTGTATTACATCTTGAAAGAAATGCCCAAGGGCGTGGATGCGCTCAGTGCTGAAAATGTTTTGACCTTGTTTACTGGTGTCGCCACCGGCGCGGCAATCTCCGGTCAAAGCCGCATCAACGCCAATGCCAAGTCGCCCATCAGCGGGGCCATCGGCGATTCGCAAGGCGGCGGATACTTCCCGGCCGAGCTGAAATTTGCAGGCTTCGATGGAATCGTGTTTAAAGGTAAGTCTCCCAAGCCGGTTTATCTCACGATCATCGATGGCAGTTGCGAGCTTCACGAAGCCTCACATTTGATGGGCAAGATCACGGGGGAAGTGGACGAGATACTCAAAAAGGAACTCGGCGACGATAAAATCGAAATTCTCCAACACGGTCCGGCTGCAGAACGCGGCGTATTGTTCTCAACGATGCTGAGCATGTCCAGTCGCAACAACGGACGCACCGGTATGGGACTCGTGATGGCCTCCAAGAACTTGAAAGCAGTGGTCGCGCGAGGCAGGAAAAAAGTTGAATTGGCCGACCCGAAAGCCGTCACAGCGTTGAATCGTACTGGCCCCAAGGAAATGCCGAGTAACCCCGATGTGGATGGCACCGGAAAATTCGGCACCGCGGCTGTAGTCATCGTGCAAAATACGATGGGCACGCTTCCCACGCGGAATTACATGGAAGGTCAGTTTGAAAGCCCCGAGCCGATTAGCGGTGAGAAAATGGCTGAGACGGTCTTGAAACAACGCGATACTTGCTTTGCCTGTGTGGTGCGCTGTAAACGTGTGGTCGAGATCGAAGAGGGCCCCTATAAGGTGGATCCATATTATGGAGGACCCGAATACGAAACCATCGGTATGTTCGGCTCCAGCTGCGGGATCAGCAATTTGGCTGCCATTGCACGAGCGAGTCAAATCTGTAATCAGTACGGCGTCGATACCATTGCCTGCGGTGGAACGCTTGCCTTTGCCATGGAATGTTATGAGAAAGGTATTATCACCAAAGAGCAAACGAATGGCATCGAATTGAGATTTGGGGATGCAGACGCGATGCTGGCTGCGCTGGATGCAATTGTCAAGGCGGAGGGACCGCTCGGTCAAGTCTTATCGCAGGGCTCAGAGCGCGCCGCAAAAATTTGGGGTCATGGGGCGGACGAATGCCTCACCACAGTCAAAGGCGCCGAGGCGCCTGCACACATGCCTCAGGCCAAACGAAGTCTGGGCTTGATCTATGCCGTCAATCCTTTCGGCGCCGATCATCAATCCAGTGAACACGACTGGATGATCGAAGAGGGAATGGCATCTGATCTTTATATGGGTCGATTGGCCCTGATGGACATGCCCAATCGACTTGCGCCGCTTTCGCTGGGCCCGGACAAAGTGAAATTTGCCTATCTGACCGAAGTCTTTTATTCGATCCTTGATACCGTTGAACTATGCCAATTTGTCTGGGGCCCGGCCTGGACCCTGTATGGCCCGAAAGAAACCGTGGACTTCGTCGCGGCGGTCACGGGCTGGGACGTCACGTTGGACGAATTGATGGCGGTGGGCATGCGCCGCTTAAACCTCCTGCGGATGTTCAACGCCCGCGAAGGATTCGACCGTGCGCAGGATAAGCTCCCAAAGAAATTCTTCAAAGCGTTGAAGGGCACCGGCCCCACGGCGGGCATCGCGCTGACCCATGAAGAAATTGATTCCGCGATCGACGAATACTACAAGATGGCAGGTTGGACGCCAAATGGCATCCCAACGGCTGAAACCTTGAAGAAATTGGATCTGGCTTGGGTTGTTGCGTGAGCCAGACACTCTGGTGAGCGTTCAGGAGAATTGCGAAGATGGAATATAAACTTTTCATGGATGGACAATGGGTCAGTGCGGGACCCCTGCTGGAAGTCAAAAATAAGTATAACGGGCAGGTCGTGGCCGCCGTGCCGACCGCGCGCCGCGAGGACGTGGACGCGGCGATTGCCGCCGCTCGGCGCGGCGCACAAATTATGGCCGACATGCCGGCCTACCAACGCGCTGAGATTCTTTTCAAAACCGCTTCCCTGTTACGCGAGCGCTCCGAGGATTTTGCAAAGACCATTGCCGCGGAGGCAGGCAAGGCGTTGAAGTTTGCGCGCATCGAAGTGGATCGCGCCATCAGCACCTTCACCATTGCCTCCGAGGAAGCCAAGCGCTTGCATGGTGAGACCTTTCCCTTGGACGGCGTCCCTTCCGGTGAAGGTTATTTTGGTTTCTGGGTGCGCCGTCCGGTTGGGGTGATCGCGGCAATCAGCCCCTTCAATTTTCCCTTGAACTTGGTCGCGCACAAAGTTGCGCCCGCACTGGCATCGGGTAATTCGCTCGTGCTCAAACCCGCCACGTGGACACCGCTGGCCGCCGTGAAACTATGCCAAGCGTTGCAGGATGCAGGCCTGCCTGCCGGTGCCATTAATCTGATCGTTGGTTCGGGTGGCACGGTGGGCGAGTGGCTCATCACTGATCCGCGCGTGGACAAGATCACGTTCACCGGCAGCCCCCCCGTTGGAGCGCATATCCTGTCAGTAGCCGGAATCAAGAAAGTGACTCTTGAGTTAGGCAATACGTCGCCGGTTATTGTGGCGCCCGACGCCGACTTGGATTTTGTCGCGAAACGCTGCGCGGTCGGCGCGTATTACAACTCCGGTCAGGTTTGCATTTCGGTTCAGCGCATCTACAGCCAGAAACAAGTGTACGAGCCGTTCTCTGAGAAATTTGTCAAGGCCACAGATGCGATGGTGGTCGGCGATCCCCTGGACGAACGCGTGGACGTGGGACCCATGATCGACTCGAAGGAGGTGGATCGTATCGAAGGCTGGATCAAGGAAGCGCAGTCAGCCGGCGCCAGAGTTTTGACCGGCGGCAAACGCGATGGCGCGGTGTATTACCCAACCGTCTTGGCTAACGTCACAGCAGACATGAAGGTGGTCTCGGAGGAAGTGTTCGCGCCGCTCGCATCGGTGATTTCATGCGACGACTTTGAAGAGTCGTTGTGGCGGGCCAATGATACCAGGTTCGGCTTGCAGGTCGGTGTTTTCACCAAAGATATTGACCGGGTGCTCAAAGCGGTCAAGCGCTTGAACTTCGGCGGTGTGATTGTCAACGACACCCCCAACTTCCGCGCCGATCACATGCCGTATGGGGGCAATCGTCAAAGTGGTCTGGGGCGCGAAGGCGTAAAGTTCGCGATGGAAGACATGACCAATATTCAAATGGTGGCCATCCGACAAGGCGCATAGTCTCATTGCAAAGGGATTCTACGATGAGTAAGCTGTACCAAGAGAATTATCCGCACATGACCCCGGCTTGGAGTCGCATCTTCAATTTCGTCGCTGACCATGCCGAGGGCCCATACATTTATACCGAGGATGGACGTAAATTACTGGACTTCACCTGCGGGATCGGCGTGACGAATACCGGCCATTGCCATCCAAAAGTGGTCGCGGCTATACGCGAACAAGCCGGACTCTTCCTTCACGCCCAAGCCAATATCGTCATCCATAAGCCGATGCTGCAATTGATCGAGGAATGCCGGGAGATTGTCCCGCTTTCCATCGACAGTTTCTTCTTCACCAACTCAGGCGCAGAGGCCGTGGAAAATGCGGTCAAGGTGGCGCGCGCCGCGACCGGCAAGCCAAATATCATCGTGTTCAGCGGCTCCTTTCACGGACGCACTGCGGCCACCATGGCACTGACCACGTCGAAGACCGGATATCGCGCCGGCTTCGGTCCATTGCCTTCCGGTATTTTTGTTTCGCCTTTTCCCTATGCATTTCGCCTCGGCATGAGCGAGGAACAAGCCAGCCAATACGCTCTTGAACAACTTGAATCCTTGCTCGCTTCTCAGACCGCACCCAAGGAGACGGCGGCGATCTTGATCGAATCTGTACTGGGCGAAGGCGGCTACGTTGTCCCGCCTGCTTCGTTCATGAAGGGCCTGCGGGGGATCGCCGATGAAAATGGAATCATGCTGATTCTCGATGAAGTGCAATCCGGATTTGGACGCACCGGCAAGTGGTTTGCTTTTGAACACTACGGCGTGGTGCCGGATATCATGACCGTCGCAAAAGGGATCGCCTCTGGACTTCCGCTTTCGGGGGTTTTCACCCGCACCGAGATCATGAAGAAAGTAGATGTCGGCTCCATCGGTGGGACCTACGGCGGGAATGCCGTGGCGTGCGCGGCAGGTGTGGCGACCGTCCGCGCCATGAAGGAAGAAAAGATGATCGAGAATGCCGCCGAACGCGGCGTTCAATTGATGACCGGCTTGCGCAAACTTCAGGAAGAATATCCACAGGTCGGCGATGTGCGCGGCAAAGGTCTGATGATTGGTATGGAGTTTATGGTCGATGAGCGGCCCGATGCAGCAAAGCCATTGGTCAAGGACATTGTCCACGCTGCGGAAGATCGTAGTCTCCTGTTGCTAACCTGCGGAACTTACGATAATGTGATCCGGTGGATTCCACCGTTGAACGTGACCAGCGAGCAGGTCAATGACGGCTTGAAAGCCTTTGAAGGAGCGTTGGCAGCAGCGATCAAGTGATCGTCTGAAACCAGTTGAAAGCTCCGACATCCTGCGGGCCTCGCGGGCCCCTTCATCCGTTCATTTCCGAATAAAGCAAATATCTTGAAAATGCGCTCGAAATGCGGATACATCCTTTGCTACAGATTCTGGTGATTCGCGGCGTAAAAGCGCACGGTTGATAAATCTCGCGATCTCCGCCGTATGCTCAGGTCTCATGCCGCGTCGCACAAATTCGGGTACGCCAAGACGCAGGCCGTTGGAATCGCCGGCAACTTCTGGGACAGGCAAGCCGATGCCGCTGGCAAGAATATTCGCGGCGCGCAAAACCTTTGACGCGTTTTGCCCGCCGCCAAATTGGGACGCTTCGATTGCAAATTGATGGGAGGTCGTTCCGCCTTTTTCGGAAGCAAAGACCGGCAAACCTTCGGCGGCCAGGGCCCTGGCTAATGCCTTGGCGGTCTTGGCCATCATCGCCGCATATGCTTTTCCGCAGGCCTTCCAATCCAGAAATGTGATGGCCAGGGCGGCAGTTTTTGCAACATCAAAATTTGCGGTCAGGCCCGGATAGGCAATGTGATCCAGGCGTTCGGCGAGATGCGGATCGTTCGTTACGATGAGACCGGAAGGCGGTCCGCCGAGGCTCTTGTAGGTGCTCATCGTCATCAGATGTGCGCCCTCTTCAAGGGGTCGCTGCCAGGCGCGGCCGGCGATCATGCCGCTCAGGTGCGCCGCGTCGAACAAGACGTACGCGCCCACCTCGTCGGCGATGAGGCGAATTTCTTTGATGGGATGCGGAAAGAGATTAAGGCTTCCACCGATGGTAATGAGTTTCGGTCTCAGTTGGCGAGCCTGCGTGCGGAGTGCATCTGTATCAATGGTGTAGTTCGCGGCATCCACCGGCGCGGGGTGAATATCCAGGTGATAGAGTCCTGCAGCACCGGTTGGATGATGCGTGATGTGGCCGCCGATGGATTGCGGCGGAACGATGATCGCCTCGCCCGGCCTGCAGGTGGCCAGGAATGCATAAAGGTTCGCAAGCGAGCCGGACGGCACACGAATCTCCGCATAATGTGAGTCAAAGGTTTCGCAAGCTAATTCCGCGGCCATGACCTCGATTCGTTCGATGGCTTCGAGGCCCATTTCGTATTTCTCTCCGGGATAGCCCAGGGACGGGCGCGTTGCGAGTCCGGAGGCCAGAAGGCCCTCGGCGCGCGGATTCATCACGTTGGTCGCCGGATTCAAGTTGATGCAATCCAAGTCGTGGATTTTGCGGTTATGCTCAATGAGCCGATGGATCTCTGTTTCCAGCGTATCCGGCCGGCCGCGGGAGTACTCTTGGGCCAAGGATTGAATGAATTCTTCCGACGGCAACGGAACCCAGGGGCGTTTGGCAAGCTGAACCATGGAATCTCCAGTTGAAGAAGTTGATTGAATTATAGGCGGATTTTAGCTTTGCAATGGTTTCTAAAACAAAAACCCAGAGCTTGATGAAGCCTGGGCCAAAGAGATTTTGACTGAGCCACCAAAGGGATTCGGACCCTTGACCTGGCGTTTACGAAACGTCTGCTCTACCGGCTGAGCTATGGTGGCTTGATGTTCGAGCGGCGGGGATTATAAAGGAGAAAGACCAAACTCGCAAGTTTTTATGTGCAGGCATCGTCTATAATTGGCTGGAAAAATGCTACGCATTGCAATGCTCTCCTATCATACTTGTCCGCTGGCGACGCTTGGCGGAAAAGATACCGGCGGGATGAACGTTTACGTCCGAGATCTGACGCGCGAATTGGGTCGTTTGGGAATCCACGTGGATGTGTTCACGCGCTCACAGGATGAACACGTGCCTCATGTGCTGCACGACCTCGGTTACGGAAATCGCGTGGTCCATGTGCCTGCCGGACCGGAGGTCCCCTTGGCGAAGCCGGAACTCACTCGTTATATCCCCCGGTTCGTGGATGGCATTAAGGCGTTTGCGTCAGAAAAAGGAATTCATTACGACATCATTCACAGCCATTACTGGATGTCAGGGCTGGCCGCAGAATCGCTTTCAGACGCGTGGGGCGGCACACCGATTGTTCACATGTTCCACACCCTGGGGGAGATGAAGAACCGCATCGCCCAATCGGAGGGGGAGCGAGAAAGCCCCGAGCGAATCGCAGGTGAACGACGCGTGTTGGCACATGCCGATCGCGTTATTGTTGCAACCTTGGCGGAGCAGACTCAATTGCGATTCTTGTATAAAGCCGACGACCACAAAATCATGATCATCCCGCCGGGTGTGGACATCAGCCATTTCTATCCGATCTCTCCGGATGAGGCCAAGATGGTGATTGGTCTCAAGCCGGACATACGGCTGATTCTGTTCGTCGGGCGCATCGAGCCGCTCAAGGGCGTGGACACGCTTATTCGCGCGATGTCGTGTTTGAAACTAAATAACCCCGATCGACCGGTTCATCTCGCGATTATTGGGGGCGAGCCAGATGCCAGCCCAGAGCAGATGAGCAACGAGATGGTGCGCTTGCAAAAGTTGTGCGATGACTTGGCGCTGGATCAAACCGTTGTTTTTTTAGGGAAGCGAGGGCAGGATACTTTGCCATACTACTATTCCGCCTCCGAGATGCTGGTCATGCCGTCGCACTACGAGTCGTTCGGCATGGTCGCGCTGGAGGCGATGGCTTGCGGGACGCCCGTGATCGCATCGGAAGTGGGAGGCTTGGGTTTTTTGGTTCAAAATGGGGAAACAGGCTATACCATTCCCAGCGGTGAGCCCGATATACTTTGTGATCGGTTGTCGACGCTCTTGAACAACGCAGGGCTTCGCGAGAGGATGGGGAAACGTGCGGCCCAATACGCTCAATCCTACACCTGGGACAAGATCGCGGCCCAGATTTTGAAAGTGTATCAAACTTTGCTAAACTAAAACCATCGGATGAGCAAAGGCGATTCCGCAGTTCTATAACCGCTATGACGAAAGCGGCGCGGAGCCCGGCAGCCATTTTGCAGTTACATTGTGCTCGAGAGCCCCTGTCCCAAGGGAGCGGCGTATCAATGTGTTTAAATGGGCAATCAGCACGGCGCTGGGTACCGGCTTAACGATAAAATCGTCCGCCCCTGCATCGAGGACGGTGGCGACCATGGCAGGGTCATTGATTGCGGAAAGTACCAAGATGGGCGTCCTGCTGATGGCGCGAATCCTCTTGCACATTTCCAGACCGTCTATATCCGGCATCATCAAATCAAGAGTGATCGCGTCGGGAGACTTTTCGGAGATTAAACGCAATCCATCCTCGCTGTTGTTGGCAGTTAAAGCTTCAAAACCATGAGTGCGAAGGATGATCGAAAGCAGTTCGGTAATGGCAATATCGTCGTCGATGGCAAGGACTGTTTTGGTGGTGTTCATCCACTTATTATCGCCCATTCGATGGGCATTTCACTTTGCAAACGATTTACAAATTGGGATAGACAGGGATGATTTTTGTCAATGGGCAAACGGCTATTTTTTGGTAGAATAATTCACAAACTAAACGCAATTTCGAACTCAGGAGGCTCGAATGAAGAAGTGGGTTTACCTTTATGACGAGGTAAAAGAAGTCGAAAAGCTCAGGGGAGGCGATTGGGATGAAGTGAAGGGATTGGTGGGTGGAAAAGGGGCTGGGCTGCTGGATATGACGCGTGCCGGAGTGCCGGTTCCACCGTTCTTCACGGTCACCACCGAAGCCTGCAATGAATTCCAGAAGACCGGCAAATTTCCGGCGGGGATGTGGGAACAGGAATTGAAAGCGTTGAAGGAGATCGAGCAGAAGACTGGAAAGAATTTCGGCGATCCGAAGAATCCGTTGCTGGTGTCATGCCGGTCCGGCGCCAAGTTCTCGATGCCTGGTATGATGGATACCGTGCTAAACATCGGCCTTACGGATGCGACCGCGGCGGGCATGGTGGAATTGACCGGTAATCCGCGTTTCGTCTACGATGCATACCGGCGTCTAGTGGAGATGTTTGGAACGGTCGTGTTGGGAATTCCGGACGAAGCCTTTGAAGAACCCCTCAAGGAATACAAACACAGAAAAGGTTACAACCTGGATACCGAAATGACTGCGGACGATTGGAAGCAGATGGTTCGCCAATTCCGAGACGTGGTCAAGCAGCACAAGGGCTTTGACTTTCCGCAGGATCCGCTCAAGCAGTTGGAACTCGCCACGGAAGCCGTTTTCAAGTCGTGGAACGGGAAGCGGGCAGTGGACTATCGCAATCATGAACATATTCCTCATGATCTCGGCACCGCGGTCAACATCGTGACGATGGTCTTTGGCAACATGGGTGACGACTCCGGGACCGGCGTGGCCTTCACGCGCAACCCGTCCACGGGCGAGCGCAAGATGATGGGCGAGTATTTGCTCAACGCCCAGGGCGAAGATGTGGTGGCTGGCATCCGCAACACCGACCCGATTGAGAATCTGAAGAAATACATGCCGCAGGCCTACAACCAGTTCATGGACATCACGTCCAAACTGGAGACGCACTACAAGGAGATCCAGGATGTGGAATTTACCATCGAGCGCGGCAAGCTGTGGATGCTTCAGACGCGCAACGGCAAGCGCACGGCCCAAGCCGCGGTCAAGATCGCGGTGGATATGGCCAACGAAGGCTTGATCTCGAAGGAAGAAGCGGTTAAGCGCGTCGGGCCGGAACAGGTGGATACGCTGCTGCATCCGCAGTTCGATCCGGAGGCGTTGAAGAAGGCCGAGCGAGAAGGAAAACTGTTTGCGAAAGGCGTCAATGCGTCACCGGGCGCGGCGGTCGGACAGGTCTACTTCGACGCCGATACCGCTGAGAAGATGGCGAAGGAAAATAAACAGGAAGTCATTATGGTTCGTCCGTTTACCAAGCCGGACGACGTGCATGGCATGATCGCCGCGAAGGGCGTGCTCACCAGTGAAGGCGGCGCGACCTCTCATGCGGCAGTGGTGGCGCGGCAGTTTGGTATTCCCTGCATCGTGGGCGCGTCCATGATCAAGATCGATCTCGAAAAACGCGTCATGTCGGTTGATAATAAGATCGTGCGCGAAGGTGAATGGATTTCCGTGGACGGCACAACGGGCAATGTATTTGCAAGCAAAGTCCCGATGACTGCCGCATCGTTGGAAGAGCAAACTGAATTGATGACGCTCTTGAAATGGGCTGATGAAATTTCTGCACGGAAAGATATTCGCACTGCGCCGAAAGGCTGGCCCACGCGCGGCCTCCAAGTTTGGGCGAATGCCGATTATCCGAAGGACGCGCGCCGCGCTCGTTCGTATGGAGCGGTCGGCATCGGTCTCTGCCGGACCGAGCACATGTTCTTCGAGCCGGAGCGATTGCCGATTGTCCAAAGAATGATTCTTGCAGAAACTAGTGCGGCTCGCACCCAAGCATTGAATGAATTGCTTCCGACTCAACGCAAAGATTTCGATGGTTTGTTCGAAGCGATGGACGGCTATCCGGTCATCATCCGCTTGATTGACCCGCCACTTCATGAGTTCATGCCTGATGAAGAAAAGCTTTTTGAAGAAGTCGTCACGATGCGCGTCAAAAGCGAGACCGCCGGCTTGGCAGAGAAAGAAAAACTTCTGGCTGCCATCAGAGCCATGCACGAATCGAATCCGATGATGGGGCTGCGCGGTGTGCGCCTGAGCATTTACATGCCGGAGATCGTCGAGATGCAGGTGCGCGCCATCTTTGAAGCCGCCGCGGATTGTGCATTGCGCGGCATCGTAGTCAAGCCCGAAGTCATGATCCCGTTGACCGGAACCGTAAAAGAACTTGAATGGATTCAGCCGCGACTGATCCGCATTGCGGCGGCAGTGTTGGCCGAAAAGAATATCAAGAAACTGGATTATAAATTTGGCACGATGATCGAAATCCCGCGCGCCGCGGTCACTGCGGCAGAGATTGCCTCACATGCCCAGTTCTTCTCGTTTGGCACAAACGACCTGACGCAAATGACCTTCGGTTATTCGCGCGATGATGCCGAACGCAACTTCCTGATCACGTACGTGGAGCAGGGCATCCTGCCGAAGAATCCGTTCCAGACTTTGGACCGCGATGGCGTGGGACGCTTGATGAAGATGGCGATTGCCGACGGGCGCACGACTCGACCCGAACTCGAAGTGGGCATCTGCGGCGAACACGGCGGTGACCCTGAATCGATTGAGTGGTGTCACATGATTGGCAACAACTATGTGAGTTGCTCGCCGTTCCGTGTGCCGATTGCGCGTCTTGCTGCGGCACATGTGGCGTTGAAGCACGCGCCAAAGAAAGTGAAAGCGGCAACGCCGAAAAAGAAAGCAGTCGCTAAGAAAGCGGTTAAGAAAGCAAAAGCGAAGACGGCGAAGAGAAAGTGAAAGGTAAAAAGTAAAACCCAAGGACTTCCGAAGGAAACTTCGGAAGTCCTTTTTATCTCTACTGCTTTGCGTAAGCTCTCTGTTCTTCAGACGTACACTTTGTTAGCCCGTGCCTGATTGAGAAGACATCAAACTCTGTTTTCACTTGCCAAACTCACATGATTGACCTAAATCAATTGCAAACCGAACAAACTCTATTGTGTCCTTCACTTCAATTATCTCAGCGGGTTGACGCACTTTTAAAGATGGGTTTGGACGTTCGTCCCATGCTCTTTGAATAAGATTAGTCCACCGACTATCTAAGTTGTTTTTAGCCCACTGTACCCCAGATAATTTTGAATTTATCCTTCCCGTATTGAGTGAATGTAACATGCGACAATACATTATCACCACATAAGGTTGCGCCCACTTGTTATCCATTTTCCATTGGCCAGAAATAATTTCGCTGCCCCATTCTCGCATTGTGGATAGAATTTCTTTTCGCAAATCATCAGCACGTACAAAATCTATTAAATCTTTAGCGGGAATTCCAGCTAATGTTATTCCGTGTTCACGCACAATCCATCGAACCACCCAGGTATTATCATGGTTTGACAAAGCTAATTTGTCGAATGTGTTATTAAGATACCAAAGTCCCTTGTTGGCACGATTACCGCTTTTTATGATGTTTTTTGGAAAATAAGAGCCTTCAAGATGTTTAGCCCATTCAGATTCTAAATTGTAGAGTCGTGCGTGCATGATTTGCAGCGCTTGTAAGTCTGCATCGGAGATATCGTCTTCAACAACAATGGTAAAATCGACATCACTGTCATTATCCCAATCACCAATGGCAAAAGAACCCTGCAAGTACGCAGACACAAAATTGTCCTTCAATATTTCTTGAACACTTTTTACAAAGTCATATAACACGGTGTTCAATTCCGTATTGGATGTTGGAAAATTTGCGTTCATTGATCCCTTGTTGTGTACAGAACGGGCTAACGATTAAGGATTGATACGGCGGGGAAGGCGAAAAACGGAACTGCGGTCGAAAGAGCCGCCGGATCAATCCCAGTTGAACTAAGCCGTAGAAATTCGATTGAGTATTTGGGGATTGAAGCTCAAACGAGGGTTGGGTC
>DATJAH010000076.1:0-144157 GCA_035516425.1 Anaerolineales bacterium
CCGATCAGGCCGAGTACACCCCCCGCAACGTCCAGACGGTCGAGGGACGTTCCTCCACCGTCTATGCCATCAAGCTCACCGTCTCCGACCCCCAGGGCCAGCTCAAACCCGGCATGCCCGCCGACGTCACCTTCCAATAAGCGCCGTGCTTTTTGCAAAAACGAGGAAGCACGCTGATGGAAAATATCTTAAAGAAGAAAATTGTAGCCTGCCTGGGGGCCAGTGCCACTGTGGCGATTGGCAGCTACGATTGGATCCGCGACTTGGAACAACGACCAGGCAACGCCCCTTTTTGTTTTTACCGCTTTGCGGAGGGCGGCGATCTTGCTTATAACGGACGCCGACGGGTTCCCGCCATCATCAAACGCGAGCCTGACTACATCATCGTTCTGCTTGGAGAAAACGATGTGCTCGCTTTGATCTCAAAGAAAGTTCAACGATTTGTCCGAATCGGGAAGCAAATTCCAAGGCAGCCCTCGCCGGAATGGTATCGCGAGAATATGCAAACTATCGCCCGTGATCTGAAAAGCGGAACATCGGCGCGCATTGCCCTGTGCTCGCTAATTCCACTAGGGGAAGACCCAAAACCCGTAGATCCTTTTCAGGCTGAGGCCAATCGGCGTATCGCCGAGTATAGCGCCATACTTGAGGATGTCGCGTCCCTGGAGGGTCTCCGCTATCTTCCGCTCTACGAACGGATGCAGGAGCTCATTCTCGCCTCGCCTGGCCGCCCTTTCACCAGCTTTGATTTCCTGCCTTTCTATCGCGATGTGTTCAGGCAATTTGTCCTACGGATGGATCATGACGAAATTGGGCGGCTAAACGGCTGGCGCTTTCATCGCGATGGAATTCATCTGAACAGCATTAGTGGAAAAATCCTAGCCGACCTTGCCCATGAGTTCATTAATTCATCAACTGGCTAGTCGCGGATCTGCCGTAAATTCAGACTGATCTTCACTGTGGTACCGGCGCCCGGCCCGCTTTCGATTCCTATTTTTCCGCCCTGACCTTCAAGCAGGGCTTTTGCAATCGGCAAGCCCAATCCAAACCCCTGTATTTTCGAATCTGATTCGCCGCGATAAAAGCGATCAAATACATGCTCAAGCCTTTCCGCTGGAATCCCTGGCCCCTTGTCATGCACGCTGATCTCGATTTGATTCTCTGAGGCTTTGGTCGATATTTGAATTTCTTGGGTTGTGTATTTAATAGCGCTATCCAGCAAAATCGGAAGTACTCGTTTGAGTGCACCCCGGTCGCCGATCACGGACACCTCTCGAACATCCTCGATGATCTTTCGCTGTCGATCTAGTTGCTGTGCTTGTTTGCAGGCTTCTTCGATCACGGCTCGAATTGAAACTGATTCCCGCCTCAGGCTTTGAACCACGTCGGCGCCCGCCAGAATCAGGAGATTACTGACCAATCGAATCAGACGATCGCTTTCCGCCACGACATCTGCCTAAACGCCAGTCGGTGGTAGTGGCCGACAGCAGTTTTGCGGTGATTGAGCTCCTTTTTCGGCTGCGTCAGCTGAAAAATCCAGTCGCCATGATCGTCCGTCTCCGGATGGACGCCGCTTTGTCTGAGCCGGCTCAAAATCGGCTCCATCCATTGGGTCGGCCGCGCAAGAAGGGCAAACGCCTGCCTACTTTGGAAAAGGTTGCCGAAGACAAACGTACTCGTTGGAAAGGGCTCACGGTGCGAGAATGGTATGGCGAAAAGAAGCGCACCACCAAAATCACTTTTGGCACTGCGGTCTGGTCTCACCGTGGACAACCCGCTGTGCCGATCCGTTGGGTCATCGTCCGCGATCCCAAACGCAAGCTCCCTTGTGCACCGCTCTCAACATTTCCGCCGAGAACATCGTTCCATGGTTTCCCAGACGATGGCAAGTCGAAGTCACCTTCCACGAAGCTCGAACGCATCTCGGCATGGAAACCCAAAGACAGTGGGCAGGCTTTTCCATTCTGCGGATTACTCAAGCTTTGCTCAGTCTGTTCTCTATGGTTACCTTGCCCGCCAATGCGCATGCCCGCAAAGATCAGGTCCCGATCCAGCAAACGGCTGGGTACGCCAGGAAGTTGCCTACTTTTTCGGATGCACTCCGTACTGTAAAACAAAATCTTTACCCCTATCTCTATTTCCAAACATCACCGACTCGCCGTGACGTCCGAAAATCACCGCCGATCCACTCCCGCTACCACGATTCCCGCTCCACCCGAGCCTTCTTTCAAGTGTCCTATGGACAAAGTCTAGCTCAGCGGCGGCTGCGAAATATCTATACATCATGTCTGTCAATCCGAATGTTCATAATTGCAAAGTGACAAATGACACGTGCTTTTGAACAGGAAATTTGTTATATTGTTTATAGTCATTAGAGGTCTGACCTCTGATGACATGGTGCGAAGGCAGTATGGCTTCCGAATTGCGACGGATCAAAACGACCAACGAGCCTCTTCATGATCAGGCGCAGTTTTATCTGCGTGGTCTGATCCAGAGCGGAACGTACCAGCCTGGACAGAAGTTGCCGCCTGAGGGAATTTTTGCGGAGCAACTGGGAATATCCCGCCCCACTTTGCGCGAAGCGCTCTATAAACTGGAATTGGAGGGCTTGATCGTCCGCAAGCATGGAGTCGGAACGTATATTTCACCATCCTACCAGAACCGCCTCGACAGTGGTTTGGAGGTGCTCGAGAGTATTGAGCATATCGCCCGCCGCAGAGGATTGAAGACGGAAATGGGGGAGGCCGGGATCGAAGAAAAGGGTGCCAGTGCGTTGGAGGCGGCTGGTTTGGAATGTGAAAAAGGAGCGCACGTTTTATCCGTAATTCGTGTCATCTTGGTTGACGCAAAACCCGTGGCGCATCTTTCGGACATATTACCCATCAAGTTCATGCGCAAAGGGGATCTCGGCGCAAGATTCCGAGGTTCGGTTCTTGATATCCTGCTCACGCGCGGGCAACCTGTTCTCACGTATTCATTTACCAGGCTCGCCGCGGTCGCGGCGGACAATTCATTGGCTCATCAGCTGGACATTCCGCGCAGAACGCCGCTTCTGAAAATGGAAGCTAAATTGTTCACGCACGATAATATGGTCGTAGATTATTCGGTAAGCAGATTCGTTTCCGACTTTTTTGACTTTCATATTATTCGACGAATTGGAAAATAGCTTCTTTGCCATCCAGGCACTTGCGAAAGTGTTGTCAAATTACAGGTGATGACGTTCAGACTCGCATTGGAGAAATGCTATGCAAGCAAAAAAGACCATTGGCACTGCCTCTTTCAGCCATCGCCCTGTAGTGGACTGGAGCAATATCGTTTTGCACTTGCTCCTGCCGTTGGCAGGTGTTGGCGTGGCCCTCTTGATCGGCGCATTGATGCTGGTCATCTTGAAGGCGAATCCCGTTGCTGCCTATGCCGCGCTGGTCGACGGCGCGGCGGGGAGCGTCTCTGGTATCACGCAGTCGCTGGTCAAGGCCACACCCCTGTTGTTGGTGGGGCTGGGCATCTGCATTGCGTTTCGGGCGAACGTGATCAATATCGGCGGCGAGGGGCAGATTACGCTGGGTGCGATAGCGGCGACGTGGTTTCCATTAACCTTTAGCACCTGGCCCGGATGGATATTGATTCCTGCCACGTTGCTCCTTGGCTTTCTGGCCGGTGCGATATGGGGGTTTGTGCCAGGTATTCTTAAGGCCCGCTTGAACGTCAACGAAATCCTTAGCACGATCATGATGAACTCCATCGCCCAGCAGTTTATGTATCTGCTCATTCGCGGGCCGATGATGGATCCGGCTGGAATCGCGGCCGGCACCTTCCTGGCTCAATCGGCCCGTATACCAGAGCAGGCCACCTTACCTCGATTAATCCCGCAAACTTTGTTGCACGCCGGTGCCATCGTGGCGGTTGTTTTGGCCGTTTTGGTCTATTTCTTCTTGTGGCGTACCACGCTCGGCTACCGCATCCGCGCCGTTGGTCTGAATCCGGATGCCTCACGTTATTCCGGAATCAACGTTCCCTTTTATCAAGCCTTCTCCATGACCCTTGCGGGCGGGTTTTCTGGCCTGGCGGGTGCCATTGAAATCATGGGGGTGCAGCATCGACTCTTGGATGGCATTACCAGTGGATATGGCTTCACCGGTATCGTCGCCGCGCTGTTGGGTGGTCTGCATCCTTTGGGTTTGATTCCGGCTTCGATTTTGTTCGGCGGGTTGTTGGTGGGTGCAAATGAAATGCAGCGCACTGTGCAGGTTCCGTCCTCGCTGATTAACGCTATTTTGGGCCTGGTGGTTTTGTTTGTATCGGGTTCCGCCCTCTGGTCGCGCCGCTGGTCTGCCCGGCGACAGATGGGCAAGCAGGAAGAGGAGAAATCATGAAAGATATCATCGGCGTCCTGAAGACAATGGTTCCGCTCGCGGCGCCCTTCTTGTATGCCGCGATCGGCGAAACTTTTGCCCAGACATCCGGGGTGGTGAACCTTGGCGTCGAAGGAATCATGCTGCTCAGCGCCTTTATGGCGTTTTATGTTGCTTTGATTACGGGCAACTTGTGGCTGGCGCTTTTGGCGGCTGCGCTGATTGGCTTGCTAATGGGCCTACTCATGTCCCTGATCAGTGTGACGCTCAAAGCCGAGCAAGGCATCAGCGGCATTGGCCTGTATTTGTTCGGGTATGGCATGTCAAGCCTGCTTTTTGAAACCGTTGTTGGTACAGTGACAACGATCAACGGATTTCAACCCGTTAAGATACCCGTTCTGGGTGATATTCCTATCCTCGGCCCCATCTTCTTTCAAAACAGTGTTCCGGTGTACGGCGCCTTTCTGTTGGTGCCTTTTGCCTGGTGGCTCTTGAATAAGACCACTCTGGGTCTGAAAATAAAATCGGTGGGACAAAACCCTGCCGCGGCGGATTCATTAGGAATTAACGTGGACCGCATACGCTATTTCAGCGTCTGTGTTGGTGCGATCCTGGCCGGCTTGGCGGGCGCGACGTTATCCACCGCCGTAGTTAACCTGTTCCAGGATAACCTGACCGCTGGGCAGGGTTTTATTGCAGTGGCGTTGGTATATTTCGGCGGGTGGAGTCCGTGGGGTGTAATGGGCGGAGCGTTCCTGTTCAGTTTTGTGAATTCCCTGCAACTTTGGATGCAGGTTCTACACGTCAAGATCTCTTCGGATGTGGCAGTCATGCTTCCATATTTGGCGACCATTGCCGCGCTAATGTTCAGCGTCAATCGAGCACGTCAGCCCGCCGCACTTAATAAACCCTTTGAACGCGGCGAGAGCTAAATCCAACGGCATGGAGGTGAACACCAGAGAAACAAATAATACATAATCCTGTTTGTGATGGCACGCAAAAAATACTTCCATCAAGTCCATCTAAAGATTCTTAAAAGGAGCAAGAATATGAAACGCAAAAGTTTGTTGATTGTAGGGTTATTGCTGATTGCCATGTTGTTTACCGCATGCGCCCCGGCTGCCACAGCCACCCCCGCGCCGCAAAAAACCTTTCGAATTGCCGTGATCATGCCGAGCGCCACGAATGATGTTGCCTTCAGTCAATCCATGTGGGTTGCTTTGCAATCCGTGCAAAAGGACATGGGCGGCCCGTCCGCGTTGGAAATCGCCTACACGGATAACCTGTTCAACGTACCGGATGCCGCGGCGGCCATCCGTGATTACGCCAGCAAGGGCTATGATATCGTCATTGCCCATGGTTCGCAGTATGGTTCCTCCGTGCAGGATATCGCGCCGGATTTCCCGAACACCACCTTTGCCTGGGGCACGGATGTCAATACCTTTGGCATGAAGAACGTTTATGCGTACACGGCGGCTGCAGAAGAGGGCGGTTATGTGAACGGCGTATTGGCTGCCAAGCTGACCAAGAGCAAAGTTATCGGTGTGACCGGACCGGTTGATGTCGGTGATGCCAAGACGTACATCGACGGCTTCACCCAGGGTGTGGCCTCAGTGGACCCGACCATCAAAGTTAACACAACCTGGACTGGTTCATTCTCCGATGTCGGCCTGATGACGGCGGCTGCCAAGACTCAAATCCAGGCGGGCGCGGACATCCTCACCGGCTCGTCTCAATCCGTGGTCGGTTCGATCGGGGCGGCCAAGGACGCTGGTAACGTGCTGTGGTTCGGCACCCAAGCTGATCAGTCCTCATTGGCTCCCAGCCTGGTCGTTTCCAGCCAGGTCTACGACTGGACTGGAATGCTCAAGGACATGATTGCCAAGCACGAAGCCGGTACATTGGGCGGTGAAACCTACACGTTGACACTTTCCAACGGCGGCCTGAGCATGGCCTACAATCCGGGCTATACCCTGCCCGCTGACGTGAAGGCTGCGGGTGATGCCGCCATCGCTGGCATCAAGAACGCCACCATTTCTGTTCAACCTTAAAACATTGATGATCTGTTCTCCTCTCCTGCTCACGGCAGGAGAGGAGAAATTGAAAGGTTTGTGATTCAGCCCGGAAGTGCTTTGGTGTCTTATGACATTTGAAACTCAAACAACCCAACGGATACAGCGTGTGGAGATGCGCAATATCGTAAAACGGTTTCCCGGTGTGCTGGCAAATTCCGAAGTTTCATTTCAAGTTCACGCCGGAGAAGTCCATGCCTTGCTTGGGGAAAATGGCGCGGGAAAAAGCACGCTGATGCGCCAGTTGTATGGCCTCTATCAACCGGACGAGGGCGAGATCGTTATTGATGGCAAGCCTTATGTTTTCCGTTCGCCGGCTGATGCGATCCGCGCCGGCATTGGGATGATTCACCAGCACTTTATGCTGGTGCCGACCCTGACTGTTGTACAAAATGTGGCACTGGGGCTTCGCTCCTCTCGGGAGCCGTTGCTTGATCTGGATAAGGTCACCCGGCGCATTCAAGAACTTTCCGAGGCGTATGGGCTGAAGGTGGATCCGCGTGTGTATGTCTGGCAGCTGTCCGTTGGTGAACAGCAGCGCGTCGAAATTATGAAAGCGTTGTATCGCGGTGCCAGCCTGATCATCCTGGACGAGCCGACTGCCGTGCTCACTCCGCAAGAGGTCAATGATTTGTTCGCAACTTTGCGCCGCATGGTGAGTGAGGGCCACTCGCTGGTTTTCATTTCACATAAGCTGCATGAAGTAATGGACATCAGCGACCGTGTTACGGTTTTGCGCGATGGAAAAGTGATCGGGACGCGCAGGACGCGGGAGGTCACCCGCGACGAATTGGTCAAGATGATGGTTGGGCGGGAATTAAAGGAATTGGAACCGCGTCCACTCAGGCCGGGAGCGGTTACGCTCAAGATCGTAGGGCTGAAGACCATGGGGGATCGCGGCGCCGAGGCCTTGCACGGAGTCGAATTTGAAATTCATGCCGGCGAGATTCTGGGGGTGGCCGGAGTTTCCGGCAACGGACAGCGCGAGCTGGCCGAATGTCTGGCAGGCATGCGCAAGGCAACGGCCGGAAAGGTTGTGGTTGGGCAAAACGACATCACGGCTGCTACTCTCAACCAGAGAATCGACGCCGGCATGGCATACATCCCGGAAGAACGCATGAGGGATGGCGCCATTCGAGAATTTTCTGTCGAGGAGAATATTTACCTGCATGATCATTCGTCTGCTCAATATACTCATGGCATTTTTCTTGATTTTCCGCGGATGGAAGCTCATGCGACTGATTTGGTCAACGAGTTCACCGTGAAGACACCCAGCCTCGATACACCGCTCAAGAATCTGTCGGGTGGAAATATTCAAAAGCTGATCCTGGCGCGCGAGCTCTCACGCCGCCCAGATGCCCTGATCGCGGCCCAACCCACGCGCGGCGTGGACATTGGCGCAACCGAATATATTCATCAGCGCCTGCTTGTCCAGCGCGAAGCGGGCACCGCCATTTTGCTGATCTCCGAAGACCTGGACGAAATCCAGACTCTTTCGGACCGAATCGCAATCATGTATGAGGGAAAGATCATTGGCATCGTGAAGCGCGGCGAAGCCTCCATCGAGCAAATCGGTTTGATGATGGCAGGCATTTCTATGGACGAAGCCATACAAAAGTGACCGCGAGCAAGGGGGATAATTGTTGAGAGGATTGCCTTTATGAAAGTGCCGGCAGTTTTGCCGACACTTTTTGATTCCACTTCTCGGTCATGCAGGTTGGGGCCCAATGGCTTTTTGCAGGCCCCACAGGATTTGCTCCTGATCCACCGGCAAGCTGTCCACCCGCACACCGACGGCGTTGTAGATGGCATTGGTGATGGCTGGCGTGGTCGGGATGCTCACGATTTCGCCGACGCCTTTTGCGCCGTACGGTCCGTCTTTCGCGGGATGTTCCACCATGATCGGGATGATGTTGGGCGTGATGGCAATCCCAGGCATGCGATAGCGTGCCAGGCGATCCGTGACCACGTGTCCGTCTTCCACAATGAAATTTTCGGTAAGCGCATTGCCGAGTCCCATCATGACGCCGCCTTCCACTTGTCCCTCCAATCCAAGGGGGTTGATGATTCGTCCGACGTCGGTCGCAGCGATCACATTCAACACGCGCACTTCACCCGTGTTCGTATTGACTTCCACTTCGGCAGCCTGCGCGGCATAGGAGAATGCCACGTGCATATCGCCGCCCTCGCCCAGCGGCTTGGTCTCCGGCGCCCAGTATTCATATAGCGCGCGCGGTTCCTGTCCGTTCGACTTCATCTCCACATAAACATCGCTCAAAGGAACAGAGTGTCCATCCACTTGCGCCAAGCCTTCGATGTAACGAATTTTCTCCGGAGGTTGATCATACTTCTCCGCCAGCGCTGAAGTCATCCCCGCGCGTAATGTTTTCGCCGCCATGCGTGCGGCGTTGCCCGTGACATAGGTTTGACGTGAAGCCGTTGTTGGCCCGCCGTCGGGAGTCAGGTCCGTATCCATCACCAGCACGCGAACTTTCTCCGGCGGCATGGATAATTCTTCCGCGACGATCATCCTCAAAACAGTGACCAACCCTTGTCCGAGTTCCGCAGCGGAGGTGCGGACTTCAACACAGCCATCTTTGTACAGTTCCACTTCCACGCCTGATTTATCGGGCGCGCCGCCACCGAGGCCGGTGTTCTTGTATGCAACTGCGTAGCCCCACGAACGGATCAAATGCGGCGCGTCGGCAACGGGTCGGGGACCGAACGGTTCATCTGTTCCCGACAAGCGAAACATTTCTGCTTCGACTTTATCAATGCATTCCGTGAGTCCAACGCTATCGCGCAAAACTTGACCCGTGTTCGTCACGCTTCCCACGTGCAGCGCATTTATTCGTCGAAGTTCCACGCGATCCATCCTGAGCTTCTCGGCCAGCATGTCCATCATGCTTTCGACCGCAAATGCGGACTGAGTGACACCGAAACCGCGGAATGCGCCCGCCGGCGGGTTGTTGGTGTACATGGCGTAACAATCGGCGCGGACATGCGGCACTTCATAGGGCCCGGCGGAATGCGTGGTGGCGCGCGTCATCACCTTTTCGCCGAGCGACGCGTAGGCACCCGTATCGCCGTAGAGTTCTGTTTCAACCGCGGTCAAGCAGCCGTTTTTCTTTGCACCCACTTTGACTCGTATCTGTGTGGCATGACGTTTGGGATGGACCAGCAAGCTTTCATGGCGATCAAAGAGCAACTTGACCGGACGATGTGTTACGTTGGACAACAAGGCGGCATGAACCTGACCGGCGATATCTTCCTTGCCGCCGAAGCCGCCGCCCATCAATTGACCAACGATGCGCACGCGATCTTCGGGCCAGCCGAGGATACGCGCCACCTGCTCTCGATCCTGATAGGGAATCTGCGACCCGACATAGATCTCCATTCGGCCGTTTTCCAGCGGCACAGCAATACTGCATTCCGGTTCAAGGAAAGCATGTTCGGTGATGGCGGTCTGAAAGACATGTTCCATCACCACATCCGCATCCGCGAAGCCTTGCTCCATGTTGCCCTTGCGGACTTTTATATGTTTTAGAAGATTGCCGGATTTATGCAAATCCGGAACATCTGCTTGACGCGCTTGAACGGCACTTGTGATCACCGCTTGCAGTTCATATTCTGCTTCGATCAATCCGACCGCTTCTTCCGCGATCTCTTGGGACCGTGCGGCAACGATGGCGACCGCGTCGCCCACGTAACGAACACGTTCGTCGATTCCAACAATAGCGGGCCAGTCATAGATGACCAAGCCATGATTGTGTTCACCGGGGATGTCCGCCGCAGTCAATACCGCCTCGACGCCCACGAGCGCCTGCGCCTTGCTGATGTCCAGGCGGCGGAGAAAGCCATGCGGGATTCCGCAGCGCTTCACTGCCGCGTAGAGCATGCCGTCAAATTTGAGATCATCCGAATACTTAGCTTGCCCCGTCACCTTTTCTTCCGCGTCCGGGCGCATCACAACCCGGCCAATCACTTGATATTTTTCTGCAGACAGCTGAATCTTTGGCGGCTCGATGGGTTCGCCGGTCCTCAGGGACCGCGCTGCCGCGAGAATGGAATTTTCGATGGTGGGATAGCCGGCACAACGACACAGGGTGTCTTTGAGGGCGTGGCGAATCTCTGCACGGCTGGGATTGGGATGTTGCTTGAGCAGTGCGTAGGCGGTGATGAGCTGGCCCGGGATACAGAATCCGCATTGCACGGCGCCGTATTGAATAAACGCTTCTTGCAATGCGTGAAGTCTTCCATTTTGGGCCAGGCCTTCCACGGTGACGATTTCTCGTCCATTGGCGCGTGCGGCCGGATAGACACAGGAAAGCACGGGTTCACCGTCCACCAAAACCGTGCATGTTCCGCACTCGGCCTCTTCGCACCCGATTTTGGTTCCGGTTAAATTCAAACGTTCGCGCAATAACGAAGCCAGCATCTCGCCGGCTTTGGCGGGAATGATCTGCTTCTTGCCATTAATGGTCAGGGTAATCTCGTTCATGTTTCACCTCTAAATGGAAGTACGCTTCCAGGCAGTTTCGACTGTGTCTTTGAATAAAGTCTTTGCTAATTGCCGCCGATATTCTGAACTGGCCCGGTGGGGACTAGTGCGGAATTGAATATCGCGCATTACGATCTCCAGGCCGGAGGCCATCGTTTCATCGTTCATTATTTTGCCGCGCAAGTCTGATTCGCCTTCCAGGGCGCGCCATGGCTTTGGTCCGCCGGGACCAACCGCGATGCGAATATCTGCGATTCGATCTTCAGCACGTGTCAACCAGACCGCCATATTAATGATTGGCAGCGCCACGCCCTGCGGCCGCATCACTCGTTTGAATGCGGAGGCTTGATTCTTGTGTTTGAGCGGAATATAAAAACCAACGAGCAATTCGTTTTTTGCGAGGGCGCTCCTGCCGGGGCCAAGAAACATTTCGCTGATTGGTACGCGGCGGTTGCCCTTTGAACTGGCAACTTCGACCTCGGCGTCCAACGCCATCAGCGCGATCGTGCCGTCGGCGGCGGGAAGCGCATGAGCCACATTGCCCCCCAATGTCGCGATGTTGCGCACTTGAGGCCCGCCAATCAACTCGCAGGCCTCGATTAAGGCTTGCGCGTTCTCTGCCACAGGTTTCGAGTCGATGATGTGTGTATGGGATACCGACGCGCCGATGAACAATTCATCGCCGCGAATTTCGATGGGGAGCATTTCTCGAACGCAGCTGATATCCACGATGGTATGAATCGGCGGATGTCGACCTTGGTCGAGATCGAGAATCAGGTCCGTTCCGCCCGCCAAAGGCAGGGCAGTGCCGGGTGCGTTAGCCAACGCCGTGATGGCTTCAGTTACAGTTTTGGGTTGGAGATATTCTTGCCAAAGTGTCATAGGATCGGTACCGGTGATGAGAAAGTCTGGGTTCAAACACGAAAGTGGCACTTTTCGACAGGCATTAGCCTGACGCCGTTGAAAAGGGATCTTGTCAACGACCACCGAACCGATTATGCAGTTGATTTGTGTATTGTATCTCTAATGGCTCAGATTGGGGAGGTATGATGACTAAACGAATGCTGATTGTCCAGGATATTGCTGATGAAAATCATGTCGTTCGTAAACCGTGCAGCAGGGAGTATAATCACCCCCAATTCCAGCATGTCGCTTTTGCGCACCAGGCTTTGATGTCAGATATACTTCCCTTTCTAAAAACGCTAATTTCTGCGCCCGGCCTCTCGGCCTATGAGCAACCGGTTGCGAAGCTCATCGAGGAAAAGTGGAGGCCGCTTGTCGATGAAGTCACCACAAGTCGCATTGGTTCCTTGCATGGACTTAAGAAGGGTCATGGCAAGCCACCGCGGCCCTCGGTCATGATCGCCACACACATGGATGCCATCGGTTTGATGGTTACGAAGATTGCAGACGGTCTCATTCACCTGGATGAGATTGGCGGAATCGACGTTCGCATCTTGCCCGGCACTCCGGTGATTGTTCATGGCAGGCAGGACTTGCCCGGCGTCGTGGTCATGCCACCACTGAAGACCCTGCCGGAAGAGGCGCGCGATGGCGCGATCGGCCTGCGTCACCTTCTGGTTGACACCGGGCAGCTCCCGTCCAGGCTGGCGAATCTCGTGCACATCGGTGATCTGGTTTCATTCAACACGCCGCCGATCGAGCTCTCCGGTGAGGTCATAAGCGGACATTCACTCGATAATCGGGCTTCGATCGCGGCGTTGACAATTTGTCTTGAAGAACTGCAGGCAAAATCACACCTGTGGGACGTCTGGGCTGTCGCTACGGCGCAGGAAGAAGAGACGTTGGGCGGAGCAGCCACCTCCGCCTTTCATTTGACCCCGGATCTGGCTGTCGCTGTCGATGTTACTTTTGCCAAGGGTCCGGGCGCGGATAGTTGGGAGACATTCCCCTTGGGCAAGGGCATTACGTTGGGTTGGGGAGCGAATCTCCATCCCTATCTGTACAAAGAATTCAAAATGCTTGCCGAGCAACTCGAAATCCCGTTTGCGATGGACATTTCGCCGGCCCATTCGGGCACCGATGCGTACTCCATTCAAGTGGCGCGGGAAGGCATACCAACCATGTTAATTGGAATTCCGCTGCGGTACATGCATACACCTGTTGAAGTCGTCGCCGTCAAGGACATTCAGCGCGCCGGCCGTCTGCTGGCGGAATTCGTCGGCGGGCTGGAGATGGATTTTGTTTCAAAGATCTCGTGGGAGGACGAAGATGCCAAGTAGAACCCCCGCGCTTGGCGCGGCGCAGTTCAGGCTGCTGGAAAAGCTGTGCAATGCAGTCGGCGTTTCCGGCGCTGAGGCGGAAGTGCGCAGGGTTGTGCTGGACGAAATCAAATCCTATGTTGATGAGCTCGAGGTGGACGCGCTCGGCAATCTCCTCGCCACCAAAACGGGCGGTGGTGCGAAGCGCTTGCGTGTCATGCTGGATGCGCACATGGACGAAGTCGGTTTCATTCTGGTCGCGGAGGATGGCGAAGGGCTGTATCGTTTCAAAATCGTTGGAGGCATCGATCCGCGTAACCTCGCCGGCAAGCAAGTTGTGGTGGGAAAGGAGCGCAAGCCGGGAGTGATTGGGGCGAAACCCATTCATCATACGACTCCCGATGAACGGAAAAAGCCTCTTGCCGAGGATGCCTTGCGAATCGATCTCGGACCCGAATCGAAAATCAAGGCCGGTGAACGCGGGACGTTTGCGCCCAACTTTCAGCGCGTAGGGCCATCGCTCATGTCGAAGTCACTGGACAACCGTCTTGGGGTGGCGACGTTGATCGAACTCCTCAAGTTCTCCTATTCGAATCTTGACCTGTGCGCAGCGTTTACAGTTCAGGAGGAAATCGGTCTGCGCGGCGCAAAGGTCGGCGCACAGCATTTCAAGCCCGATCTGGCGATCGTTATCGATTCAACCCCGGCGAATGACCTGCCCATGCAGTTTGAAAGCGAGAATATTTCTTATAATACGAGACTAGGCTTGGGGCCCGCGATCTATGTTTCCAATGCTTCCACAATGGATGATCCGCGCCTGGTCGGTTTCATGCGTGATGTGGCGGAAAAAGCCGGGATTCCCTATCAAATCCGCCAACCGGGCGGCGGAGGTACGAATGCGGGCGGCATCCAACGCACTGGGGCGGGCGTGCCGGTTGTATCGGTTTCCATCCCGCACCGTTATACTCATTCCGCACTGAGCGTGGCGCGCATCGAGGATTGGAAGAATACATTAGCCCTGCTTCATACCGCTGTGCAACAGATCACTCCTGCGCTTTTGAGGCGGTAGAGAAAATTCGAGAGAAGGAAATTCCATGAAGCCACTGATTCGAAAACTGACCGACACGTTCAGCCCATCGGGTTACGAAGATGCCATTCGCGATGTCATCCGCGCGGAGATTAAAGGCTTGGCGGATGAGATTCGCGTTGATGCTCTGGGCAACCTGATCGCGCGCAAAGGAAAAGGCGGCACACGCCTGATGGTCGCCGCACATATGGATGAAATCGGGCTGATGGCGACTCATGTGGATCAAAAAGGTTTCGTGCGTTTCGCTGGCATCGGCGGCGTGTATCCACGTAATTTGCCCGGTGGACGCGTCCGTTTCGTCAACGGGTCGTGTGGCGTGATCGGACTGGATGGCGGGACTTTCAGCAACGATCTGCCTCCGCTTGAAAAGATGTTTATTGATGTGGGCGCCTCCGGTATTGCAAACCATCCCATCAAGACCGGGGATGTGGCCGCGTTCGAGAGGCCGTTCTTGGATCTGGGGGATCGGGTCGTTGCCAAATCCATGGACGACCGGATTGGATGTGCTGTGGCGATTGAGTCGTTGCGCGCATTGAAGTCCACGTCGAACGAAGTATATTTTGTCTTTACTACACAGGAGGAGGTTGGCACGCGCGGTGCGCAAACCTCGGCCTACGGAATTGATCCAGCATTGGGTTTTTCGATCGATGTGACTGGTTGGGGCGACACACCCGGACAGCGCGACTTCGACGTGGCCCTGGGCAAGGGCCCGGCGATCAAGATCCGGGACGGCGGGATGTTGTCCGACCCGCGGATCGTGGATTGGATGATCGGCACCGCGGAAAAGAACAGGATACCTTATCAGCGTGAAGTCCTTTTGGGCGGGACGACCGACGCGCGCGCCATGCAGCTCGTGCGGGGTGGCATTCCGGTGGGTTGCATTTCCATCCCTTGCCGATACGTCCATTCGCCGTCGGAAATGATTGATTATGCGGATGCTCAAAATGCGGTGAAACTGGTCGTTGCGTTGCTGCGCCCTCCCATCAAATTGCAATTCATCTAGTGCAGGGCAATTGGAAGATGCCTTTGCAGCAAGTAGCGTCGAGGCGCTGCTTGGTCTTTGGATTAATCGTGGCAGGTGGGTAGACTTTCTTGTTGTGCGAAGATACCCCCACCCGTATTGCTCGCAATCTGCTTCATGTTCCTGACATTTAGTCAAAGTAGTTTCTAAAGGAGAATTTCGTATGAACACCAGGAAAACATATTTTCCGCTATTCGTCTCGGCGACCGCCCTGTTGGCCATAGCGGCCAGCGCAATCTGGACGGCGCCGGTGCTGGCGGACAGTGGCACAACTCCGCCTGCGGCTCCGACACCAAGCGGAACCGGTCCGTCCAGAAAGGCGAAAAGCTCATCATCGAATTCGCTGTCGCAGGTTCCGTCCGGCACCAAGCTGGTGGTGGTGGACGGCAACGGCAACGACATTCCACTCGGCAGCCAGCAAGCTCAACAAGTCATCAATAGCGGCGATCCGATCTGGTGCCCCAGTTCCATTGCGGTACCGACACCTGGATCGCACGGATGCACTTCGCTTTATTATGGCGTCGGTCTCGATCAGCTCATCAACGATATCAACAATGGAAACATAACGCTGCCTCTTGTCAATGGCACGATATGGATTGAAAAAGGCCCTGATCCATCCAGTAGTGCGATCACGCTTGATGCTACTGCACTTTCAAGCACGGTGAACAAGAACATGGTTAACTTTTCGTTGACCTTGAAGGGCGGTTGGAATGGCTGTGCGTCTGCCGCTTCTCCGTACGGTTGCACGAACGGGATCAACAGCAGCCCCTCTGAGTTCAACGTGCCGATCTCCATCACGGGATGGAACAATAACGTGACCCTGAGCGATATCACTGTCGATGGCGCAACAACGGGCACGGGTTTGACCATCAAGACGCATAAGAGCATCACGCTGACGCGCGTCATATCCAAGAACAACACCGCTGGTGGTGGCGCAACTCTGGATACCTGCGACTTTCAGGGAGGCAAATGTCTGGGCAATGGAAATGTGACGATTGCGACCGGCACCTTCGATTCCAATCAAAATGGCGATGGCTTGAACGTGATCTCAAGCGGCATGATCAACCTATCCTACGTCGAGACGATTTCGAACGGGAACAGTGACCCCGTAGATACCTGCAACAATTCTGTCGCCGGGCAGAACAGCTGTCCGGGGAATGGGGCGGTGCTGGACAACCAGCACGCGGCCTCACCGAAGGCTGTAACCATCAGTGGGAGCGACACCTTCAGCTCGAATTTCAGCGACGGGCTCGACGTGTTCTCAACGGGCGCGGTGAGTCTCAACAACATGACCGCGAGTAGTAACGGCACCGGTGGGGCCACCATCCCGGTGAACATCACTGACAACGTTCCCGAGTACGGCTTTGGCATAGCCGTGCAAAACAGTTTTACGGGCGCAACACCGGCGAGCACCGTGACAATCGCGGGATCCAACCAATTCAAGAGCAACTATGTGACGGGCTTGTCGGTGGTCAGTACCGCCGCCATCGCCGCCAGCAATCTTGATGCGGAATCCAACGGTGGAGCGGGCGCCGCTTTGGTAAACACCGAGGTGCCCGTCGGGCATCCCGGCATCAACCTGACGACCAGCAGCAGTTCCCTGTACAACATGTTCACGGACAACGCGTTCGACGGACTGGATGTTTGGTCGGACGGGCCGATCTCGGTCAAGAATGTTACCGCGGACGGCAACGGCACGTCGGCCCTTACCCACGGCGGCGTAGGTGCGTTTTTGGAAAATGACTTTGTCACGGCACCCTACTCGGTAACGTTGACCGGCAACAATACCTTCAATGAAAATTACTCGAATGTTCCCTCGGTTTCATCGCAACCGATGGGCGGATTGACGGTCTGGAGCAATGGTGCGATCACGGCTTATAACATAACGGCCAATGGCGATCTGGCCGGCGCGGGGGCGGACATCGAGAACTCAGGGGCATCCAGCGCACAATCTGTCGCCTTGGCCGGTGTCAACATCTTCGCGAAGAATGCAGCCTATGACGGAATCGATGTGCTCAGCCGTGGCACAATTACGATAAGCAATCTTAATGCCGTGAACAATGGAAATCCCTCTCTTGGATATGGTGCCTACTTGGAAAATGACTTTTCGTCGAGCGCACAAGCGATCACGCTTACCGGTAGCAGCGTCTTGAGCTATAACGGAATAGACGGCCTGGATATCTTTACCAATGGAGCAGTGAACCTCAGTAGCGTTAGCGCCAACCTAAATAAAGGATTCGGCGCAGTGATTGATAACAGCACGTCTAGTTTCGCTTCCGCCGTCACCCTCAGGGGTGCCGATGCATTCAATGATGATTCTAGCGGCGGGTTGAGCGTATCTAGCAAAGGTCCGATTTCGGTGAACACCGTCGCGCTAAGCGCCAACGGGAATGGGGCGTCCGGTGTCGGTGATGGCGTTGATCTGGAAAACTATTCCGGCACTTCCAGGTCCGTCACGATCAGAGGCGTCAGCTTCTTTGACGATAATCAGGGTGCGGGTTTGTATATCGCTTCACAGGGCACCATTACAGCGGGCAACGTAACGGCAAATAACAACGTAACTCACTGGGGCGTTGTTTTGGCGGAATCCGGCGGGGCGGCCATCAATCTCACCGGCACGAACGTCCTGAACGGGAACGGCCACGACGGCATTACCATTACATCCAACGGCGCGATCACGCTGAATAATGTCACGGCCGATGACGATGGACAGGCTCATCAGCCTGACACCTATGGTGTCTACATCGTAAGTACGGCAGCCGCAAACAGGCCGGTGATCTTGAGTGGTACGAATACTTTCCTTGATGACTACAGTGGCGGAATCTACATCGATAGTGCAAGCGCCATTCAGCTCAGCAATGTCACCGCCAATAACAATGTGACAGCTGGCGCAGCTAACACCTATGGCGCCTGGTTAGATAACAGCACAGGTACCAAACAGTCCGTGACCCTGCTCGGTACTAACACCTTCAATGGAAACTACGCCGGCGGCATTTACGTTGCAAGCAGGGGATCGATTAACCTTAGTGACGTCACGGCCAACGACAACTCATATGGTCCCGGCGGATTGCTGATTAATGATGGGCCACCATCCACATCTGGAGTCTCCGTAGCCGGCTTCGGCATGTTCAATGACAATCTCGGCGGCGACGGATTGGATATTTATTCCAGTGGCGTTGTGACGCTCACGAAAATCACCGCTAATTATAGCGGCGGGGACGGATTAAACGTAAACAACACCACCACCTTGCACACCTATGCCGGCACTCCCAACAACGTGATCATCACATGCGGCAATTTTGCGAATAATACTGGCTATGGGATCAATGCCCAGTTGACAACCGGAAAGGCGCTGACGCTGGTGGGCGGCGTTCTGATCGATAATGGTGGCGGCGATCTGCCCCACGTAAGTCCCGGGACATTGCTGGCGACCAATCCGACTTGTCCGCTGCCATGATGGATTGAGCCCGTCAATTCGGACGAAACAAAAGACCGCCACATGTGTGCGCCGTGGCGGTCTTTTGTTTATGATCCGACCTCAACTGCCAGCACGTCGTAATAGGTTCCGGCTCCGAAGCCGTCGAATAGTACGTGGTCGCCGGCCTTGATCTGCGGAAGCTGGCGCAGAAAAGCGATCATGTTCGAGGCCGCGCTCACGTTGCCGAAATCCTTCAGCAGCCATGGCATTGGAAAGCTGATGCCCTCCTTGAGTAATTGCTTTTCCTTCAGCTTGTTGATCTTGTAGTTGGCATGATGAACGATGGCAACCGCCAGCTTCTTTTCCGGCGTGCCCAGCCTGTCCATCAGTTTTTGATAGGATCCAAAAACGTCCGTTACGGCCTGAACGCCGGTGCGAACAAATAGTTTGACCATACCCATCATTCCCGCCATGGAAATGTTCGAGCCATCCTCCGGTTCATGCATCAATCCGGCGACCCGGATGTAGGATGCTTTTTCTTGAACCACCTCCACCAATTTACCGATGGCCTTGAGGCCCGAATGCGGATACACCATCCGCACTTTCAACAATCCTTCTTCGTCGAAGACTTCCATGCTTTTGCCAACGAGAAACTTGATGGTCTTTCCTGGAATGAGGCCGATCATGCCGAAGCCGTTTCCAAAAAGCTGCAAAGCGTTTTTGTCCTGGGATCTGCCGATGAAGCGGCTCAAGCCTTCGATTCCGCCAATCAGGACTTTCTTTCCGCGCAGTTCTTCAGCGATGTTAAGCTGTCCCGGCTTGGCAAGCTCGGGGTTCAGCGCCAAGTTCAAGGCTCCGACAGATCCGTCGCAGGCCTTATGTACACTGACCTTGAGCGCCTGCTCGGGAATCCCGGCCCGCTGGGAAATCTCTGAAACAAAATCGTTCGTGATCGGACCGCTGGTGCCGATGAGCAGTCCGTTGACTTCCGACGGTTCCCAGCCGTTGCTCTGTGCGGCCGCCTTGATCAACCGTGCTCCGACCTCCAGTTCCAGTTCGTGGTTCTGCTCTTGCGTCAATTCCGGGACATGATGACGGCTGACGAAGCCCAAGTCACCAAGCTGCAATTGATCATTGTCGTCCAAGGAATGTCCCATGCGGCTTTCCACGAATTCTGGAAGGTCTGCGTTGCTGTAGCTTTTTCCCCATGAGCCATAGGCGCCGCTGATACCAAGGTCCGCATTTGAAACCTGTTCGATGCCGATTGGAATGCCGTCTCCAATGTGGATGGTGTCCAAGTTGACATTGGGCCGTCCGTAGAAGGATTCGGTTTCTGAATTTATTTCTTCGCTCATATTATGCGCTCCTCATATTTGTGATTATAACCCGGACGGCGCGCCGGCGTTTCGCCTTCAGATGTCATTCACCGATCCGTTGGCGAGAGCGATCCAAAAGCGTTGGAGAAAACTAGTCTGAGACACAAGAAGCGCACCGGTAATGGTGCGCTTCTTCAAATGAAAGCATTATTGCGCGGGTCCCGGCTGTGCTTCGCTCTTGCGCCGGAACCATGTTCTCCATTCGCGATTTTCCCAGACCACCAGAATCGGCGACGCATTGAAGATCGATGAATAGGTTCCGCTGAAGATTCCCGCCAAAAGGATGATCACGAAATGCCGCGTGGTGTCACCGCCGAATAGCGCCAGCGCGAATAGCGTAAACATGACGGTCAACTGCGTGTTGATCGAACGGTCTAGCGTTTGGACCACGGAATGATTCACCATCACCTCGTAATCCACGCGCCGATAGATGTTGGCGTTCTCACGGATCCGGTCGAATACCACGATGGTGTCGTGCACGGAGAATCCGATCACGGTCAGCAGTGCGGTCAGAAACAACGAATCGGCCTCCCAATGCAGAAAATAACCCAGCATGGCCTCCACGCCCAGAACCACAAACACATCATGGAACATTGCAATGATTGCCGCCGTGCCATAGCGCACCGGATGTTCCACTTTGCGGAAAGCCCACCAAATATAAAGCAGAATGGCAACTGCCGCCATCAAAATCGCAACCACGGCCGCTCGGGTCACCTCTGCGCCGACGGCCGGGTCTACGTTGTTAAAACTTAATACGGTCACCGTCGACCCCGATAGGGTTTGCATATCTGCCACGATCTTGCCCTTGGTGGCATCGTTGATATCCTTCGAGGTAATTGAATACGAATCTGTTCCCAGGGGCTGGATGAGCGAATCGCTCAATGATTGACCGCCGGTGGATTGATATTTGTTGTAAATGGTTTGGATGTCGCTGATGGCCGGAAGCTTTCCCGCGAACTGGACTTCGAGCAGGGAGCCGCCCCGAAAGTCAATACCCAGAGCGAGGGGTCCCTCTTTTGTGTTGACCCAGTGGATCGCCATGAAGATGATCCCCGGCACTATCACCAGCAAGGAAATCAGAAAGTAAAGATAACGATTCTTGATGATGTTCATGTAAAACTCCTACAATCCAAACCAGTTCGGATGTTCGTCCAGCTTCAGATTGTCAAGTACAACGTGCAGATAGGTTCGTGTGACGATTATGGCCGTGAACAAGGAGATCAGCACGCCCAACGCAAGGTTGATGGAAAAACCTTTCACGATGCTGGCCCCAAATGTGTTTCCAAAGATATACAGAATGAGGCAGGTAATGAGCGTGGATGAATTCGAGTCGCGGATGGATGGCCAGGCCCGACTCCAACCGAGGTCAATAGCCTGGCGCAGGGTACGACCGGAGCGCAGTTCCTCCTTAAGTCGTTCAAAGATCAGGATATTAGCGTCCACCGCCATGCCGATGCTGAGAATAAAACCAGCAATCCCGGGCAGAGTCAGCGTTACCGGAATGATCTTGAAGAGCATCAAGGAAATCAACGAGTAGGTCACCAGCGCCAGGTCGGCCAGAATACCTGGCAGGCGGTAATATAGCCCCATGAAAATGATCACGACGCTCAGGCCGATCATGCCTGCCAGCAGGCTCTTGCGAACCGATTCGGCTCCAAGGGTCGGACCGACGGTTTCGCTCTCGACGACCTTAACCGGGACGGGCAGCGAGCCGTAGCGCAACTGCACAGCGAGGGCGTTGGCAGAGTCGGCGGTGAAATTCCCCTGGATTACACCTTGTCCGCCTGTGATCGCAGAGTTGATCACGGGCACCGAAATCACTTTCTTGTCGAGCACGATTGCCAGGTATTTTCCCACGTTTGCTGTAGTGTAATCACCAAAAACCTGCGTGCCGTTGGATTTCAATGTGAAGGCGATTTCATATTGGCCGACTGAGCTAGTCTGAACATTCACGGTATCCAGGGCGGCGCCCGTCATCACCGTGTGGTAAACCGTAGCGGGCGCGGTCTGAGTTGCCGAGGGTTGGGCGGTCGCGGCGGGCGCGGTGTTGGCAATCGCAGTGGCCGTGGCAAGTGGTTCAGGGGTCGCGGTTGAGTTGGGTATGGCAGTAGGTGACTGAGCCGTACCCGTCAGGGCGGGTTGAGTCGCGGTTTGACCATAGTCGGTTTTGATAACCGTGCCAACGGGTACCGGGCTGCTGCCCATGTCCACGAATTCGAGTAGGCCGGTCTGTTGTAGCGCGGCCACGACTTGTTCGGGATTGCTGATGCCGGGGAATTCCGCCACGATGCGGCAGTTCCCTGCAACCTGCATGGTCACTTCGCTGACGCCCAAGGCATTTGCGCGACTTTCGAGAATTTGACGCGTCACGTTCAATTCGTTCGGATCCACGGCGGCGCAGCTGGGGACATCGGCTTGGAGCAGCGTCTGGAGTCCGCCGCGCAGGTCCAGGCCGAGGCGGATATCTGTGTTGAGATTAAAGAGCGCTGCACCGTTCGTTGGGCTGGTAATCGATATAGTCTTGCTCAGATCAACCCACAGCGATAGGGCGATCAGCACAACAATCACGGCCAGCCAGAAATTGCGGCTACGGGACATCGTTTACTCCATCTGATACGGTTCTGTTGGAAGAACCATAAAAATACCAGCTGTTCGCTGGCGCGGCGTGATTATACTCTGAAAGTACGGGCTTGTCAGTGGAAATTCGACCTGGTATGTCCTGTCCAGCTAGGTCTTGGCTTTTGACTTAATGAACCGGAGCGCGCTCTCCAATACTTCTTCGATTGTGCGCTCATCGGTTTCGATAATCAGGTTGGCGTGCTGGCGGGCATGATCAAGGCGGCGCAGTTGCTCTTGATACTCGGCTTCATTCCAGTTCAATTGTCGGCGCTGCGTCGAGACTTCAAATGAAGAATGGAGATAGATCAGCAAGTCGGGATTGGTGATGCGCTTCCACATGGTTGGGACATAAGAATGTTCCTGAGCGATATGACGACATCGAAAACCCTCGCATTCCAAGCCGGCGATCAGCGTCGATTTGCCGGAGCCGCACGGCCCGACCACCCCGATGAGGATTCTACGGTCAGGCTCTTCTTTTTCTTCCATCAGGAAATAGGAAGCCGCACGGTCATCCGGCGGACTTCATCGCCGTTGCCGGGGGCAACCTTTAGGATGAGGACGCTGATATCGTCGGCCGGCCGCCCTTCGTCCAGTTTGACCGCATAGGCCAAAAGCTCATCAGCGAGTTCCTGCGGAGTCGGCTCCTGTTCTTCAAGCAGCGATTGGATCACTTCGCAAACGTCCATCGGCCGGCCGCGTCGTTCCCCGGCATGAGTCAGCCCGTCGGTAAAGATCACAATGGTTAATTCCGATTCGATTTCAATTTCGGTGATAATGGGGCGGACATCGCGCGACGTTCCAAGCGGAACGCTTTCGCCGACCAGACAATCCGTTTTGTCGCCGCGCCCAATGAAGATAGGGCAGGGGTTGTTGCGCGTCAGGACAATCGTATCGCTGTGCAAATCGACCGAGGCAATGTTTAGCGTACTGATCACTTTTCCCTTTTTCTCGGTGTACAGCGCATCGGAAGCGGCGCGCGCTGCGGCACCATCGCGCACGCCTTCCGCCAGAAGCCCGATGACTTTGCGGACGACCATCATCGAGATCGCTTTCGCGCCGTGTCCTGAGGTTTGTCCATCCGCCAGGACGACGGACAAGCCGCCGTTGGGGCGCTCGATGACTTCCAGTGTATCCCCGCTTTCCGCGGATGCGTACTTGTTGACTTTGGCAACGGCGATCTGCACTTCCATGCGGTTGATTTTACAACCTTTCGGGCTTGACGTCACTGCCTTCTGCCGCTATAATCTGCCCGCTTCGTTAGAAATCGTTGGACGGGCATTTTGCCCGTCCGTTGCATGTAAAGGAGAAAGTCATGACGCCACATCCCAAGCGCAAGCATTCCAAGGGCCGCCGCGATCGCCGTCGTTCCCACGATGCTTTGCCAGCGCGTAACCTCGTAGCCTGTTCCAATTGCGGACAGATGCGACTGCCTCATACGGTTTGTCCGAACTGCGGCCATTATCAGGGCCGCGAAGTGTTCGAAGTCAAGAAGGAAAAACAAAACCCTGAGTAATCCGCAACGAGCCGTGACGAACACGGCTCGTTTGTGTTTAAGTCTTGAGTGGTGGTTGGGCAGCCGGTGTTTGCCGCCCCTGTCGGAACCCCATATCCCGTAACGGTCTCAATCGGCTGCGCTGCTGGACCATCAGGAGTTCAATCATGAAACTCGATTCAAAAACGACGGCATTTGTGTTTCCCGGTCAAGGTTCCCAGGCTGTGGGCATGGGCAAGGATTTGGCTTCCGGCTACGAAGTTGCGCGCCAGACTTTTCAAGAGGCGGACGAAATCCTGCGCACTTCTTTTTCCAGCCTGATGTGGGAGGGGCCGGAATCAGCCTTGAACGATACCGTCAATACCCAGCCCGCGCTCTTCATCCATTCGGTTGTTTCGTTCCGAGTCTTCGCGCAGCTTTACCCGGACTTCAAGCCCGCTGCGCTGGCCGGTCATTCTCTTGGCGAATTGTCGGCTCTTGCGGCAGCTGGAGCATTGTCGTTCGAATCCGGTCTGCGACTCGTCCGCAAGCGCGGTGAGCTGATGAAGAAAGCCGGCGAGTTGAATCCTGGCGGCATGGCGGCGATCTTGAACCTCGACCTGGTCACCCTTGAAAAAGTGTGCACCGAGGCCAGCCGCGCGAATGAATCGGTGCAGGTGGCGAACGACAATTGCCCCGGCCAGGTGGTCATCTCGGGCACAAGAGCCGCGGTGGAGCGGGCCATGGAGGCGGCGAAAGCCGCCGGCGCCAAGCGCGCCATCCCGCTCGTCGTTTCGATTGCCGCGCACTCCAGGTTGATGGCATCGATTCAGGACGAATGGAATGAAGCGGTGAATAACGCTGGGATCAGTGATGCACGGCTTCAGATCATTGGTAACGTCGTCGCACAACCACTTCAATCGGCAAATGATTTACGCCACGATATTCAGTCTCAAATGCAATCGCGCGTACGCTGGACGGAGACGGTTCAGCTTTTGGCCGGACAGGGCGTTGCAACTTTCGTGGAGGTTGGGACGGGGAGTGTGCTGTTGGGATTAATTCGCCGGATTACTGCATCGGCCAGGGGCTATCCACTTGGCAATCCTTCTGATATGAAAGCGCTAGGCGGCTGATCTGGGAGATAGAGTATAATCATCGCGTGAGGAATAGGTTTGACATTACTGTTGGCGATATCGCTCGCAAAGCGGTCTTATCTGCGTAAGTTATTGAAGCCTATCTGGCCAGGGCAACCCTGACCAGATTTTTAATTTTCCCGCCCTTGAATTCCCGTCGCAAAGGGACGCGGGAGATGATTTGAAGGAGAAGCGGAATGAAGCTGAGTAAAACTGCCTGCGAGATTGCCGAATCCCCTACCATCGCTTTGAATGAAGAGGCGCGCCTGTTGCGCGAGCGTGGTGAAGCGGTGATCCATCTCGGCATTGGCGAGCCGAAGAACAAAACGCCCATCAATGCCATCCTGACCTCGGCGGCGAAGCTGATCAGCGGTGAGGTCAAATACACTCCGCCGGACGGCGTGCCATCCCTGAAGAAAGCGATCGTCCGTTATACGGAAGAGAACTATGACCGCCTCGTCGCACCGGAAAATGTCATCGTCACGAACGGGGCCAAGCAATCGCTATTCAATATCTTTTTTTCCATTTTGAATCCCCAGGATGAAGTGATTGTGATTGCTCCGTATTGGGTTTCGTATCCCGAAATCATCAAGATGTGCCTGGGAAGACCGGTGGTCGTCACGCCCGAGGATGGTACCTTCACGCCGCGTTTCGAGGATGTCGAACGGGCGGTGACATCCTATACGCGCGCCATTATTGTCAATAGTCCAAACAATCCGTCCGGCGTGATCTATCCCCCCGAACTGATCGAAAAACTGGTGACCTATTGCGAGAGTAAAGGCATCTTCCTGATCTGCGATGACATCTATCACAAGCTGACATTTGATCACAAGGAAGCCGTACCGGCCCTCCGATTTACCAAAAGGGATGTCGAAGATTCACATGTCATCATCGTGAACGGCGTTGCCAAACTTTATGGCATGACCGGCTTTCGGATTGGATGGGTGGTGGGACCGCGGGATTTGGTCCGGGTGATGACCAATGTCACGGTTCAGACTACATCGGGTGTCAGCCCCGTCAGCCAGGCCGCAGCCGAGGGCGCTCTCAATGGATTGCAATCCGTGGTGGAGGCATTACGTTTACAGATCCAAAATAACCGCGACGTTCTGCTTCAAGAAATGAGATCGTTCAACGGGGCGCGTCTTATTCCACCGGACGGGACTTTCTATGCGCTGCCTGACTTGCGCGCCTTCGGCAATAACTCGGAAGAATTGGCGCGATTCCTCTTGAAGAAGGCGCTGGTTGTGACTGTGCCGGGTAAAGAGTTTGGCATGGAAGGGCATATCCGTATTTCCTACAGCGGCAGCGTAAAAGACGTGACGGAGGGTGTGGCTCGCATGAAATGGGCGCTCGATCCGACCAGCCCCAACGAAATATACATCGGCGATCAGAAGATGGTGAGAGATTGGCTATGAACAATTTGTTGAACATCAGGACACCGGCTGAATCCGTTGCTCAAGTGCGTAAAGCGGATTACAACCTGTCAAATCACGGGATCGGCAACTTGCGGCTTGCCTATTGGAATCTGCCGATGGAAGCGTTGTATGAAGAGGCGGTCTTCCGTGGAGAGGGAATTACATCCGCCGGCGGGCCCTTCGTGGTGAACACTGGAAAGCATACCGCGCGCTCAGCAACGGACAAGTTTGTGGTTCGCGAAGCTTCGAGCGAGGATCATGTGTGGTGGGGCCAATACAATCGTCCGTTTGCGCCGGATAAATTCGAAGTTTTGTATGATCGTATGTTGGGATTCTTGCAAGGACGTGATGTTTTCGTTCAAGATCTCTATGCGGGCGCCGACGAAAAATATCGCCTGCCCATCCGGATGGTAACGGAGCTGGCATGGCATAGCATGTTCGCACGCAACATGTTTATTTCACCCCAATCGCTCGAAGAATATAAGCGGTTCGTCCCGGAGTTTACTATCGTGGCTTTGCCTTCGTTCAAAGGGATGCCGTCGTTGGACAATACTGCGACCGAAACGTTTATTTGTTTGTCGTTCGAGAAAAAACTGGCGATGATCGGCAACACGGCCTATGCGGGTGAAACCAAGAAATCGGTCTTCACGATTTTGAATTACCTGCTACCGCTGGAAGGCGTACTGTCGATGCACTGCTCGGCCAACGTCAGCCCCACAAACCCAAATGATGTCGCTCTGTTCTTTGGACTCAGCGGAACAGGCAAAACCACGCTTTCGGCGGATCCCACGCGCCGTCTCATCGGGGACGATGAGCACGGCTGGAGCGACGATGGCGTCTTCAACTTCGAAGGCGGATGTTATGCAAAAGTCATCGGCCTGTCCGCAACGGCAGAGCCGGAGATCTATGCGACGACGAGAATGTTCGGAACGATTTTGGAGAATGTTCCTTATGATCCCGTGTCGCGTTACATCGACCTCGATGATGATACATTGACCGAGAATACCCGCGCCTCGTATCCGCTTGAATTCATCGACAACGCCGTGCCAGAAAAGAGAGCGGGCCATCCGACGAACGTGATCTTCTTGACGTGCGACGCCTCCGGGGTGATGCCGCCGATCGCGCGGCTGACCCCGAATCAAGCTTTGTACCAATTCATTTCAGGCTACACATCCAAGATCGCTGGCACCGAAGTTGGCCTGCGCGACGAACCGGAGATCACATTCTCGGCCTGTTTCGGCGGCCCGTTCATGGTGCATCATCCATCCTATTACGCCGAAATTCTCAAGCGTAAGATCGAGAGATACAAGGTCAAATGTTGGTTGGTGAACACCGGCTGGGTCGGCGGTCCCTATGGCATTGGAAAGCGGATCAGCATCAAATACACGCGTGCCTTGCTTTCGGCCGCATTGACCGGGAAACTGGAGAAGGTCAAGTACAAGACGGATCCCGTCTTTGGTTTCGAGGTCCCGACCCAGTGCCCCGAGGTGCCTGATGAGGTGCTGGATCCTGCCGGCTCATGGCCCGACAGGAAGGAATATGATAAGCGCTACCGTGACCTCGCGGCGCGGTTTGTGGAAAACTTCAAGAAGTTTGAAACCTCATCAACAACAGAGATCGTTGAGGCTGGTCCTCACCCATGAGAGAGGACCTCATCTAACTTCTATTTCGCATGTTTCTCAAGCTTTCCAATGAACGGCTGGATTTGGTGGAGCCGGGCAGGGTTGATTGCGATTGCAGTGGATGCCACAACCTTGTATAATGATTTACGGTGACCTAATTCTTCAATTGCCCTTCGCGTTCTGGGTCAGAATTGAGGGTTACTCAAGGGCACTTGAATTGCCCGAGGCAGAAGCCCGGCTTCATGCCTGGCCATGGGCCCAAGACAACCCGAGATCCTTCAATTGCCGTGAGGTGCACTTCCGCATAAGAATAGGCACATGGGTATCTTGGCGCGCGCTCTGCCGGGGCCAGGAGGGTTGATGGACGGAGACCGGGTACTGCTGAACCACGCCCGACGAAGCTCCTGCCCAATTTTGAGCAGGGTTGTGAAGAAGTCTGCCTTGATGATTCCAGATGTCAAGTTGAGAATTGGCTCGAAATGGAGGTGCTTTGGGCTCGCCGGGAAAGAAAACGTTTCCCTTGAAACTTATGCTCAAAATATGCTAGAATTTCGCATGGCCGTATGTGTTCCGTCAAATCACTGACTTAGGATGGGATGATCCTGTGTGGCATTTGACAGTCCGTTCCCCCTTGAATGTGCCTTTTGAGTACGTGGTCAAGACTGGCAAGAATACGCTGGGCCGCAAACCGGATAACCATATCGTCATTGCCGACGAGTCGGCCTCACGAGAGCACGCGGAGATATTCTGTCAGGATGACCTGGCGGTTATTTATGACGTGGGTAGCCTGAACGGCACGTTCGTGAACCGGGAACGGATCGGCCAGCCGCACGTTTTGCGAACGGGTGACCAGATTCGCATCGGGCAGCACGTGATCTCCGTATTATTCATGGAAAATGGCGTCTCTCCAAATCTTGTGGCAGCGCTTTCGGGGACGCGGCCCCTGACGCGCGATCTGCTGCTCCAATCGATCGAGCAGAGCGCCGTTTTCATGGATGCGGTCGAGAGCAGATTGACGACCATTCTGGATTTGGAAACGGGTCTGAACGAGATTTCAGAGCTGACACGGATCGCAGTGGGCGCCGAGAAATGCGAGGTAATTCTAGCCGAACACTTCGGCGATGCTACGAACATGGATTTGCCAAGCTCTATTTTCGAATCATCCATCAGCGAACGCCTGCTGGTCGTTGTGCCTGACGTGCCATCGCAGCCGGGCCCAACGAACATCAACGATGGCAAGCACCCCGTTCGCTCCGTTGTGTGTGCGCCAATCATCGTTGACCAAGAGGTGGTCGCCCTAATCTACGCGTACACGGTTGATTCCACGGCAAAGGCCTTTGATCAGCAGGATATCGAATTGGTCGTGACCAGTAGTCACCTGGCCGCCCTGACCATCCAGCGTGGGCGACTGCTCGAAAAGACGCAGGTACTGGAGCGACTGGCCATTACCGACGGCCTGACCGAGGTATACAACCACCGTCACATACTGCATTTGGCCGCTCAAGAGTTTCTACGCGCCAGACGCTATCAGCACCCTCTCACAATCTTGATCATGGATCTGGATGATCTCAAGCTCATCAATGATACCAAGGGCCACTTAGCTGGCGACCGGGCTCTGCAGACCATCGCCGCGAAAGTGAAGAAGCAACTGCGCGAAACTGATTTTATTGGCAGGTTTGGTGGCGATGAGTTCGTTGTTCTGCTAACGGAAACGGATCTGGAAGGCGGGCACAGAGTCGCTGAACGCATCCGCCAAGATATCGATTCTTCGCCGATCGAGACGCAGCACGGGCCGCTGGCCATTACCGTAAGCGTGGGGGTTGCCACGGCAAACGAGAATATCACGAACGTAGCAGATTTGATTAATCGGGCCGATGGCGCGCTGATCCGCGCCAAGAAAGCTGGTAAGAATCAGATTGCCACTGATGAATAATCCTGGCATGCTATTGTGCTAAGGGCTAAGCCGCAGCAATTCCAGCCTGGTCACAAGCCTCGCCAGAGGGTACGTGCCAATGTTGAGACCGGGGCAATTCTCTGCCTGCGCCGCTCCGCGGCTGTGAAATCGAAATTGCGGGCGGTGCCTCTGGACGGCGCGGCAGGCGCCGGAAGATGGCTCGGCGAGCGATCCGAGGTTGTGCAAGATCAACGCCGAATTCTATGGACTGAAATTAATTCGGAAGATCTTCATGTCTGAGCCAGTTATCGAGGCGACATAGGTGAAACGCGGATCTGGTGTGGTGTTATTGTAAATCTTGTCCAGTTGCGGCCGTAGTGCCGGAAGCAGGATGTACCGTGCTTCGTAATGTTGGGCCACGAAAACAATCGTATCAATATCGTTGTTCGGAACCATGACCGTTTTGAATCCGGTGCCTTCGTAGACATCCCATGTGTCCCTCGCCAGCACCGTGATATCGGCCGCGTTGATTCCCCGCCGGCTGGCATCGTTGAGAATGGTGGTTCGGACGATCGTGTAGGCTTGATACATACGGTTGTAGTAAATCGTCGAATCGTAGTTCTTCTCAAACCCTTGATGGCCAGCGTAGACGGAAAGCAGGATGATTGCCGCGGTCAGTAGCAGACTGGGGCGGAGATAATGCGCTGCACCATACACGATCAGGAGGCAGACGAATGGCATCAGCACTCCCAAACTCTTGATCAACGAGCCGGGACCCGAAAAGCTGGCAATCAGTGTATAAAATAAGTATTCGAAGATGGCAAAAAGCGAGGCGGGAATTAGGAGCAGCAGTTTGTTCCTGTCACGGTGGATCAATAGGATATCTGCCAGGGAAACGAAAAGCAGTACGGTAAAGACGGAGTCAAGAAAATAGTTCACCTGCCCGAGGTTCTCCAGGGCCGTGTGCCAGCGATGGTTGAAGATGCCAAGGATGCCCCAGGTGGCGCGCAGGGTTTTCCAATCGATTTCCTTCCCGTAGGAATGGAAATCCTCGTAGGTCGTCAGGAACGTCGTGCGTGCTGGGCCGGGCGGAAAAAGCGCATGGAGTTCGGCGTAGTTCTTGAGCAGCAGCGGCGAAAGGATCAAGAAGTGGATGCTGATCGCCGCGATCCCGATAAGGACCTTGTTCTTCCGAGGCGTTGCCGCGAACAGGATGCAAATTCCCAGCACAGCCAAAAGAAGAATATCGTCCTGTCGGATTAGGTTAGCCAGGCCCGTGCACAGCGCGGCGAGCAGAAAGCAGCGCGGACTCTTAAATCCCCTCATCATGAAATAAATCGCCATGGATCCGAAGGCTCCAGCAAAGATGATCGCCTCCGTCGTGGTCGAAAACCAGACTTGGAACGGCGAGAAGAATGTAATTATTCCGGTGAGCGCGCCAATCTTCACGGATTTGGAAAAATACCTGCCGGCCGCATAGCCTGCAATCGCCGGGATAATGCCGGCTGCCATCGGAGCGAGGAGGGCGCTCGAGATCGTTTTGCCAAAAAGGATCATCGGGATCGCGATCAGGAACGAGGCGCTCGGATTCCAGAAGTCCCCGGCGTAATGGGGAAGCGGCAATAACCCGCTGAAAAAATAAACAATGTAATCCACGACCGGTCCCCGGCCCTCCGCGATGTTTTTTGCGACCGTGTAATAGAAAGCCGAGTCACCATGCCCCGGCATTTGTGCAAAACTTGCGAGGTGGAAGCGCAGCACCAGGCCGGCAATCAAGCCGGCCAAAAACAGCCCGTGCCAGAATCGTATTTCCTTTGGGTTCGTTTCTACAACGCCCATGCCAGCATTAGTCCGATGATCGCAACGATGATCCCGATGTGCATTAGGAGATTAGAGGTTGTTAACCAGAACGGCTCAAATACAAATTGCAATACCAAGTTGACTACGATGAAGGCTATTCCGATCAATGGCAATAGACCTTTGCGATGTGCGAGATACTCTGAAAGAAAGTCCAATAGTTTTGACATCAGTTTTCCTCCTCTTCGCGCTCTGATGGATGGTTAGCTGTCTGCCATCGCGCAAACTGGGCGGCCAGGCGTCCTGGAATCCGGCCCTGCATGATCACGCCGCCGCGCTCGTGCTCGATGCGCTCCACTTGACCCGCCTCATGAAAAAGCGAGATTAATGCGCCTTGTTCATATGGCAGCCGGACATGGATTGACTCATATGTCTCATATAATTCCTTTTGGATCAAATCCAATAGATCGGACAAACCGATTCCTCTGCGCGCCGAGATGGCAACCGCTTTTGGATATTGTCTAACAGTTTCGCGGGCGGCTTCAGGTCTGCTGAGCCGATCTATTTTGTTCAGCGCTGTGATCGTGGGTATATGCCCTGCGCCGATTTGTTCCAATGTATCTTGAACGGACTGATACTGGTTCAGCGCATTGGGGTGTGAGATATCTACGACATGCAAAAGCAAATCGGCCTCAGCAATTTCTTCCAGGGTTGCATGGAATGCCGCAACCAGCATGGTGGGTAATTTTTGGATGAAACCCACCGTGTCGGTGAGCAGGGCCTGGTAGCCGCCCGCCAATTCGATGCGGCGCGTAGTCGGATCAAGGGTTGCAAAAAGCTGGTCCGCAATGTAAACATCAGATTTGGACAGGCGATTTAACAGCGTTGATTTGCCGGCATTCGTATAGCCGACCAAGGCAATGGTTGGGATGCGTGAGCGCTTGCGCTGCGAGCGATGGCGCATGCGATGGGCGCGGACCTTCTCCAGTTCACGCTTTAAGTGTGCGATCCGGTTTCGGATGGAGCGGCGGTCCACCTCCAGTTGGGTTTCGCCAGGGCCCCGCAGGCCCACACCGCCGACCGAGCCGGTCCGCCCGCCGCCGCCGCCCGCCTGGCGGGCAAGGTGCGTCCATTGTCCGGTCAGGCGCGGCAGCAGATATTCGTATTGGGCCAACTCCACCTGTAGCATCCCCTCGGCTGTATGGGCGTGTTGTGCGAAGATATCGAGAATGAGCGCCGTACGGTCCAACACGCGGATATTTGCACCAAGCGCCAATTCCAGTTCCCGTTGATGGCGCGGAGATAGGTCGTTGTCAAATAAAATGATCTGCGACAAGGTCTCTTCGCCCAAGGCTTTGAGTTCAGCTACTTTTCCCGGCCCGATATAGGTTTCCGCGTTTGGATGATCGAGCTTTTGCGTGAGTTCGCCGGCAACTTCGAGTCCGGCAGTATCCGCGAGAAGAGCGAGTTCGGCCAGCGAGTCTTCGAGTGAAAGAAAATTTTTTTGACCGCGCAACTCAACACCGACTAAGAAAGCGCGTTCACGCGGTGGGTGTGTTGGTAGGGGGATTCTCTTTGACATCAGATTCCGGATGCTGTTTCTCTAGCTTGCTGAAAAGCTTGGCAATCTTTGGATCGGTGCGCTCCGTGCGAAGAGGAAGCAGAATGTGAAAGGTGGAGCCCGGACAATTCTCCTCATCATAACCCGGCGATTCGACCCAGATCGTTCCGCCGTGCGCTTCGATAATACCACGCGTAATGGGCAGTCCCAAGCCGGGACCGCCGCCCTTGAACTTGGTCTTACCACTGGAATGCAGATTGACTCGGCCCACCTGACCAAATTTTTCAAAAATCTGAGTTTGATTTTCTATCGAAATACCTATCCCCGTATCCATCACGGTAATTTCGATAAATCCCGGCAAACCACGTCCCGCCACGATAATTTTGCCATTATCCGGCGTGAACTTGATCGCATTGCCGATGACGTTTTTCAGGGCTTGATACAGGCGTTCCGAATCTGCGTAGATCCACGTCTCGCTTCCGGGAAAACTATTTATTTCAAGGACCTGACGGCGCTCTTTGATTGCGGGTTCCAATTCCCGGTTGAGGAGGCTGAGCAGCTGGCTGATCAGGAGTGGCTGCAGGTTGAGTGAAAGCAGGTCGTTGTCGATCAACGAAACGTCAATCATGTCGTCTATGATCTCATGCAGCCGGTTGATGCCCACGTTCACACCGCCGAGGAGCATGTCGATCTCATTATTCCCATTTTGGGTAACCAGGTCCCTCATCATCGCCGTATAACCTTCAATGAGGGTAAGGGGGGTTTTGAGTTCATGCGCCGCGACCGAAATGAAATTGGATTTCGAACGATCGAGCTTTTCGAGCGTTTGCCTCACCTCGATCAATTCGTTGGTGATATATGCCACGCGGGCTTCCATTTCGAGGCGGGCGACTTTTTCCAGGCCATAAGTGTAAACCGGGGTAATGGTGGAAAGCAGGTCCAGCGCGTCCTGTTCGGCAAGATTTTCGATGACAATATCGTTGGTGATCGCTATGATGCTGTTCAACATTCCGGAAACGTTCTGCTGGCTTTGTTGTAAGTCAGACAAGGTGGGAGAGGCCGTCCACGCGTAGATCGCCGGATCCAGCCAGGCAGGATTGCCGGTTACCGCGGCCTGCTCCAATCCATCGTAAAAACTATTCAACTCGCGCAGGAGCGCGTCCCGCGTGTCATCGCCACGTGCCAGGCTTTGCAAGACGCGCGGTAACCAGAGGGGCCGAATTTGTCTTAGAAGCTCCTGCGCCTTCATGGAAGATTCTGCCTATCAAGTTTACGATGAGATGCGCCTTTTGACAATTTCATTTTGATTGAGGGTTTTGCTCAGTGAGCCAGGTCCACAGTACACTTCCCACGATCTGCAAGCTCTGGGCCGAGACGTGATTGGGTGTGTCGGCGGTGGTGTGCCAGTATGGATAATCAAGGTCGATAATATCCACTGCGGGGATCCCAGACTGCAGGAAGGGAACATGATCGTCTTCAATGTCGTATTTCGCCTGCGGCATGAAAATGTTTTTGTAGCCTAGATCCGCGGCGGTCTGCCAGATCGAGCGGCTCAATCCTGGCGTGGAATTGCCTTCCATGGGCAATTGCAAGGTTGTTCCGCCGACCATATCCACGAGGATCATCGCCTTTGGCTTTACGGTCAAGCCGGCAACGAATGCCCTCGAACCCAAAAGCCAATCCCAGCCGGGGATTTCACCGTTGTCTTCCGCATCGAAAAATACGAGCCAAATCGGTTCTGTGTTCTTGGGAAGCGTGCGCGCCAATTCCATTAACACTGCCACGCCCGACGCACCGTCGTCCGCACCCGGCACAGGATCGTGTTGCTTGGCGGGATCAGGATCGCGATTGGCCCATAAACGCGAGTCGTAATGTGCCCCTAAGATGAACTGAGGCGGATCGTCGGTGCGGGAGGCCATCAGATTTTGGATCGGATGCCCCATGGATTCGGACTGTTGAATTTGCACTTGCCAACCGGCCGATTCCAACTCGCTGCGCATCCATTCCAGGATTTTGGCGTGTGCCTCCGATCCGGGGATGCGCGGCCCGAACCCGACTTGTGTCTGCACGTCGATGAGAGCGCGGCTTCCGTCAAACTTTACGGAGGCTGCCTGCTGCCCGAGGAGGAACGCGCGCGCGTACCAGCCTAATGTGATCGCTAATAAGAATCCGATGGCAATCAGGTAAACCGCAACGCTGCGCTTAGTCATGCTGATCCAGAAATGCTTCGAGATCCGCCATGGCGCGGTCTGCATAAGCTTTAGCGCGCTCGCGCTGGCCCAGGTGCGCTGTATTTTCGAGCGGTGGCAGGATCCCGAAATTTGCCTTCATCGGTTGGAAGCCCTTGATTTGTGCATGAGTTACATAATGACACAGTGCTCCAAGCAGGGTCGTTTGCGGGAGTGTGACTGGTCTTTGATTCTTATGGCGGCGTGCTGCATTGATTCCCGCCAGAAGTCCGGTGGCGATATTCCCCATATAGCCTTCCACTCCGGTCAATTGTCCGGCGCAGAAGAGATCGTCACGGCAACGAAATTGAAGTGTGGGCCGGAGCAGCTCGGGAGAGGCAAGAAATGTGTTGCGATGCATTTGGCCGTAGCGAGCAAACTCGGCATTTTCAAGCCCGGGGATGAGACGAAACACACGCTTTTGTTCGGCGTATTTGAGATTGGTTTGGAAGCCGACTACATTAAAGAGATTGCCTGCAATATTATCCTGACGCAACTGCACCACGGCATATGGTCTCCTGCCTGAGTGCGGATCAGTCAACCCCACGGGTCGCATCGGTCCGAACGCCAATGAGTCTTTTCCGCGGGAGGCCATGATCTCCAGCGGCAGACACCCCTCGAAGAAATGTCCGGCCTTAACTCCTTCACGAACGGCGTCCTCAAAGGAGCGCAGTTCGATTCGCTCGGCATGAAGCAGGGCATCAACGAAATTGTAATATTCGCTTTTTGTAAACGGACAATTAATATAATCGCCCTCGTTTTCTTCGCCTTGATCGTAGCGCGAGGCGCGGAAGGCGACGTCCATGCTGATCGTCTCATACAGCACAATCGGCGCGATGGCGTCGAAAAAGAAGAGATGTTCTTCCCCGCTCAGTTGGGCAATCGCTGCGGATAATGCAGGAGACGTCAAAGGGCCGGAGGCAATAATGGCAGGCGTGGACGGAATATCGACAACCTCTTCGCGGATGACTTTGATCTGCGGATGATTCTGTATCCGCTCGGTTACGGTTCGCGCAAACAATTCGCGGTCCACCGCGAGCGCCGAACCGGCTGGTAACGCGGCGGTTTCGGCACATTCCAACAGCATCGAACCCAAGCGACGCAGTTCATTTTTCAGTACCCCGGAAGCACGATCCGCTTGGTTGGAGCCCAGAGAATTTGAGCATACCAACTCGGCGAGGTAATCCGTTTCGTGCGCACCTGTGGAAAGTGCAGGCCTCATCTCATAAAGACTTACGTTCAGGCCCTGCTGTCCCGCTTGCCATGCGGCTTCGCTGCCCGCCAATCCACCACCGATAATGATTAAATCGGTCATCGTAAAGCCTATTGTACCATCCGGGGGTTGCTGTATAATCTTCGGTATGGAAGCGCAACTCAAGGAAGCCTGCCGGCTTACCGGCGCAAGCTGGGCGGCACTTGCTGAACGGGAGGGCGGGCAGTGGCGAATTGAAATCGCTTATCGCCTGGCGAAATCAAGAGCAGCTGCGTTGAAAACTGTTCTTGGTCAAGAATCGGTCGATGCCGGGCTGGCCGCCACTCTAAATGGAGCAAACAACCAATCCGGGCCGTTGCCGTCGGAGGCGAAGCTGGAAGGGGCCAAACTCTACGTTTTCCCTGTCACGCAGACCTCACAAGTATTGCTCGTTGGAGCGCGTCAAATGTCGCTGCGGCAGCAGGGTGTTTGGCGCCTTGTGTCGGAGCTTATTTCAACTGGAGACCATGAGGGCCATCGCGACCTTGTGCCAGACTTGCAAGTTGAATTGTCCTACGATTTGCCGCGCGCGCTGGATCGTATGCTGGCCGCCTTTGTGCGCGTTGCCAACCCCCAAGGCGCGTGGCTGGCCATTCGACGTGGTGACGTGCTCGATGTCATGGCGCAATCCAATGATGCTCAAAGCATTGGCCTTTCACTGGCCATTGAGTCCAACCCCTTCCTGCGCAGGATGAATCGTACGCGGGCAGATATCCTGGTCAAGAAGGACCGCGCCGACTGGGATCAGATCCCTCATGCGGCGGTCAAGTCAAGTACGAAGGTCTGGTGTTGTTTCCCACTGGTTGTGGGTCAGCGACTCATTGGTGCGGTGGCGCTTTGGAAACATTCAGAATTTGGGACAGACGAATGGTCCCAGCTTGCTGAGATCGCCCGGCAGATTTCCTCTCCGGTGGAAGTGGTTGTCACATTTTCTGAACTAGCCAACCATCTGCGGCGGCTGGGCATGTTAAACGATTTTGCCTTGACGATGTCGTCTGCCCAGAATCTTGACCAGATCGCCCGCCGTGTTTTTGGTTTGCTTTCTCGGTCATTTTCCGCAGAATTGATATCGCTGTATATTCCATCCGCCGATGAACGGTTGATGCGCGAATTTACGAATCGTGAGGGAAAGTTCGGCGCACAAAATGTGGCCCTGGCCGGTCACTCGGTCCTTTCCTTCTTGAAAGCGGGTCGCGTTCTTCACCTCGGCGATTTAGCCGACGCCGAGTCTAAATCGTTGTATTCCGATGCCCGCTCAGTCTTGCTGGTGCCATTGAAGTATCGCGGCCGAACCATAGGCTTGCTCGGCCTTGAGAGCACGCATGCCGAGGCATTCAACCAATTTGATGAGCACTTGATTGTCGTTATTGCCAGTTATTTGGCTGGGCTGATCGAGTATGGACGCCTGCGCGAGGAAGCCGAAGCGCGCGCCCGCAATCTCGGCCTTATTCATGAAGTGGTGCAGCAAATCATCGGCCTAAGCAATAAAACGGAGATTGCCCAAATTACGGCTGATCTCGTGGCCCAGTATTTTGGCTACGAACTGGCCGCGGTTATGTTGGTAAAGAATGGTGAGGAATCTCTCATAGTGGGCCTGGGCGGGTCGCGGTCCGAGGTGGTTCGACCAGAATTGAAGCATGAGGAGCTGCTGATGCAGGAGGGAATCATGGGCCATGTTTTTAATACTGGCGGAAATATCCTGGTGAACGACACGGCTCACGCCAAACTCTATAAATCTCTGCATCATTGGAATGCGGGTTCGGAAATGTGCGTAGCCCTGAAACATAGCGATCAAGTATTTGGTATTATCGACGTGGAGAGCAGCCAGCAGAACGCCTTTAGCAACAATGATTTGGTGGCCATGGAGTCTTTGGCGGGTGTGTTAGCAACGGTTGTCTCAAGCGCGGATCAATATGAGCGCCAATTGGAAACTGTCCGTCAGCTGCGTGCGGCCCAGGTCGAGTTAAAGGCACGCATGACGGCACAACAAGAGGCGGAAAGGAGGCTTTTGCAGGCGGCAAAATTGGCGGCGGTTGGAGAGATGGCGGCGGGCATTGCCCATGAGCTGAATAATCCTTTAACCACGGTGACAGGTTTCACCGAACTGATTCTTGACGAAACCCCCTCCGACGGCCCTCACCGCGCCGATATTGAGCTGGTCCTGAAAGAGGCGAGGCGCGCTCGTGACGTGGTCAGGCGGCTGCTTGATTTTGCTCGTCAGGGAGAGCGAACGCGTTCCAAATCCGACATCAATGAGGTCGTAGAGGACGTGCTGATGCTTACACGTCACCTGATCCACACGAGCGGCGTGCAACTATCACTGGAACTGACGAAGGACCTGCCGTGGGTCTCTGTGGATACAAACCAGATGAAGCAGGTTTTTCTGAATCTGATTCACAATGCCTTGCAGGCCATGCCGACCGGAGGTAATTTGGAAATCCGGACATCGATGCGAACAAAAGATGACCGGGCGTGGATTGCCACAGCAATCAAAGACAGCGGCCTGGGGATTGATGCGAAGAATAGGGAACGCATATTTGAACCGTTCTTTACCACCAAGGGCGATCAAGGAGGAACGGGTCTTGGCCTCTCCGTCAGTTATGGCATTGTGACAGATCACGGCGGTACAATCGAAGTGGATAGCTCGGCAGATAAAGGTTCGACCTTCGTTGTGCTTCTTCCTGTATAGATTATGGGCCCGATTACGATTTTGGCTGTAGACGACGAACCGGGGATCGCCTTGCTTTGCAAGCGCCTCCTTTCCCGTGCAGGTTATTTGGTCGTCGCGCTGACTGATCCCAGGGAGGCGGTAGCCTGGCTTAAGGAACATGTGGCTGATCTGCTGCTTGTTGATATTCGCATGCCGGAAGTTGATGGATTTGAATTGATCACACTGGCGCGCCAAATTCAGCCAGACATAGCTGTGTTGGTCATGACGGGTTTTGGTACAGTGGAAACAGCCATCCGCGCCCTCCGCCAAGGTGTGGATGGCCTGATTTTGAAGCCTTTTCAGGAGGGAGAGGAATTGATTCAATCAGTTAAGCTGGCCCTTTCAGATAATCAACAAAAACGTGACGCGGCTCGTATCCATGCTTTGCGGCCGTTATTTACCGTTACGGAATCGCTTTTCTCTGAAACACGGCAGGACTCCTTACTTGATTTGGTGGTCAATGCCGTATTGGGTCAGTTGCGCTGCAGGCATGCGGCTTACTATCAGTATTCACAGGCCGATGGCCGGTTTGTGCTTCTTGGCGGAATCGGCAAGACCCTCACCGATTTTTTGATCCAGGCCGATGCGGGCGGATCTCCAATCCTGATCAACGCGGTGGGTCCGGGTAGCCTAGATTTGCAGACCCGGCTTCGTAAAGCGGGATTGGGTGCGGCGATGTTCGCCCCGATCGTCAGTCCCGGTTCCCGCAGCATCTTATTCGCGGCACGCGATCCGGAGGAATTGCCGTTTAGCGAGGCCGATTTAGACATGTTCCAAATTCTGGCGCGTCAGAGCGCGGCTGCGATGGAGAATGCGCGCCTGTATGACGAACAACGCGCCTACGTTCGGAAGATTGAGGAGTCGCAGGCTGCGCTGCTGCAGGCAGAAAAGATGGCTGCGGCTGGTCGCCTCAGTGCCTCGATCGCCCACGAAGTAAATAACCCGCTGCAATCTGTGCAAAACTGCTTACATCTGGCGGGCCGCCAGGATTTGCCGGAGGCAAAACGAAAGGAATACTTTGATTTGGCGGTGGTAGAACTGGAGCGCTTGTCGCTCACCGTGCGCCGCATGCTCGATTTTTATCGGCCGGGAGCGGCTAAACCCGAACCCGTGGATGTCCAGGAATTGTTGAACTACGTTTTGACCCTAATGCAAAAGCAGCTTTCGGAACGCGGCCTGCAGGTCAAGGTAAATATGCCGTCTCTCATGCCACGGATCACAGCCGTTCATAGCCAGATCCAACAGGTATTTATCAACCTGATCCTGAACTCATTTGATGCCATGCCGGACGGGGGTAATTTGACAATCACGGGCAGAGCAGTGGAGGGCGGCGTCGAGGTCTTATTCCAGGACAGCGGTCCCGGCGTGCCAATCGAAAAACAAAGGAATATCTTCGAACCCTTCTTTAGCACCAAAGAGGGTGGGACAGGACTGGGATTGACTGTCAGCTATAATATTGCCACCACCCATGGCGGTTCCTTGGAGCTGCTACCGGACCATGGGCGTGGGGCATGCTTCAGACTCTTTCTGCCAACAGGAGATAAGCCATGAAATCCAATATCCTAGTGGTTGATGACGAGAACGTGGCGCGCCAATCCCTTGCCGACATCCTGAAACTGGAAGGCTACAATGTGGCATCGGCCCCCAATGGTCAAATGGCGGTGGAGTATGTTCGCACGCACCCCGTTGACTTGATGGTGGTCGACCTGCGTATGCCAGGGATGGATGGTTTAGAGGTGGTGCAAGTTGTGAACCAAATTGCTCCTGATACGGAAATTGTCCTGCTGACCGCCTTTGCTTCGACTGATTCGGCGGTCAAAGCATTGCGGCTGCGCATCCATGATTATTTGACCAAGCCTGCCGTTCCGGCACAAGTGATCGCCAGCGTGAAAAAGGGGTTGGCTCGCCGCATTGCCAAACTGCAATCCAAGAGCGGAACCGGGGAATCCTCCGAAATAGATGAGATGGCTGTGGAGTATAAGTTGAAGGATGGAACTGTGGTGGATCTTTCCAGGCGTCAAATTCGAGGCGCAAAGAAAGTTGAGCATCTCACCCCCGCGGAGGGCCGGCTGCTACGTATTTTGATGGAAAATGCCGGAAAGGTTTTTTCTCACCGCGAGCTGGTCTTGCTGGTGCAGGGGTACGATACCTCGCAACGCGAGGCGCCGGAAATATTGCGTCCATTGGTGAGTCGCCTGCGACACAAATTGGAAAAGTTTCCGGTGTTGTCTGAACGAGTGGCAAGCGTGCGGGGTACTGGCTACCTTTACGAAGAGGAAAAGTGATATAGGGCAAATTACCGAGCAATCCTGGCGGTTGCCGCTGCTCATTTATTCGTGCGGTCCCCAGGGTATGTCGGCTGGTATATCGCGAGGCAGATCGGGTGGACGAATCCATGCAAGCCAGCCTCCGCTGCCGGCGCCGTGGGTTGGACGCGGCTCCTCCAGTCGAACGAGGAGCAAACTGAGCCCAAGGCCGCCTGCGCCCAGCCATTGAGTCCACGCCAGGTTTTCCTTAAGAAAGAGATAACTAAACAGAATAGTAACCAGCAGTTCGCTCAATCCAAGCAGGGCGGTCTGCATGCCGCCAATGTGCTTGACTCCAAGGAACAGCGAAAGGCGTGATAGAAGTGTGGCAAATGTCAGGCCCAGCACGGGCCACCACACTGCGCTTGGCGCAATCCATTGACGGTCAAAGATCCAATAGGCAGGCAGGACTACTACGCTCATTGCGATCAAGGTGTAGAGTGTTACCGTTGGTGCTGGCACCTCATACAATACCCGCTGATTGATAGGCAGATGAAGTGCGTACAAGGCGGCAGCTCCCAGCATCATTACTATTCCAATCGGGTCAGCAGGATTCCCTGGCAGGGCGGTGATCAGAATCAGAGATAATCCGGCAATTCCCATTCGGTAGATTGTCAGGCGGCTTGGCGGTTGGTGGTCCAGAATGAGCCAGAGCGCGACAAAGAAGGGATACACGAGATATAAAGTCTGCCCGACGCTTGCATTCAGGCGTTCCAGTGCCATGTAATACAGGATAGAGCCGAGACCATTAATGATTCCGGCCAACAAGCAGCCTATCAAGCCGACGGGATAAATATATAGGTATGGCCGGAAAAAGAGAAGCATGACAATGAAAATCAGACCCGCCGCCAGGACCGTGCGGAAGGCAGCCACTGCCAAGGGAGTGAATCCGAAATTGATTGCCAGTTTTCCCAGGACCGGCGAAACCCCAAGAAAAGCTGCTGAGCTCAGTGCCGCAAAGATTCCTTTGGTGCGTCCCTTTTGCATTCTGTCCAGGTCACTTCTAAATTATGGGATTTTCACTTGATAAGTGCTTTAACTTCTTCCAGGAATTCGTCGTTGAGGAAGTCTCCTTTTTGCATGAGCGTCTGGATTTGTGTTCCTAGTCGATTCTTTTCTTCCGGTGTAAGCTCTTTGGCAGTTGCTACAATGACGGGAATCCCCGCGATTTTCTGATCTGCTTTCAATGCGTCCATCACGGCGAATCCGTCCATTTCAGGCATCATTAAATCCAGAACGATCAAGTCCGGCAATTCGCGCCGAATAAGATTCAGGCCATCTTCTCCATTGGTTGCCTCAAAGATTGTAAAGTCGCCTTGGGACTGGAGAATGCGCCGGATCAATCGGCGCGCTTCCGCCGTATCGTCGATAATTGCAACGCGCGGGAAACGATTTGGGACGACCTGATTCAGCGCCGCCAGTAGACCATCTTCCGGTGTTTCCTTTTGTTTGCTGGGGAACTCTACATCGCGAGTCCAATGGTTGCCGAGAATGAATTCTTCGGCGGGCATAGTGTGACCCGTGCAATTGACTATGATGGTATCCGTCGATTTGATGGTGCCGGCCCGGATTAGTTTGAATAAGCCTGCGAAGGCCACGGCCGCTGCTGGTTCGACGGATATGCCTTCCATCTTTGCCAGCGCGTGCATAGCGCGGAATGCTTCCTCGTCCGAGACGCTTTCGAAAGTTCCTCGGGTATCCAGAATGTGTTCCCGCAGAAGCGTGTATGAACGGCCCGGATCGCCGGTGGCCAACGTCTCAATGTGCGTCCTCGGCGATACCACCGGAATGGCAGTTTCCAGTCCCTGTTTGAAACTGCTGACCATGGGGGCACAGCCCTCGGCCTGTATCGCCGCGATGGATGGAATTCGTTCCGCCAGCCCCATTTGTTTCATTTCACGAAACCCCTTATACACCCCGAGCGGCCCCATTCCTCCGCTGATGGATTGCACATACCAATCGGGCGAGCGCCACAGTGCTCTTTCTTTGCCGCCAGTGCTGAGTGGACCTTGAATTGCAGTTAGCTGTTCGGCGATTTCAAACGCAATGGTCTTCATGGCCTCGATGGATGTAATGGTACGCGCACCCATGTCTTGATAAAGATTTCTTTGCCGAGCAAACTCTGAGGCGACTTGCTTGGCTTGATCATAGGAACCCGTTACTTTGATCACCTGACTTCCGTACAGAGCGATCTCGCGCATTTTTACCGCAGGCACGAGGCTGGTGACAAACGCCCAAAGCTTGATACCTGCTCTCGAGGCGTAGGCAGAATACGCGATCGCAACGTTTCCAGTTGAGGCGGCAACCATTTCAGTGATCCCGGCCTCTTTCAAGGCCGCGATGGTGACTGCCGCCTGCCGGTCTTTGAACGAGCCAGTCGGCCCCTGCCGCTCGTCCTTGATGAAAAGGTTTGGCGTGCCAAGCATCATACCGAGGTTAACGGCCTGGATAAGGGGTGAACCGCCCTCGCCGAGTGAAAGGGTCACGTTGGGATTCCGGACCGGCAGCAGCTCTCGATATCGCCACATGTCAAATGGCCGGCCCGGCAGCTGCAAAGGCAAAATCTTGGCAAGCGTCTCGTAATCATATTCCGCCTCGCGCCATTGACCGTTGCAGCGCGGGCAATTTGTTGAGGTGGGAAAGTAAGGCGCAGTGTGCCCGCAATCCAGGCATTTGATGATGAACGACATAACTTGATCCTATTTCCTGCCTTCGACTCGCTGAAGCGCGCGCTCGATCGTGTTCAGTAGATCGCTCTCGTTCAGCGATCCTTTATTGAGAAGCCGCTGGCCGAATTCTTTCAGTTGTTGCTGCTGTTCGGCGGACAAGTCCACGCCGCTGACCACCACAACCGGAATATCGCGCAACTTGGGATTCTCCCGCATTTTTTCAAGGATGGTGAAGCCGTCCATTTCAGGCATGAACAAGTCGAGGACGACAGCATGCGGAGGATGGGAGAGGATGATATCCCATCCTTTTCGACCGCTCTCCGCCAAGATGGCTTTGTAACGACCGTGCTCCTGGAGGATCTTGTCCATTAATCGCAAATCGCTGGGATTATCATCGACAACCAGAACTTCGCGGATGCTTCCGTCGCGGTTGAGGTGGTCCAAAGCATTAAGCAAGTCGTCTTCAAGGATCGGTTTCAGCAAATAATCTGCCGCGCCGAGGCTGAAACCCCGCTCCTGGTCTTCTACGATGGAACAGACAATGACCGGAACATCGCGCGTTTCCGCATCGGACTTGAGGTCGCTCAGCACAGACCAGCCATCATAGCCGGGCATCATGATGTCCAGCGTGATGGCATACGGATGAAGTTGTTTCGCCCGCTCCATGGCTTGCGACGGATTGGTGAGCGCTACTACTTGATAACCCTGCGGCTGGAGATATCGCTCATAGAGTGAGATGACTTGCGGGTCATCGTCGATGGCCAGGATCACTTTTCCATCATTGGACAAGGAAGTCTCTTCCTTGCCTCGGTAGATCGGCAGCGTAAAGTAGAAGGTACTTCCTTTACCCACCGTGCTGTTGAGGCCAATCCGGCCGCCATGCATTTGGATCAGCTGCTGGCTGATGGACAGGCCAAGGCCCGTTCCGCCGGTTCTGCGCGTCAGGGAATCATCCACTTGTGAGAAGGGCTGGAAGAGTTTGGCTTGGTCTTTTGGCTCGATGCCGGGGCCGGTATCGGTTACGCTGACCAGGATTTCAGGATGTCCAGCTGGACCAGTCGCAACCTCAGCATCCACTGTGATGCTGCCCTCCGAGGTGAACTTGGCGGCATTCGACAGGAGATTCAATAGCACTTGTCGGACCCGAATGGCATCGGCGCGAACGGTGGGCAGGTCGCCTTGAATGTTCCTGACCAGTTTAACCGGCTTGTCTTTAATGAGACCCACCACTGTGGACATCACACTGTTGATCACATCAGCCATATTGACTTCATCGAACGCCAATTCCATCTTGCCCGCTTCGATCTTGGATAGATCAAGAATGTCATTGATGAGGCCGAGCAAGTGCTGTCCGGAATTGTATATGGCAGTCAAATCCTGCTGCTGCAGTTCGCTCACGGGACCATCAATGCCCTTCAAAATGACACGGGAGAAACCAATAATGGAGTTCAGCGGAGTGCGAAGTTCGTGACTCATATTCGCCAGGAACATGCTCTTCATGCGGTCCACTTCGCGCATTTCCTTAACTGCCTGTTGCGACAGTTCGTAGGAACGGGCATTGTCGATGGCAACCGCGACTTGATCCGTCAGGATTTGCAAGACGGCCATATCGTCTTCCCTGAAGGCATCGATCGTTGGAGATTGAATATCAAGCACACCAATGACGCGCGTCCCAACTCGCAAGGGGATTACTGCTTCCGCTCTTGTAAATGGCAGGAAGGGATTCAGCTTGTGAGTACCATCCAATGCTGTATTGTTGACCACAACCGGCGCACCGATTTGGATCGCGCGCCCGATAATCGAATAATTATTAATGGGCTGGCTGTGGCCACGGCGCTTCATTTCTTGGCCGCCTTCCCCGGTTGCCTCAACCAGAACGGCATTGAAGCCAGTCTCCTCCACCACAAAGATGGCCGCGTGGTAATACCCGAACCGTTCACTGACCAGATTGACGGTCCTGCTGAAAATAGTGTTCAAGTCCAGGGTTGAGGTTACGAGTCGGCCGATCTCGGCGGCCGCGGCCAGATATTCGTTCCTTCGCTTGAGCACTTCTTCTGCTCGTTTTCGCTCGATAGCAATCGCGGCTTGTGCGGCAATGAGGTTTAGGGTTTCCAGATCCTTTTGTCTGAGGCGGATTTTTGGATCGAACGTTTGAACCGCCATCACACCGATCGGCTGAGCGCCGCTTCTTAGCGGAACACCCAGCCAGTCGACTCCGCGCATACCCTCGGCTTTGACTTCTCCGGCTTTTTCGAGGCTGTCGTATACCTCAGGTGTGGCCAGGAGCGGTCTGCCGGTCCGAAGTACATAGCCGATCAGGCCACGGCCAGGCTTTTGTGAGAAAAAAGGCGTGTCATACTCATCGGCGTGGTACGGGAATGTCATTAGGTCGGCGCGCTCGTCATAGAGGGAGATATAAAAATTACGGGCGGGCATCAATGTGTTTACGTTCTCGTGGATGATCTTGGTCAAGCCCGCCATGTCTTCTGCAGATAGCGCCGCTTCTGCGATTTGGGCAATGGCAGTCTGAAGCAGTTCATTGTATTTGCGATCTGTGGTGTCACGGGCGACAAGAAACACCTGATCCTCGTTGAGCTTCGATGCGGCTGCATCAAACCAGTATTCTTGCTGATTGATCTCAAGCTTATACTCTAGTTTGACAGTTTCACCTGTTCTCAAAGCTTGTTTGATCGCGTCATTAATGGCGTGAGCCGCTTCGCTCGGAAGCACGTCATCCGTCAACTGCCCAAGCAGTTCGTCGGCAGGTTTTACGAGCCGTGACGGGTTGGTCGGCGCGATGCGAAGATAGCGGCCGTCCTTGTCTAAAATGAGGATTACGTCCGTCATGGCCGTGAATAGGGCGCGCAGTTCTCCTTCGGAGCGCGCCACGGCTTGCTGGCTTTCGCGCGTGGCCTCGAACAGGCGCGCGTTTTCTACGGCAATGGCTGCTTGGCGGGCCAAGCCGGTCAGAAGATCCAGATCACTTTCGTTGAATTCGAGGCCGGCCCCAGTGCGCCAAACGGCCATGATGCCGCTGACGCGGGTGCCTGAAAGCAAAGGGGTCGCCATTAAATGTTCATTTTGGAGCTGCTCAGTACCGCTGATGAGGAGCGCACGTTGATCTTGGATCGCGTTGTTGACGATTTCTCCTCTTCCTATTTTAGCGACATGGCCGAGAATTCCCTCGCCAGTACGGATGGCGTCTCTTCGGATCTCATCCGCCTCAGTTCCAAGCACGGCAATAGCTCGGAACGTAATTCCGTCAGCCTCGGGCACATAGACGGCGCTGCTAAGCGCGCCCAGCAGTTCCTTGGCGTGTGCGGCAATTCGCTCCAGCACCACTTGGAGGTCCAGTGAGGCGGATACGTCCTGGCCCACCTCCGCCAGCGCGGACATCTCACGCGCCCGGCGCTGTGTCTCATCAAAAAGCTGTGCGTTCTCGATTGTGAAACCGACTTGGCGGCCCACGGTACGCATAAGGTCGATGGTTGGTTGGCCAATGGTTCCTGTTGATTTGCGGAAAACGCAGATGGTTCCCAAAACCTGGCCCTTGGACTCGAGCGGCGCTCCCAGGTAAGAAAGGAAGCCAGCCTCGATTTCTCCGGAGACATCCACCGGTGCTCCTTGCCGAAAGTCGTTGATCGCCAGAGCATCCCTGCTGTTGAAAACAACCGCACAAAGGGAGTTCTCCATGCCTTCGGCCGGGTCAGGCGGAATTTCACCCGGCAGACCGATTCGCACGATGCGCTCAAGTTTGCCGCGCGACGGATTGAACATGGTGATCAAACCGCCGTCAAATCCAATGGTTTCCAGGGTTTTTGTCAGGACGGTATGGAAGATCGTTTTCAATTCGAGGGTTTGGCTGGCCGATCCGATCACCTCGTTCAACGTAGCAAGTTCTTCGTTGCGCTGCTGCGTCTCTTGGAACAGCCGGGCATTTTCAAGCGCGATGGCCGCTTGCCCCGCAATGGTCAAAAGCAGGTCGCGTTGGCGTTCCGTAAAGAGGTTTGATTTCTTTGTGCTTTGTATGGTGAGTACCCCTGTTACTTTGGGGCCAGCCAACAGAGGAACGCCCAGCCAGCACAGGGCAGGCGCGTCGCCTCCGATCGTGAGTGGATCGAGGCCTAGCTCTTTTATTTTACCCACTACGTTGTCAGGGATAAAAAGCGGCTGCTTGGTGCGAATCACATAGGCAGATAGGCCGCGCGCGATCTGACGCTCAGGCACTTGTACGCGCTTGCCTTCATCGATCAACACCGGAAAACTGAACATTTGCTCGTTTTCGCTGAGGAGTGCTATGAAGAAATTGGTTGTATCCATCAGGCGGGTCGTGTGCCTGTAGACGGTTTCTGCAATCTCTGAAACTTCCAGCAGACTGGTAAGCTCGCGGCCGAGTTCGTTGAGGATTGATAGCTCCGCCGCGCGCTGTTGAGCCTCCTGAAAGAGCCGGGCATTTTCCAAGGCCAGTGAAAGCTGGTCGGCGACTTGCTTGACCAGCATCTGTTCCTCCATAGCCCAAGTGCGCGGCTCGGTCTCATCGACCACCCGCAGTGTAGCCCAGTTCTTTTCATCGGTGCGAAACGCCAGCGACATTGCGCCAGGATCGCCGAGGGCTGCAGGAGGAATGGCCGCGGTCTTTTCCTCCGTCCGCGCTAAGGTGGGTTTGGATGGTGCGGCGCTTCTGGGCCAGGGTGGAGCGACAACCGGGCCGGAGATCAACGTCTCGGGCGTCTTTTCCTTGGCAGGCTTTGGCTCTGCCGTCGCTAGGTCGTTGAAAAGATTCTCAAGCCGCTTGTTGTTCTTTTTCTTTGACATATTCTTTAAGCTCCTGAGCCAATTCCCGGTACTGCTGGGAACCGCGCGCGGTGGGTCTGTACTGCGTGATCGGCACGCCAGCGATTGGGCTTTCGCGCAACTTGGTGTCCACTTCGATAACGGTTTTGAACAGACCTTCGCCAAACGTGTTTTGAAGCTGTTCTTGAATGTTGCGGTGAGTGCGATTGCGCCGGTCAAGCATGGTAATCAGGATTCGATAACCCAGATCCGGATTGCTCTCTTGTCGGACGCGCCGAATCACGCCCATCATATTACGGAGAGCATACGCTGAAAAATATTCCGCCTGCGTCGGGATGATCAATAACTCTGCGGCGCTCATGGCGTTGATGGTGATGGCCCCCAAAAAGGGTGGGCAGTCGAAGAGCACGTAGTCATACATAAGGGGTGCCGCGTTCTCCAGGGCGCGCCTCAGGCCGGCCGTGTAATTGGTTCGGACGGGCAGGAATTGTTCTGCATTTTCAATGCTGGCTTGGGCGGGGATCAGATCAAGGTTCTCAATTTCAGTGGGGCAGCGGGCGCTCATGAGCGGAGCGGATTCGATCAGGATGTGACTTGAAGTTACAACCGCCGAACCAGGTTCCACGCCCAGGGCCAGGGTCAAATTTGCCTGAGGATCGAGGTCGATGACCAGAACTTTCTGGCCCATTTCCGTTAGGGCCGCACCCAGGGAGAGGGTAGTGGTTGTTTTTGCCACACCGCCTTTTTCGTTTGAGATGGCGATTACATGACTCATTTCTTTGCTCCATTTCCACTGTGCGCCGGATCTGCCTTCTGCGGAGCGATGGATGTCTTCACGGTTCTTTCATCCTTTGGTGCAGAAATGACTTGCGGTATGAGCTGCACTTGTGTGGCGCCTAAAGCACCTCGCAGTTCATTCAGTGCGATGCTGACCATTTCATCCGGGTTATTTGTGCTGCGAATCTTCGAGGTGATCTCGGTGACCATGCGTTCCCGTTCTGCGCGCCGACTGGTTTCATCGAACAACCGCGCATTCTCTGCGGAGAGCGCGACGCGATCGGCCACGGCCCGTGCCAGATCTAATTGATCCTGGCTCCATTCTTTGTTGTGCGGATTCTGAATGACAAGATTACCGATGACTTCGCCGCGCAACTTGATCGGGACCACGAGACGGGCCGGCGGGTTTTCCTCAGTGCCGCTCGGGCTCCCCTCGGCCCCGCCTTCCAGATCCAGCGGACGTTCGAGCGGCGCCGAACCGGAAATCGTGTAACGATAACCGTGCAGGCGTTCCTCGCGCGGCAAGCGATTCCATGCCTGGCGCAGATATTGGCGATATAGCGCTTCTGCTTCAGCGAGCGATTTGTTCGTGGTTTCGAATAATCGGGTATTATCAATGGCCAGGCTCACTTCATCCGCAAGGAGCGAAAGGACGCCGATATCCTCCTGCGAAAATGCGTCAGCTTGTTTACTTTGCACGTCCAGGACCCCTACAATCTTATTCCCCGTCCGTAAAGGCACGGCCATTTCTGAGAGGGTTTCCGGCAGGTCCGGGTTGTTAAAGTATGCGCTGTCCTCACCCACGTTGCGGGCGATTCGGGTTTTGCCGGTGGAAGCGACATATCCCACAATCCCCTGTTCGCCAATTTTCAGACGATGATTGCGCTCCAGCATGCGTCTTCCTCCCTCACTATTCGAGGAGGTGAGGACCGCCGTTTGGTCGCTTTCATTGTTCAGGAAGATGCCCACATGGTAGTAACCGAAGTGCTCGCTGATCACAGATGTGATCTGCGGTAACAGGGCGTCCATCTGGTGGATGGAGTTGATGGCTTTGACGATCAAAGCGATCGCCTCGAAATGGGCGGCACGCCGATCCGCCTTTCGATAGGATTCCTCCAGAGCGGAGGTCCTTTCCGCAACTCGCTGTTCGAGGGACTGGATGTTCTCTTTGAGTGTCGAGGTCATGGTGTTGAGGGCGTTGGCAAGCGTCCCGATTTCATTCCGGGCATCGATGCGGGCTGTCGCGTTGAGATTGCCCGCCGTGATTTCTTCGGCGGTTTTGGTCAACGACGCCAGCGGGGAGGTTAACGCGCCGCTGATCGCCAGGGATGCCAGCAATGAGATGATCAGAATCCCCAGAACGAGCAGGATGCTGAAGATCAGCGTATTCCTCGTGGATTGCACGATCTGCGCCTGAGCGGTAGCAGCTCCCTTCAGAAGTTCTTCCGAAGGGACAAGGATGGCAAGACTGTATCCCACGCTCGGCAAAGGCTGGTAAACCATAAAATGTTCCACGCCGTTCAGCTCGATGGTTTCCAGGCCACTCTGGCCGGAACTCATTTTGGCTAGGACCTGCCAAAACTCTGCGGGTACTTGTGCTGACATCTCGCTCGGGGCCAGTACTTGTCCCAGAGGAACCGCGCTGGTGGATATCCCAAACTCCTTATAACCTGCGTCGGGCATTCCAATAAGCCGGTAGTTTTGATCGAGGAGGAAGGCGTAACCCGTGTCCCCAACATGTACGTTCGAGACGAGGCTTGTGATTCGATTAAGTTGGAAGTCCATGGCGGCAACACCACGAAAATCCCCGAGCGAATTGTAGACAGGCACACTGCTTGTTACTATGAGGCCGTGACTGGCGGCGTCCAGATACGGATCAGACCAAACAGTACGGCGCGCCGGATTCTGTTCTGGCGAGGCCTTTGTATACCACGGGCGACCGGTTACATCGAAATCGGCAGGCACGATGGTCGCCAAATCGATATTGGGATAATAAAGTGTTTCTCCCGAAGCGCCTCCAAAGTAAATCGCCACTACATCGGGATTTGCCTTGAGAATCGACGGAACAGTAAAATCCAGTTGCCGGACGGTGTTCAACTCGGCTGTCAGATCTGGGGTAAGGTCAATTTTCGCCGGAATGAAGACGGACGCCACGTCTGTGGGGGAATTATCCCAACTCCCGCTTGGCAGCCGGGCCATGGACTTGGCTGCATCCCAATAGCTACCATTATCCAGGCGGGTCTCGGCAGAAAGTAAGTTGTCGGCAGTTGAGCCAATCAGAGTGATGTTCGTGACCGCAGATGCAAAGAAGTTGTTCAAGGTTGCAGCCTGCGCGGCGCTGGTCGCATCTAGCTGGGTTTCTGCCTGCTGGCGGACGCTGCTCGCCAGTTGACTGGTCAGATACGAATTCGTCTGTTGCGCGCGATAGTACACGTAATAGCCCAGTGCTGCGACGGCAATGAATGTGACGATTATGTTGCCCAGGGTCAATCTGGTGCGAAGACTGGATGAGCGCATGAAGGCGGGAGTCTTTGAGGAGGAGTCTTTCATAGATGCTGTTTCTCTTGTTTTCCGCTTTTGCCATTGCCCGCTTCGAGTTGGATGATCACGTCCGATCCGGGAATGACGTGGCCTAATTCCTCAACTGCAGTTTGTAGCACATTGCGCAAATTGATGGATTGACTGATCTTGGTGGTGACTTCACCGATAATGCGTTCCTTCGAGGCCCGTCTTTGTGAATCTTCCAAAAGTGTGGCATTTTCAACGGCAAGGGCCACGCGTTCGGCAACGGCCTGTGCGATATCAATGTCATCCTGTCCCCAATCTGCCTTGTCTTGCGAGCGAATATCCAGCACGCCGATCACGTTTCCCCTGAGTTTGATCGGGATGGTCAATATCGCAGCATTTCTCTCAGTGTCCACTGGTTTGACGATGGTGTCGCCTTTCGCAAGAACCATTTCGATTTCCGGACTCACCATAGGCGTGCTTAATGAGGCGAGGCTGGTTCCTTTTAGTTGGTAACCGACTTTCTTTTCCTCCGCGGTTTCGCTCAGCGCCGACTGGATGAACTGTTCGTAAAGGCCGCGCGCCTCGCGAAGCGAGCGATTGGTTTCATCGAATAGGCGTGCATTTTGAATGGCGATGCTCACCTGTTCCGCAAGGGTTGCAAGTACTTCAATATCTTCCTGGGTAAAGGCGGACGGCTCCTCGCTCTGCACGTCCAGCACGCCGATCGTCTGCTCGTTCAAAATCAGAGGCAGCGCCATTTCAGAACGGGTGGTCGGCAGGTCCGGGTTATTAAAGAAGACAGCGTCCACCCCCGTGTCCAGCGCGATGCGGGGAATGGCATTGGCCGCGACGAAGCCGACGATTCCCTGTTCGCCAACCTTAAGTCGATGGCCATGTTGAAGCATTGCCTGCCCGCCTTGGCTGTTAGCAGCCTGTAGCACGGCGAATTGTTTTGCTTCATCCAGCATGAAGATGCCGATGTGGTAAAACCCAAACTCTTCACTGATCGTCTGGGCAATCTCTGGAAGAATGGTTTGCAGATCCTGGATGGATGCAATAGACCGCGTGACTTTTGCAATCGCTTCCAGCTGCGCCGCCCGGTGTGAGACCTCCTGGTTAGCTGAAGCCAATTCAGAGGTGCGTTCCCGGACCCGTTGTTCAAGCGTGCCGATCAAATCGCGTAATTGGTTTGCCATATTTTTGAACGAGGCCGAGAGCGTGCCAATCTCATCTTCGGAGGGCTGATCCGGTATGGCAACATCCAGGTTTCCTCGGCCAACTTCCACCGCAGCATTTTGAAGGAGAATAACCGGATCGGCAATTTGGCTGGCAACAAACAGGATGATCGCGAACAGCAGGATCAAGCCTGCGGCGCCAAACGTAGTCAAGGCCTGTACGGTGGCGTTGGTCGCGCTCTGCAATTGTCCCAAAAGGCTGGTGTAGTCCACGATGGCGGCGCCGGTGATCTTGCCGGCGGGGTCACGTACTGGCGCGACGATCATATTTGGGCCGGACGGAGACACCTCGCTGTTTTCAATATAGGTGCGGATTTGCCCGTCTTTGAGCGTGGCCGCCACCTCTTCGCCAGGGTCGGAGCTGTAGGTTGTGAAGACGGCTGCGCTATTTGGATCCGCCAAGATGCGTTTCTGAAGGTCCACAATTAAGGCGCGCCGCTGTTGACTTCGACTTAATTGCGCCACGTAATCCTGCGCGCTGGCCGGATATCGGCCCACCGACAGGGCGATTGCTTCTGTTACGTTGGAAGCCTCCGTGACCGCCGCCTGCTGTGTTCCGATATACTGTTGCCGGATTGCGAAGGCTCCAAATACACCGGACACAAGAAAGACCACGATGAAGCCGAGCAGAAGTTTGGCCCGCAGGGATCGTCTGAATTGTTGAATTAAGAGATAGGCAAATATCAATACGATGATGGCGATCAGAGTCGGTATGAAGATCTGAACCAGCAAGGGGGCCGGGAGGCGATAGCTTGGCGCCCAGCTGTCTATGATGATGCTGGTGATCCCGCTGATTGCGGCGGTGATCGCTGTAATGACGGTTTCGCGTGAAGGCAGCGTTTCAGTCGCGATCATGGCGGTAATGAACGCGATGCCCAAGGCAAATGCCAAGCCAATACTGGTGATGAGCGCGGTGCCAACTGCGAATACAATTTGCGCAACCCCAATTAACAGTAATATGCCTTTGGTTATGCTTCCGCGCTGAATCAGAAACAGGCTGATCGTCGCAGCGATCAATAAGACAAATGTATCCACAAACAATCCGGCCAGTTGCCACGCCGATTGTTGAACGAATAAATACAGGTAAAACAGACCGGCAATTGCGGAGCCCGTTATGCCAATCCAGGCAATTCGGCGTGCGGACCCGCTCTGCTGATCAGTAGGAACCGGTGTGTTCATCCTCGAAACTCCAATTGTCTCTGACATCGCACACTCACCTGTTGTCTGTCATCTTCGGCGGCTCGAGTTGGAGGGTGATTTCCGAACCAGCCATGATTCTTCCGAGTTCCTGCGTTGCCAGACGCACGATGGAATCAACACTGGTGGAGGAGCCGATTCGCGCTGAGATTTCGCCGATGACACGCTCTTTATCGGCCCTTTTGAGCGAATCTTCCAGTAGTCGGGCACTTTCCAGCGCCAGGGCGACGCGATCGGCCATGGCCCGCACTACTGCCAGCTCGTCCTCTGACCAGCCATGTGAACTGTCAGTGGCGCGTATGTTAATCACGCCAATGGTCTTGTTGCGGATTTGAATTGGAAGCACCAAATCTCGGTCATCTGAATCGGCAGCAGGCGCAGGGCTTTGTATGTGAAGCGGTGTGGCCAGCGAAGAAACCTTTCCTTTTTCGAATCGATATCCGAAGACCGTTTGAGCCTTTGCGTATTGATCCCATCTTTGGGCGACGAATTCATTGTAGACTTGTTGTGCGTTTGCCAGCGCGCGATTGGCCTCTCCGAAGGAGCGGGCATTTTCAATGGCGACGGCCACTTGGTTGGCGAGTATGACCAGAACCTCAATTTGCTCCTTGCCAAACGCCGATGGTTCGGCGCTCTGGATATCCAGCACACCGATCAATTGATTGCCAACGGCCAGGGGCACGGCCATCTCCGCATGGGTTGCAGGGAGATCTGGATTGGTGAAGTAAATTGCATCCGACCCAACGTCCGAGGTCACGCGTGGTTTGCCCGTTGAGGCAACGTAACCTACGATGCTGCTCGCCTCGGCGCGCAATTTATGTTCGCGTGCCAGCATGCGTTTCCCCCCTTCGCTGCTTGCGGCGCGGAGCACGGCGTATTCGCGCTGATCATCCAGCAAGAAGATGCCCGTATGGTAATAGCCGAAACGTTCAGAGATAATTTGAACCACTTTCGGCAGGAGGCTGTCCAGGCTTCGAACCGAGGCCACCGCCTGGGCCACATCCGCCACAATCTGTAATTCGCGTACCCGCTCTTGATTCGCTTGGTTGGAGCGTTCGAGGTCGGCGGTTCGCTCGGCTACGTGTTGATCCAACGTTCTGATCTGCTCGCTCAGTTGTCTCGTCATGAGGTTGAAGGCGCGTGCCAGAACGCCGATTTCATCATTAGATGTAATCCCGGTGGGAGTGAACAGCTTGCCTTCAGCCGCCTCCCGCGCAGCTTGCGTCAAGTGGGTCAGTGGTGCGATCATGGAATTGCCCAGGTAGACAGCCAGGGCTATTGCAACCAGGAGAATGGCCATCAGGATGAGTAGACTGGTGGACAAGGCTTGGTTTGCTGAAGCGTAGATTTCGGACCGTGGAATTTCGTAGATGAGCAGCCAACTGGGAGCCGTCCCATTCAAGATCGTAACCGGAGCATAAAAGTAAACGTTGTTCTGATCAGAAAAGGATCCTGCCTTTCCCGATAACAGAGAACTCACCTCGGTGGGCATATCTTTGAGGATGGTGTAGCCGGTGTTCAGATCGGTTGCACCCCCGAAGAGTCTACTCGAACCTTGGTTATCGTAGAGGTAGAAGCCTTTCTGATCCACCAAGATGACATGATGACTGGGGTCATTCAATACATTTAAAAAGTTCTTGGCCACGATATTGGCTACAACGACGCCAGCTAATTTGTTGTTGTAATATACGGGCGTGGCGAACCGCACCACTGGAACATTCGGCACGATGATCTTGCCCATGTCTTGCTCCAGTTCCAGGGGCGACAGGTATAGCGTACCAGCTGGCATCTTGGAAGGTATGGAAAAGAACGGGCGGCTTGCCTTATTCTGGAGCGTCGCTGAGATATAGCTGGCAGTGACTTTTGCCACTTCCTGCCCGCTGCCATCTATGAAACGCAGATTGTCGTAAACTGGGTGAGCTTCGAAAAACGCCTGCAGGTCCTGCGTGAAGGCCGCGTTATCGGCTGCCACTACCGCCGGACTCGCCCCGGTTTGCCGGGCTACTATTAAATTATGGAGATCGGGCAGCCGGCTCAGGATCATCACATCCTGACTATGTTCAGACAAAAACGTTTGGATGGACAGGATGTGTTCCTGGTTCACGGATGTGATTTGGGCGGCAGCGCTATTGTACGCGTTTTGATAAATCCGATTCAGCAGATAACTGGCAAGTACCGCTACGGTAAGCACGGTTATGCCGGCCAATGCTACGATCACTTTTAGCCGCAGGGACAGATTAGGAAAACTCATTGTGGCATCTCTTTCGCAGAAGCCTTTGTCATGCACTTCTTACACAAGAATACGTCTTGTTGGCCAGCCGCCCTGGCGATCCGGCCAAATTCAGCCAAAGCCCTTGACCCAGGTGAAGGATAAAACCTAAAGTGCGCGTTCATTTCTGCTCTTGGGCCATTTGAACGACCACTTCGGAATCATCAAACATCTTGCCGAGCTCCTCGGTCATCAAGCGCAGTATGTCGTCCATGCCGTAAACGCTGCTGATTTTTCCTGACATTTCTGCAATCGCGCGTTCACGCTCTGCGCGTCTCTGGGCTTCGTCATAAAGTCGTGCGGCTTCCAACGAATCGCTCAACTGCGCAGCCAGGGTTTGGGCCAATTGAATTTCGCTGGCGGACCAATGGGCTTGATCGTGTTTTGCAAGTTTGATCACGCCTACGGCTTGGCCGCGTTGAAGCATGGGGACAAACAAGGTCCGTTCATTCTGGGATTTGACGGGCGTTCCCTCGCGGATGACTTGTTGTTCTTCGACGCTCCAGCGGCTAGGATCCGTTTCAGCCAGACCGCCTCGTTCATCGCTCTTGAAGGCCAGTGTGTGGGTCTCGAGCCACCTTCTCCAGGCCTGCAGGGAAGCCTCACCATACGCCCGTCGCATCGCATCCATGGCGGCGTGGCTTTCTGCAAGCAGACGAGAATTTTCTATGGCCACGGCCAGCTGATCAGCGACCACTTGCAGGACTTCAATGTCGTCTTGTTTAAAGGCCTGCGGCTCAGTCGACTGGATATCGAGCGCTCCCAGAATTCGATCGGCCACGACCAGAGGCAGGGCCATTTCCGAGCGCGTTTGCGGCAAATCCGGATTATCGAAATAGACGGCATCCCGGCCAACATCCAAGGCAATGCGCGCCTTGCCGGTCTGCGTGACATAACCCACGATTCCAACTTGGCCGATTTCGAGTTGATGCCCGCGTCGCAACATGCGGCGGCCGCCCTCGCTGTTTGCTGCGCGCAGGACAGCAAATTTTCCCGTTTCGTCCTTCAGGAAAATGCCCACATGATAGAAGTCGAAACGCGCGCTCAATAAACGCGACCCTTCGCCTAACAAGATGTCCAAATCTCGGCTCGCCGCTGCGGCGCTGCCAACTTCTGCAGCCGCTCGTAGCTGGCTGGCACGGCGCTCGAGGTCCTGGGTGCGCTCCTTTACTCTGGCTTCGAGATTTGCCCGTTCCTCTTCCAGGGCCTGGTTTGCCTTGATCTGCGCCTGCTCATGCCGATAGGCTCGTTCAATATTCTCGTTCAAGCGGTCAACCAGAATATAGGTGATCAGGGATGTAGCCACAAGTACGATAAAGATTTCCACGACGTCCGAGAAATTGGTCGTGTTGCTGTAGTTATTCACAAGCAGCCCATACATCTCGCCAAGACCAATCAGTGTTGCTGAAATGATCGTCAAGCCGTTCAACACGAGGGCCAAGGGCTTTTCCAGGGTTAAGTAGGCCAGGATCACGATAGCTGCGAATGTGAGCAGCGAGACATCGTGAATTCCAACTCCTTCCAATGCCAGGTAATCCCGCAGGAAAAGAGCTCCCAACGGAATTGCAATTTGGGCGGGAGAATGGACGCCTCGGTAAAGCAACCAGGTGCAGATCAGGAGCGCAGCCAGAACTGGCATGGCAATATAGGCCGTCCGTTGAACCTGAGAAAGCCAATCGGAGAGAGCCAGCGCAGCAATCACAAGCAGTTCGATGATAAGAATCGAACGGAGCATCCCTGGGGTCGCCACCTTTTCCCGCGGGCTGCCAGCGGCTTTGCGAGCGTCAGGTGTTAGTTCTTTTGACATTTGGTAGCCTCACTCATGAGATCCGCCGTTATTCTTGGACTTGATCTTGGCTGCTTCCTCTGATCCTGTTATCGGAAAGCCGAGTCGAACTTCCGCTTCCTCTAGCTGGAAAGCCTTTCGAAGCTCCTGCGCCGCGGTCCGCACCACGGTCTCCAAGTCAAGTGTTGAACGAAAGTTGCCACTCAGTTCGCCCACCAGCTCATCGCGGCGTGCCCTCTCACGAGTTTCCTCGGCGAGCCGGGCGTTTTCCAGCGCCGTCGCCAAACGATCAGTGACCTGTTCCACGATGCTCATCGTTTCGTCAGGTGCACTATCGCCGCGGAATCGGATGTTCACCAAACCGATGGTCTCTCCGCGCAGCCGTATTGGAATGATCTGAGAGCGCGGGCCACTCGCCTGGTCTCCCGAGGCGGTGGCTGATGCTGTGCTGTCGCCTGTTCCGCCGTTCTCCGGTGCACGATCAATGGGTTGCAGCTGGACGCCGTCAAATTTATAGCCAGCGATATGATTTTCCTCGAGCGCAAGAGCGCGCCACGATTGTCGAGTGAACTCCTGATAGGTCTGTTCAATTTCTGTGAGTTGATTTTCGACTCGCTGCATCAGGCGTGTACTTTCGATTGCAGTTGCCAGTTGATCAGCCATCACTTGCAGAATTTCGATGTCTTCTTGGGCAAATGCCTGCGGCTGATCGCTTTGTATGTCAAGAATACCCAGAATCTCGTTTCTAGTTTTCAGCGGCAGGGCCATTTCAGAGCGGGTGGTTGGTAGGTACGGATTGTTAAAATAGACGGCATCCGCGCCCGTATCCAGCGCGATGCGGGCCTCGCCGGTGGCAGCCACTCTGCCCACGATACCTTGCTCACCAACGCGCAGGCGGTGGCCATTTGCAATCAACTGCCTTCCAGCCTCAGTAGGTGAAGCGCGCAGAACGGCAAATTCCTTTTTATCGTCCAGCAGGAATATGCCTGTGTGATAGAAATTGAAACGTTCGACGATCAATTGGCCTGAGCGGGTGAGAAGTTCATCCAAGTTGCTGGCAGACGCGATGTCGCGCGCGACCTCGGCCGCCGTGCGAACACTTAGAGTTTCGCGCTCCAGTTCTTGAGTGCGCTCGGACACACGCGCCTCCAAGGACCCTACTAGACCACGAAGTTGGGAGGTCATATCATTGAATGCGTTTGCCAGGGCGCCAATTTCATCGCGACCGCGGACGGCAGCCGTTTGCGCAAGGTCTCCTGCGGCAATTTGTTTGGCTGTAGTTGCCAGGTTTTCGATGGGCAGTACGATCTGACGTACCACCACAAAGCCAACAGCTGCAGCTAGAATCAGTGCAATTACAATGGAGAGGGTGAGCATCCTTATGAGACTGGTTGCCAAAGCCAAAGCGAGGCTGGTCGGCTGCTCGGCTATAACAAAAAACGTCTCAGTGCCCAGTTGAATCTTGCTTGTAGCCATTACCACATTGGTATGATTGATGCCAGCCTGAACGGCTCCGCCGCCAGACGGCAGGACAATTCTGGCGTTTTGAAGATTGAACGAGGGATCCTGGTGGGCAACGACTTTTCCAGCGTCATCGGTCATGTATAGAGTCTGGCTTGACCCCGGTTGTGTCTGCGCTAGCAGATTTTCCAGAGGTGTGACACTTAATTTCCCGATCAGCACTCCGGTTAATTGGGAGGTGCGCCCGTTTCCAGTTGCGTACAGTGGAATGGATACCTCCAAATATGGCTGATGCGTTGTGGAATCGGTCTCAATCGGGCCGTAATACACTTGGCGCGTACTGGCTGGTTGAAGGAAATCATCTGATTTGGAATGATCCAATAATTGGCTTTCAGGTACAGAACCTTGTTGCGTCGTGCGGATGATCTCATGTCCTTGTGGGTCGAGCAGCGCTAATTCTTTATATTGGCTTCCATAAGTCGAAAAGTGCAGGGCGCTGGACAAGAGACTCGATTCGATCGTGAGATCCGGCGTGCTTAAGCCGCTGAGCTGACTGCCAAAGGCGATCAGGTTTTGATTCAATCCCTGGATGTAGTTGACGATCTGGGATGTTGCATTTTGTGCCACCTGGCTTTGAAGGGCAATCGCCTGGGCTCGATCGGCAGTATCCGTCGTCTGAAACAGGATGCCGCCAACCGCAATTAACGGAATGATGGCCAATCCAATGAAGATCAAGGTTAGACGTACTCGCAGGCTATTCCACATGTCTTTTAACTGCCGTCCTTTGGTTTTATATCGCGGTTCTGCCGTTGCGATTCGCCGATAAACACCGATGCTTCTGCGACCTCGGGCAAGGTTCCCAGCTCCCGAGCGGTGGTTTGAAGAAGCGTGTCTATATCCAACGAACGATTTAGCCGGGCCGAAATCTCGTTAACGGTTTGCTGTTGTAGAGCCTGCTGGCGCGTCTCCTCCAGCAGACGGCTATTATCCAGGGCTAGTGCTATTTGCGTGGCGACTTTCTCCGTTAAGTCCGCCTCACGCTCGGTCCATCTGGTCGTTTCCTTGCCCTGAAAAGTAAGCATGCCAATGGTCTGTCCGCGAAGCCGGATAGGCACTTGCAGGCCCTTTTTGTTCACGTTTCTGTGCCGCCCCGGCATCACCGACTTGATGCCTGCGGGCGTGAATTGATACGCAATCGTCCGATTCGCGAGATATCGTTTCCAGACCACCTCGGTTTGTTGCGCCGTTAGCGTTTCCAGTTCGTTGACAAACGCCTGTGTTTCGTTAAGCAGACGTACGCTGTCGATGGAAATTGCAATTTGATCTGCCAGAGACTGCAGGATTTCTATTTCATCCTGGTTGAATACCCGGGCTTCCTTGGATTGAAAATCGATGGCCCCGAGGGTTTTGCCGCGCCCGTTCAAAGGCATCACTATTTGCGAACGCGTGGGTTCAAGTTTCCCCTGCGACACAAGATCGACTCTCTCGTCTGCCATGCCGGTGATGATATACGACTTGTTTTGTTCAGAAACATATCGGATCACACTCTTGGCATCGCTTTCGATTTGAAAACCGTCTTCCAGCATCCTTCTGCCGATATCGGAGGAGGCGGCCTGCAGGAAGGCTATTTTCCGGTCTTCGTCAAAGAGATAGATCGCGACATGGTAAAAGCCAAAAAGATCGGATGTCCAGCGAGCGGCCCTTTCTAGAAGGGTTGGTACATCTTGCAGTTCAGCGATATTGCGGGTGACAAATGCCGACGCACGAAGCAACTCTGATTTTTGCTCGAGTTGATTTGTCCTCTCCTGGACGCGCAATTCCAGATTCTTGCTTTCTTCTTGAAGTTCCTGTAGCGCAGAACCGGCCTGTTCTCTGGCTCGCTCGAACTCCCTTTGGACTGCCCTCAATCCGATTATGACCACCACGGACAGCAGGATATTCGTGAGGGCCCCAGTGAGCCAATCAGCAAAGGCGCCGACCGGCATATCGCTGCTCGTCAACTGATACTGCGAAGTCAGGATCAGCCAACCAAATACGGCGGTAGTGGCCACGCCGATTATGGTGGAAAAAATACCCGCGAGGGGCGAGAACAAAAGGCAGGCCATGATCACCAGCGCGAGCAGAAAAACGCGCGAGTCTCCCCAAAGGCCCGTATCCAAGAACCCGCTGATCGCCAAAGCATATACAAGGGCAAGCAAAACAACGGCCTTGAACCAATAAGGGAATCGGATCAGCGTGGCAAGTAGGAGGACGGCGAAAGCCGTGGAATAGGTGATGAGATCGGATGATGTTGCACCCGTGACGAAATTGGCACTCAGTGCCACAAAGCCAAAGATTGCTGCGCCAATCAAGATGGCCTGCAGGAATCCCTCTCGCCACTTTCCATAATTGAAGATTGAGGACGGTGTTTCAGCCGTTGTCCTGTTCGAGGTTTGATTCATGGTTTGTCGTCCATATTAAGTTCAATCGTCGCGTCGGCAACATCCAGTGCCCGACCGAGTTCCTGCACTGCTGTCCGCAATATTCCATCCATCGTGGCCGACGACCAGATTTTTCCGCTAATCTCGGATATCAAGCGTTCGCGCGTGGCGGTTGTTTGGCCCTCCTTGACTAATCTGGCATTTTCCAATGCGAGCGCGGCCTGCGTAGCAACGGACTCGATCAAATTGCGTTGCTCCGACGTCCAGTCATTGTCGCTTTCGAGTCTGATGCCTCCAATCACTTCATCGCGCAAGGCCAGATTCACCTCGAGTTCATTTTCCGGTCCACTTGGATCTGTATCGCCCACCTCATAATATAGATCTTCTCCATCGGCCACTTGTTTCCAGGACTGTGTCGTGTATTGCTTCTGAACTGCCTGGATTTCCGCAAGGTTCTGCTGGACCTGATGAAAGAGCTCCGCGTTTTCGAGGGCGATGGAAACTTGGCTGGCCATATTTTGCAGTGTGTCAATTTCCTGTGGGCCAAAGGCTCCCTCTTTTGTAGATTGCACGTCGAGTGCTCCAAGCACGCGATCCCCAACGAGTAGAGGGAGCGCAATCTCCGAACGAGTGTAGGGAAGCAATGGATTCTTGAAACGGGTGGTTTCAGCCCCAACGTCCAGTGCCACCCGGGGGGAACGCGTGCTGATGGCCGCGCCCACCATGCTTTTACCGCCGATCTCCAGGCGGTGTTTGTTTTCCCTGAGAACCCGGCCCGCTTCGCCTGTGGCATTTCTTAATTCGGCCCACCGCGTTGAAGAATCCACAAGAAAGAGAGCCGTGTAATAGTATCCGAATTGATCCGTGATCAGATTTACCACCTTGTTTATCAGTTCATTCGGATCAAGAACGGAACTGGCAACGCGCCCCACTTCGTTTACCGCCTTGAATTGAAGAGTCCTTTCGGCCACTCGATCCTCAAGCGCACGCCTTTGATTTTCGAGTTCACGTGCCGACTGTGCAGTCCTGCCTTGTGCCTTCATATATTCGATGTCAAGCTGCCGGAAACCCACAATGATGATGCCACTGAACAGTGCCAGGCTCAACGAATTACTCACCCAGTCTGACCACTGCGCTGGTACGGCCGCTGGATCGAGAAGAGTGAACAGCCCACTCAAACTCAGCCAGCCGATCGCAGCAAAAGAGGTCAACGAAACTGCCAGGGCGGTTAGCCCGCCGCGCGTCGCGAAGAACATGGTGGCAATCGTGATGAGCCCCAGGAAGATAAAAATGCCGTCGCCCAGAACACCATAGGAAAGCAATTCGGTGATCGCCCAGAGATACGCAGCGCCCAGGATAATTGCCGCCCGCAGCCAGTACGGCATGCGGATTGCCGCAACCAGGACAATAATGAAATATACGCCGATGTACAGCGCCGTTTCCGTAATGCTGTTATCGGTGAGAACGCCCGTGATGAGTGCAACAAATCCGATGATCAGAGCGATATTAAGGATCGGGCGCATCAACCCCTCCCGCCACTTTTGATACACGGGCTGATTGAGTCCAGTTTCCCCCACGTTGAGGAAGGCGAATGACTTTCCTTCTTTCATGGCTCGCTCTCTTTCGTCACAGTGTCGTCGCTGCTGGCCTCGATCTCGGGTGAAATCGCGATTTTTGTATATCGTGCGCCGAGTGCTCTTGTTAACTCGCTCGCCGTCGTTGCGAGAATCGTCTGCATGTCGTTCGAACGACGAATTTTGCTTGTGATCTCATAGATCAGGCGGTTGTATTCTGACTGGTTCCGGACCTGTTCAAGGAGTTTGGCGTTTGAAATGATGGCGGCAAGACTGCCAGCAAGCGTGCCAAGCATTTCCTCGTCGTTCTCGTTGTACGCGGCAACTTGCTCGCTTTCCACGTTTAATACGCCCAGGATCTCATTACGATAGAGGAGGGGGATGGCAAGTTCTGAGTGTGAATTAGGACTGGCCTGTATGTAGCGTTGATCTTCGGCTACGTTATCCACGCGCAACAGACGGCGGTGCACGGCAACCCACCCGGTAATACCGCTTCCAAGGGGAACGCGTATCTCATTGACCTCCTGTGAGTATCCGACGGAGGCCCTGACCTCCAGGAATTTTCCTTCTGGATCAGGCATGAGAATTGCTACGCGATCGCCGCCCAACGTTACCTGCAAACCGGAAACGGCGCTTTCAAGGGCTTCCTCGAGCGTGGTGCCGGAAGCGGCCGCGCTGGTGATATGGTGCAGTAGACGGTGCTGCGACAGGTGTTCCTGCGTCTCAGCGAACAACTCGGAATTCACCACTGCAATTGCGAGCTGATCCGCAAGGATTTGCAGCGTACGCAGATTGTCTTCTCCAAAGGCATACGCATGCACACTCTGCACATCCAGGACGCCCACGATTCGCTCGCTAACCTTGAGGGGGATGGCCGCCTCAGCCCGGGTTTCTGGCAGAAGAGGATTGGCGTAGTACGTGGCATCTTTGGCCGCGTCGTTCACAACCAAGGTTTCACCTCGGCCAGCGACATACCCGACGACCGACTTCGATCCCACGCCCAATTTGTGGCCGGCGCGTTTCATCTGCAGGCCAGCCTCGCCGGTCGCTTCGCGAATCACCGCAAACTCTCCAGGAAGATCAATCAGGAATATGCCCGCGTGATAGAAATTGAACCGTTCACGAATAAAGTTGACCGCTTTCTTTAACAGTTCGTCCAGATTTAGCGAACCGCTGATATCGCGCGCGATCTGAGCTGCCGTTTCCAGTTGAACTGTGCGCTGCCGGCTTTCTTCCAAAAGTTTGGCGTTGTAAATGACGCCCGCCACTTGATTCGCCAGCGCCGTCAAGAACCGCAAATCCTCGTCGTTGAAGGCGCGTTCGTGATTTACATCCTGAACGATCAGCGCGCCGACGGCTTCGCCTTGCACGATCATTGGCGCACCCATCCAGGATTTGGCCGGTTTGCCAAGAACTCGGGCGCCGAGGCTCTCTGCCCGTTTTTCCGTGTCCTCGACCAGCAACAAGGGTTGAAGGGTGCGAATCACGATCGATGACAAACCTTCCCCCAGCGGAAAAGCTTCGGCGGAATCGACTTTGCCATCTTCGAACATATATGGGATGCTGATGGATGCCGTTTCTTTTTGGTAGAGTGCTACCACGAAGGGATATTCACCGATGATGCGCCGCGCCTCGCCATGCACGGTTGCATAAAAGCTATTTAGGTCTCTTGACGTCGCGATATCCTGGCTAATGGATGTAATGGCTTCAAGTTCCCGCAGGCGTTCCAGACCCGCCGACTTGTCCGCTATTTTCTCCAATGTTATTCCTATGAGATCGGTCAATTCAACGTACGGCTGGACTATCGAACTGGTCAAAGATTGCCGACTGTGGCTGCCGAGGACAATCAGTCCTGCTAATTGGTTATTCTGCTTTATGGGCAACAATGCGGTGGACTGATAGCCAAGCTGACTTATAAAGCGTTGTAGCGAAGAAGGCAACACGGTTGGGTTTTCTTCGACAATGACAGGGTTGCCGAACAGGAACTTATGGACGTCATCCAGATTCGATTTGAGCACGTCACACGCCTTTTGAAAGGTGCTCTTTGCCCCGGCGTCGTTGCTGGCAGCAACCTCCAGATTCGTATCATGCAGCAAAAGCATGGTTGCCGCATACGGCGAGTCCTGCAAGGCGCGCTCCACACCCCGAATTAATTCAGCTTCCGACTGTGCAGCTGTGATCTGGGTTATGCCTCGATACAGACGCTCCACTTCGTGTACATTGACTTGTGCGGCTTCTGTCAAGCTAACATTGTGTATGGCCACTGCCAGCTGGCTGGCTAGGGTTTGCAGCATCACGACGCTCTCGGGCCCAAAGGCATTGGTCTCCGTGCTTTGAACATCCAAGGTGCCGATCACCACGCCACCGACCGAGATGGGTACACCCGCTTCCGACCGCGTCGCAGGAAGCAGCTTGTTCTCCAGGTGAACCGGATCTTCCTTGGTGTCGGCGATGATGCGCGGCTGGTTGGTGGAAGTCGTCCAGCCAATAACTGAGGTCGATCCGACTTCCAATTGATATCGGCTCTCTAGCAATGCATCGGCGGCCGGACTGCAGGCGGCGCGGAGCACGGCATATTTCCCTGTTCGGTCAATCAGAAAAATGCCCGCGTGATAGAAACCAAATTGCTTAACGATCAATTCTGTCGTGCGATTAAGTAGTTCGTCCAGATTGGTCGATGAAGTGGCTCTCTGAGCCACCTCCGCCGCCGTCCGAATCTGAAGTGTGCGCTCTTCCACTTTTTGTTCCAAAGAATGATACAGCCCCGTCAACTCTTCGGCCATGTGGTTAAACGAATCGGCAAGCAAACCAATCTCGTTCTGGCTGCGCACCTCAGCGCGTGCGCTGAAATCGCCCGCCGCAAATTTGGATGTGATGGCTGCGAGCGACTGCAGCGGCCTAAAAACACTTTGAGTCCCCAGCCAAATCACCAATGCAATGGCGAGCAGCGCGATGACGACGATTGCCAAAGTAAAAGTTCCAAGGCTGATTAGCTGTCCAAATACCACATCCTGAGGGATTTCCCAGACCAGGCCCGCGTTCATGCTGGGAAGCCATGCAGCTTGCGCCAAGACTGGTACATTACTGCTGTCGTTAAATTGCAGGGATTGAGGCGCGCTTTTCTCACTGCCCATCATGGCCGCAAATGCAGTCGTCAATTGCGCGTTTTGCGACGGGGAAGGATTAAGCAAAGTCAGTTCCATCGTGTGGGGATCGGCTCCAACGACTTTTCCATCATGGGTGACGAAATACGCATTGGAAGATGGATTAAGACTGACCAAGCCCCGCAGGACCTCCTGAAGGCTTTGCTGCTCAGTCACCCCGACCACCGTCGCCAAGTGCGAACCGCTCGTGTTCTGGTATTGCACAACCGTAATTAGAACCAGTTGATTGGTATAGAGCGGCGGCAGATTGTAGACCGCAAAGGTCTGGTCGTTGCTGCTGCTAATTTCCTTGAAATATTGCGAATCTGCTAGCGACAACTTTTCCCAGCCCGGCTGGCTCGCAATCTGAATGGTGCCATTGGGCCGCATCAAAAAGAATTGATGAAATGAGACGGTCCCCACCTGCGGTGTCAATGTGCGCACCGCGTTCGACAAATTATCCCTGATGGTGGGGAAGTCGAGGCTCTGCTGATCTTCGGCGAGGGCAGACGAAAGGTTATTCTCAAAGTCCGGTTGACGAACTAGGTGGTCGAGGCGGATTTGTTTCGCCTTGATCGTGAGATCCAGTTGATTGAGCTCGGCGGTCAATTGGCTCTGCATTTGCGATGTGACTTGATCGCCGAACAACGCGCGGGAGCGCAGGTAGGCCGCTCCGCCCATCAACAAGAGCGGGATGAATGTAAAAATCACGAGCGTCCGCGTCAAAGAGCCCACCAAGCTGCTCCGACGACTGGCGCGCTTTACTTCTGTTGGCGTTTTCCGTGCAGTAATCATAATAGGCTACGTAAATTCCCAGACGGCTTCTCCGCTCAAGATGCGTCGAATTTGGTCGGGGAACCGATCAGGGTCAAGCGGCTTCCCAAGAAAGCCGTCAAACCCCGAAGCTTTAGCTTTGTTCATTTGTTCCAGACTGGCCTCGGCAGTGACCGCCACGATTCGCACCGACTTGAATCTTTCGGAGGCGCGAATCTTTTTCTGAGCCGCGTAGCCGTCTTCATAGGGCAGGCGGATATCCATCAAAATCAGATCGAGGCGAGGTAACGTGTCGGCGTATTCAACTACTTCGAAACCCGACGTTTTCCATTCGCAGTGGATTCCAAGATAGCCCAGCATGCGAGCAATCAAAACGAAATTCGAAACGTTATCTTCCACAACGAGAACAGTCGCATCCTTTGGAATAGCAGACTTGTGAATGGGCTGAGTGTCAGATGCGAGTGAATTATCCATTAGTGTTCCTTTGTATGAACCTTTCGACCTGTTGAGTGAGAGTGTCGATGTCAATCGGTTTTTGAATGTAACCGTCGCAGCCTGCCTCAAGCGAACGTTCGCGGTCACCGCGCATCACATTGGCAGTCATTGCAATGATCGGGGTCTGGGCGAATTCCGGCATCGCCTTGATTTTTCCAGTTAATGTATAGCCGTCCATATCTGGCATACTGATGTCCATCAGGATCAGGTTGGGCGCCTTGATTTTCAAATATTCCAACGCCTCGGCTGCATTTTGGGCCTCGTCGACGACATAATTGTCCGCGCCAAGCACACGCCGGACCAGAATCCGATTATCCGGATTGTCTTCAATATAAAGAATAGTTCCTTTGTGGAGCATAGGTTCACCTTTTGAGAAAATTTTACTTGTTCGGAACCATGCTTTGCATAACAGCAGGATTGCAAAAATAACAAAACAGTCGAGGGCAGCGCCTCGACTGTTAACAGAGTTTGCACCACAGTTATTCCCTTGTGCAAAAGAGCTGTCTTGTTTTCCCAGTGTTTGAAGAGCGGGTGATGGGACTCGAACCCACGATATCTTGCTTGGGAAGCAAGCGTTCTACCGCTGAACTACACCCGCTTGCGAACCATCATTTTAGGTTGAAATGTTGTCCAAACATCGTCATTTGTCGCCATCGAACAACTTGCCAACCACCAAATACGAGAGGCAAGCGGCCTCTTTCCGGTGCCCATTATATTAGCGTTGGCCTGAATGAGCAAGGCAACACATTCGTTTGGTCTCTCGATTGGAATTATGGCTTCTCGAAGAGAGAGATCAATGTGTTATTAATGGAGGCCATAGTCCAGCCCAGGTTGCCAATGTTCATCCGAGTGGCATCCGCTCTGAAGGCTCCACGGCGGAGACCTTGCCTTCCAGTTTCAATCCCCAGCGTGAGCGATGAAGCCGGAGACACTTATTTTCCGCTGAGCTCTTTTGGTTTTGTAACCCCATCCATTCACCAACCATTGCATGAACAGTCCCAGCGTCCCGTGGTACCAGGTCAGGGTGTTGGATGAAAACAACAGCTTGATTCCGAATCAAGCGTTCTATCGCTGAACTGGACCCGCTTGACATGAAAGGTTACATACTAAGATTCTCGATTGAGCAACTTTTTTGTCAATTCCACAAGAGCCTTTCCTGCATCATTTTTCGGATTGATTCTTTCGAGGGTGGCCAGCGCTTGATTCGTCAAACGTTCTGCAGCGCGTTCGGTGTATTCCTGAGCGCCCTCATGGACCAAGATCTGAGCGATATCTGCGACTTCGTCTGGAAGAACAGGGGACAAGGACCATCTCTTGGCAAATTCACCTCTCTGATTAATCCCAAACAAGATCGGCAGAGAGTTTTTTCCGTCAACCAAGTCACTGGCCGCGGATTTGCCCGTCAGGGCCTCGTCGCCCCAAATGCCGAGGAGGTCATCCTGAACCTGAAAAGCCAGCCCGAGGTCGCGGCCGAAGAGGCAATATTGCTCAATGGTTTCATCATCTCTACTACCGAGGATTCCGCCGACTTGAGCGCAGGCCGAGATCAACGCCGCAGTTTTGCATTCGATCATTTTCCAATAGTCTTGTACTGAAATGTCCTCCCGATTCTCGTAGACCATATCGAGATATTGCCCTCGGGTGAGATCAAGACAGGCATCTTGAATCACGCGCACGATTCTGATGACCGTGTCGCCAGGAAAATTTCCTGCCAAATCCAGGATTGCTTGATTCGAGATCACAAAAAGTGCATCTCCGACATTGATCGCCTGCGCCATATTCCATTTCTTCCAGACGGTCGTGCGCCCGCGCCTTTTGTCGGAATTATCCTGGATGTCATCATGGACGAGTGAGAAATTGTGGATCAATTCGATTGCTATGGCGGCCGGCACAGCGTGTAGCCAATTTGACATACACGAAGCCATGACTAGCAAAACAAGCAGAGGACGAACACGCTTACCCGTCACCTCCGGCCCTGCGCCTTCACCCGTCCAGCCCATATGGTAGGTGAGCATTTGATGAAACAGGCGCGTCTCTTTTTGGTCAAGCCGCGCAACCTGACGTTGAAGCTCGGCCTCGATGGCAGGGAGCATGAGTTCGGTATATTCTGTTAATGACATGGTTCCATCTCGCTTATAGTAGGTGCTTTTCCCTTAGTTCGGTTCGCAATTGATCCGGCGATTTGAAGTGAATGGTGACGAATCCAAGCGTTCTCGCCCCGTTGATGTTTGCTTCAGAATCGTCAATCAGCAGGCACTCAGCAGCGGCGTGATGGATTCTCTTTAATGTCAAGTTGAAAATTGCTGGGTCAGGCTTGACGAGTTTCACCTCGCCAGAAAGAATGATTTTTTCGAATAGGTCAAGAAAGTCGTATTTATGCCGTACGCGCGGATACGTTTCTGCTGACCAGTTACTCAGCGCGTAAAGCGGATATCCTGCCCGTTTTAGCTCGCGGAGAATTTCAACCCCTCCAGTGATGGGTCCAACGATCGATTCCTCCCAGTGTTCCCCATAGGCACGGATGAGATGCGCGTAGTGAGGAAATTGACTTGATAATTCTGCAACGCCCTCGGCAAACGGGCGACCGCGATCCTGTTCCGTGTTCCACGCTGCAAAATCAATCTCTGCAAGGAACCGGTCAATTTGCTGCGGCCGATCGAAATAGCGTTCATAAAGTCTGTGAGGATCCCACTGTAGCAGGACCCCTCCAATATCGAAGATAATTGCCTTGATGGATGAGTTCATATGAGGGATTGTATCAAACTCTGATGGGCCCGAGGTTGATGATTACCTGTCCACCACCAATCTATCAGACTTCAATTTTTCCAGGCTTTCGACTCCTGCCGCGAACATCGTAACTTCAATTTGCTTCTTCGTCAACTTCATCATCTCGACGGCTTTCTCCGCTGAAATGGCCGCCGCTTTCAGGAAGTTTCCTGCCATGCCGCCCAGGGTCGCACCAAGCGCAACGCATTTGGCAATATCAAGTCCGTCCTTGATTCCTCCGCTGGCGAAGACAGTCATCTCCGGCGCGGCTTGCCTGACACCTAAAATTGCATCTGCCGTGGGGATGCCCCAGCCGACAAAGGCAGCCGCAAGTTCGCGCGTAAATTCGTCCGGGGCGCGGTGCATTTCCACTTGCGACCAGCTGGTCCCGCCTGCGCCCGCGACATCAATTGCGCTAACTCCACAATCCGCCAGCTGCCGGGCCGTCCGCTCCGAAATCCCCCAGCCAACCTCCTTGACAACCACGGGCACTTCGATCTTTCTGCAGATCCCCTCAATTTTCCTGGCGAGGCCCGCGAAATTTGTGTCGCCGCCTTTTTGAACCGCTTCTTGCAATGGATTCAAGTGTAGTATCAACGCGTCGGCTTGGATCATGTCCACCGCCTGGCGGCATTGGTCAATGCCATAACCATGATTCAATTGCACGGCGCCGAGATTCGCAAATAATAGGATATCCGGTGCCACGCGCCGAACCTGAAATGTTGCGGCTTGTTCGGGATGCTCGATGGCCACGCGTTGACTGCCTACCCCCATAGCAATGCCGACCGTCTGTGCGGCTTGGGCGAGACGAAAGTTAATTGTCTCGGCCTCATTGGAGCCGCCGGTCATCGAAGATATCAGGATCGGCGCCGCTAACTTCTTGTTGAACAACTTCAAGTTTGTATCGACATGTTCGAGGTCCAGCTCAGGCAGAGCCTCATGGATAAAGCGATAATTCTCAAGGCCGGTGGTGAGCGCCGAGCGCACATCCTTCTCTAAATTTATCTTGATGTGGTCGAGTTTTCGATCCTTGATTTCCGTATCTTTTGGCATCACGCGGTGTTCCTGTGTTTGAATTTCTTCGACCTGCCGTGTTACAATGGACAGGTATAAAACGAAAAATGACGGAGGATTATCCTATGGCTGATACGTTCAGCGACATTAAGAAGATCATTGTTGATCTGCTTGGCGTGGATGAGGGCAAAGTGACGATGGAGGCTCGTTTCCGCGAAGACCTTGAAGCGGACTCGCTCGACCTGGTTGAACTGATCATGGCTTTTGAAGACAAGTTCGGTGCCGAGATTTCGGACGAGGCCGCACAGAAGATTACGACGGTCGGCGAGGCTGTCACCTACATCGACTCTCACAAATAACCTTCAATTCCGTTGCCATAATTATAACCGTAGAGCCGCCTCGCCAGGCGGCTCTACGAGTTTTTTATCTGATCCACAGACCTTGCTACGACCGGCTTTTCAAAGCCTGCTCCACGTCATCTAAATGCTCGCCGCGATGCAGCGCCCGTATCACCCAGCGTTTGTTGTAATTGTAAAGCTCCTCGAGCAGTTCCGGCGAGAAGTTTGCGAGGCGCTGGTCGAGAATCTGCGCCGTTTCCACGGCAAGATGGGCGGCGCCACGGGGCGGGATGGCCGCCCAAAGCGGCAAAGACAAATCGTTCACGAGGACATCGACTTCAGGAGTGAAGAGTTTTCCATCTTGCTCGGTTTTGTCCAAGGCGTACAGCACGCGCCGATCCCAAAACGCCAAATGTGCCAATGCAACGCCAACTGTCCAATGTTCGCCAACAGGACATTGCAGCTCTTGATCTGATAGTCTTGACACAAGTTTGCGAATGCGTTCTGTTGAAACACGATTTTGCTCGACAAATGAATGATCCAACACCATTAATGATGCTCCTTTAGAAAAACGAAACCGCTATTTCAGCAGAGAGGGAATTTCTTCCGGATGTTTTGCAACTTTCACGCCAGCGGCATCCAGTGCTTTGACTTTGCCTGCGGCGGTGCCCGATCCACCTTCGATGATGGCACCGGCATGCCCCATCCGCTTGCCAGGAGGAGCAGTCTGTCCGGCAATGAACGATACCACCGGCTTGGTCATTTTTGAGGCGATATACTCGGCCGCCTTGTCCTCATCCGTTCCACCAATCTCGCCGATCATCACGACCTTTTCTGTTTGCGGATCGTGCTCAAACATTTCCAGGACATCGATGAAGTTGGTTCCGTTGATCGGATCGCCGCCAATGCCCACGCAGGTGGAGGCGCCCATGCCGACGAGCTTGAGCGCATACAACACTTCGTAAGTCAATGTACCTGAGCGCGAGACGCATCCCACGTTACCGGGAATCGCAATATCCCCGGGGATGATGCCGACTTTGCATTCACCGGGCGTCAGCAAACCGGGACAATTGGGGCCAAGCAATCGGACTTTCTTTTGGTCGAGGTAGTTACGAACGCGCATCATGTCCTGAACTGCAACACCTTCCGTGATGCAAACGATCAACGGAATTCCCGCGTCCGCGGCCTCGTACATCGCATCAGGCGCAAAGCGTGAGGGGACAAAAATCACGGTGCAATCTGCGCCCGTGGCTTCGACGGCTAACTTGACCGAGTCGAACACTGGGATTTTCTCGTCGACCCATTCTCCGCCTTTGCCAGGGGTCATACCCGCTACGACGTTTGTCCCATACGCAACCATTTGACGGGTATGGAACAAGCCTTCATTGCCGGTAATGCCTTGTACCATCAAGCGCGTATTTTTGTTAATGAGAATGCTCATAAGTTTTATTTCCCTTTTGCCGCGGCAACCGCTTTCTTAGCGGCGTCGGCCAATGTATCCGCGGTGATCATTTTGGCGTCGGCCAATAGCTTGCGGCCCTCTTCGGCGTTCGTGCCGACCAAGCGTACCACCATAGGCGCCTTGGGTTTGACTTCCTTCATGGCGGCCAGGATGCCGCGTGCAACTTCATCGCAACGTGTGATGCCGCCGAAGATATTCAACAGGACCGCTTTAACATTCGGGTCCGACAAAATGATCCGCATCGCAGCCGCGACTTTGTCTGCGCCCGCTCCGCCTCCGATATCAAGGAAGTTGGCCGGTTCGCCCCCGAATAATTTGACGATGTCCATCGTGGTCATGGCCAGGCCCGCGCCGTTGACCATGCAGCCGATATTGCCATCGAGCTTTATATACGTCAGTCCGTACTTGCGTGCTTCCGTCTCGGCTGGAACCTCCTCGTCCAGGTCCCTCATCTCCGACAGATCCGCATGGCGGAACATGGCGTTATCATCGATGATCATCTTGCCATCGAGGGCGAGCATGCGTTTATCCTGGGTGATGACGAGCGGGTTGATCTCCGCCAATGAGGCGTCGGACTCCCTGTAAACCTGCCATAGTCCGATCGCGATCTTGTTAAAGTCCTTCCAATAATCACGCGGCAGGTCAATGGAAGCGGCCATATCCCGCGCCTGATAGTCGCGCAAGCCAAGCAACGGATCGATGTGAATTTTGATGATCTTTTCGGGCGTCTTGGCCGCAACTTCCTCGATCTCCATCCCGCCGGCCGCCGATGCGATCATTACAGGTTTGCGCGCGGCGCGGTCGTTGGTAATCGAGAAGTAGATTTCGCTTTCGATGGCGGCAGCCTCGTCCACTAAAACCTTGCGGACAGGCAGTCCCTTGATTTCCATGGCTAGAATTTGTGACGCAAGCTGTTCGGCCTCTTCGGGATCCTTGGCGAGCTTCACGCCGCCGGCTTTACCGCGTCCGCCGACCAACACCTGGGATTTAATGACAACGCGGCCACCCAATTCCTCAGCAATTGCTTTTGCCTCACTTGCGGTAGCCGCCACCCGTCCTTTTGGGATCGGAATGCCGTATCTTGCGAATATTTGTTTAGATTGGTACTCATGGAGTTTCATGTCGTTCCCTTTGTTTGAGATAAAAGCACGAGCATTATACCACCGCGCAGATTCGACTCGTGAAGTGCGAATTGCCTCAAATTGAATCTTACCATTGAAAGTATCGTTGCCTCAAAATGGATGTTACTTTACGGCAGGAGTTTATGGGACTGCCGGAGGAGAACATGATGAGCAAACGAAGCAAGCGCGAATTGTTGGAATCAGTGCAGACCCGGTATTGGAAGGCTGGCAAAAAGGAAAAACACCAGATCTTGGATGAATTCACAGCGACCGCCGGTTTTCATCGGAAATATGCATTGCGTCTGCTTGGGCATGGAGATCCGCGTCCAAAGGGTAGGGCCCAGGGTCGGTGTGCGGTTTACCGCGACGAGGTCGTCAATGCCCTGGAACTAATCTGGGAACCGTATCGGCGGATTTGCTCCAAGCGGCTGCGGCCATATTTGCCACAAGGCGTGAAAGTCTTGGAGCACGGTGGGGAGATGCAGCTTTCGGTGGATACCCGGCAGTTGTTGCTGCAGATGAGCTCGGCTACTATTGACCGCTGCTTGCGTCCGGTGCGCGTCACGTGTCACCGCAGTCTCGCGACGACCAAATCGGGGAGCCTGCTGAAGAAGGCCATCCCGGTGAAAACCTATGCGGATTGGAGAGAAGATCGGCCTGGTTTCATGGAAATCGATTTGGCAGCCACTGTGGTGGCACCACCGAAGGTCAGTTTCTGAATACCTTGACTTGCACCGACCTGCGCACTGGCTGGACAGAACCATTGGCTTTGCGGCGCCACACTCAGGAGGCGGTCTGCCAAGCTCTGCAAATCATGGGGCCCGAGTTGCCCTTCCCGCTGCCAGGCATTGACTCCGACCATGGCAGCGAATTCATTGACGACTTGCTGTGGCGCTATTGTCTCTCCAACAAGATTACCTTCACTCGCTCGCGGCCCTACCACAAAAATGATCGGGCGCATGTCGAGCAAAAGAACTGGTCCGCGGTGCGCCATACGATGGGCTATGACCGCTTGGAGACAGAAGAGGAGTTTCTCCTGGTGCAAGGTATCTACACGGACGTGAGACTGTATATCAACTTCTTTCAGCCAGCCCTCAAATTATTGACCAAAGAGCATATCCGCGATAAATTCGTCCGCAGGTATGATCAAGCCCGAACGCCTGATCAGCCAGTGCTGGAATGTTCCCTGGTCACCCCGGAGGAAAAAGCCCGACTCACGCACCTCTATGTTCAGCTCAATCCAGCGGTCCTACAGGCCTCCATCGACCAGAAAGTTGCCAAATTGCGGAAGATCTCAAAGTAGCCTTTCTATTTGATGCAACGAAACCTCCAAAGTAACTTTTTCTTTTGATGCATTACGAGGGCATTTGTAATCTTTAGGGATGGCGTTTGCTTGGTATCCCTCGAGGCTTTGCGAAGGCTGGGTCGGATAATCACCGCATAATGTCCACGATGCGGTGTGGCGGCAGGATAATTGGCTGGCTTGGATTAGGCGTTGAATCGCATGGACGGGAATTGCCGCAGGTGCGGCACAAGTGACCCGGGCCGGGCGCTCATTTCGCGGCACGGGAGCAGCAGGAAAAGTCAATCTGCAGGCACAGCTCGCCCAGACGATGCCGCAAGCCCGATAGCCGGCTGAGAGAGCACAAGGGGTCCCGCCCCGTGCAATGCTGTGCTCATATCGTACAGCAAAGCACAATCCGGACTGAATTTCTATTGACGCCGATTGGCACCGTTGATATAACCCTGCCGTGTTTATTCTTCAGTGAGTCAGGACTCCATGAAACGGTACCTCTATCGTTCGACCTTTGTCTTGATCGTTGCCAGCGTTTTGCTTACCGGGTGCGGCCTGCAAACGGGAGGAATCCCAAATCCTTGCTGGGCGAAAGGTATTTGTTCTAATACCTACAACAGCGCCAACGGCTGGAACAACTGTCCTGCTGGCTGGCAGGTGGTCTTCCAAGCGGGTGAGTCTCCCAACGGCGATGTTGGTTACGCCAGTTATGGCGTTACGATCCCGGGATCTAGCGATCCTGTTTTGGGTCCGGATGGTCAGCAGGAGGTGGTTCATCCTGACCCAAACAATCCCGCGAGTCTTTTGCCGATCGCATATTGCATTGCACCCGGATCTAATCCTGGTTGGCCATACATTCCTGCCAATGGCGCGGCTTGCCTGCCGCCCGCGGCCTCCTATCTCCAAGGTAGTTGGAGCGGGTGTCCGGATCATAACGCCTCCAATGATTGCGTTTGCATCCCGCCGGGGGTAGCGCGCGCCGTGCCGTCTGCAACGCCGGTGCCGCTCCCAACCCTGATCTTTTTCCATGACGAGGCGGCCAAATACTGTGTTGACCCAAATAAGAAACTGGGTGCGGTCGTGCTCTCTATTCCAGATTCCTTCAATATGACCCTGACATCCGGCCCCAATGTTTTGATCAAAAAACAGGTTGACGCCAATGGCACCAGCGATTTGTACACATACATTGGGCCAGCCGGCGCAAGCTTTACGCTGGAACAATGCGTGATACCGGCCGGCGGCACTCCCAGCACTCCTCAAACAAATCCAAATCTCTGCACCCAGTATCAGGAGACCTACGGCACCTGTGTTTCAGGTGTTTCCGGTGGTGGCGGCACCTGCAAGCCGCCGGCGGCGGGTTGTCCGTCAGGAACCTTCTGGCAAGGCAGCCCAACCTGTCAGTGTGAGGGAACTAAATGAAGTTTTGCTAATTTCCTCACAACCAAGACCTCGATCCAACGCATCGAGGTCTTGGTTGTCATGCGGGCAGGAACGGTGGATGCGACCTATGGCAACGCGAACTTCATGATCCGATTGTTCCCTGCGTCACTGACCCAGATGTTGCCCTGCGCGTCAATCGCGATGCCTGCGGCAAGGCCGAATGTGGAAGGCGTTGTGCCATAATCGCCCCACGTTTGAATCAGTTGGCCGTCCGTTGTGTATTCAATTACGCGGAAGCCTTCTGGGTCGGTAATGAAAACGTGACCGACGTTGTCGACCGCAATGAACGGCTTATTGTCGAGCGATTGCCCATACCAACCGACCACATCCCATTGCTTCAGCGGCGTGAACGTCAATCCGTCTGGTGACTGACTAAAAGTTTGGACACGTTGATTCCACGTGTCGGCCACATACACATTTCCGCTGGCATCCAGCGTGACACCGACTGGTTCGTCGAATTCGCCGGGATCAACCCCTGCGGAACCGAATTGCGCGAGGTAGTTACCATCTGCATCAAATACGACAATGCGCTTGTTGCCGGTGTCCGCAACGTACAGATGACCTCTGGAATCCACCGCTAGGCCGCGCGGTCCGTAGAAACCATCGGATGCCGAGGTTACGGTGCTCCACATTCTAGTGAATTGGCCGGAGGCTGAAAATTCTTCGATGCGATTGTTCCAGGTGTCCGAAACATAGACCGAGCCGTCCAACCCAACCGCCACCCCCCAGGGCTCATTGAAGGTGGAGGGCGGTGCACTGGGATTGGGGTGGCTCGGGTCATTTCCGCTGGATGTACCCCATTCATCGATCAATGCTCCATTTTGATCAAAGTGGAGGATGCGATTGTTCCGAGAGTCTGCCACATAAACACTGCCATCGCTCGCAATCGCCAAGGCACGTGGCGCATTCATCGGCACGGACAGTTTCGTGGAGTCAATAATTTGATTGGCATTCAACGTGACGGTCTTCCCTTGATAAGGATCCACCTGTGCGGGCTGCTGGCTCGGTGTCACGCCATACTTCCAAATCTGTTCAGCCACGTCCTTCCGGATATACATCCGCATCAGGGCGGATGGCTGCCAGGTGGCGAGTGTCATATTCTGATTGTTGGTGGCCGCGGCGTAGGTGGTGTAATCGCGGTTGAGCCAAATATCCATGATGCCGGCACGGATCTGAGGATCGGTGAGCGCGCTGCAAATTCGCGAGAAGTCTTTGGTCTTGACCAGTTTCAAGAATCCCAGCACTCCGCTGCAGGAATAGTCGGGCGCAAACGGCACCGACGCATCGCGATTTGTGACGAGGTCGAAGTAATCCTGATTGGGCCACCACATGCGGATGTAATCAAAGCGATAATAGCCGGGACCCAGAGCCGCTTCGATCTTGTCGAAGTTCTTCTGGTCCACGATGACAATTTCCGAATCGCGCAGTGAGCGAGTCGGCTGGTCAAAGGAGTGCTGATTCGTGAAGTCGCGCAGGTACCACGCAAATGGCCATGAAACACCAGTGTCCGGCGCGCTGGCATCGTACGCCAAGTTGATACCCATGCCGCCTGTAGTGCGCTCAGAAATTTCCGTGGCCTGATTAACAATGTCTTTTACACCGGTTGCCGCATGGGCATAGACCAGATATTCTGTGGCATCGTCGTAATCAATATACGCAGCGCGAAACGAGGCGCGGATCGTCAGGACCGCGAGCAGTACAAAAAAGGTCAGGGAGAATACGCGGGTAATTTGTCTGCCAGTCCAATCACGCAGCAGATAGATTAAGGCTGCTAAACTAGCCAGCGCAACGATCGCTGGGAGCAGGAACGCCGTCGTGTCCTGCAATTGATCAAGCCCTTTGCCCTGGAAGGGAGGTGTATTGCCGAGCAGGGCGATCAGGCTGGCAGCAAAGCTAGTGAAAAACACAAAAGCCAATCCCAGAATAAGGGGGGCTTTGCGTTGCCATAACCCATGCCAGTCCGTGGTATCCACCAGATAGCCGAGCCCCCAGCCGCTGAAAAGTATCATTGGCCAGGCCAGGTGAATGGTCAACCAGGGCATCTTCTCGCCCGCATAGCTGAAAGCGATGATGCTCACGACCACCCACCAAACCAGTAACGCGAACATGTTCGTGAAGTTGTCGGGCTGTTGATGAGGCGCCGGCACTTCGCCGGCGAGGTTGGCAGCCGGAACGCCATCCTTGCCGCTTTGTAGTGGCCTGTGCCGCAATCCGATAATCAATGCCAGGACAGAACCCAAGAACGGCAGGAACTCGTAGATTGGAATTTGAATGAGGATGTAGTAGTACCATGGTTGACTGCCGCGCTGAACAGCCTGCTGCGCGATCCAGTAGCCCAGGGAACCGACCACGCCCGTGAAGAAGCCTGCGCTGTTGGTGAATATGGACGTGTAAAAAATCGTATAGGGAACCCAAAAGGTGAGCGCCAGTTTCCACCAGTCTCTGTTCCAGAACAGTCCGATGGCAATGGAGACTGCGAAGAAAACGAGCAGAAAGACGCCGATGGTGATCACATCATGCACGGTCAGCGCCTGGACTTCAGGCGCGGTTGTGGGTATCGTGACGTGCAGCGTGCTTTGCAGGAACGTAATAGGAAAGGGCGTGAGCATGGGCAGGGTGAATGTCCCCACCAGGACCAGCATGTCGAACGAGCGCTCAGACTTCACGCCCGGCCAGGTATAGCCGCGGATCAGGAAATATCCCGCACCGATCAGGGCCAGAATACCGGCCAGCAGTATGAATTCGGCAGGAGAGGTCGCCGCCCCTGTTGGAGCTTGAACCGGCGAAGTCGCGGACGGAATTGAAGGAGAAGCGACTTCTGTGGCTCCGAGCACCCCGTTACTTCGACCGGCAATTCCGATGCCGGTTCCAGCCCCGAACAGCAGCAGTCCAATGGCAAGCGCTATGATGAAGCCGCGATAAGAGGAAACGTCAGCCCAGGCGTTGCGAGTTACGCGGGCCACGAAATAGATGGCCAGGAACACCAAGAGCATTGCCGCGTACATGAAGGACGTTTCTTTATCTATGAAGTGAATGACCAGCGAAATTGCCAGCAGGTAGAGATATTTCCTTGCTCCGGTCTCAAGGTAGCGGAGAATGACATAAAGCATCAGCACGCCGGAAAAAACCGCATACGAATCTTCGCGGACGTACCGCCCATAGAATAGCATTAACGGTGATATGACCATCAGAAAACCCGCAATGAGTCCGCCGGTCTTACCGAGGTAGCGACGCCAATACCAGGCCATTGAAATCGTGGCGATGCTAAAAAGGGCGGCCGGGATACGCGCCGTGAAATCACTCGCTCCGAAAAGGAAATAGGAAAGGGCGATCAAGTGGAATTGAAGCGGACCGTGCATCATGGGATTATGTTGATAGCCGCCGCCTTTATAAAAGAGCCAGGAGAAATAGGTGTGCAGGCTCTCGTCGTGGCTCATCACGCGCGCGCCGAGATTATAAAAGCGTGTGGCAAACGCCACCAGGAGGATGGCGGCGAATAGGAGCACTTCATTTGTGATTGCTGGCAACGCCGGATGAACAGGACGCTCAAGCCAGGGGCGTTGTTTGGTTTCTTGGTCGGTTGCGTTGGTCATGGTGGACTCTTATACTTCAAACCCTTTGTTCGTGCAAGTTTGTTTGTGCCGCCTCATTGGAGGCCATGGTGTCAGAGAGTTGAAAATGAAGAATACGTGTAGCCAATATAACACAAAAAAATTAAAACAACTAACCAACAATAGAAACCAACTGACCACAGCCAGCCCGAATATCAATCCCGCGCCGCACCCGAATAGTGCACGGAACTCCAGCTTGCTCCAACGACTCTTTAAACCGCTCGGCCCGCTCGCGCGTCGTTGCCTGCCCCTGATATCCATCTGTCGGGTTAAGCGGAATGGCATTAACGTGACACAACAATCCTTTCAACCGTGCCGCAAGTCTTCGGGCCTCATCCGGCGTGTCGTTAACACCATTGATCAGAGCCCATTCAAAGGTAATGCGCCGTCCAGTTTGTTCCGCATAATAGCGACAGGCATCCAGCACCTCGTCAATATTATATTTTTTGTTAATGGGCAGCATGCTTTGACGTAGTTTATCGTCAGCCGCATGAAGCGATACCGCTAGATTGACCTGGCGCTTTTCATTCGCAAATCTCCTGATTTGGGGGACCAGGCCGACGGTGGAAATAGTGAACCGGCGTGCGCCAAAATTGAAGCCGTCTGGATGGTTGAGACGATCAATGGCTTTCATGGTGTTGTCGTAGTTATGAAATGGTTCCCCCATGCCCATCAGAACGATATTGGTTATGTGCAAATCCTCCTGCGCCAACACCTGCGCGTAATACATGATCTGCGCAATAATCTCGCCGCTGGCGAGATGACGTTTGAATCCCATTTGGCCCGTTGCACAAAAGACACAGCCCATCGCGCAACCGGCCTGGGTGGAAACGCAGAGTGTGCGCCGCCTCTCGTAGCGCATCAAAACTGATTCGATGAAGCGACCGTCCTGCAGTTTGAAAAGTGTCTTACGCGTGTGGTGGTCGGCAGAATCCAGATGGCGAACAGCTTCCACACCGACGAAATTCAACTCATCCGCCATCTTCTGGCGCAAGGACTTGGGGAGATTGGGAAACTGCCAGGACGAATGATAGAAATGCTGATAAAGTCCCTGCCAGATCTGTTTGGCACGATAAGCGGGCTCACCCCACGCCGTCAAAAGGTCAGTGAGCGGATTCAAATCCAGGTCGTAGATCAACATGGCGCCACAAGCTCCGCCAGATCTTTGACAATCAGATCCGGTTCTGGTTCCCTCTTTTCTGTCGGCCGACGCTGGCTGACACCCGACAAAACCAGAGCGGTGCGCGCCTGCATGGCGCGCCCGCCAGCAATGTCAGTCTCGAGTCGGTCGCCGACCACCAGTACTTCGTCTTTCGTCAAGCCCATGCGCGCCGCGGCGAGCTCAAGCATCAGCCGTGACGGCTTGCCGATCACCGTGGCTTTGGCATCGGTTGCGGTCTCCAAGGCAGCGAGGATCGAACCAGCACCGGGGATCAATCCTTCCGGGGTGGGGAAGGACCGGTCCGCATTGGTTGCGTACAGCGGCACGCCGGCGCGCACATGCAGGCTGGCCCGCCGCAGTTTCTGGAAGGTAAGTTGGCGGTCCCAACTGGAGACAACCGCCACCGGACGGGTCCTGTCATCTGGATCGGTGATCGGCGCAAAACCTTTGTCGCGCAACGCCGTGATGATGCCGTTTTCGCCGACAACGAAAACTGCCCCCTTCTGCGGATATTCATTCGCCAGCACTTGCGCCAGCGCCTCGGAGGAAGTAACAATTTGCCAGGGCGCGAGCCGGACGCCGAATCTCCGGAGCTTATCCAGGTATTCATCGACCGTCAGGGTGGCATTATTCGTGGCGAGCGCCGTTTTCAGGCCACGCGCCTGGATGCGATCGAATATGCTGCGCAGATCGCCGATGGGCGTGTCGTCCTTCCAAAGCACGCCATCCATGTCAAGAATTAGTCCGCGAACAGGGGGGGAGAGCCGATCCAGCATGAGGATGAACTTTATTTGAATTTCTTTAGCAAGTATTCCAAGACCGGGCCATCGATCCAGCCCTGATCCGGATCCACACGTGCTTCAAAATTCTCATTTCCCACAAAGGTGTGGAGGGCCTGTCGAGTTGCATCATCATATTCGCCATTCGTTGGCGTGTAATATCCGAGGCCCTTCATGATCCTTTGTATTTCCTTAACCACCCGGCCTTCGAGTCTTACGCGTTCGGATCTGGGACTCCTGTCGAAATATAAATGGTGCAATTCCAGCAACTCGCCGAGCCGTGGGATGGGATTGAGGTGATCATCCACGCGATAGTCCATCCAGCGATCAGTATGTCCGCCGTAGCCGGCTTTTGGCTTGGCCACATACAAGGCCGCTGATTGTTTTCCGCGACGGTCGCCTCCCGCATGATGGCCCGCCTCCAATGCCGCAAAAAGGCGCTCGGGCAATTCGCCCTTGGCCTCCAGGAAGGCATGTTCCATCCGATTAATGACTTCGGCGCTCGCCAGGACATTTCCTTGAATTGCATAGCCGCGGCCGCGGACCCCGCCAGCCCAATCGATGCAGGATTTGCCGGTAAACGTAGCAGAGCCCCCCTTGGAATCCACCAGACCGATTTGTCGTTGTTCGCGCGCCCGATCGCGTCTCAACAGCTTGGATAACGTTTCTTCGGCGGAAAGCCCGCTGCCCATCATCTCGAGGCCGCGCGGGCCGAAGGATGGGTTGGCAAATGATTGAGTGGCAACTGCGCCTGCGCTGGCGCGCGCCCATGGCACGACTGCGCCGACGGCAGGAAATTTGGACGCGACCGCAATGCCCCAGGCCTGGATTTTGATATCGCATGCCACAATCGAAAACGTGGATAAAGGTAACATGGGCAATTTAACGGTTCGATAAGTCGAAACCATTATAAACGCAGTACGAGCGGGTCTCTCATGGAAATAGATCGCCGAAGAAACCCGCCCGTCACGCTGGCGTCAAGCAGATTTATGCTTTTGCCTTTTGTTTTTCGGGTGCTTCGAGTATCTTGTCCACCAGTCCATAATCCACTGCCGCTTTGGCATCGAGATAGAAATCCCGATCCGTATCCCGCTCGATGACTTCGAGTGGTTGGCCGGTATGCTGGGCAAGGATGTCGTTCAGCAAAGCCTTTTGACGCATGATTTGTTTTGCCGCGATCTCGATGTCGGTGGCCTGTCCCTGCGCACCGCCCAGGGGCTGATGCATATGAATGGTGGCATGAGGCAGGGCATAGCGCCGCCCCTTGGTGCCGGCGGTCAGCAACACGGTACCAAAGGAGGCTGTAACACCCACCGCAACGGTGCTGATCGGGTTCGAGATCATTCTCATCGTATCGTAAATTGCAAAACCGGCGTAGACCTGTCCGCCGGGCGAATTGATATACATCGAGATTTCTTTTTCCTGGTCCTCGTGATTGAGAAACAGTAACTGCGCCACGATGACATTTGCAACTTGATCGTCGATCGGCGTGCCAAGAAAAATGATCCGTTCCTTGAGCAACAACGAGTATATATCATAGGCCCGCTCGCCGCGGCCGGATGTCTCCACCACCATTGGAACAACATCATTGATGTTCGGAATATTCATCACTGCCTCACTTTCTTCTGGTTGATTTCTTTGCAGATGGCTTCGTACCTGTCTTCTTGGACGCGCCAAGCTTTGTGGTCTTACCTGCACTCTTGGATGCAGATTTCGTTTCCTTCTTCTCGGACGTTTTTGGAGTCTCCTTTTTCACAGGCTTGGCCCCGGCTTCGTCCGCCTGCTGGTCTGCCTTATATTCGCCGGTCGCGATCGCCTTCAACCGTTCAAGCGTCCGCCGCGTGAGAAGGCGGCTGGCAGACTCCATCGCGACGGCCTCCGCCACGCGCTGTTGTCCCTGTTTGCCGCCGCGAATCTTGTTCATGTTTACCCCCTGCATTTGCAAGTCAACGAGCGTATTATTGAACTCCTCATCGAGGGCCTGGTTATCCACTTCGATCTTTTCGTGACGAGAGATCTCGTCCAGGATCAGCGAGCGTTCCAGGCGTTTCTTCGCAACCGGCTTGGCCTCGTCTTCAAAGAATTTCTCAGCGCTGGTTCCCCGCATCTTGTAATAGGTTTCCAAGTCTAATTTCTGTTGTCCCAGCCGCTGGCCCAAATCCTCCACCACATGTTCGGCTTCATGATTGAGGGTCTGCGATGCATATTTGAGGGTGGCGCCTTCCTTGATCTTGTCCACCACCTGGCCATAATACGCCTCGTCGTATTCGGCGCGCGCACGCGCCTCGATGTCCTTGGTCAACGCCTCTTTGAGGGCGTCCAGGTTCTCGTACTGACCGACCATCTTGGCGAAGTCATCGTTCAAGTCGGGCAGGGTCATAGACCGCACAGTTTTCACGGTGGCTTCCATGCCAATGGTTTGACCTGCCAGAGTTTCATCCGTTTCGTCTTTGGGGAATTCGTGACTGACCGTTTTCGAGTCGCCCGCTTTCATTCCAAGAAGTTGACGTGCAAAACCAACGAAGGGAAACTCAACTTTACGATCCTCCTTGGACACCATGGTCGCGAAGCCGGCTCGTGTCAGAGATTCCTTCTCCGACTTCAGATCCAGTAGAACATAATCGCCTTCCCGGACTTCCCGATCGACCGTTTCAGTCGTCCCGTACATTTGGCGTAATTCGTCCAGGGCCTGATCCAATTTTTCCTGGGAGGGCGCGACGAATTCATAGGGAAGGCGAACCGATTGGTAATCGCCCAAGTCCACTTCGGGCATCAGCGGGATTTTGAAGGTGAACTTGGGTAGTTCCTGGCCCTCCACCTTCTCAAGTTTTTCCAGCGTACCCGCCGCAGCAGGATTCACCTCCGTTTCTTTAAGCATCGCCGGATAGACATCATCCACCATCAGGTCAACGGCTTGGTCATAGATGGCTTCGTCGCTGTAATAGCGGCGGATGACTTCAAACGGCGCCTTGCCCGGACGAAAGCCGGGGATCTTTCCGCGTTCTGCCAACTTGCGCGCCGCGCGTCGCTTGGCCGCCTCGAACTGTTCCGGTTCAATCTCCACAACAACTTGCGCTTGGTGATCTTCCAGCAGGGTCTTTTCGAATTTCAAAACTTAAGTCCTTCTTTCGATATGATGGATGGCGTGGTGGGGACGGAGGGACTTGAACCCTCACGCCTTGCGGCACATGATCCTAAGTCATGCCTGTCTGCCAATTCCAGCACGTCCCCAAGTCTGGAATGCGGCGGAATTATAAAGCAGGGGAGGAGGGGCGTCAATAAACGGCGAGGGGTGTTAACTTTACGCTTACATTGCTGCCTGCTCAATCGTAGCGGATATAGCTGAGTTCTTTATGCCTCTGCATCATCGCTCGGCTCTGCTTGAATATCTTATGGAACAGACGCCGGTCCATAAAGAAGTGCAAAAGATCCGCGCCCGCCAGACCCAGAGCGGCGGCCCGAAAATATGGAAGTGTGATCACCCAAAGGCCGCCTGCCGCCAGCCCATCGAACCATGACGGATATAAGAAATACGTGGCGGCCAATGCCATCCAATAAGGGATACTGATGTAAAGCAGTCTTCCGACGGTCCCGAGGATGGGCCAATGACTGAATGGCGAGCGATGAGGGAGAATCACCCGATACGGAAACCAATAAACCCACCAAAGATTCTCTCCAAGGGGTGAGATTTCCCGCACTTCATCGTCGCTGAAGCTGCCAGCGTTGACATCGAGATCAGGGGTCAGGATCAAACCGAGCATGGCACCGCCGGCCAGCGCTGCAGAATATAGGAATGTCGGCTGCAGAGAATAGCCGTTCAGCCTCCCATTGGTTGCTTCTGCCGCGAAGAGAAGGACCGCCAAAACCTGTGTTCCCAACGCATGAGTTTTTCCGTCTGCCATGGTACCGTCTCCGCTAAAAAATATTGGCCCATTGTATACGATTCCGAACAATTGTGCTATAATTCGATGGCAGGTGATTTTCTTCTAAAGGAGACAGAGAATGGGCTACTATCGTAGAGGCGGCTACCAGTTCGGTTCTACGCGTTTGATCGTCAAATTGGAACATTTGCTCTTTGCCGGCGTCGTGGTGGTAGTCTTGAGCATCATCTGCTTGTTGATCAGCAGCGTGATCCAGTTGGGATACGCGGACCTGGTCAATTCTGCTCTTCAATCTTTGATGAGCCTGTTGGCCGCCATCCCGTGGTATGTCTTCCTGGCCACCTTGGTGGTCGGGATCATATTTCTATGGCTTGCGGGAGGAAAAGGGGAGTAGCGTGAGTCCATCTTCCTGTGTGGCTGCAAAAAGTGGCCGGGACGATGAGATTCCTTTGATATAATTCCGCTCCATGTCTCGAGTCATCAAACCGGATTCCACTGGGAAGCAACGCACACAATTGAGCAAAGCCATCGTGCTCGCGGTGCGGGAGCTGGCGCGGCAGGACGGTGTTACCGATCAAACCCGCGACCTGGCCGCGTTCATTGCCATCGCCCTGCAGATCATTGCCGACGGCATCGATGCCAGCGTAACAGCCTGGGAGAAACGCGATTATTGGATCAAAGCGGACAGGTTTCGCCTGGAGTGGGCCTGGGCTGGACAAATATCCGAAAAAATGCGGATCTCTGTCTTGGCGGATGATTGGGGAACGGTCGCGACCTTGTCGGCGCAAGTCGCACAAAAACTGGCAAAAGTCCAGGTCAGTGAAAACCATCGGTTGGGCAGGCCATGGGTGGGAGCATATCAAGAGTTGATCAGAAACAAAACGACCTAGCCATTCAGGCAGGTCGTTTTCCATTCCAATATCTGATGTTCGTTCACGCGAGATGCGCTACACTCCGATTGCATTTCAATTCATGATAAGATGCAAAAGGAGAAACAATGACCACCCTTAATGATTTTTCGAACGAGCTGGCCCTGGCAGCCGAACGCGGCGGTGCGGCCACCATCCTGGTGGATGCACGGCATCGTTATCCCGCCAGCGGAATCGCCTATGCAGCCGATCTGGTCCTGACCGCCGACCATGTGATCACGCGTGACGAGAATCTGCGCGTGGCAACTGCCGGCCACCAATCTTTTGCAGTCACGGTCGCTGGCCGTGATCCCAGTTCTGATCTGGCCCTGCTGCGCCTTTCGGATAAAGCCTTGACGGCAGCCAAAATTGCAGAGGCTGCGCCCAAGGTGGGGCAGCTTGTCTTGGCGCTCGGCCGTCCAAGCCAAGACGGCCTCCAGGCTTCGTGGGGAATTATCTCTGCCATGGGCGGACCGGCGCACACGCACAGCGGATTGCTGGACGAATACATCCAGACGGAGACAACGTCGTATCCAGGCTTTTCCGGCGGTCCACTCATCAACACGGATGGCGAAGTCCTGGGATTGAACACCTCAGGTCTCACCCGCGGCATGGCGCTGACCATCCCCGTCAAGTTTGCTTGGCGGATTGCGGATGCACTTGCCAAACACGGAACCGTCCAACGCGGTTACCTCGGCGTGCGCACGCAACCGGCCGAGGTCGGTAGTTCGGCGCGGTCGGCTCTGAAGCGCGAGCAGGAACACGGCTTGCTGGTACTGTGGCTCGAAGAGAAAGGTCCGGCGGAAAAAGGCGGGCTGCTGGTTGGCGATATTATCGTCGCGATCGGCGGGCGGGCTGTTGGGGATCCGGACGATCTCTTCGCCGCCCTCAACCATGACGTGGTCGGCAAAACCATCGCGGTTGAGATCCTGCGCGGTGGCCGACCGGAAACGGTTCAATTAATCGTGGGCGAGAGGAAGTAATTGATCCGCGTCGCCATCGAGGCATCCGCGCCGGCTTTGGACGCCGGTTTGCGCGCTCTGATTTCATCATTCGAGGAAATCGGGATCGTCAGCGAAATCAATCAGGCCGACCTGATCATCAGGTCGGCTCCATCGGCTTCTTTCCTCGAAGAGGAAATGGAAGCGCCCTCCACTGCTTCGATACTCTTCCTAAGCGATATCCCGCTCACTCTGCGCGGATTGAGGCGCCTCCCTCACAGCTGGGGAATTGTTCCACTGGATGCATCGGCCGAGGAATTGCGCGCCGCCATTCATGCCTTGTCACAAGGATTGATGGTTGGCGATCCATCCTTGTTATTCAGATCGGAAGAGGAAACGATTGCCGCTAGCCCCCTGACCGATCGCGAGACCGAAGTGTTGACGCTGCTTTCCCAGGGGCTAGCCAACAAGCAAATTGCATCCACACTGGGCATCAGCGAGCATACGGTCAAGTTTCACGTATCATCCATTTATACGAAACTCAATGTGACGAATCGGACGGAAGCGGTACGGGCAGGACTACGCGGCGGATGGATTGCCCTGTGAGAGCTCGTTGTATATTCTTTCGCGCTCGATGTTAATAAGATGAAGTTCGGTATGGTTCAAGAGCTCGATCATCAGCTCGCGAATATGACGATTCAGAAAATGCCCTTCGAGGGTGGAAAGAGGCAGGAAGCGGGCACCGGCCACCACATGGATACAATTCGGAGCGCCGCAGAGACAAATAAACGGCGAGGCCATTTCCCATTCCGTGGATGGGTAAAAGAATGTCAGCTCCTCTCCGACCGCGATCTCGCGTGAGGCAAAGACCAACATTCGAGTTGTATCCAGAAAGGTATTGGGATGGCACGAATGGTTCATGGAGGATAATTCTTTGACTTCGACATGCTGGTCGCGGCCGATCTGGACCGTGAATTGGTTCGGTTTATCATAAATCGTCGCAGCGGGAATCGGGCAAATGATCTCACCCTTTTTGTAAGCGTGTTTGGTGGTCAGGCTTCTGTATTTGTTTTGCGTTTTAATAACGAGCGAGGCGGGCGTATTCATAAACAATCTCTTCCTTTCATACCATAACAATCAATTGCTCGTACTATATAACGAACTTTGCCCAATGACAAGGTTTTTTGACCCGTGAATTAAAACTTTAAGGTGTGAAAACAGAGGGGCGATTGCTTCAGAACTCGTCCGGTGCCGCGCACCTAGGATTCAAATAGCGCCAGCTGTCGATCGGCTTTTCTTCCATTGATCAAAACAAAGGGCGCGGCCCGCGGAACATAAACGCCGAGCCTCTGGAGTGAAGACAAATCTTTCAAGGTGTTGATTTTTCGTGCGCGCACGATCGACTCAGCACCTTTCAGTCCAATTCCCGGAACGCGAATCAATTCGCGCCGGTCGGCGCGGTTCACCTCGATCGGCTTCTCTTTCAAATTCAGCTGAGCCCACGCCAGTTTCGGATCAGATCGAAGCGGAAGAAAACCCTGCTCATCCGTAAAAGGCATATCCTCCAGGTCGAAGCCATAATCGCGCAGCAGAAACGATGCCTGATACAAACGATGTTCACGCCATGGATCCGTTGCGGCTCTATTTTCAAGCGGCGTATCTCGAATTGGATTGAAGGCGGAAAAATAGGCGCGCTTGAGTCGAACATTCTTGTTGAGCCAGGAGGTGGTCGCCAATAATTCCAAATCGCTTTCGTCGGCGCCACCCACGACAAATTGAGTGGTGGTGGAGGGCCAGCGACCATTCCAACCTTTATCAGCCGGTTGAGTCCTCCGAATTTCTTCGACCCATCGAAGCGGCTGCAACAATTCATCCAGGAATTGCTTGTGAGGGGCGAGCTGCGCGAGCCGTTTCGTGTTTGGCGCTTCAAGGTTGACCGACAGGCGGTCCGCGAGCCGCATGGCGCGTTCGACCTGCGCCTTCTCCGCGCCCGGCATGATCTTCAGATGAATGAAGCCGCGAAAGCCAAATCTTTTCCGCAGGATGTCCGCTGTGTCCAATAATTGGTCCTGCGTCTTTAGGCCGCCGCCGGCGATCCCGGAACTGAGAAATGTCCCTTCCGCAAGCCCTTTGCGGTTCAGCTCCATGAATACGTTTGCAAATTCTTGTGGTTTGAAAGTGGCGCGGCGAAAATCCCGGCCGGCGCGAAATGGGCAATAAAAACAATCGCGCTCGCACGCCGACGTGAGCAGGGTCTTCAATAATTTGATGCTCCGACCATTGGGGAGTTGAGCTGGATGAACAAAAAGGGCATCACGCTGCTTCGGCGTGAAGCAAGCCGGACGTGCTGCAGGTTCGCCGCGCTCTTCGGCTGGCTCCAGTTCCATCTGTTCGGATAACAGCTGCAAACGCTCCATCGAATCCACCCTGCCATTATAGAACATTTATTCTATTTGTCAAGATACGCAGGGCAACGTGACCTCAAACGTGGTTCCTTCGTTTACTTTGCTGTCCACCCCGATTGTTCCGCCGTGCGCTTCCACAATCCATGACACGATGGAGAGGCCAAGCCCGCTGCCGGACGGGGCAGGAGAGTCATCGTCATGAGTTCGCGCCGGGTCGACGCGGTAGAAGCGGTCAAAGAGATGCGGCAAGTGTTCGGGCGGAATGCCGGGTCCGGTGTCTGCGACCCGAAGCAGGGCCAATCCTTTTTTGCCGGCGGCCGTATCCACCTTGACCCTTTGTCCGGCACCGGAGTACTTGATGGCGTTCTCGACGAGATTGCTGATCATCTGAATCAAATATTGACGATCCCCGTTGACCATCAACTCGGGCAGCTCGCTCGTTTCGATCGTGACATGGTGTTGCTCAGCAAGCGGGGTCATCCGCTCGACGGCCTCCAGGGCCACGTCGCTTAAATCGAGTGGTTCGAATTGCAAAATGGCCTGACCGGAATCCATGCGCGCCAGCGTCATCAGGTCGGTCACCATGCGCATCATTCTTTCGTTCTCAAGGTTCACCGTGTGCAACGTCCGCTTGTATTCCGCCACGGAACGAGATTTTTCAAGTGCTTGATTGATCTCAAGGTTTGTGATGGTCAGTGGCGTGCGAAGCTCGTGGCTGGCATCGGCAACGAACCGGCGCTGACGGTCAAACGCAATTTGCAAACGCGAGAGCATGTTGTCGAAGGTATTTCCCAATTCGGCCAGCTCGTCGCGCCCGCGCAAATTGATCCGCCGGCTCAGGTCGCTTTCCTCGATGCTTTGGGCCGTTCGGGTGATCATTTTGACCGGACGCATGGCCCGATCGGCAAGCCATAGGCCGCCGGTGAAGGCAATCAGCAGCATCAGCAAACTGCCGAGCAGGAGCGAAACCTTCAATCGCTGAAGTTCACTGTTGAGATTGCTCGGGCTCCCCATGATCAATGCACCCACCGGTACATCGCCGCGGAAAACCGGCGACACAATGAATAGGTAATCCGCATCGGAGGTCTTGCCGTTCGGATCGGTGATGGAGATCGCCTGCTCATAAACATTGAGGGTGCGCTGCTGGCTGGCCGTTGAAATCAGGGCGCTGATGAGCTTATCGCCCGGTTTAATTCCCCAGGCTTGAACGACCTGCCCGTTCAAATCGACGATGGCCAGCATGTCTCCCTGTTGCAGCAGCGGAGCATTGTTGGGAACGTCAGAAAGGCCGAGGTTGGAATTCTGCCATTCCGCGCTGCGAAAGTATCCAAGCAGGCGGGCGAACTTCGCTTGAATGGCACCTGCCGTATCGCCTTGAAGATCGCGGGATTGGTTGAAGTAAATAAATCCGCTGAAAATTGCCAGGACGATTGCCAATATAAAAACAAACCACAACGTGATCCGCAGACGGATGCTGTGCAGGAAATCAACGAGCCAATTGCGGATGGGCTTCAAAAACCTCATCGCGTCATCGCCCCGGGTCGCGCAGACGATAGCCCGCTCCGCGCAGCGTTTCAATCAACTTGATTTCATAGGGGTCGTCCACTTTCCGGCGCAGGCGGCGGATGTACACATCCACGACGTTCGAGGTGATGGTCTTATCGTAACTCCATAAGTTTTGGATAACCATCTCGCGCGTGATCAGCCGATTGGGATTCCGCATGAGATATTCGAGCAGAGCGTACTCGCGCGCGGTGAGGTCGAGAGACGCTTCCGCGCGTGAAGCAAAATGGGTGGCCGGATCCAGCTTCAGGTCCGCAATCTGAAGCACGCCGCTCTTATTGTCCGATTCGCGGCGCAGCAAAGCGCGCAGGCGGGCGCGCAGTTCGGCGACTTCGAACGGCTTGACCAGGTAATCGTCCGCGCCGCTGTCCAGGCCAGTAACGCGGTCATTGAGCGAGTCTCGCGCCGTCAACATCAGAATCGGCGCGGCCAAGTGCTGATCGCGCAACGACCGGCAGACTTCGATCCCATCGCGCTTGGGAAGCATCACGTCCAGGATGATGAGACTATAGGAGGTTAAAAGGGCTAGGTCCTCGCCTTCGACGCCATCATAAGCCGCATCCACAACATAACCGTCTTCTTCGAGCGTCCGGCGCAAGGCGTCGCTCAAGCGGCGATTATCTTCAATTAATAAGATTCTCATGTCATTATTTTAACACTGCAAGATGATTGGAAGATGACAGGGCTTTTACAAGCGATTTACACCGTGTTCATCTGCCTGTAATCTCGGTTGATTATACTTTGGCCCCATAACCGCTTTGGAGTGATCCTATGAAAAAACAACTCACGGCCTTGATCGCCGCCCTGTTCATTACGCTGTGCATCGGGCTGGGAATCTTTGCAGTCAGCGGCGTGGCGTTTGCCAATTCCAACGGTGTGCAGGCGTCCAATGTGCCAGGGCAGAGCGCCTCCGTCACCACGAATGCCAGCGGCGCCGGAAGTGCGACGCAGGGTCAACAACAAATCCAGCAGCTGCAGAGCCTGGTGGCGCAATACCAACAGCGCGACCAGCAGTATCAGCAGCGCGAACAGCAATATCAGAACCAGCTCAATCAGACGAACACACAACTGGCCCAGGCACAGCAGCAATTGCAGCAGTATCAGCAACTGGTAACTTTCCTGCAGCAACGCGGCATTATCACAGTTACGAGCGATGGACAGGTCTACGTTAATCGCTGATCGGGACCACGAGGCTACTTATGAGATTCTTTAGAGCAAGCTTGCGAACGTTGATTACCCTGGCCAGCACCTTTAGTTTTCTTGGCGGTTGGGTTTTGTTGGCGCATTCCCTGAAACCGACTTCCGGAGCTGGCCCTTCGTCTGGGGCGCCCGCCGCCTTGCCCGGTATCGCCGCGACGCCGCTGCCGACCCTGCCGCCACTCCAAGGTCTGGATTTTTCACCATCTCAATCGGCACAGCCCGCGCCGCCCAACCCCCTTACGATCGTTTCGCAACCTCAACCGCCCCAGGTTCAAGCGATGCCGATATTCACCACCAGCGGTTCCTAGTCCATGGAGTGGATCGGGTTTCGCGCCATGAACACGGATGTGCTCGTGGCGGCGCAGGGAGCATCTGCGAAAGACGGAATGCAGGCCGCGCGCGAGATCATCGAAGCAGGGGAGCGCCGTTTCAGCCGTTTCTCGCAGGCCAGCGAACTTTCACAGTTGAACCGTTCGGCGGGCCGTTGGTTTGACGCCTCTGCGGATATGATCGACATTCTACAAAAGGCATGCCGATTCTTCGATCGGACCAGAGGGCTATTCGATCCAACGGTTTTGCCTGATTTGATCCGCATGGGATACGATCGCAGCATGGATGAAATTCGCGCACTGGACGCGAGGCTTGTTTCTTCCGTGGCCGCGGGGCCCCGGCCGAGGGCCGATTTCCGCGAACTGGAGCTTGACCCTGCTTCCAGCCGCGTCCGCCTCCCCGCGACCATGCAATTGGATTTCGGCGGTATTGCCAAAGGCTGGATCGTGGATCAGGCTGTGAAGCGATTAAGTCGCTATTCCAACGTATGCGCCGTGAACGCCGGCGGCGATATGCGCTTCAACGATCATTCGCCGGTGGGTCTGGGCTGGCCGGTCGAGTTGGAAGATCCACGGGATGCTGCGCAGCATCTTGCAAGAATAACGGTCAATCACGGGGCGGTGGCAACCTCATCGGTTGCCAAGCGGACATGGCGGCAGGGGGCAAAGCATCGCCATCATCTGATCGATCCGCGCACAGGCGAACCGGCTCAATCGAATTGGTTGAGCGTGACGGTAATCTCGGACGATACGGTCACCGCCGAAGTGTATGCCAAGGCAATTTTGATCGGCGGTCCGTCGGAGGCAGAGAAGTTGACCGCAAACGAGGATCTCGTTTATGTTGCGGTGGACCGCCAGGGAAACTTGCATGATTCACCGCAGAGCCAGGAGTATGTTCGTGAATATGAATCGATCCACACCTAATTCCCATGACGAATCCATGGTCGATAAGATCATTCGGGGCTTGTTCTTGGCGGCGTTATTGCTGTTCTTCGGCGCCTTGATGCTGGCCTTTGCTTTGATCTTGCAGACGCCGGCAGGTTCATCGGTCTCGGAGGCGCTGAATTGGCTCTTTGCGCTCGACAGTGTGCAGATGTGGTGGTACGTGACGCGGGCTGCCGGCTTGACCGGCTACTTTTTGTTATGGCTTTCCATGGCATGGGGTCTGGCCATCGCCAATAAGATTCTTTCACCGGCCGTGGAAGGCACATTCACGTATGATTTTCACGAATTCCTTTCCTTGTTGGGGATAGGGTTTGTTCTTTTGCACGTGATCGTATTGTATTTTGACCGCTTCCTGCCCTTCAGCGTGGCTCAGACCGTCATCCCTTTTATTGATACATATCGTCCGGTCTGGGTCGGCCTTGGCATTATTGGCTTCTATTTGTTCGTGCTGGTCACCGTAACCTTCTACATGCGCAAGACCATTGGAGCACAAGCCTTTCGCTCCATTCATGCTTTGAGTTTGATAGGCTATCTCGGCGCCACACTGCACGGACTGTTCGCCGGAACCGACTCGGCCTTGTGGATGACCAAGTTGTTATATGCCGTCACCTTTATCGTGATCGTATTCCTGACCGCATACTGGTTGATCCTCGTCACGTTGAATAAACGCGGGAAAGCCGCGGCCCTAGCCAGGGCCGCCGTGGCCAAGCGGCAGGCGGGGCGGTTGGGGCTGAATCAAAGATAGCGATCCTCGTCTGGGCGAGTTGGAGATCATCCATACGAATGAAACGCGCGCGAAGCATGCGTGGAGCATGCACGAACGAGGGTCATGAGGAGGGCCCTGGCAGCGGGGGCTTACCAGCCGTCTTGCTCCGATTTTTTTGACAGAGGATCCATGCCGCCAATTTCCGGAGGGCGTAAGGCCCATGATGGATTAGGCGTCTAAGTTCTCCGGAAGGAGAGATGCCATGGCCAACGATCCTGGTCAATCGCACAATCTAAAGAAAGCGATCAAGCTTCGCCACGCAGTCGCTTTATATGTTAGTTCCGTCTTGGGGTCGGGAGTTCTTGTGCTGCCCGGGCTTGCTGCACAAATCGCCGGACCGGCCTCGCTGGTGGCGTGGGCTGTCCTGGCTTTGGCAAGTTATCCGTTCGCTCACACATTTGCATCGCTCTCTGCCCGTCGCCCGGAATCCGGGGGAATTTACGGATTTGCAAAAGAAAGCTTTGGATTTTCTGCTGCCGTGGTGAGCGGATGGTTATTCGCGTTCTGGTATATCACCGGCGCACCGGCAGCCACCTTGATCGCTGCCTCGTATCTCGCCTATGCCTTTCCCATGAGCAAGTTCGCGATATTTGCCGTTGCCGGAATTATTCTGTGCCTGGCTTTCGTCATCAACTACCGGGGAATTGTTTTCAGCAACCGCATCCAGCTGGCGGTGATAGCCGCCATCATTGGGCTGCTGATCATCGCCGTGGGATTTTCCTTCGGCGCCATGAAGGCCGGCAACTTCGTGCCTTTTGCGCCAAATGGGTTTTGGGCAATTGGAACAGCTGCCGCGCTTATTTTCTGGTCATACCTGGGATATGAGAACGTGTCGAATGTTGCCGAGGAATTCGAGAACCCGCAGCGGGACTTCCGTCGAAGTATTCTGTTGAGTGTCGTTCTGATCAGCGCGCTCTATTTGGCAATTGCGGTCGTGACCATCGGCACGTCATCGTACAAAGCCGGCGGAAGTGTCGCGCCCTTTGCCGTGATGCTATCGAATGTCCTGGGGAATTACGGAGGGGCGGGGACGGCGATCCTTGCCATCGTGATCATCTTCGCCACGGTGAACGCCTATACCGCCGGCATGTCACGGGTGGTGCTTGCGATCGCCAGGGACAATGGACTGCCAAAATGGCTGGATCATGTCGATCGAAAATCTGGAACCCCGACGCGCAGTCTGATGGTGCTTTCCGGCGCAGGCATTCTAACGCTCTCGCTCTACTATTTCTTCCAGGTGAATCTTCAGACCGCTCTGCAGATACCCAGCGGCGCGGCAATCCTTGTGTATATTATCGGTTCGGCGGCGGGCACCCGCTTGCTTAAGGAACCAGGCCCGCGGCGGATCTTTCCCTGGGCCTCGCTGATATTATCGATCGTCCTGCTGCCTTTTGTGGGGATCGCTGCCACCGGGTCTGTTCTGGCGGGTCTAGCCGCCTTGGTTTACGTTCGTTACCGCGGCCACCTGGGAACGAGCCCGGCCTCCGAGGTAACGGACGTCTAGTCGTTCAGGGAACCCAGGACCCCAGGGCGGTGAGATTTCCGCATTGCACCTCAGCCCATTCATGTAAGCTTTAAGCAGATGGACTTGCTCCAGAGCGCCACAAACCCGGGGACGATCTTTGCCAGAAGCAAACCAGAAAAATCGGCGCCGATCGGTCAACGTTTGCCGCCAGATTTACCCCTTACAGAATAATCAACTGAGAAGTCCAGCTCAGGCAGTATACTAAACGCTGAGTGTATGATTGCCGCCTGCGTCGCATTATCGGCTTTGGGCGATTCAGAGATCTTCCTTTATTTTAGCGCCTGGTAATCATATCCACATCGCAACCTCGCTCCGTGCGGAAGTCCCGACTTGAATCAAACCTTCGCGGCGCTAAAGCATTACAACTATCGGCTCTGGTTCATCGGCCAGATGGTCTCGCTGATGGGCACTTGGATGCAGAGCACAGCCCAGGGGTATCTGATCTATCAGATCACCAAATCTGCCACGTACCTGGGCTTGGTCGGTTTTATGGGGGGAGTGCCGATCCTGCTGTTTTCCTTATACGGCGGTTGGGTTGCCGACCGGATTCCGCGTCGAACGTTGTTGGTCATTACGCAGACCTCGATGATGATTTTGGCTTTTATCCTGGCCGCGCTGGATTTTGCGAAGGTCGTCCAACCCTGGCATATCCTGGTTCTGGCCCTCCTGCTGGGCGCGGCAAACACCTTCGATGCCCCCGCGCGCATCTCCTTCGTGCTTGAACTGGTGGACCGGGAGGATATGAGCAACGCCATTGCTCTCAACTCAAGCATGTACAATATTGCCACGGTGGTTGGGCCATCGGTCTCGGGGATTACATATGCTGCGTTTGGAGCAGGCTGGTGCTTCACCATCAACGGCATTTCCTTCGTTGCCGTCATTGCGGCATTGCTCCTGATGCATATCAAAATGCAGCCCCAGCCTCTGCAAACATCTGCGATCGCGGAGATTTCCGAGGGCGTTCGTTACGTGGTCTCCAACCGCCTGATACTCGGTCTCACTGTATCCGTGGGGATGGTGAACTTCTTCGGGTTTGGCTTTTTGAACCTGCTTCCCGACTGGGCAACCTCCGTGCTGCACGGCAACGTGACCACCAACGGTTTGCTGGTTTCGGCCCGTGGCTTGGGCGCCCTGGTGAGCGCCCTGATGCTGGCGTGGCTCGGGCGGAAAAAAGTGCGCGGAAAACTGTGGATGCTTGGCTCCTGGATCATGCCTGTGACGCTCTTTGTATTTGCGTGGATTGACTGGATTCCACTTTCCCTGAGCATCCTGGTGATCATTGGCTGGAGCATGATGTTGGTAACCAACAATAACAATTCGCTGATCCAGACCGAGGTCCCGGATGACCTGCGGGGCAGGGTGACGGGTGTATATGCCTTGAGCATGAACGGTGCCTACACCATCGGAACATTGGCGACCGGGGCTTTTGCTCAAAGTTACGGTGCTCCAACCACAGCGATGGCCTGTGCGATCATCATGTTTATCTTTGCGGTGGCTGCTTGGATGTTCTTCCCATTCATTCGTCAGCATGGATAAGCATGCCCTTCACCAGACGAGAATCTGAAATTCTGCTAAGGGCCGAGAGCGATGACTTGTGCGTGTAGCAGAGCAGGGCAGAGGGAAGGTACTCGCGCAAAAAGTTGGAAAGCTCAGTCTGTTCATTCCTGAGAACGCTAGCGAGGATACGCGCGGCACGCAAGGCGAATTTGAATAACTCCCGCCGAACTGGACGGATTGGGACGGGGGAGGCATTGCAAAAGGCTGTGTCGCCGGGCATTTGACAAAAGACTTATCATTCGATATAATTTCTATTAGATGGATTGACATGAAAGCCGACATTGATCACTTTCTGGAGACACTGGACCGCGCCCCGAAGACCATTCTTGCGTATCGAAACGCTCTTAAACAATTCGTCCAGATTGTCGGCGAGGATGCCAGGCTGGATACGGAAACATACATCAAGTTTCTGACTTCACTAAGAAATACGTCCCCCTCCACACAGCATATTTACAGGACCGCCGTGCTAAAGTTTTATGCCTTTTGCAGGGCTGGCAACCGCACGGAACTCGATGAAGCCACCGAACACTACACACGCAAGCCCGGCAGGCGCATCATCAATTTCAACCGCGAGGCGCTGGAGAAAGTCGTTGCCTATTGCGAATCGCTGAACGGAGGTTTGCCGGCACTCCGTGACCGCGCCTTCGTCGTGACCTTGGTGGATACAGGCTTACGAATCTCAGAAGCTTGCGCCCTCAAACGAAGTGATATTGATTGGCTTGAAGGACGCGCCGTGATCATCGGCAAAGGCGATAAGCAAGCCGTGATCCGCTTTTCTAATCGGTCCCTCGAAGCGCTGAAAGATTATCTACACGCACGAGCCGTGGTTGACCCGAGCTCTCGCACCCCGCTTTCCTCTCAGCCTTTGTTCGCCAGGCATGACATCCGGGCCAGCAAGAAAGTCCGCCCCATCACGGCTGGTGGAATGTGGAAAGCGATCAAGGACCGCATGACAGAAGCCGGAGTCGATCGCCGCATGGTTCGGATCCACGACTTTCGACATTACTTTGTGACAATGACATATCTCGCCAAGGGAAACCTGAAACTTTCTCAAGAACTCGCCCGCCACGAAAGCATTTCAACAACCGACCGATACACGCACTTCGGCGGCGAGGCGGATGCCGCCTATGATGAGATCTTCAACCAGCGCACCAAGCGACGTGGAGGACAGAGATAGATCTTGAATCTTTCCACGATCCCAGGCAGGCACGGCCAGCGCATGCTCTTTTCACTACGAAAAATGGAGAAGGCACGGAATGCGTGCTGAAGGTACGGCAGGACCAAAGAGGGCGGACGATCTGCCCGGCGCATTGCCCTGGAGGGTCCAGCCAGGGACACGGAAAGAATGCATGGCCTTTTGCAATGATCTCCAGCCCGCATGCCAGTCGTCGGTGACGATCGAGCCCGTCGAAGCCTTCATGATCCAATAACTCGCCTCTGCCCCAAACCCGGTCCACAAGCTCGCGCCCGCTGAAGACACCACGCCCAAGAGCGAGCAGCAGATACAAGGCGAGATATTCTTGGACGAGCTGTTGGATAAGGTGTTCAACAAGCAGTAACCGCCCTGCCCCGCTTAACAATCTGTCTCGCTTCGAGACAGGAACAAAGGCCCGGCAATCAGAAGCAGTATAATCGGCTGCCTCATGAAGAATTTTCTCGCGTTTCTGCGCGAACGCAGCCTGGAGACTTTCTCGTCGTTATACGTCCGCAATTATCGCTTATATTACATCGGGCAGATCATCTCGACCTCGGGCACGTTCATGCAGTCCGTGGCGCAAGCCTGGCTGGTGCTCAAGCTGACGAACTCCGGGACAGCTCTGGGGATCACGAGCGCATTGCAATACGTTCCTATTCTTGTGCTGGGTCCATACGGCGGTGTGGTAGCGGACCGATTCTCAAAACGAAAGATCCTGTACTTCACGCAATCGCTATCCGGCATTCTGGCGCTGATCCTTGGCGGGCTGGTGCTGGCGAACATAGTGCAGGTGTGGATGGTCTATATCCTGGCTTTTGGTTTGGGGATGGTCACGGTCTTCGATAATCCCACCCGCCAGACTTTTTACATCGAACTGGTCGGTGCGGAAAATCTCAGGAACGCGGTTACCTTATATTCAAGTCTGGTCAACCTGGCCAGGGTCATTGGGCCCGCAATTGCCGCCGTGTTGATCGCAGCTTTCGGGCTTGCTCCTTGCTTTCTGATCAACGGTGTTTCCTATGCCGCGGTGGTGATCATGCTGGCCATGATGGACGCAAAGGAATTGATGATCACCCCACCGGTTCCGCGCGCCAAGGGGCAAATTCAAGAAGGCTTCCAGTATGTACTCTCGAAGCCTGTGATTGCTTCCACTCTTTTGATTATGGCTCTGATCGGTACACTCACGTACGAATTCCAGGTCAGCCTGCCGCTCATTGCTCAATTTACGTTCAACGGGGATGCCAGCAGCTATGCACTCTTAACTGGAGCCATGGGGTTGGGCGCGGCCGTTGGAGGAGTTCTATTTGCCAGCCGAAGAGGTCTTCAGCCGCTTAACGTAGTCACCGCTGCCTTGATGTTTGGAATCGCAGTTTTGGCGGCCGCGGTCATGCCAGATCTATTGCTCACCGGACTGGCTTTAGTATTTGTCGGAATCACATCGATCAATTTTTCTTCGATCGGCAACAGCCTGTTGCAGCTCGAAAGTTCACACCAAATGCGCGGACGCGTGATGTCATTCTGGTCCATTGCCTTTCTGGGCTCCACCACCATTGGCGGACCAATTGTCGGCTGGTTTGCAGGCGTCGCTGGAGCGCGTTGGGGACTGGCGCTTGGCGGCATAGCCGCATTGGTCGCGACGATTTTGGGCGCCCTCACGTTGCGCAATGTGCCGCTGAGCAGTGAGATGGCAGAGAACTCATAGAATTTCGAAACGGCCCCTGCCCTCTCGGATACCAGCAAATCAAGGAAATTCCTTGACACGTTTTCGGCACCCATGATAAACTCTCACCGCAAGTTAATCTTTCCAGAAAGGAGACGCACTTCGTGAGCACCACATTCCACATTGTTCCCGTTCGCAAAGTTTCGGGTAATTTTCACCCTCCTCGGAGTGCGCCTACTGACCGCCCATAAGGTCAAACTGTTCTGGTTTGAATTACAGCCACGGTTGCACTCCGCACCGTGGCTTTTTGTTTCTATCGATCAAGGAATGACCATGACGACTCCTACAGCTTCATCAAAATACTTTGACTTCCGCAACGCGCTCACGAACAATCGGATCGCTGGAATCTGGCGCATGATGAGCGATTTCCGCCTGCCGTATGCCGCCGCGACGGCCGCCCTGGCCATATCTGCGGCTGCCAAGACCTGCACCTATCTATTGCTCGGCTACTTCGCGGATAAAGTCCTGACTCAGCAAATCTATGTGGCCGGAACGTTGAATAAAACGCTCGCGTTGATCGGCGCGGGATTCATCGCGTTCGCGGCCATCGAAGGATCGTTCTCGTATCTGTCCGGACGATTAGCGGCCTTTACCGCCGAGGGAATTACGCGGCGCCTGAGAGATTTCCTCTTCGACCATATCCAGCGATTGAGCTTCTCCTACCACAGCCAGACGCCGACCGGTGATCTGATCGAACGCGTCACCTCCGACGTGGACACGCTGAGAAGATTCTTCTCCGAGCAGGCCATCGGCATGGGAAGAGTTATTATCCTGTTCGCCATCAACTGGGCCGCCATCCTGACCTTGAATACAAGACTCGGGTTGTTATCGGTGGTCGTGATCCCGTTGATCCTGGTTGTCTCGCTATGGTTCTTCGGGAAATTGACCAAACGCTACGAGGACTACCAGGCACAGGAAGCAATTCTCTCCACTACCCTGCAAGAGAATCTTACCGGCGTGCGCGTGGTCAAGGCTTTTGCGCGGCAAGGTTACGAGATGAGCAAATTCGAAAAGGATAACTGGGGCAAATTCCTCAAGGGCCGCCGGCTTCTGATCATGCAGTCGCTTTTCTGGCCCCTTTCCGATGTAGTGCTTGGTTTCCAGATGCTGTTCGGATTTGTGCTGGCGGCAACGATGGCGATTCGAGGTGAGATCACGGTGGGAGATTATCTGGTGTACGTGGGCCTGGTGGTTTGGCTGATCTGGCCCATCCGCAATCTCGGACGCCTGATCGTACAGACTTCCACCGGCCTGGTTTCATACGGACGCTTGATGGAGATCGTCAAGCAGACGCGCGAATCGCTCACGGAGGGCCGCGTCCGACCCGACGGCCCTGTGCGAGGCGACCTTATCTTCGATCATGTGTCGTTCATGTACGAGGACGGCAAAGTGGATGCCTTGAAGGACATTTCTTTTCATGTCAAGCCGGGACAATCCATTGCTTTGCTGGGCTCAACCGGCTCGGGCAAAACTTCATTGGTCAACCTCCTGCCGCGCTTTCACGAATACACGGGCGGGCACATCCTGCTGGATGGCGAGGAGCTGAAAGATTATTCGCGCGAATACCTGCGCAGGCAAATCGGCATCGTGCAACAGGAGCCATTTTTGTTCAGCCGCTCAATCCGCGAGAACATTATGTACGGCATAGGCCGGCAGGTCACGATGGATGAGGTCGAGCGCGCCGCGAAGGCCGCCGCAATCCACGATGTCATCCTGACGTTCCCGGACGGCTATGAAACGCTGGTCGGCGAGAAGGGCGTGACATTGAGCGGCGGGCAAAAGCAACGCGTGACGATCGCGCGAACGTTGTTGAAGAATCCGCGCATTTTGATCCTGGATGATTCAACTTCCTCGGTGGACACCGAAACCGAGGCTGAGATTCGTGCCGCTCTCAACGAACTGATGGAAGATCGTACCACCTTCATTATCGCACACCGCATTCAATCGGTCATGGGCGCGGACGTGATTTTGGTGCTGGACAAGGGCCAGGTCGTTCAAATGGGCACGCATGATCAATTGGTTGCTCATGAAAACGGCATATATCGGCAAATCTATGAAATCCAAACGCGGATCGATGAAGCGTTGGAGAACGAGGTTGCCAGCGTGAATTGATTACGCCTGGGCGAGGGGCGCCTGGCTCACTTGGAGAATAAAATGTCTGACGAACTGATTCAGATCGAAGAAGAAGAATATACATCGAACCTGACCGCCGCGGTGTTCAAGCGCATTATGGGGTTAATGAAGCCGCACATGCATTGGGTTGTCGGTTTCTTTATTACAATTGCCTTGACCTCTTGCGGCGATGCGTATTTCACCTACCTGAACAAGGAAATTGTGGACACCGGAATTTCACTGGGCAATCCGGCGGCCGTGATCCACATTGCAACGATCTACGGCTCCTTAATCCTATGTCAGGCCGTGACCGTTTTTAGCTTCGTTTTTCTCGCCGGAATCCTGGGCGAGCGGATTCAATATGATCTGCGCAAGATGATGTTCAATCATTTGCAGGAGTTGTCCCTTTCATACTACGCTCAGAACGCGGTCGGACGAATGATCGCGCGCGTGACCTCGGACAGCGGACGAGTTGCCGACCTGATGACTTGGGGTGTCGTGGATACAACCTGGGCGTTCATGAACATCACCACTTCGCTGATCTTCATGGCCATCATTAATTGGAAGCTGGCGCTGATCGTGTCGGCCATCATTCCGATCATGATGATCGTGGCGGTGCAATTCCGCAAAAGGATCTTGGTGGAATTCCGCCGCAGCCGACGCGCCAACTCGAAGATCACGGGTGCCTACAACGAAAACATCCAAGGCGTGCGCGTGGTCAAGGCCCTGCAGCGTGAGGACGAGAACCTCAGAGAATTTCAGACATTAACCAATACCATGTTTCGGGCATCTTATCGCGCGGCGTGGCTCTCCGCCCTCTTCTTGCCCACGGTGCAGATCATCGCGGCCGCGGCGCTGGGTGCGATCGTTTGGTACAGCGGCGATCAGATCAGACTCGGCGCGATGACGATTGGCGGCATCAACGCCTTTGTCTCGTATCTGACGTTCATGATGTGGCCCGTGCAGGACCTGGCGCGCGTCTACGCCGAGATGCAACACTCGATCGCCTCGGCGGAGAGAATCTTCAAGTTGATTGACACGCCGCCCGAAGTCCACGATAGACCCGAGGCAATTCCCGCCACAACGATTTTGGGCGAGATCGAGTTCGACCACGTGCACTTTTATTACGAAGATCGCAACCCGGTGTTGACGGATTTCACGCTGACGGTGAATCCCGGTGAGATGATCGCGCTGGTCGGGCCGACCGGCGGCGGAAAATCAACGATCGTGAACCTGCTCTGCCGTTTTTATGAGCCCTGTCAGGGTGTCATTCGCATCAACGGACGCGATTACACGGAATACACTTTGCAGTCCATTCATTCACGAATCGGAATCGTTCTGCAAACACCGCATCTTTTTTCCGGGGCCGTGCGTGAGAACATTCGGTATGGGCGACTCGACGCAAACGACGATGAGATCGAAGCGGCCGCAAAGGTCGCCGGCGCGCATGATTTCATTGCGAGGCTCGAAAAGGGTTATGACCAAAATGTGGGTGAAGGCGGCAACCTGCTCTCGGTTGGACAGAAGCAGTTGATCTCGCTGGCGCGCGCGGTGTTGGCAAAACCCGAATTGTTCATCATGGACGAAGCGACATCCTCCGTGGATACGCTGACGGAGGCTCTCATTCAGCGCGGCATGGAAGCTTTGATGAAAGGGCGCACCTCGTTCGTCGTCGCACATCGCTTGTCGACCATACGCCGGGCCGATCGCATCATTGTGATCGAGGGCGGCAGGATTGCCGAGCAAGGTTCGCACGCCGAATTGCTTCGCCTGCGCGGACATTACTATCGCCTTTACACTCAACAATTCCGCCACGAGTTGGAAGCGCAGTATGGAGTGATGAAAGAAGAGAGCGAAGAAGAAGCACTGGCGGCGGACTAGATTATTCTTGAGCTTCGAGGGTTACAGGAGTGGCTTGATCAGCTGCTCCTGTTTCACTACTTGACGCTTCACGCACAAGCCCTCGAAGCTCTCCCGGGCGGCAGGAGAGATCGGGACTGATCCATTATCAAACCACGGAAGGCGGCGGCGGCATGCACAGGCTCAGCCCTCTGCCTCTGTTTCCGCGCTTCCACGCCAAAACAGAATTCAGCCGGCCGCGCGGCTTCAAGTACCCCCTCCGGATACGCGGCGCTGCCGGCCGCGGATCCGATTGCTCTTTGAATGTTGATATCGCCGCTATTGCTCTGCGGTCAACTGGCTTGGGTCATGGATCGGGTAAAAGCTCGAGCAGGAACTCAGCAACTTGTTCCGGCGCGCTCGTTCGCTCGTTGACGTCACCTTCCCTGCACACGTGGGGTTGTTCCAAACGCAGAGCTTTTTGAATGAGGCGCGGGGATTGACTATTGCCTAATGCGCCGGATTGTTCTATGATTCCCAAAACCCTTCTCGGAGGAGCAATGCAATGGGAATCAAATCGTGGCTGCTCAAGCCGTCCACCCGGGCGTTTATGGATGAAGCGAAAAAGATTCAAGGCTATTCCTTTTTTGATTTGCTACATGGATATATTTACGCGCGCTGGCCCTATCTTTATATCGGCATTGGCATAGGCGAACATCCGTTATCCAAAGCTTTTGCGCCCATGGCCGGTTTCGTGAATCGATTGGTCACACAGCGCAAGCCGGATGAATCTGCTCAAGAGCAAATTGGTTTTGCAGATACCTATCACGGCAAAGCCGTTCCGTTGGAGACCGTCAAGAGATTGGTTTCGCTCCACGAAGAAATAGATATCCACGACCTTGAGCAGGTCATCCCATACAAACGGGCGCGCTCCATCATCCTGAAAAACCCCGATCATATCGTGGTATTGGATTGCCCGTGCCGCCTGGCGCGGAAGGATCCGTGCTTGCCCCTGGATGTCTGCCTCATCATCGGCGAACCGTTCGCGAGCTTTATCCTCGAGCACCAAGCGGGACACTCTCGCCGCATCACGCAGGAAGATGCGGTGAATATCCTCCAAGCCGAAGACGAACGCGGTCACGTTCATCACGTCTTCTTTAAAGATGCCATGCTGGAACGTTTCTATGCCATCTGCAATTGTTGTGCCTGTTGCTGCGGCGCGATGCAAGCACAACGCAATGGCATTCCCATGTTGGCTTCGTCAGGATATGTCTCGCAAGTAGATGAGCTCCTTTGCATCGCGTGCGGCGATTGCAACGAGTATTGTCAATTTGAGGCGTTAAGTGTGGGTGAATATGTCAACGTGGTGGATGAGAATAAATGCATGGGATGCGGCGTGTGCATCAGCAAATGTAATCAAGGGGCCTTGTCCTTGCGCCGCGACCCGAAAAAGGGTGAACCATTGGAAATTCTCGCGCTGGCGGCCGAGTCTGTCCCCTAACCTCGTTGCCGTACGGCTTCGTAAATGATCAGTGCCGTGGCAATAGATACATTCAATGAATTGACTTTGCCGGCCATCGGGATTTTCACCTCAACATCGGACTGCTTCAACCAGAAATCGGTTAGACCCGTGTCTTCGGTTCCCACGGCGACAGCAAGCGGGCCGAGCAAATCCTGATGTGTATAATCTGCTTGGGCTTGGGGCGTGGCCGCGACGATTTTGATTCCACGCTTTCGCAGGAACGCCAACGCGGCTTCGTTTGAAACTTCGACGCTGGGCACCGCGAATGATGCGCCGCGTGATGCCCGTACGACATTTGGATTATAAAGGTCAACGCGCGGATCGCAGAGAAGCAGTGCGTCGACGCCGGCCGCATCTGCCGTTCTCAAGATGGCACCAAGGTTTCCAGGTTTTTCAATGGATTCTGCTACGATCAGCAGCGGCGAATGGTCGAATTTCAAATCCTCCAATGAAAACCTGGGGGTCGGGAAGACCCCCAGCCACCCATCCGGATTCTCGCGATATGAGATTTTGTCGAAAACAGCCCGACTCACGAGAACGGTCTCAGCGCTCGTATTTTCTAGGCGGCCGACAGCCAGATCGGGTGCCGTGAGAAGCGTTCGAGGTTGGCTTCCACTCGCCAGCGCCAGGTTGATTTCATCCCAGCCCTCAACCAACATCAATTGATCGCGCTGACGTTGTCTCTTGTCGTCGCGTAGTTTTACAATATGCTTGATTTGTGGGTTTTGCAAGCTTGTGATCAACATTCGTGTTTATTGTATCTTTGATTTCTCGTTTGTTTATGTTATATTGGCTACACGTATTATGGATGTCGGAGGCTGGCTATGACCAACTACTTTAACTACGATCTCCTAACGTGGCCCGAGGTAGCTCAGCTGCCACGCGACACACCGCTCGTTTTACCGCTCGGCTCGGGTTACGATCTGCAACGCCTCGCCGAGTCCTTGTTCAATCCAGTACGCGTCGGGCTGTTAGCACCTTTTCCTTTCGGCTGGAGCGGAAGTGGGCTGGAAATTCCAGACAGCATACTTGCAACCTATGTCAACAATTTGATTTTGAGCCTGCGCGAAGACGGCTTCACGCGCGTCCATGCCTTGGTCCCCGGCGGCGCTTTACGGCTGCCTACTCCAGAATTTCAAATTTCACAATTTAATGAGGCCCAAAAACAAACCGCCCCACCCTTCCCTGCTGACAGCGAACGTCAGAAAGTCATATTGATTCCGATCGGTCACACGGAACAACATGGACACCATTTGCCGCTGTCGGTCGACACAATCATCATTGACGCAATCGCCCAAGGAACAACAAAATCCATTGGCGATAAGGCTTTTGCATTGCCAACGATGCCGTACGGCGTCAGCACCCATCGGTCATCATTTGCCGGCACGCTGAACGCAGGCGGACGGGCGTTTGAAGATTTTTGGCTGGCTGTCATTAACCTTCTCGTCGCCCGCGGCTTTGACCGCTTCTATCTGATCAGCGGACACGGAGGTAATACATCCTTTCTCGTAAATGTCGTCAAATACGCCGGCGAACGACATCCGCGGATCTTTTGCGCCGCTGCATTCCTACACACTTCCGGTTCCATCGGTGCGGCCGCGATCGACAAATATCGCACCTCAAAAGTGGGCGGGATGGGCCATGCCGGCGAGCTAGAAACTTCCTTCATGCTGCACCTTCGGCCCGACCTCTGCCACATGGAACGAGTGATCGATGAGACCGATTTCGTTGCCACGCCGTCCTACTATATGGATTGGATCGAGGGCGGTTCGCTGGTCGCCAATCCACCATGGGATGATGACACCAAGACCGGCGCCTATGGTGCGGGAAGTCATGGCACCGCAGAGAAGGGCCGCCTATGGCTCGAAGCCGCGATTGAAGAAAAGATCATGCACGTGAATGAAATTCACCAACAACAAAGTCTGCGCCAGGCAAGACGAAAAGCCGGTTATGGACTATGGGCCAAGCGGCAGGCGCCTTGATCATTTGAGCCGCTCCCAAACAAGCGTGACCACGGTCTTGTCTTTGGAGGCACAACCAACCGGCTCCGTGCTCAAGATCAAGTGATCGCCCTCAAATTTGTAATAGCGCGACTGAACTGTTCCGGTCCAGTTTGGAAACAGTCCGCCGAGCACGGTGTGCTTAATCAAGCAGTGCGCCTCATCGACTTCATAGGTTGAAAAATAGGCCTCATAGCTCTCGTACGCGGCACGCATTTCGGACGGCGTGGCGCGGAATTTCGTCTGATCTTTAGAGTTTGTCCGTCCTGACTTCATCATGTGCACAGACATATTCCCCGCTGCATCGTAGTACAGCCTGCCAATCGGATTCCTGCCATAGATCGGGAGCACACTCCCATTCCTTCGAATGGCATCACAAGAAATCAGTTTCCACACGCCGACAAATGGATTGCTTTGCATTGCCGAGCCATCTCCACATAAAGTATAACATCGCTAACGCGTTGAATCTTTGACGTACTGATCAAAGAACTGCGTGGTCCGATCCATGAACGCCAGCCAGGCATCGCCGTTGAAGGAATGGTATTGTCCCTCGTACGCAAAGAGCTGGGCGTTCTTATCGGCGTCCTTGAATGCCTGAAAGAGATTCTTCGACCAATCCGGCGAAGCGCCGCCCAGCGCCGGACTATCCTTGGTTCCATAGGCGATTTCAACGGGTGCCGAAACAAGGTCCAGGTGGTCGATGGGCGAGATCTGACGAAGCAAGTTCGGGTCATAAGACGCGGTCCGATAGGCTTGAATTAAATCAGAAGGCAGGCTCAATGGGACAATATCCGACGAGTTGCAATTGGAACTCAATTCTCCGGCGTGGATGTCTCCAATACAGCCCGTTCCCCACAGCGATATCAGTTCAGCATCATCCGCGCTGACCGTGGAATAAAACACCGCGGCTTTAGGACGCGCATCCAAAGTCAGGACCTTAGCGGTCACGCCGCCCCCCATACTGTGTCCCCAGATGCCGACGCGATTGGGATCCGCCTGCGGAACCGAAGGAATTGCGTTCATCAAATTGATCACATCGATGGCCAGGCCGTCATAGAAAAAGCTGGGGCCAATGTCCGACTGGCCCCAGCTGCGATAATCCGAGGCCAGAGTAAGATAGCCGTACTTGTTTAGATAGTCCGCGGCGCGATACGTGCCGTCGCCAGGGACATAGCCTTCCCGGTCAAAGTATCCGTGATTCATGATGATGACCGGAAATGGCGGATGGCCATTCACCGGGATCTGCATCACACCCGTGATCCCCAAACCATCGCTGGGATAACGGATCAAATACCGGGTGTACGTGTCGGTAGTCTCGACCGTGGAGGTGATGGCGATCTTGCCGCTTTGATATGAATGCTGCCGAAGCCCGTCGATCGTATACGGATACATCAACTGTGCGGCGGACGGCGTCGGTGAGGGAGGCGGCGTCGGCCCTGGCAAAGTCGTTGAGGTCGAAGTAGGGACGGTGGTCGGCCCCGGGAGGGCCGCGTCTGCAGGCTGACACGCTGGCAGCAAAAACAAGAACAATGCCATGGCGAGGAACCAGACCTTGGGCTTGTCGAACGGCGCAGCTCCGTGGCGACTTCCGGGTTGAAAGGTTGAGGTTTTCTCAAGGCGCTGCGGCTCTGGCTCTCGATGGACATGGCAGCTCGACCGTCGGCGTCGCGCGACAGTTCTATTCTTCATTATTTACTCTTCGCTCTTTCGGATAAACTTTTCGCCTTTCGAGATCAGTTCGTCATGATCATCCGGTGCGGGGACGGAATCCAGCGCCGCCAATGTCTTCTCGCGCAGGATCTGCGTGGCGGATGGCTCTCCGGCGTCGCGCCATTTTTCCATCGTGTGACGCGGGTAAACACGGCTGACATAATAGCCGTTCTTATAATTCTTCAACGTGGAAGGTTGCGATAGGAAGTTTCCGCCTGGACCAACCTTGGCGATTTCTTCCAATGCGGCACGCGCATCGTCGAGCTGAAACCCATCGGCAAAACGCAACGCCTGGTCGATCACTTCATGCACATGTACGATGGTCAATGGTGAGATGGACTTCGAGCCATGGCTGTCGCCGATAAACGGGGCCAGCGCTCCATCGGAAAGAAGAAGCGAAAGCGTATTCATCCAATACGTGTCGCTGGCGATCAAATCCATCCCCCACCCCGAACCGCTTCCCGACGTGCTGCAATGGGGAATGCCATAATGTGCCATCATCTCGGAACAGGCCACGCTGATCAGAACCGATTGCGGGTCGTAGAAGTTCAGCATGGAACGCATGTCGAAATAGACCGGCAACATGCCGAGCAAGATCGGCGCGCCTGGCTTCATCGTCTGGCTGATGACCAGGCCGGCCAGCAATTCCGCGGTCAGCAAGGACAATGTTCCTGCCGGAGTGAGCGGCGTCGAAGCGCCCGCCATACTGTAATTCGAGAAGATGATCGGCAAGCCGCGCTCGATCGCGACTTGCATCTTGTCCACCGTGCCCGCGTTCATCCGCAGCGGTGAGACCGGATTGAAGTACGGAAGAATGAATGGCTTCTCTCCCAAATCACCATGCAACGTCTCAAACATGCTCAACACGGATGGGAATTGATTCTCGTCCGACACCAGCAGGACGAGCGGCTTGGTAGTATTGGAAATGTGCTCGAGACTGCCGTAAAGGTCAGTGAGATTCTCGGGGACGTCACGAACCACGCCAACGGTCGAGATGACATCGTATAACGGCAATGACGAACCGAGCCGCACCAAATCCTGAAAGTTTTTACGCGTGAAGAGGTTGAGATGATCGGTAAGGGGTTCCTGGTAAAACAATGCGGTGACACCGATGCCAAAACGCAGTCGGTCTGCGCCGAGCGTGAAGGTTTTCTCTCCTCGTCGATTGAACACCTCAATCGTCTTCGGCGCGAAATGGATGGCTTCTTCCACCACCTCGGGCGGAAAACGAATGGCGCCACGATCGGCCTTCAAGTTGAGTTTACGTTCCAACAACTTGAGTACCGACGGCGAATCCACGCGCACACCGGTTTCGCTCAGCACACGCAAGGCATAACGATGCACCTGCTCGATCTGTGCTTCAGTCAATAAATGCAGTTCCGGTCGCGCGTTGTTCATTCAAAACCTACCAGTTGATCTTCCCCGATTTTATCATTCTATCCAACGTGGGCCGACGCCGTCGCCATGATGAAAGCATGATCAACGTCCTCGCCCGCCCCGTCCTGCCACGGCCGCGGCCGGGCTAGGACAAATCCGTGATTTTTGTCCATTACCTATCGGCTGTATTTGTCCTATACTCAAACCGTCTCATCCTTTTCCGGAGGAACCCATGACTGAAGAAGCGCGCAAGAAAATCACATTGCCCTATCTCTTCGAGAAAGTTCAAAAGGGCGAGCCCATCACCTGGCTCACCTGTTACGACTATCCAACCGCCTATTTGCAGGAACAGGCAGGCATCGAAATGATCCTGGTTGGCGACAGCCTCGGCATGACCATGCTTGGTTACGATTCGACGCTGCCTGTCACGATGGACGACATGATCCGTCATACGCAAGCTGTCCGCCGCGGCGCCCCGACCGCTTTCCTGGTCGGCGATATGCCATACATGACCTATCAGCCCAGCGTCGAGACCGCCATCCGAAACGCCGGCCGCTTCATGTCGGAAGCGGGATGCGATGCCATTAAATTGGAGGGCGGCGCCTCGATGGCCGACCGCATCAAAGGCATTGTCGATAGCGGCATCCCGGCCATAGGTCATCTTGGCCTGACTCCGCAATCCGTCTCGGCTCTGGGTGGATTTCGGCTGCAGGGCAAGTCCGCCGTCCTGGCTAAGAAGATCGTGGAGGATGCCAAGGCGCTCGAAAGGGCCGGGGCCTTCGCCATCCTGTTCGAGATGATCCCCGACCGCCTGTGCAAATTGATCACGGAACGCGCGGAGAATTGCATCATCATGAGCCTGGGTTCGGGTCCGCATGCACACGGACAATTGCTCATCTATCATGACATGTTTCATCTATACCCGAAGTTCAAGCCGAAAATGGCAAAAGTGTTCGCGGATGCAGGCGGCGTCATTCTGACCGGGCTGAAAGCCTATCACGATGAAGTCATCGCCAAGAAATTCCCGCAAGCGGAGAATTGGTTCACGATGAAAGACGAAGAATACGACGAACTGATAAAGACCTTGGACTGACTTTTTCCCTCGACCTTATCCCTATCCGGAATCCCCCCGGAGTGCCGGGCGGGCAGCTGGATTTGGGGCAAGGATAGGAGATTGCTATGAGCGATTTGCAAAAACTTCTCAAGATTTCACCAGACAAGGTAAGAGCGGTCAACTCCGTCTTCCTTGATCCCGATTCCCGGGTGATGAAGAATTTCTTCGAAGTGGTGGCGAAATATGGAACGCCGGAGGAGATCAACCGAAAACACAGGCAGGCGCGCAAATTGGAAAATCTCTACAAGATCGTTGAGGAGCGAAACCCGGCGGCGATCAAAGATTTGAACTGGCTCATCGATCAGCGCGATCGCGGCGCATTCACCACCATTGCCGATTATCGCCGCAAGATCCTGGGCGCGGCGGCCGATAAGATGAAATTCAAAGACAGGTCTGCAGTCACGCTGGAAGTCTCTGCCTTGCAATACTTCCCGTGGATCCGCCCCATGGCCGAGAGAGCCATTGCCGACAAAACGCTGGTTCCCGGACGATTCATCGCCGTTCGAAAGATGAAGGAGTCGGAGATGGACGGTGATTTGCCTGCCATCGTCGCTGCCTTGGACATCATTGGCGCCTCCTTCGTCGAGACGCTGGACACCAAAGGCACCGACGGCTCGAACATTCACTTGGGCGGCCCGGCAACCATCACCGGTTATTTCGGCGGCGTGGGTCAACCGAATGATCACGCCTTGATGTGGCTCGATGAGTTCCTGTACTACTATACCAACTATGGCGTACAGCATGTACTCAATATCAACGCGGGAACCATTCTGCTTGGCTTCCTGCTGTACCGTCTCGGCGTGAACATCCAGTTCAAGATTTCGGTGTTCTTCGGCTCCGATAATCCATATCATGCACTCTGGATCATGGCGATGGCGAAGCTGTTCAGCCGGGACGACGGCACCAGTCCGCTGATCGGTTTCAACTGGTCCAACTCGATCAACAACCAGACCATGGAACTCACGGCGGAATTCCGCAAAGCGCTCGGCTTCGAGAAAGTGGTCCGCTTCGAGCATCATATCGTCGAGACGTGGAAGAGCATTGTCATCCAGCCGTATGATCGTCGCGCGGAATTGATTCAGATCGCGGACCATGTGGCAAACATTGCCGCCAAACACGAAGGCGGCGACATCGACGTCGAACAAACGCTGGCTCATCCTTCTGACATCCTCGATTACTTCCGTGATAAAAAGGAGGTCATCGAAAGCGGTGACTGGGATAACATGCAGCGCAACTTCATGGAAAAGGTCAAGGCTTGCGATCACACCGCGTACGACTTGACCAAAGCGGGTTTGAGTTTCATCGCCGCGAAAAACTTGCACCGTTGACAGGACGGTGGGAACGAAGGAGACGCTGACAAATCGGCGTCTTCTTCGTTCCTGTTCTGGCTTTAGATATCAACGGCCAGACAGGTCAGTGTCTGCTCGACACCGGAGATGGGTTGAATCATCGACGCGGTGATCGCACCTAGAGTGGTCACATCTTTGGTCTCGACCTCTGCCACCGCGTCGTAGGGGCCAAACGTCATGTGCGCCTCGATAACGCCCTCGATCTTGCGCAGACTTCTGACAACTTCGTTGACTTCGCCGGTTCGAATCTTGATCAACACATAGGCTTTCATTTCTGCTCCCTTTAAGAGTTAAACGGGACGTTGACGACCCATCCATGAAACCAATCCCGCCGCGATCAATGCAACCAAGATAATCCCCACCACCGCCAACTGACCGCTTCGAATTCGATCAGGCGCTGCGGGCGCGGTGGTCGCCGTGCTGGTTACGGTGGCGCTCGCCGTTTCTGGTATTACTGCAAGCGTTGGCAGCGGCGTAAAGGTGGATAGATCGGGGGTTGGCATTAACGTGGGTAAAACCGCGGTTGGTGTTCCAACGCGCATGATTAATAATTTTTGACCCGGATAGATCACACTTGAAGACAGACTATTCAAGGTCATGATATCGTTGATCTTGACCTTATAGGCCATGGCGATCTGCCAAAGAGCTTGTCCGGGTTGAACCACATGATAAACCGCACCGGTCTGATCGGGTGTGCTGACGATTGCCATGGGAATCAGCTGGCTCTGCGAGACCGCTGTACCATTGGTTGCGATGCCCGTTGAACTCGCTGAGCTTGATGGAGAGCCTGAGTTACCCGATGACCCCGTGTCGATCACGTAATAATTCATTCCTTTCGCACTGGCAACGCCACCGCCAATATCATAAAGATTCGTCGAATACAGCGCGATCCGATGCTCCGAATCGCCTTCCCACGCCGTGATCGCGCCTTCGATGCTGGAATTCGCATCCCAGTTCTCCGAGAACAGACCGGGCGGATTCGAAAGCGCATTTTCCACAGAATAGCCTGCATTCAATGCACGCTGATAGGGAAGCGTGCCGCCGGGTCCGACATGTCCATTCGCGCCACCGGTTGCCAACAAATAGTCGGCTTGGTCCTGGGCGATCGTCATCAGGATGGAATTCACATTGTACGCCGGCAATCCATTCGAGGCACGCAAGGCATTTACGGCACCGACCAGATCGTAGCCCGTGGAACTGGTGGACAGACTCAGCTGGCCAGCAGATACAGGCTGCCCCGTCGAAAGGCTGACTACGCAGGTCAAAAGCAGAGCCGCGCACAGCACCGAAATATACGTTCGCATTGAATTCATCCGCCAGGATTATAAACCCCGGGAACTAACCGCCTTCAGGATTCGCGCTTAATCATCCACAAACGCTCGCTCAACAACTCGATCGGATGACGCGCCTTCCATCCGGCGCCTTGAGCAATTTGCATGCGGCAGGCGGCGCCTGTGGAGGCTACAATCCACCCTCCTTCAGGGCTCAGTGAACGCAGATCGGGCAGCAATTTTAGCTCGCCTATTTTCACAGAAAGATCATAATGTTCTGTTTCATAGCCAAATGTGCCAGCCATGCCGCAACAGCCATCGCGGAGAATGTCTACCTCATATCCGCAAACGCGCAACGCCTCAGCGGTCGCGTCTACCCCGCTGGGCCACGCATCGGCCGAAGGCCCCTCGGCGCGTTGATGGCAATGAGGGTGGAACTTAACCCTCGGTAAGTTGATATTCTTCTTGTGCAAGCTCAAGGATCTAAAGGCATCCGTGCGAATCAAGAATTCTTCCAGCAGCCAGGATCTTTCAGCCCGTCGCAACACCACGGCGCTTCGATCCGGAAGCAAGTCCAGATAATCATGCTTGAAGGAATAGATCTCGGGAGGCTCGATCCCGACCAGGGGTAGCGAAGCATCGGGATCGATCTTGTCCAGGGCGTCCAGAACGCTCAACGCATGGCGACGGGCAGCATCCAAAAAACCTTTCGAAAGCAGGGCCGCGCCGGCACCGACGACCGGCAGCACACAAACATCGAATCCCAGCTGGTCCAGAATATCGAACGCGCTCTGCTCGACCTGCGGTTCAATATAATGTGCATAGGGATCGGAGAAAAAGATCACCCTTTGACGATTCTGGTTTCGAGACGGCCGGGCTCGTTGACGCGTGAATTTTGGAAACGGACGCTCGGAGGCAATGCCCAGGCTCCGCGCCACAATGGATTTCATAAAATGATTGCTGGTTACCCAATTGACAAGAGGAGCAAATCGAGAGAACCATCTCGCGGCCAGATGGAAATATCCAAAGACATAATCGCGCAGGGGTCGACGATGAGATTTGTAGTATTGGTATTGAAACTCAAACTTAAGCTTTGGCATGTCCACACCGCTGGGGCATTCCGCCGTACAACCCTTGCAAGCCAGGCAAAAATCCAGTGCGTCGTGGACCGATTTCTCAAGCCCCGAGGCGCGGATCACCCCTTTTGCGATTCGAGATTTAAGAACAGGATCTGTCATCAGAGCACGCAGGAGGTTTGAGCGTCCGCGCGTCGAATATTTCTCTTCACGCGTTGCTTGAAACGATGGACACATGACGTCGGTGTTTTTTCTGCACACACCTTGGCCGTTGCACTGTTCGATCGCCCCCGCCAACCCATTCTCATGCGTGAAATCCAAAGACGGAACCCAAGGATGCGTTTGATAATTCTCGCCGTAGCGCAAATGAGTATCCATCGGTGGGGCATCAAACATCTTCTTGGGATTCAGCAGATCAAAAGGATCCGCAGCACGCTTGAGCATCCGCATGGCTTCCGTGATCTCGCCGCCATACGTCTGCTCCAACCATTCTCCGCGCACAATTCCATCTCCATGTTCGGACGACAGGGAACCGCCAAGCCCCATCGTGACTGCCAGCGTTTGTTCTGCGATGGAACGCAGGGCGTGCACGCCCTCGCTGCTCCTCAGATCCAATATCGGACGGATATGCAGACATCCCGCCGAAGCATGCGCATAAATTCCGCCTTCGGTTTTATGCGCGGACATGATGCTCTGAATCTCACGCACAAACTCACCCAACCGCTCCACCGGAATGGCACAATCCTCAATGAACGCGATGGGGCGTGCGGCTTGCGGACGCGAATCAAGAATCCCCAATCCCGCTTTGCGGACACTCCATACCTGTGCCTGGTCTGCGGCGGATTCGACTATGACAACATCATCCCGCAGTTCCATCGCTGCCTCTTTCAGGACTCCGGGTTGTTCGCCGCCAAATTCCACCACGAGCACCGCCGCCGGATCATTCACCACCCAGCCCATCTGAGATGAATATGCAGGGATTGTCCTGGCCAGCCGCAGAATGAGTTCTGGGATCAGCTCAATCGCGCTTGGGTTACGGCTCAACAATTCCGGCACGGCATCACAGGCCTCAGCCACGTTATCATAGGAAAGAATTCCCAAGATTGTGTGTTTCGGCCTGTCGACCAGGCGGATCGTTGCACGCCGAATGACGGCGAGCGTTCCCTCACTTCCGGCCAAAAGAGGAGCCAGGTTAAGCATACCCGGCTTAAGATTCGCAGGATAAGCATCACCGATCCATTGCGGAGGTTGCGATGCGGACCACGGCAGCAAGTAATTCAAGCGATAGCCCGCCGAGTTTCGCCATGACTTTGGATAATCTTGTTGAATTACATCTGCATATTTCTGGCGGATGTGAAATATAGCCGACGTAATATTTGATAATCGCGATCCCGATGTCAGGAGTTGGGAATCGGATATTGTATCGTCAAAGGTTGCCAGCGAGCCATCCGACAAAATGACATCGGCAGAGAGTAAGTGGTCCGCTGTCATGCCATACAAGATGGAATGTGCTCCGGTTGCATTATTGCCGATGACCCCGCCCAGGGTGGCGCGTTCGGCGGAGGCGGGATCTGGGCCGAACATCAAGCCATGTTTGGCGGCGGCGCGGTTCAGGTCCGAAAGGATCACGCCTGGCTCAACCGTGGCGGTCTTGGATCCAGGGTCAATAGCAATGATCCGATCCAGCCAGCGGGAGCAATCCAGGATCAACGCTTCACCAATCGCCTGCCCCGCCAAAGATGAACCCGAGCCGCGCGGCAGAAGCGGAATGCGGTATCTTGCCGCAAGTTCCACCGCCGAATGCAAATCTTCCTGCGTGCGCGGCAACACGACTCCCAATGGCTCGATTTGATAAATGGAAGCATCCGTGCTGTACAGTACTCTCGAGCCCAAATCAAGTCGAATATCGCCAGTGAATTGCTCGCGAAGCTCGTTGATGAAATCCGGATTCAGCATAGAACGATTTTGCATTGAAGCGAACCTCCGAGTTCCCAGGAACTCGGAGGTTGGTTAGCTATTTGGCCTTGCCTTGGCTGGCCACCGCGGCCGCGGCTTTCGCAACCTCATCCGGATCGCCAAGGTAATAATGCTTGAGGGGCTTGAGATTCTCATCCAATTCATACACCAGGGGGATGCCGGTCGGAATGTTCAGTTCGGGGATTTCGACGTCAGAGATGTTATCCAGATACTTGACCATGGCACGCAGGCTGTTTCCGTGCGCGGCAATGAGAACACGTTTGCCCGACTTGATGGTTGGCGCCAGCGTCGAATGCCAATAGGGAAGGACGCGCTCCAGCGTGATCTTCAACGACTCCGTGGCCGGCAGCTGCTTCGGTTTCATCTGCGCGTAGCGCGGATCAAACTTGGGGTGCCGTTCGTCGGCCAACTCCAGCGCAGGCGGTGGCACGTCATAGCTGCGCCGCCAGAGCTTTACTTGTGCCTCGCCGAATTTTTGCGCCGTCTCGGATTTATTCAGGCCCTGCAAAGCGCCATAATGGCGCTCATTCAACTGCCAGGCATTCGTTACCGGAATCCATTCAAGATTCATCTCCTGCAAGGCAATCCAAAGGGTCTGAATCGCGCGCCGTAGAACGGAAGTGAACGCCACATCAAAAATGTAACCCTCCTGGCGAAGAAGCCTGCCCGCCTGATGCGCCTCGGCAATCCCCTGGTCGGTGAGTCCGACATCGGTCCAGCCCGTGAAGCGATTTTCCAAATTCCATGTGCTCTGTCCGTGACGAAGTAGAACAAGTTTCATAGTGTCTGCATCTTCCTTTGCAAAGTATTTTGTTGACAAAAACATCAGCCGCGTAACGGGCCACTGTTTTTGTTAAAAGCCGTCAGCAGTTCATCCTTCAGCAGCTTGGACGTTAAATCGTTTTCATCAAAAAGGTCCGTCAATTCTTCAGGATCGTTCTGCAAATTATAAAGCTCAAACCAGTTGCTCCTGCCATACCCCAAATAATAACTCAATTTGTAACCATTTTTGCGCATTGCCAGCGAAGCAATGGACAACTTTCCAAAAGCGGAACAGCGCTTGGCGTCGACAGTGAAGGTGGCGCGGGAATTGTCCTCCACCCCGCCAAAGCCAGGAAGCGGCAGCCCCTCTGCCCAGTCAGGTATTGCACGGCCAGCCGCGGCCAGCAGCGTAGGCAGAATATCCACGCTGTTCGTTTGAGAGTAGACGTCCCTCCTGGTTGGCTGCCCCGGCACAGAGATCAGTAAGGGCACGTGAAGGCCCGGATCGTACATCAACGGGTTCTCGTGTCCTACAATGCCACGTTCGAACATTTCGCCGTGATCCGAGGTAAGAACGAAATAAGTCTTGTCGAGCATTCCGTTTGCAGTCAATTCATCCAGAAATCTACCGAAATCTGAGTCGACGTTCGTCACGTAAGCATCGTACAATAGTCGTTGATAGTTCATCACGTCAATCGAAAGTTGGTCGCTCAGGGGATGTTTGGGTTTCTTCGGCGGGTTGAAGCCATCCCTTTTGAACAATTCAATGAACTCCTGACGTGGAGCATACGGAGCATGGGGTGACCACAAGTGGAAATATGCCAGGAAGGGTTGTTCAAACCGCTGAACCTGGGATAGGAGTCCGCGAAACACATCCTCAAGCTTGTAATAGATCTTGTAATTATCAGAGTGCGGAATATTGAGGTAATTCTCCACGCTGCGGTCGTTGGAGGGGTAACCAGCGAGGGGAATGGATCTCAGCCGGTAGCCAAAAACAAATCGGTCCAGCAATCCGAACAGAATGGACTTTGGAGAATCTCCAAGCTGATAAAGAAAATCATCGTAGGCATAGTAGCTAATGGGCGAATCCTTTTGAAATAAGCCGCCGCCGAGCTGGGCGCGCAGGCTGAAGGCGCTGGGCGGCAGATGAACATCAAGATCTGAACGAAATTCTCCAAGCAAGAGTTCGGCCCAGACATTTTGACCAAAACCGGCACGATCATACGACTTCCCAAACAGGGAAAAAATGTTTTTGTCCGCAAAAGCTGGCGCCACCTGGCCGCCCTCGTCAATGGCGCGATGCGTCCAGGGATATAGGCCGGTGAGCAAAGAGGCGGTGCCTGACGTAGTAAAACTCCCCGCCGAATAATGCGAGTGATAGACCGTCGATCGTTGCGCCAGCCTTTCAAAGTTGGGACTGGTCTTACGCGGATAACCATACAGCGATAAATTGTCCGCCGACATCGCATCAAACACCATCACAATGATGTTCGGTGAGTTCGCGCCCAGCGGACTCGGCCACATCCGCTGTGAAACCGCCAACGCCGCAGGCACCAGCGTCGCCAACTTCAGAAATTCCCTTCGACTCAGACGCACTATGTTTAGCCCTTCAACGGTCCGCTATGCTGGTTGAAGGCCGTCAGCATTTCATCCCTCATGGAATTCGAAGCGGAAACATCCTTATTGTAAAGATCATCTAATTCCTCCGCGTCCTCTTGCAAATTATATAGCTCGAACCAATCGGTCCCGGTATATCCTTTGTAATAAATCAACTTGTAGCCATTCTTGCGCATCGCCAACGAGGCGACCGAGAGCCTGCCAAATGATGAGCCGATTTTTGCATCCACGGAATAGGTGGCGCGCGAATTATCTCCGACTCCACCAAAACCCGGCAGCAATTGACCCTCCGCCCAAGCCGGAATATCAAACCCTGCAATGTGAAGCAACGTTGGCAGAATATCCACACTATTCGTCTGCGAAATGATATCGCCTCTGCTGTTTTGCCCCGGTGCTGATATCAACAGCGGGATATGAAGAATGGAATCGTACATCAACGGATTATCATGTCCAAAGACGCCGCGCTCAAACATTTCCCCGTGATCGGAAGTGACGATCAGATAACTCCGGTCTAACTCGCCGGAAGATTCCAGATTATCCAAAAACCGGCCAAACTCCCAGTCTACGTTCGCGACATAGGCATCATATAGCCGCCTCTGGGCCTGGATTGTTGGATATGAAATTCTGTCACCCAAAGGATGTTCAGGTTTTCTGGGAGAATTCAATCCAGCTCTCACCAAATCCATAAATTCGACACGTGGTGAATACGGTGCGTGCGGAGACCACAAATGAAAGTAAGCTAGAAACGGGCGCCGAAATTCATTTAATTCGGATATCAGTCCACTAAAGATATCCTGCAGCCGATAATAAATTTTGTAATCCGTATGTGGAAGGCTATCGACATAACCAGTTGTCGAAATCGATTGAAGTCGGAAGCCGAAGAGGGCCCGCTCAATCAAGCCCAAGAGAGGCGAACGAGGAGAATCACTTAAACGGAAGAGAAAATCATCCAATGCATAATAACTTGCGGGCGTATCCTTAAACGAGGCGCCAAATACCTGACCGCGTACACTGAAAGAATCGGGCGGCAAATGAATATCCAAGTTTGAGCGAAATTCACTTAACAACAATTCCGCCAAAAAGTTCTGACCGAAGCCGGCACGGTCATAGGAATTTCCCATCAGCGCAAAAATGTTTTTATCCGCAAAAGCCGGCGCCACCTGGCCGTTGATGCTGATGGCGCGATGCGTCCACGGATATAAACCTGTGAGCAGGGATGCGGTTCCCGACGTAGTAAAACTGCCGGCAGAATAATGCGAATGGTACACGGTGGATCGTTGAGCCAATCGCTCAAAGTTCGGACTGGTCTTTCTCGGATAACCGTATAAAGACAAATTGTCAGCGGACATGGCGTCGAACACCAGCACAATGATGTTCGGCGAATTCGTCCCCGGCGGACTCGGAACGAGCGTCTGCGAAAAGGCCAACGCAGCAGGCGCGCCAGCTGCCAATTTCAAAAACTCCCTTCGACTCAGGCGTGCCATGCTTAGCTCGTCAATGGACCGCTATGCTGATCGAATGCTGTCAACAATTCGTTTTTCATGGTGTTTGCCACAGAGGTTTCCTGATCGAACAAATCAACCATTTCCTCCGGGTCCTTCTCTAGGTTGTACAATTCAAACCAATCCGATTTGGTGTAGCCCTTATAATAAATCAACTTATATCCCTCCTTTCGCATCGCGACCGAAGCAATCGACAAACGACCAAATGACGAACCTTTCTTGGCATCCAGCGAGAAGGTGGCACGCGAATTATCCTCCACACCACCCAGGGCTGGAAGCAATTGCCCCTCTGCCCAGGCGGGAATATCGCGCCCGCCAATTTTGAGCAAAGTTGGCAGAACATCGACACTGTTCGTCTGAGAATAGATGTCTTTCCGATCACGTTGACCCGGCATGGAGATCACCAGGGGAACATGCAGAATAGGATCGTACAACAAAGGAGTTTCGTGCCCCACAACTCCTCGCTCAAACATTTCGCCATGATCGGAGGTAAGTATGAAACAGGTCCGGTCTAGCTCACCCGAGGCTTCCAACTCGTCCAGAAACTTTCCAAACTCTGAGTCCACGTTTGCCACGTAGGCGTCGTACTTTTGCCTTTGCAGCTGCATCTGTGCAAAAGTGAGCTGCTGCCCCAAGCGATGCTTAGGTTTCGTCGGTGGGCTCCAATGATCATTTCTAAATGCGTTCTCGAATTCCTTGCTTGGCAGATAAGGCGCGTGGGGCGACCATAAGTGGAAATAAGCGAAAAACGGGCGCCGAAAAAGCTGGACTTGGGATGCCAGGCCGCGAAAGATATCTTCCAAGCGGTAATAAATCTTGTTGTTTGTTCTTGGAATGCCGTTGCTGTAGCCAACCGTAGAAATCGATTCCAGCCGAAAGCCAAAGAGCGCCTGTTCAAGCATCCCAAAGATCAGGGATCGGGGGATGTCGCTTGGGCGAAAGAAAAAATCATCAAACGCATAGTAGCTGGCGGGTGTATCGTTCTTGAATAAGGTCCCCAATAATTGTTCGCGTACACTAAAGGATGCCGGCGACATATGGACATCGAGACTCGAACGGAATTCGCTCAGAAGAAACTCTGCCAGGAGATTCTGGCCGAAACCAACGCGGTCATATGAGTTGCCGAGCAATGCAAAAATATTTCTGCCCGCAAAAGCCGGCGCAACTTGGCCGTTGAAACTAAGGGCGCGATGCGTCCATGGATATAGACCGGTCAGAAGGGACGCCGTTCCAGGTGTGGTAAAACTCCCCGCCGAATAATGGGAATGGTAGACGATCGAACGTTGGGCCAAGCGTTCAAAGTTGGGCGTTGTCCGGCGCGGATATCCGTAAAGAGATAGGTTGTCAGCCGACATTGCGTCACATACCATGACCACAATGTTGGGTGAAGTTGCCGCCAGCGGACTCGGCATGATGGTTTCCGAGAACACCAGCGCTGCGGGCGCAAGTGTCATCAGCTTAATGAATTCCCGTCGACTGAGACGCGTAAGCTGATCCATCCTAAAACAGATTTCGAACGATAACGATTATCAAAGAGAGGAGACTGACGGGCAGCAACACAAACAGAAAGATAACGGCGTTTTCCGCAAGAGCTTCGACCGCTTTGCGGACAATCCCTATCCATCCAGCCAGAAAGACCGATGCACATGCAATCAAAAATATTATCAACATTAGCATGGGGAATTTGCTGAAGTAATCGGCGGGCTTATCGTTATGATATTCAAAAACCATGATCGGAATTAATACACTTGCAGCCAACATGCTGCCGCGGCTGACAAAAACGTCACGAAACCATTTCCGCGGAAGGATCAACGAAACCATGACCACCCCCAGGAGCATCAGCAGACTTTCGAAGAAATTCGTCGCCATCAAGTAGCAAAGGATCACCCCAATTTGACCCAGAGGCAAGAAGTCCAGCCAGCTCGGCAATTTCCAAAGAGCCCAATAGATGGTCCAGCCATAAACCGGTATTACAATAATTGCATAAACCGGATAGATTTGTGACCAAGGAGGCAATTTGTTTTTGAGGGCCAAATCATTCAACCTTTCACAAAAACAGCGGAGGATCCATTCTAACCTATCGGTTGGATGTTATACACTAGGTAGAAACAAAAGTCAACAAGCAACCTCCCTTGTCCGTTTCTCCTGTTTCCCGTAGAATGAACCTATGTCGAACGAAGACGTCACGCCGATCCGTCAGCAATATCTGGAAATCAAACGCGACTATCCGAATACAATCCTCTTCTTCCGCCTCGGCGATTTCTACGAGACCTTCGATGAAGATGCTGAAACTATTTCGCGCGAACTCGACATTGTATTGACCTCCCGTCCCATCGGCAAAGGAGTGCGCGCCCCGCTCGCCGGAATTCCCTACCATGCTGTGGAAAATTACCTGGCCCGCCTGATTGACCAGGGCTACCACGTTGCCATTTGCGAACAGGTTGGTGATGAACCCATCAAAGGATTGTTTCCCCGCAAAGTTGTCCGCGTGGTGACACCGGGAACGGTCATCGAACCAGGGCTCCTAGGGAGCGACGCAAACAATTATCTGGCCTCGGTCGTCTTCGACGAAAAAACAGCTGCGGTTGCCTATGCCGATATCACTACCGGAGAATTCGCGGCAACTGAGCTGCCAATCGAGTCTTTGCGCGCGGAACTGACGCGACTTCATCCTGCCGAAACCATTCTGCCCGACAATCAGTCTCTCGATGACGGAGCTGTAAGCCATCTGACCCCCTGCCCTGCCTGGCGGTTCGAACCAGGCAAATGTGAAGAGACGTTGCTGGTGCATTTCAAAGCATCCACGTTGCAAGGCTTCGGGTTGAAGGAGAACGGCCTCGCCATCCGGGCAGCAGGCGCAATCATCCAATATCTCAAGGAAACCCAGCCCGATGCCCTAAATCTCCTGACGGAATTCCGCTATTACAGCCTGAACGACTTCATGACGCTGGACGCCTCTGCGCGGCGCAACCTTGAACTTGAAGAAACATTGCGCGGTGAATACAAAGGCTCCTTGCTCGGTGTCGTGGACTGCACGGTCACTCCCATGGGCAAGCGGCTGATGCATCAATGGGTAAGCCAGCCATTGCTCAGCGTTGAGAGAATTAATACCCGCCTCGATGGAGTTCAATATTTCTTCGAACGCGGCATGGAACGTGCCGAAACGCGCGCAGCGCTAAAGCCGCTGGCAGACTTGGAGCGATTAATCAATCGCATTCTGGCCGGGCATGGGCAGCCGCGCGACTTGGTGGCAATGCGAAATACGCTCAAGGAATTACCCGGCATTGTGGGTGTGCGGGGAAAATCAACCGCCGCGCTACCCCTGATCGAATTGGCAAATGACGAGCTATCCCTGCTCGAATCCTCGATCGCCGACGATCCACCCGCCACACTCCAAAGCACAGGGGTCATTCGCCCGGCCTATTCGCCGGAATTGGATTCGGTCATTGAAGCATCCAAACATGCGCGGGATTGGATCGCGAATCTCGAAGCGGTGGAGCGCGAGCGAACCGGCATCAAAACACTTAAGGTTGGATATAACAAAGTCTTCGGTTATTACATCGAGATTTCGCGCGGCGCGGCCGAGCGGGCGCCGGAGCAGTACATCCGCAAGCAGACCTTGGTCAACGCCGAGCGCTTCATCACCCCGCAGATGAAAGAATACGAAACCCTGGTGTTGAATGCCGAAGAGAGTATTCGCGAGATCGAGCTGCGATTATTCCGGGAAGTCTGCGCCGGGCTGTCCAGATCCGCAAAAAGGCTTCTGGGAATTGCCAGAGCACTGGCGGAGCTGGATGTTCTGTCGGCTTTGGCGGAGGCCGCTGCCGTAGGAGGTTACGTCCGCCCTGACATCGTAGAAGGCAGTGAGTTGGATATTCGCGAGGGCAGGCATCCGGTGGTTGAACAGGGCCTGCGGGGCGAGCGATACGTTCCGAACGATGTCGTCTTTGAAAAGGGCGAGGTTGTGCGCGTCATCACGGGACCGAATATGTCGGGCAAGTCGACCTACCTGCGTCAAACCGCGCTGATCGTCTTGATGGCTCAGATGGGTTCGTTCGTTCCGGCGTCGGCCGCGAAGATCGGACTGGTGGATCGCATCTTCACCCGCATCGGTGCCCAGGATGAGATCCATGCCGGACAATCGACGTTCATGGTCGAGATGATCGAGGCGGCGAACATTCTTCATCACGCGACCCCGCGTTCGCTGCTGATCCTCGACGAAATCGGCCGGGGCACCAGCACCTATGACGGCCTTTCTATTGCATGGGGCATCATCGAATACATTCATAACCATCCGCAACTCCGCGCAAAGACGCTTTTCGCGACACATTATCATGAGCTTACCCAATTGGCGGATTCATTGCCCGGCATCCGCAATTACAACGTGGCCGTGGCCGAAGCCGATGGCCAGGTGGTCTTCCTGCATAGAATTGTTCCCGGCGGAGCAGACAAGTCCTATGGCATCCACGTGGCCCAACTTGCCGGCCTGCCCGCGCCCGTCATCCAGCGCGCCAATGAAATCATGCTCGAACTGGAGAAAACATCCGGCCGCGCCCTTACCATCAGTCCGCACATGGCTCAGCAAGCCGCCCTTTTTCCCGAGACGAGTCCGCTGCTGGACGAGCTGGGTGCGGTGGACGTCAATTCACTTTCTCCCATCGAGGCGTTGAACAAGTTATTTGAGTGGCAAAGGAAATACTTGAAGCAGAAACAATGATTTCAAAATCGTGCCAACCTTCTTTGGAAACGCCCATCTCCCGTAGAATAAGCAGATGGAGCAGCGTATGAAAGTCGCGATTCTGGCCGGCGGGCTGGGCACACGCCTTTCGGAAGAAACCACGATCAAGCCAAAACCCATGGTAGAGATCGGCGGCCGGCCGATCCTTTGGCACATCATGCATATTTACGCCGCCTTCGGCTTCAAAGAGTTCGTAATTGCGCTGGGTTACCGCGGCGAGTTGATCAAAGATTATTTTGTGAACTATCACTATCATGCGCGCAGCCTCACAGTCCGGTTGAAAAATGGGGACATAACCATCCACGAAGGCAACAGCGAAGATTGGATTGTGCATCTTCTCGACACGGGCCCGGACACCAACACTGGCGGACGGGTGAAGCGTGTGGCAGAATTTATTGGCAACGAACCTTTCCTATTGACTTATGGAGACGGCGTGAGCAATCTCGACATTTCCAAGCTGATCGAATATCATCGCTCACAAAAAAAATTGGCAACGCTCACCGCCGTTCGCCCTCCTGCGCGATTCGGTCAAATGACCCTGGAGGATGGCAACGTGACAGAATTCAAGGAAAAACCTCAAATCGGCGAAGGCTGGATCAATGGAGGTTTCTTCGTGCTTCAGCCGGAAGTGGCCAACTACATTGAGGGCGACCACACCGCCTGGGAATTTGAGTCCCTGGAAAAGCTTGCGGCGGATGGACAATTGGCGGCATATCAACACGTTGGATTCTGGCAGAGCATGGATACCATTCGGGATGTTAATCTCCTGGAAAGATTATGGCGGGAAGGCAACGCGCCGTGGAAGCTATGGAACTAAATCGGACCTTTTGGCTGGATCGACCAACTTTTGTCACCGGAGGAACCGGGTTGGTCGGAAGCTGGTTGGTCCGCCGACTAATTGAGGTGGGCGCCGACGTGGTTTGCCTCGTCCGCGATTGGGTGCCACAAAGTGAGCTCGTTCGTGAAAAATTGATCGATCACGTCAAAGTCGTCCGTGGGGACATTCGTGACCGCGAAACCCTCGAGCGCACACTTGGTGAATATGAGATCGAGACGGTGATCCATCTGGCAGCGCAGACCATCGTCACGATCGCCAATCGCAATCCACTCTCAACCTTCGAGACCAACATCGCCGGCACTTGGAATTTATTGGAGGCGTGCCGTCGAAGCCCAAAAGTAAAGCAGATTGTCATCGCATCTTCCGACAAAGCCTACGGCGATCAAGAGACCCTGCCATACAGCGAGAGCACCCCATTGCAGGGTCGGCATCCCTACGATGTCAGCAAATCCGCGGCCGACCTGATCGCCAACACCTATGCGGTCAGTTTTGATGTGCCGGTGGCGATCACGCGCTGTGGAAATTTCTACGGCGGTGGTGATCTAAATTGGAACCGCATTGTTCCTGGAACGATCCGCTCGATTCTGCGCGGCCAAAGGCCCATCATCCGGTCGGACGGCCAATATATTCGCGACTATTTTTACGTGGAAGACGGCGCGGCGGCCTATATGCTCCTGGCCGAGAAGCTTGCCGGCAATCCAAATCTCAAAGGCGAGGCGTTCAATTTCTCCAATGAGATCCAAGTCACGGTGTTTGAGATCGTGGAACACATCCTCCAACTAATGCATTCGAAGCTTAAGCCGGAAATCCGCAACGAGGTACAAAATGAGATTCACCACCAATATCTCAGTGCGGAAAAAGCGCGGCGAGTTCTGAACTGGCATCCGCTCTTTTCATTGGAACAGGGGTTGAACAAAACAATTAAATGGTACAAGGATTTTCTAACGGAGTCGGACCTATGAGACGCGAAGAGCAGTTGCGCGCTGACATTTTGGGGTTGGTCAAGGAGTATTATCAGGAGCGATTCGCAGATCGAAGCTTCAAGGCCGGCACGGACTTGGTGCATTACGCCGGCCGCGTCTTTGATTCCGATGAATTGGTCAAGCTCGTCGATGCGAGTCTGGATTTCTTCTTGACCGCCAGCCGTTACTCGGACCAGTTCGAAGCCGAGTTCGCTGAATTCTTCGGACTTTCCAGCGCCTTTATTGTCAACTCCGGCTCTTCAGCCGATTTGATCGCGATCACAGCGTTGACTTCGCCCAAACTTGGCGAACGCCGGTTACGACCTGGCGATGAAGTCGTTACGGTCGCGGCCGGTTTTCCAACCACGATCGCGCCGATCGTCCAAAACCAGCTCGTGCCCGTCTTTGTGGACGTTAATTTGGGAGATTACACGGCCATTCCAGCGAGGCTCGAGGAGGCCATCGGCCCAAAAACTCGCGCGATCGCAATGGCCCACACCATGGGCGTGCCATTTGATCTCGACACGGTCATGCGGCTGGCAAGAACATACGGCTTATGGACGGTCGAGGACAACTGTGACGCGCTCGGCGCACGCTATCACGGGCACCTGACAGGCACCTTCGGCGACATTTCCGCCGTTTCCTTCTACCCCGCGCATCAAATTACCATGGGTGAAGGCGGCGCGGTCTTGACCGGCAACGAGCTGCTTGGGCGAATTGCCCGCTCGCTGCGCGATTGGGGTCGTGATTGCTACTGCGCCGGCGGTGAAAATAACACATGCGGAAAACGTTTCAGCCAGCAGTTTGGCACCCTGCCGTATGGCTATGATCATAAGTACGTCTATAGCCATATCGGCTACAATTTGAAAGTGACGGATATGCAGGCTGCCGTTGGAGTGGCCCAGTTCCACAAACTGGAATACTTTGTGGCCCGCCGCAAAGAAAACTTTCAAAAGATCTATGCTTTCCTGAAGCCGTACGAGGATCGTTTGATTCTGCCAAAGGCTACGCCCAATTCCGATCCGTCATGGTTCGGCTTCGTGATCACGGTCCGCAAAGATGCAGGCTTTTCCCGTAACGATCTCACTCGCTTCCTCGAGGCGAACCACATCGAGACGCGAAACCTGTTCAGCGGCAATCTGCTCCGCCAGCCGGCGTATGCAGATATCCAGCACCGCGTGGTTGGCGACCTAACCAACACCGACATCATCACCGAGCGGACTTTCTTCATCGGTGTCTATCCCGGCATTGACAAAAGTCAGATTGAGTACGCAGGATCCGTCTTTAAGCGCTTCATGAATGGGGAAAGAATCATCTGATGCCGCAAAAGCTTCACTGCAAAGTCGTGGATTTGATCCCCCACGGCGAACATGTTTATTCTCTGTCCCTGAAGCCAGATTCGCTTGCTCCGCGTTTCTTTGCAGGTCAATTCTTACATCTAGCCTTGGATCCATACCAGCCAGGCGATTTTTGGCCCGAGTCGCGCCCTTTTTCCATCGCCAGTTCGCCTGGTGATCGAAGCCTCTTGACCATCACATACGCCGTCAAAGGACGATTTACCACTCGAATGGAAGCCGGGCTCCGTCTTGGCGGCGAGGTATGGATCAAGATGCCGTATGGCGAATTCGCGATCAACACTGATGACGATTCCTGTTTATTGGCAGGAGGTACCGGCGTAACAGCATTCACGGCTTTCTTGGACGGGTTGACGGCAGAGTATCAACGCTCTGTACACGTTTTCTACGGTGCGCGCAGACCCAAGCTTTTGATCTATCGTCCGATGATCGAGGCCGCCGCAAAGCGCTGTGCCAACCTGAAGACATGCTTCCTTGTCGAGGAAGGAGAGATTCCCAATGGGATGCACGGGCGCATTAACGTTGACATCGTCTGGCAAAGCCTCCCTGCCCCATTATCCATTGCATATTATCTGTCCGGCCCTCCAGTGATGCTAAAGACTCTTTCTGAGGCGCTAATAGATCGTGGAGTTTCTTTGGATCAAATAGCAATCGACGCATGGGAATAATCATGAAGAGTAATCCCCTGGCGGAAGACCTCGATCATGTTCTTGATCACACGCGCGACCTGTGGGACGAACTGCGCGGTCAGCAAATCTTCATCACCGGTGGAACAGGCTTCTTTGGCTGTTGGTTACTGGAGAGTTTTTTGTGGGCAAATGAAAAATTGAATCTGAAGGCGCGTGCCACCGTTTTGACGCGTTCACCGGACGCTTTTCGAATCAAGGCGCCGCATCTTACGGGAAACGAAGCGGTCACTCTTCTCCAGGGCGATGTCCGCGCATTCGACTTTCCTGCCAGCACCTTCAGCCACGTCATCCACGCCGCCACCGAATCAAGCACGGCCAACAGGCCCACCCCTTCAAATCTTCTCTTTTATGCGAATTTACAAGGGACAATGCATGTATTAGAATTGTGTCAACAATGTGGCACAAAAAAGCTGCTTTTCACAAGTTCAGGTGCCATCTATGGAAAACAACCGCCAGAAATAACACACCTATCCGAAGACTACCAAGGAGCCCCGCTTACTACCGATGTACTTAGCGCCTATGGAGAAAGCAAACGGGCTTCCGAATTTCTTTGTATCGCAACTGCCCAATCGTCCGTTTTTGAAGCAAAGATAGCCCGTTGTTTTGCATTTGTTGGCCCATACCTTCCTTTGAACACGACTTATGCTATCGGCAACTTCATCCGCGATGCATTGAACAGCAGGCCCATTACGATGAAGGGAGATGGAACGCCCTATCGTTCCTATCTATATGCCGCCGATCTCGCCATTTGGCTGTGGACCATATTGTTTAGAGGTAGCAACGGCAGAGCCTATAATGTTGGCTCTGATTCTGAATTAAACATTGCTCAGCTGGCAAATACAGTCAGAAATATTATAAATCCTAATTGCGAAATAATTATGGCTGGCAAGCCGGAAATGAATCTCTTAGCGAATAGGTATATCCCATCCATAAGTCGCGCACGACTGGAATTGGGACTAGATGACTGCATTAAACTGAATGAAGCCATTCGCCGAACAAAGGAATGGTATATGGAGCGTATTCATGATTAAGTTGTCAGATTATGTAGTGGATTTTTTGGTAAAAAAGGGAATCACAGTTATTTTTATGGTTTCGGGTGGCGGTATCATGCACTTGGTGGATTCTGTTGGCAACCGCCAAGGAATGACATACGTATGTAATTATCATGAGCAGGCATGTGCCTACAGCGCAGAAGTGTACAGCCGCATAACCGGCGTGGTCGGAGCATGTTTGGTTACCACAGGACCCGGAGGAACTAATGCTCTTTCAGGCGTTGCAAGTGCATGGGTCGACTCTATACCGATTCTTGTGCTCTCAGGTCAAGTGCGTCGCGATCTAATTGCAGATTATACGAAAATCAGACAAAGAGGTCCTCAAGAAGGCAATCTGATTGAGATGGCCCGCCCCGTTACGAAATACGCTGTCGCATTGCTAGACCCACAAATGGTCCGATATGAACTGGAAAAAGCACTTTATTTAGCAACGCATGGGAGGCCGGGTCCGGTTTGGCTTGATTTTCCTCTTGATGTACAAGGAGCCGAGATTGATGAAACGGCCCTCCAATCATTTGTGCCACCTGTGTCAGAGAATAACGTCAGCAAATTGAAAGAACAAGCTGGGCGATTTATTCAGATTGCTCGCGAAGCTTATCGCCCGCTCTTCCTGTTGGGCAATGGAATCCATATTGCTCGTGCAGAGAAACTGGTGGAAGAATTACTTGAATTCATGCCTTTCCCAGTGGTTTTGCCAAATTGTGCGAAGGACCTTGTACCTGAGCAATTTTCACATTGTATGGGCGTCTTTGGAACTGCCGGGCAAAGGCGCGCAAATTTCGCTGTACAAAACGCGGACTGCGTGTTCTTTCTGGCATCCGGAATAAACATTACGAAGACAGGATTCAATTACAGGGAATTCGCTCCAAAAGCCAAAAAGATTTTACTCGACATCGATGAGGGACAATTGTATCATCAGGCAATCCAGCCAGATTTTGCAATCCAGGCAGACATAAATGACTTTCTTGTCGAGTTGCTGCATCAAATTAAAACTGAAAAGCTGCAATTCTCACCACAAGCAAAGTGGCTGGAGACGTGTGCGCGTTGGAAAGAACGGTATCCAATCATTCTGGATGAGTTCTATAAAGATAAGGATCATGTTAACTCCTATGTGTTTGTAGACAAGCTATCAGATCTTCTCACTGCCGAAGACATTGTCGTGGCGGGAAACGGACTCGATGAGGTTAGTTATTGGCAAGCTTTCAAAGTCAAGCCACATCAACGAACTATCATCAGTGGTAACTGGGGCCCTATGGGATGGGACTTGCCGGCAGCAGTCGGAGCATGTATCGGAGGAAAACGTCGCACCATTTGCCTAAGTGGAGACGGCAGTTCGCAATGGAACGTGCAGGAACTGCTCACCATTAAGCATTATCGCCTTCCCATTAAGGTCTTTATCTTCAATAATCATGGATACACTAACATTCGCGTCACACAAGCCAATTTTTTCGGAAGGTTTGTCGGTGCGGATGAAGCATCTGGCGTCAGCAATCCCAATTTTGCATACCTAGCAGCTGCCTATGATCTGGCTTACTCAACAATTCGAACTAATGCCGAGATCGAAGAGGGTATCCGAGGAGTTTTGCAAACCGAAGGCCCGGCTCTGTGTGAATTGAATATCGCGATCGAACAAGGCATAACTCCCAAGGCTTCTGCTTTCCGACGCGAGGATGGCACTCTCGAGTCACGGCCACTAGAAGATATGGCTCCTTTTTTGCCGAGGGAAGAGGTTTGGGAAAACATGCACTTTTTTGATGAGGACGACGCGCAAAGGATGGAAAGATCATGAATCTGGAGATGGGCAATCGAATCATCGGGCCAGATCACCCTCCGCTAGTGATTGCAGAAATTGGAATTAACCATGAAGGCAGCTTCGAAAAGGCAATCCAAATGGTTAACGATGCACGCGCTGCAGGTTGTGAATGTGTTAAATTCCAATCACACGTCATTGAAGACGAAATGATCCCCAATGACGTGATTCCGGGCAACGCCACTGAGAGCATTTGGAACATCATGAAGCGATGTGCCTTATCAGAAGATGAAGAGCACAGGCTTAAGAGTTATGTTGAGTCGCAAGGAATGATCTATTTGTGTACTCCATTCTCGCGGGCGGCAGCAAACCGCCTCAGCCGAATGAATGTCTGTGCTTACAAGATTGGATCGGGGGAATGTAATAATTACCCGCTCATAAAACATATTGCATCAAACGGGAAACCAATTATTCTTAGCACCGGAATGAACGACCTAGAATCGATAACACCTGCAGTGGAAATCCTTCGGCAATCCGGGGTTCGATTTGCACTTATGCATTGCACATCCATGTATCCCACTCCTTACGAGAAAGTTCGCTTAGGCGGGATTAGTGAACTTGCGATACGATTTCCTGATGCCGTCATTGGCCTCAGCGACCATTCTATCGGAAACTATATCTGTTTTGCTGCTGTGGCTCTGGGGGCGCGTATCTTGGAGAAGCACTTTACTTCGGATAAAACTTGGCCCGGTCCCGACATTCCCATTTCCATCGATCCGAATGAGTTGAAAGAACTTGTTAAAGGCTCTCGCGCCATTCACGCCGCGCTGGGAGGTTCAAAAACAATCTTGTCCGAGGAGAAGCCAACCATTGATTTTGCCTATGCCTGCGTTGTTTCAATACGCGATATAAAGGCTGGAGAAAAACTAACCCCAGAGAATATTTGGGTGAAGAGACCTGGCACTGGGGAAATCAAAGCAGCGGATTACAACAGGTTGTTGGGAAAAAGCGTGCAGAACGCGATCCCAAAAGATAAACAACTCAAATGGAGTGATTTAGAAGAATGAGAACTATTGGGGTTATTACGACTTCTCGCGCCGAATATGGAATCTTGCGACCCGTCTTAAAGGAAATAAGCGCTGATCCCGACCTTAGCCTAAAGTTGTTTGTAGGCGGGGCGCATTTATCTCCAGAATTTGGGAGTACAGTTGAACAAATTGAGTTTCCAATCTCCGAGCGGGTGGAGTGTTTAATGTCAAGTGAATCGCCCGAGGGGATCTCCAAAAGCATGGGATTGACATGCTTTGGCTTCGCCCAAGCTTTTGCCCACACTCGACCAGATATCCTTTTAATCACAGGCGACCGCTTTGAGGCTGCAGCAATTGCACTCGCAGCGGTTCCTTTCAAAATACCTATCGCACACCTAGGAGGCGGGGACCTAACCATCGGTGCTTTTGATGAAAGCATGCGACACGCTATAACCAAAATGGCACATTTGCATTTCTGCTATGCAGAAGAGCAAGCCAGACGCGTTCTGCAGATGGGTGAAGATCCAAAACATGTGATTGTGACGGGGAACCCAGCTTTGGATGGATTGAATGCCACTTATGGAGAACCCCTGGCAAGAGGCGCGCTCGTAGTAATTTTCCATCCCGTGACTCTCGAATATGAACACACAGACGAATATATCGATAATCTGCTAGATGCGCTGAGACAACGAACCGAGCCCATTGTATTTATCCTGCCCAATGCAGACACGGCTGGGCGGAAGATCATAAAGAAAATGCGTCGATTCCCAAACGCCCAGGCCCACGCCAACCTGATCCCACCAATCTATTATGATTTGTTGCGTCACGCAAGGGCAATGATAGGAAATTCTTCGTCCGCTTTGATGGAAGCACCCTCATTTGACCTACCCGCTGTGAACATTGGCACGCGCCAGAAAGGCCGACTACGCGGTGGAAATGTGATTGATGTAGGCTATTCGACCGAAGAAATAACATCCGGAATCGAGCGAGCGTTAAAATTGCATCTTCAAGGAACAGTCAATCCGTATGGAGATGGTCATTCAGCTCCCCGGATTGTGCAGGCATTAAAGAATAGTTCCTTGGATATTATTGAGAAAGATTTTATTACTCCAATCGCAATTAAAAGTGGATAAACAAAATGAAACAAAAAAACAGGATTAATAAAGTGTCCGAAGAACAACTTGAAGAGCTATTGAGTGAAGACAATAGTGCGGCAATAAAACGGGAACAATCAGCTTTTGATGATCTTACAGAACCATTTGGTAAACGTCTGGTTCTCTTTGGGGCTGGAAATCTAGGACGCAAGACACTTGCTGGGCTGAGAACAACGGGATTAGAACCATTGGCTTTTGCGGATAACAACAAACAACTTTGGAATACGAACGTTGATGGTCTGGTAGTATTATCTCCTGACGATGCGGCACGGAAATATGGGAGAGATGCAGCTTTTATTACTACTATTTGGAGTACTTCAGCCGGGGACCGGCAAGCCATGAGGCGCAGGCAACTTCTTGATCTCGGTTGCCAAAAAGTTGTTGCTTTTGGCTATCTATTTTGGAAATATCCCGATGTATTTTTGCCTCATTGCAGCCTAGAATCTCCGCATAAAATCCTCCAGCGTGCACCTGAAATTCGCGAGGCATTTAGATTGTGGGCAGATGATGGTTCTCGACAGGAATATCTTGCCCAACTCAGGTTCCGGCTGCGAATGGATTTCGATGGGCTGCCGTCTCCGGTTAGCCACAAGCAATACTTCCCGGACGATCTCTATTCGATTCTTCCTGGAGAAGTATTTGTAGATTGCGGCGCCTTTGATGGAGATACTATTCGCGATTTGTGTCAACATCAAGAGGACTTTAGCAAAATATTTGCGTTCGAGCCCGATCCAATCAATTTTGACAACCTTAAACGGTATATCACTACTTTGCCGATTTCCACCAGAAAAAGAATTACGATTGGAGAGGCGGCGGTCGGCAATTGTGATCAAAAAGAAATCCGCTTTTCTGCAACAGGTACAATCTCTGCACGAGTGATGGATAATGGAAATTTACGAGTGGATTGTGTTTGCCTGGATTCGGAAATGAAAGACGATGGTCCTACCTTTATTAAGATGGATATTGAAGGTTCTGAAGTTGATGCCTTAAACGGCAGCAAAAAAATCATCCGAGAGAATTTACCAATCCTTGCCATTTGTGTGTATCACCTACCCGATCATCTGTGGAGAATACCTTTATTAATTGAATCCATTTCTAATGACTATCGCTTTTTTCTTCGGCCGCACGATCTGGAAGGCTGGGAATTAGTATGTTATGCGGTACCAGTCGGCAGATTGCATCAACAATAAGCAGGAGAGTAGATGACAGAAACTAATTTAATAAGCAAACGAATCTGTTGTGTTTGTGGAGGCAGCCAAAAAAGCAATTTGTTTCGTCAACAGTTTACTAGGTTGTCTGATGGCGGTCTGATGGACGGTTATGATGTTGTTATGTGCAACAACTGTGGATTTGTTTTTGCAGACAATATCCCAGATCAAAAAGACTTTGATGAGTATTATCGCAATATGTCAAAATATGAGCATCAGGACCGCCTGGGCCGGCCAACAGAGTTTGAGTCGCGCCAATTTCAAGAATTAGCACAAGTCATCAGAAGTCATATCGAAAATCAAGATGCGCGAATCTTGGAAATCGGATGCGCCAATGGCGGACTCTTAAATGCCATCAGAGAAATGGGCTATCAAAACGTGCTTGGCATAGATCCTTCCCCGGCTTGCGCGCGAAACGCAGAACTACTCTATCACATACCAGTGTCAACCTGCGCACTTTCGAATCTAAGAACTGACATCGGGCAATTCGATTTCATCATCCTTGTAGCAGTATTAGAGCACATCCGAGATTTGGACAGCGCTTTAACGAAACTAAGTAGTATGTTGTCACCCACCAGTAAGTTGTACGTTGAGGTCCCAGACGCCTCGAATTTTGCATCATCCCCTGATGCGCCCTTCCAGGAATTCAGTATGGAACACATCAATTTTTTTACCTCTCAATCTTTGACGAATCTGATGGGTGTACATGGATTCTCAAGGCTGTTTTCGACACAAAAATTGTATAACCAGACGGATACGCACGCAGGATATACGATCAGAATGGTATTTCAAAAGACGGACCAAGATCGCGAGTTTCGTTATATAAATGATACGCAGGTAAGACCAGCTATAGAAAAATACGTTGCGGTTTCGCGGAAAGTTGAAACACGCATTCACAATATCATCAACGACGTGGTTGACAGTCACAAACCTCTCATCATATGGGGAGTCGGTACTCATACTCAAAGGTTGCTAGCAACCAGTCGGCTTTCAAAAGCAAACATTGTTTCATACGTCGACTCCAATCCTAATTATCAAGGCAAAGAATTGAACGGCATACAGATCATTAACCCAACAAATTTGGATGAGAAGCCCGAGACGATTCTTGTTTCGTCCAGAACTTTCCAAAACGAAATTATTCACCGAATCCGATCTGAGCTGAAACTAAGGAACGAAATTGTTGCTCTTTACGAGGACTAAATGAAGAAAATATCCATTGTAACCAGTTGTTATAACGAGGAAGATAATATCCCCATGCTCTATGAACAAATCACAAAGACCATGGAGAGGTTGAGCGATCGCTACTGCTATGAAATCATTGTTGCAGACAATGCTTCGACTGATAATACGCCGCAAATACTAAGAGCATTAGCGTCAAAGGATCCAAACTTCAAAGTGATATTCAATGCTCGAAATTTTGGCCCAGATCGCTCTGGTTATAACGCCGCTATGCAAGCTTTCGGAGATGCAGTGGTGACTATTGCTTCTGATTTACAGAATCCACCTGCTATGATCAATGATTTTATTATCAAATGGGAACAGGGATACAAAGTAGTCATGGCTATCAAGACAAGCAGCAAGGAATCCTTTTTTATCTTCTTCCTCCGTACGCTTTATTACAAATCATTGGATAGACTCTCAGAAGTAGAACTCATCTCCCATTTTACTGGATTTGGGTTATATGACCGGAAAGTCATCGAGATCCTGAGGGACCTAAAAGATCCCTATCCATATTTTCGCGGGTTGATAGCCGATATCGGCTTCGAACCGGCTATCATTGAGTTTGCCCAACCAGCCCGCCGGCATGGTAAAAGTAAAAGTAGTTTTTTATATTTGTACGAAGAAGCAATGTTGGGCATCACCAGTTATACAAAGATACCCTTGCGACTAGCCACTTTTCTTGGATTTCCAGCAGCAATGATTAGTTTTTTGGTTGGCATGTTTTACCTAGTTTACAAACTGGTTTTCTGGAGCAGATTCACTCTGGGGCTGGCTCCGATCGCGATAGGACTATTCTTTTTTTCTTCTGTCCAACTTGTATTTTTGGGCATAATTGGGGAATACATTGCCATGATATATATCCATGTCCTTAACCGGCCATTAGTTTATGAAAAAGAACGGTTAAACTTTTAGCCTTGTCAACTAACATACCGTCCGCAGAGGGAAATGGTGCCACATCCCAAAACATGCCCGCAAAAAGGAAACAAGTCTCTTGGGTATTTCTATTTGCGATTGTGCTGGCAATCGTCCTGCTCTATTTGACATTACGCGGACTGGATTGGGAATCTTTCTGGAGCACCCTCCGGTATGGGCACTATGAAATCCTGCTTATTACAATTCCGATCGCGAGTGTGAACTATTTCATTCGGGCAACGCGCTGGAGTATCTTTGTTCGTTCCGAGAAAAAAGTCTCGGTAATTTCCGTCTTCTGGGCAAACATGGTCGGCTATTTGGGGAACGTCTATTTACCTGCCAGGGCCGGCGAACTCCTGCGTTCGGTGTTTCTCGGACAGGAAAAAGGCTTGGGTGTCAGCTTCGTATTAGCGACCGCCCTGACCGAACGGGCGTTGGACGTTGTCGCCTTGTTCATCATTGGCTCCATCGCAATCCTTGGACAAGGTTCAATCCCTGCTGAATTGCAAAATGCTGTCTGGGCAACAGCAATCGTTGGAATAGCTGCGCTCTTTGTGATTCTTGTCATGCCGTCTCAGAAAAATTTGATCACCCAGGTTTTGTATCGATTTCCAGTACCGGAAAAAATTCGAAGGATGCTGACCGAACAAATATCTCGCTTCCTGATCGGGTTGGGTTCTCTGCAAAGCCCTCGGCGATTCATGAGCTTCACTGCGTTGACCATCGTCATATGGCTTGTAGATGCGATCGCGAACGTCATCGGCGTACACATAATTGGGCAAAATCTGAACATCGGTCAGGCGTTGATTCTGCTTGCCGCTTTAGGTTTATCGAGCGCAATTCCTTCCACGCCGGGCTATATTGGTGTTTATCAGTTCGCGGCCATTGTCGTCCTTGTTCCATTTGGTTTTTCCAAGGAGAACGCACTTGCTTACATTCTCATTAGCCAAATACTGAACTACTTAGTGGTTACCTTTTTTGGTCTCATTGGTTTGTGGCAATTACACAAAGCTCGAAGCCTCGACATGTCAATGCGAGGCAACGTTTTCCACAGCAGGTAAAACAAGGCAAACCCGATGGCGAATAATTTCACATTGCAAGATATCTTTGGCACAATTCTTGCCTTCTCACTATTCTCAACCGTTTTCGTAGCACCGGGGTATGTCGTTGGTTGGCTCTTGGACCTTTTTGATTTCTCCACCCATTCCTCTATGATGCGCTTCGCCATCGCCATCGTTCTCTCGATAGCAATCAGTCCGATCGTTGTATTTCTGGTTTATTATTTTATCTCGGCCAAGGCGACGACCTTAACACTTTTATTCTTTGTGGTCATATTCGTGGTCATTTTACTTACAACAAAACAGACTTCCTTTAGAGGAGAATCGAAAAGTCGATATCGAACCGTCCTGTTCGTTGCTTCCGGCTGGGCGCTCTTTTCCATCCTTTTTATTGTTGATATTCAATTCGGTAATCGCCTCTATTACAACAACATTTCATATGATTTCACAACCCGTGTGGCTATCATTAATGCCATCACAAGGACCGGCGTTCCGCCAATCAACCCAAGCTATTATCCCGGACATCCCGTTCGCCTAACTTACCTCTATTACTTCTGGTACATTCCTTGCAGCATCGTGGCGCAAATGGGCTCACCACTAGTTAGCGGTTATACGGCCATGATCGCGAGCGTTTCCTGGTGTGGCCTCGGATTAATGGCGACCATCGCCTTATATCTGCGGTTGAGAGATGATGAAAGCCATGCTAATATCTGGAAGTCCTCCTTGCTCGGGATTGGCTTATTACTTATCAGCGGCGTGGACGTCATCCCTGCATTAAGCCAGATGGTCACAACAAGGTTTGCGACCGGAGGCGCATATCCCAATGGCGACATCGAACATTGGAACGAGCAAATCACAGCCTGGGTTGGCTCGGTTTCCTGGGCACCACATCACGTCGCGGCATTGATCGCCTGTCTGGCAGGCGTAATGCTGATTCATTCCAGCCGGGGTCAAGTATTCGCTAAACAGATCAAGGCTGTCGCCGTCACCGGACTTGCCTTTGCATCCGCCATCGGGCTTTCCGTGTATGTAACGCTTGTCTTTGCGCTTTTTTGGGGCGTATGGATGATCGCTCTGCTATTGCATAAAGAGCAACGACTCAGCCTGTTAATGGCATCTGCAGGGATCATTGCCATGATCGTTGCCAGCCCTTTTCTTGCCGGATTGATCGGCGGGAATGCCTCTACGTCAGGTACCGGGATTCCGATCACGTTCGGCGTACGGCCCTTTATCCCCGCTCTTCTGCTTTTCGGCAACTCCTCACCGATTCTCATCGATCTCGGCTTCCTGCTTCTTCTGCCCCTCAATTACTTGATGGAATTAGGATTCTTCTTTCTCACAGGCCTGTTGTGGATTCAGGGACACGGGAAGGAACCGTGGAAACAAAATCCGTTTTACCTTTCGGAAATCATCCTGCTTGCCGTCACGGTGTTTGTCGGATCGTTCATTCAATCAACGACCATTGCAAGCAATGACTTGGGCTGGCGCGCCTGGCTACCCGGACAATTCGTTTTGTTGATCTGGAGCGTGGACGTGCTTAATAAGCTTTTTCCCAACGGCTTGAAAATACCGGAAAGAAAATCAATGCAGGCGCGGATATTTCGCCCATTAATGATATTCGCCATGATTGGCTTATTGACCACAATTACAGACGTTGTTCTATTGAGAACGTGGCCCATGCTCGTGGATGCTGGGATTACGGGTTTTCCAAGCAGCCTCAGCCCGGATAGGCAGCTGGGCAGAAGAACTTTCGCCGCAAGACTGGCATATGGGTATATCAACCTTTACACGCCGGAAAATATCCTGATTCAAGATAACCCGGCCGATCTATTAAACCGACCAATCGGGTTGTACGCGGACCGCGCCATAGCCATCTCGGGTCA
>DATJAH010000077.1:0-61242 GCA_035516425.1 Anaerolineales bacterium
AAAAGCAGAGACCGAATGGGGAATTCTCTGCATGGCTCACAACCTACGCAAACTGGCGGCCCAATGACCGCCAGTTTTTTTTGGCTATTCTTACTTTTGCCTTCTTTTGACTAACTCTTTCCCGCTTTTTAGACAGCCCCTCTTTGATTGCGAGAGTCTTTGCAAGCAAATGATAGGTGGGGCTATTTATACTCGGATTCAGAAGGAGAATCATCCATGAGCAAAATAAAGAACATCGTCATAAACTGGCTTCCTTTCGCCGTGGTCGTCACAGCGTTTTGTGCGTTGACATATGCGGCGGTGCAGCAGGCTTTGCGGCAGGGATTGAATGATCCGCAGATTCAAATGGCCGAAGATACCGCCTATGCATTGAATCACGGCGCAACCTTTGACTCGATCGTTGCAGGTAGTCAGGTCGAGATGTCGCACAGCCTTGCGCCGTTCATCGATACGTACGATACCAACGGAAACGTTATTGCAGGTGATGGGTTGTTGAATGGACAATTACCTGATTATCCCCAAGGTGCACTGGATCGCGCCCGGCAAAACGGCGAGAACCGCGTCACATGGCAGCCCCAGCCGGATGTGCGCATCGCGTCGGTGGTGGTGCCGTACGATACGGGCTTCGTCGTGGCAGGGCGCAACATGCGCGAGGTGGAGCAGCGCGAAGACCAGACCGAATTGCTGGCGGGTGCAACGTGGCTCCTGGCACTGATCGCCACATTTTCTGTAATTGCTTTCGGTGAGTTTGTACTGGTGCAGAAATAAATCATGTCACAGCATGGCATGCAATAGTCCAGCCAATGCGCCGCCTGCGATCAGCCAGGTGGAATTGGCTTGGAATCGAATTAGGATGATCAGGCTAATTATGGCAACGCCCATGGTGAGGGGATCGATCAGGGCCGTGGACGCCAATTGAAGAGAAACCGCCAGCATCAGTCCAAGGGAGGCGGCATTGACTCCATCCAAAAAACCGGAGGCCCACGGAGAATTTCTGATGCGATGGATGAACAGGCTGCTCAGCGCGACAAAAACAAATGAAGGCAAGAATATGCCCAGCGTGGCAAGCAAGGCACCGGGAATGCCTCCCAGCAAATAGCCGATGAAGGTTGCGGTGGTGAACACCGGACCGGGCGTGATCTGACCGATCGCGATCGCATCGAATAATTGCCTGTCGGTCAGCCAGCCGAGATGCAGCACAAAATCGGCACGCAGAAAAGCCAGCAGGACATAACCGCTTCCGTATAACGTCGCACCGATTTTGAGAAAGTTAAGGAATAGTAAAGTCAAACTGAATGGAGCGGAGCTGGTTAAGAGATTCAGTCCAGCGAGCGGCAAAAGAATTCCGGCCATCGGCAGCACTTTTATTCTCTGGACATTTTCCCCGATCATGACGACGGAACCCGCAACTAGAAGGATAACCAGAATGTTCACGCCGAGCACATAAGAGATCACCGCGCACAAACCGATGATGCCAGTCCACCAATTCTTGACTGCTTTTCTCCCCAGCCCCCATAGTGCCTGCGCGATGATCGCCATCACTACTGGCATGATGCCATAAAGGATTCCGCTTGCCCAGGAAGTCGTGCCATATCGGACGTAAGCCCAACTCAAGGCCAGTACGATCAACATGGCCGGCAGGATAAAACAGACACCCGCCAACACGAGACCAATCCAGCCGACGCGGCGATAGCCCAGATAAATCGCGGTCTCCGTTGAGGTGGGACCCGGGATCAGATTTGCCGCGCCGAATAGATCGAGGAATTCCTGCTCGGTAATCCATTTGCGTTTCGTCACGACCTCATCGCGCATGATGGCAATATGCGCGGCGGGACCACCGAACGCGGTGAGTCCCAGCCGCAGAAATAGGGCCGCGACTTCGCGGAAGCGTTTACGGCGCAATGCATTGGATTGGATTTCCATCAACTAAAATAATCTTCCAGAGAAAATCAAAAGACTGAATGCGATAAGGTGAAAAGTCAGCAAGATGGATGCGGCTTGCCAGACGAAGGCTTTGCTGTTGAGCAAACGATTTCCTTTATAGCGGCGATCCAGCCAGGCCGTGACTGCCAACAGAACCCCATGATACAAGCCATAGACGATGTAATGTAATTCCGTGCCATGCCATACTCCCATGAGCCCCATCGTGATGACATAACCCACATACGAAGCGGTATAACGATTCTTGAACCATTTTCCCTTCAGCGCGGCGAAGACGAACCGATTGTAGATGTGATCGCGGAACCAGAATGACAGACTGATGTGCCAGCGATTCCAGAAATCGCGGATGTCGCGTGAGAGAAATGGACGATTGAAATTCTCCGGCGTGTGGATTCCGAACAGATAACTGAAGCCCACTGCGAATGCACTGTAGCCCGCGAAGTCAAAGAACAGGTAAAAAGTATACGCGTACATGTAAGAGCCGATGTGCAAGAGATTGCCGCCCGTTGACATCGGATTCAGCCAGTATTGTTGGATCAGCGAGGCGAGAATGAACTTGTAAAGAAAGCCGGTAAAGAGGCGATGCACGAATCCATCGAGGTCAGACAGGAATTCGGCGCGCGTCCGATCGCGTTTCCAGTCTTCCTCGAATCGTTTAAAGCGGTCAATCGGTCCGGAGGAAATGGTGGGGAAGAACAATAAGAAGGTCAAGTATTGAATTGGCGGCAGGGAGGCGATTATCCCATCGTGAATGCCGATGATGGCATCCAAACTGCGGAATGTAATGTACGATAGCCCCAAGAAGAAAACCTGGTAACCGCCTTGAAACAACGGAACGAATTTCGCGGCCAGCAGAGGCAGCAAGCTCAAGAACACTGCCAAATAAAAAACAGGCTGATTTTTACCGCGTTTGCGAATCGCCAAAAAGATGATCGCGATCAGCCATTGCAAAACCGCATACAGCGCGACCAAGAGGATCTCATTAATGGATATCGATTTCGTTATGTTTTGCGGAAAATAATATTGAATCACGAGCATGATGAGCGTGGCAATCACAAGCCAGATCTTTGAAATCCGCCTGAAGAAGCCAACGATGATGGCGGGGATCACAATATAGATCACCAAAATGCCGAAGTATAAAAAACTGGTATAAGGAATCATCGGAGTCCCTCGGATAATTTCCGCCGGTCCGCTTTGCCGTTGTTCGTCATTGGGAATTGCTCCACGAAGATGAATTTGCGCGGGATCATATAATCGGGCAGACGTCCGTTCAATTCACGCTTTAGTATGCGTGTGATTTCGAATTCCGATTCATTCGTGCGCTCTTTGAGCACGACAAAGGCCGTCAGGTAATCCGCCTTATTGTTCTTCATCACCGGGATAACCACGGCATCCCGTATATTGGGCAGCGCATGCAGGTTGTTTTCGATGTCGCCGATCTCGATGCGATATCCGTGAAGCTTGATTTGAAAGTCAATCCGGCCATCGAAGAACAAATATCCATCCTGAAGATGACCCAAATCTCCACTGCGATAGGCGCGCAGATGGTTGATTTGATAAAATGCCCGCTTGGTCAGATCGGGACGATGAATATATCCGGCGCTGACGTTAGCTCCCGCGATGACGATCTCGCCTCGTTCGCCCGCTCGGGCTTCGACTCCGTTAGCGAGAATGTGGATTTCGCTGTCAGGTTTGGGTCTGCCGACCGGCAACGGGCTGTATCGCTTGATGATCTCTTGATCAATGCGGATGGATGTGGTGGCCACCGTCGCTTCCGTCGGGCCATAGGTGTTCCAAACCTCAGCTTTTGGAAAACGCGTCAGCAAGCTGCCAGCCACTTCCGGCGACAGGGTCTCGCCGCAAAACCAGAACTTTTTCACCGGCGGAATCATTCGCTCGTTGAATGACGGCTCTGTCAAACAGAATTGCGCAAAGGACGGCGTCGAAACCCATGCGCTGATTTGTGAATGGCGCAGGATTTGAAACAATTTCTTCGGTTCGGCAATCACATCTTTCGTCAAGCTAAAGAGTGTTCCGCCGGTTACAAGGCTTGAATACAGATCCATCACTGATAAATCGAACGAGAACGGGGCCTGATTTAAGAAAACTTCCCTGCCTTCAGAAAAATGCTGCTCGGCTAATATCCAATTGACGAAGCTTCCAAGGCATTCGTGAGTGATTACCACGCCTTTGGGTTCGCCCGTGCTTCCCGATGTGAAGATGATATACCAAGCATCACCAGGCGCGGGATGATGGAATTGAAAACTTGAATCAACATCGGTGCTTGATAATTCATTGACTTTGTCCGGCGTGAGACAAAGAGAAGCTTTCGCGGTTTCTAAAATCTTTTCGACGCGTTGCGATGGAAGCGAACTGTCCAGTGGGATATATGGGTGACCCGATTTCACCGCGCCGAGAAATGCAATGAGCATCTCCGGTTCTTTATGCCCTTGAATTGCAATGGGGGCAGGATCGTCTGGCAATTGTTTCGAAAGCGATTCTGCCAGCGCGTTGGAACGCCGCGTTAACTCGGCATATGTCAAAGTCCGCCTGCCACTGATGTGCGCGATTCGTTGCGGCGTCTCACGACTCCAGCGGTCGATCCGCTCGATCAGGTTCATTAGAATCCCTGATAGACAAACTTGGGCGTGGTGAAATTACCTCGGCCATACATGATGATCAAGCCCGCGATGATGGCGAGATAATACAGCGTCAGCAGAACCACGCGTCCGGTTGGATTAGTGTAGATGGTCGTGAAAAAATTCGTCAAGCGTTTGATCCACATAGACCCATCCATAGCGACTTGTATGCGCTCCTTGGTCAATACTGAAATAAATGTCTGTGCCGTATTGCTGGTAATCCACCAGTGGCATATGATATCGATTCACGATGCTGTTTAATTTGACGTAATATGTGTCTTGCGCCTGTTCGGATACTCCAAGTGCCTCCCAAAGTTGGACATTCATGGGACGGCTCAGGATCAGCGGCTGTGCGCCCAGCTCCTGCAGCACGCGCAGAAGGATATCGAGATCAATCCACTCCGGATGCTGTTCGACCCGATAGATAAATCCTTTGTCCTCGGATCCGGCAGGAATGGGCTTCGTCACCACGTGCTGATACCACCACCAATCTTCGTCCTCCACGCCCAGGGAATTGCTGAGCGTATGCTGTTTTTGTGCGGTCAATGCGGATGAAAATGCGGAGGACCAATCGATCGTTTGGGGAGTCTTTTTCACGCCGGAGCTGACCGAATGCGACCATAGATAAGACAAAACTTCGGCGTGATCCTGCAGTTGCATCGTCATGATTTGGAATTCGCCAAGGGGCCAGCTCAGGTAATAAAGCATACGATTGGCCTTGGAGGGCCTCGTCATTTCCAGGATGGCAAAGCGCAGAAACCCGTCACTCTGCAGCGTATCCGGAAAATCCAGCATGCGTCTGGCGGCGTCAATTTTCAACGTTATGCTGAGATACGGGCTGAAAATCATTTCGTACGCGTGAAGCGGTGAGAAGTTGCCGGCATAATAATCTGGCGGAAGCTTGCTCATCGTAAAGGTCGCGGGCGAGAACGAGACGACAATTTTCTTCCCGCGCAGATCCGGGCCGAGCGCGGCTAAATCCTGCGCCATAGTAAGAGAAGCCGCACCGAAATTCGCCACGTTGAAAACGGCGAATCCGGTGGGATAGGCTGAGAAGAATTTTTCGGCGTCGTATTGTGTATCGATCATCGTGATTTCCGAGCTTCCGTAAACGGGCAGAAGATCGGACTGATATAATGCCGCGCGTTGCAGAGCGATGCCGTTGATGGTTTGGTTCAAATCCAACGGAGCCAGGGCGCTCACATAGCGCTGTTCGAGCGAACGGGCATAATAATCAAGGCCGGTCAAGGCAGCGATGAGGATGAGAAGCGAAATCATTCCGGACAAGAGACGAGGCGTTGCTCTCATGGGAGGAGTTGTCCGTGATAATAGGCATCCAGGATTTGGTCCACATAAACCCAGCCGTCCCGGCTGGTGTGTGAGCCCTGGTCGATGCTGAAATACATGTCGTGATCATACTGTCGGAAATCTATTAACGGCATCTTGAACGGATCGGCAACGGAATGCAGTTTATTGTAGAAGATATCCTGTGTATCTTCTGTGACCCCCATCACCTCCCAAAGTGGGACATTCAGCGGACGGCTGATAATCAACGGTTTTGCGCCGAGTTGTTGCAGTACGATCAGCAAGATCTTGAAATCCGTCCATTCCTGGGAGTTGAGCAGGTTCTTCGTGTATAAATCATCATTCGATCCGATGGGTTCAGGCAGGGAAATCCTCGCGAAATACCACCACATGAAGTTTTCCACACCGTAGGGATTCGTACTGGTGTTCTTGATCTGCTCCGCAAGTGCGTTCTGGTGAACCGTATTCCAATCAATCGATTGGGGAACCTTTTGCACATCGGGATCAATATGATGAGTCCAAATATAAAGAACGACCTCAAAGTGATCTTGCAATCTCAGGATTTGCGTTTCAAGTTCGCCGAGGGGCCAAATGAGATAATACAATACGTGATTTTTGGTCGAGGTGCTGGATGTGATGGTGACGGCAAAGCTTAAGAAAGGATCGCTCCGGATCGTATCGCGGAACCCCAACAAACTTCGGGAGATTTCATTCTTTATTCCGAAGCTAAGGTAGGGACTGAAGATCGTTTCGTAGGAACGCAATGGCGAGAAATTCATCGCAAAATCATGGACGGGATTATTTTCGATGAAGTATTTCTTGTTGATGAAAAACGAGCCCGGCATAATCGAAAGAACGATCTTTTTCCCTCGCAAATCGGGGCCGAGCGCTGCAAATTCCTGTGCGAGCGTGACGGATAGAACTCCGAGACTGGCCACATCGACTACTGTGAAGCCAGTGGGATAGCTGGCAAAGAATTGATTCGCCTGATAGGGGGTGGGGAGCAGGGTCAGCTCGGAACTGCCGTACATCATCAGGATGTCGGGCTTTTGCAACGCGGCGCGCTGCAAGACAACCCCATTTTCCATTTGGGTTAAGTTCAATGGCGCCAGCGCGTTGACATCGCGAAATTCCAGCGACTGGGCGTAATAGCTAAACCCGACCAACGACGCTATTAGTGTGAAGACCGAAATCAGTGCGGCACTTAGATGCGATCTGGGTGCGCGGCTCATTTGGTTCTTTCCTCGAAATAGCTGATGATCTTTTGCGGGGTGGCCCACAACTCGCGGTCAATCTCGCCGGGCGAAACCTCGATCCCGAGCGAATCCGAAAGGGCCACGATCAACTCCACCGTCCCGAAAGAATCGAGGATCTTTTCGCCGAATAAATCCAGACTCAAATCCTTGCGGACTTGATCTGTACCGGTAACTTTTTCTAATTCATCTAAAACAGTTTTTGAAACAGACATTTATATCCTTAAACGGTTACGGATTTGATGCGCTGATTAATAAACTATCAGGAACCACCACGTGATCGGGATTTCGTCCGCTGGTGATTCCATGCCAGTTGAAGGTTTTCACTTGAACTGGAGAATTGCCAGCATAATTATAAATCGTCACTTGCGTCGAGCCGAGATCGCCTCGATCAATTTCCAGAATCAGATTACCGGAGGGATCAAGGCTCGTGAGCAACAAATCCCAACTCATTTCAACCTGTTTGCCGCCATTTGCGTCATCTAAAGATTGAAGCAAAGCCAATCTTCCTTGATCATCTATCCCGGCTTGCGTGGCGGTTGGACTTGCTTCGACCATGTGTGGGCGCATCCATCCTCCGCCGCTGACTATGGCGAGCGTGGTCCAATCAGACGTGGTGTCGATTTGAATGCGCACACGATACGTGGTCGGTGTTGGCCAGGTGGTGTTTAAGTATTTTTGAATCCATTGATGGCTTAAGGTCAGATACCCATCCGGCGGGAGTTTTCCGAAATCGGCGTAACTATAACCCTTGCCGTCATTCGCTCCAAGTGCTGGCGGTTCAATCATAGTGCCTTCATGCCATTCATTGAATGAGGTGATCGTTACCATGTCGGGTTGAATGCCTGTGCCCAGCGCAGCGGCCCATTGATCGTTGAACGTCGCTCCATCGTCGCGCGGAACGAATGTATCAGCAGGATCTCCAACGCGTTTCGCAGAGAATCCCGGAATGACGCTGGGAATGTAAAGCGAATCAGGCGGCAGACTGCGCGTCCAGTTAAATCCGCCTTCCTGCTCCAAATGAAGTGTGGCGTAGTTGTAAAGGCCGTCGAAGTGACCACCATCTATCCAGCTGCCTTGTAAGGTATTGGCGATGACCAGCGCGCTGTCCGGCAGTGCGTGAATTTCATCCATTGCCTTTTGCCAATAATCTGCCTGTGCGGATTGTGCACCGCACGTTCCGATCGATTCGATACACCAAACGAAGAACATTCCTTTCGGTTGACGGCCTGGGCTGTAGTGAGTTGTGGATGTGGATCGGAAGAACGCGGGCGAACTGCCATAACGTTGATAAATGTATTTTATATCGCTTATCAAACTATCCGCGGTGCGGCCATCATACGGTTCGATGTGGAAGGCAACTTTGATTCCATAATGATCCGCCGTTTGTAGAATCAATGGAAGACCGGAATCCTCATAGGTGCCTGGTCCCCACCAGGAAACGATGATCACGCCGATTCCGGCTTCTCTCAGCCAAGCCATGTGTTGAGCGACAACTGCCGGATCATGCGATGAGTACGCACCCATCTCCGGGTAGTAGTCGCTGGAGATGTCCTGCGGCGGATTGAAGTGCGTTTCCTCCCAGTGAATCCATTGACCGTCGAACTTTGGATTTCCATACCACGGATAATAGAACGCGGCAACTTTGTATGATGGATCAGGGCCAGCAACCGGCGGCAATGGGACGCTGGAAGTCTCAGTAGCAGTAATCGATGGCGTCGCTCTTGAATTGATCATGGTCGCAGAGGGCAGGTTGCAGGCGGCAATGAAAATGGATAACATCAATAATAAGGACATTTTTTTGGTCATTTTTGCTCAATTCTTTTTTTTATGCCTGCCATTCTAATTCATAATCACCGATTGCCACGGTGTCACCCTCTTTCACACCCGCCTTGCGAAGCGCATCGTCCACGCCGAGTGTCTCCATGATTTTCTGGAAGCGGCGCACCGAGCCATCATGTTCCCAATACGTCATCGAGGCGGCGCGCTCGATGCCTGCGCCGGACAATCTCCATTCATGTGCACCTTCGCGTTTCAGAATAAAACCTTTCACATCTGCCTTCGGGCGAAAAACGGGCAGCGGCGCTTCGGCTTCTTCCAACGCCGGAGCCCCGCTCAACTTCTCGGCCGCTTTGAGCAATAACTCACGCGTGTTTGTCCGGCCCAGAGCCGAGACCGTCATCAAATCCACCCTCTGCTTCTTGAATTTCTTTTTTATGTCGGCGAGTCGTTCTTCCACCTCGGGTTGATCTATTTTATTCAGGGCCACGATTTGCGGCTTCTTGGCAAGGTTGGGATCGAACAGCGCTAACTCGCTATTGATCTGGCTAAAGTCTGCTATGGGATCCTCGGATAAGCCGTCGAGCACATGAATCAGCACGCGTGTTCTTTGGATGTGGCGCAAAAAGTCGTGGCCAAGCCCGGCGCCATGCGAGGCGCCTTCGATCAAACCGGGAATGTCGGCAAGTACGACCGTGGTGTGATCATCAATATCCGCGACACCGAGGTTCGGCTCGAGCGTCGTAAATGGATAGGGCGCGATCTTGGGTTTGGCGTTGGTCAGCACTGATAACAATGTGGATTTGCCGGCGTTCGGAACGCCGATCAACCCGATGTCGGCGATCAGCTTCAATTCCAGTTTCAGGCGTTTCTCTTCGCCGGGTTCACCTTTTTCGGCGGTGCGCGGCGCTTGATTGCGTGGGGTTGCAAAATGCTGATTGCCGCGTCCGCCGCGTCCGCCTTTGCAGATTGTCAAGCGTTCGCCGGCTTTGGTCAAATCTCCGATGAGTTGGCCGCTCTCCGCGTCGTAAACCATCGTGCCTGGCGCCACGGCCACAACCAAGTCGTCCGCCGACTTTCCGGACATGTTATTGGGTCCGCCGTTCCGACCGTCCTTGGCGATGTAACGCGTGATATGACGGAAAGCCTGCAGGGTGTTGAGGTTCGGTTTTACTACGAAGATCACATCGCCGCCTTGGCCGCCATCGCCGCCGTCGGGTCCGCCGCGTGGCACAAATTTCTCGCGATGGAAATGGACCATTCCATCGCCGCCTTTGCCGGAGCGAGCCACAATTTCTGCTTCATCAATGAACATGACTATATTATAAACTGAACATTACCTTCGACACTATGTTTAGGATGGAAGAGTTTGTAGGATTGAGTCGGAGGCATTGTGAAGATTGATATACCCGAATCGCATCGTGATCTGTTGAATGGCCCGCGCGTCGCGGCATTGACCACCATAATGCCCGATGGCATGCCCCAGACGACGGTCGTTTGGTGCAATTATGATGGGACGCATGTACTGGTCAACACCATGCGTGGTTTCCGCAAAGAGAAGAACATGCGCCGCAGCCCGAAGGTAACATTGTTATGTTACGACCCGCGCCGTCCGTTACGTTCGCTTGAAATACGCGGCACTGTGGTCGAGATGACCGAAAGCGGAGCGGTGGAACACTTGGATGGATTGTCCGAACTCTACACTGGACGCAAACCATATTTCGGTGAATGTGTTTCCGCCGAATTACGTAAAACTGAAATTCCAGTGTTGTGCAAGATCGTGCCGACACACGTGACGGTGCTGGATGTGGAACCCAGGAAGGAAGTGGGGCATGTCTGTTGAGATTCCCGCTTCGCACCTTGACTTGTTGACTCGTCCGATTCACGGCGTGCTGACAACGATGATGCCTGACGGTCAGCCTCAGTCCAGTTTAGTATGGGTCGATTATGATGGTGAATATGTCTGTGTCAACACCACACTTGAACGCCAGAAGGGCAAGAACATGGCCAAGAATCCGAAGGTCAGTTTGCTTGTTGTGGATCCGGAGGATACGGGCCGTTATATCGAGATTCGCGGTGAAGTGGAATTGATCCGCGAAGACGTTATCGCACATCTCGACCGAGTCACGCGGAAATACACTTCACATCCCCAGTTCTATGGATGCGTTTATCCACTGGAGCAAAGAACGCGCGAAACACGCATCATTTGCCGCATCCATCCGAGCAAGGTCACGCTGGATGCGATCCATAAATGAAACAGCCTAAACAAATTGTTCGAGATTCACAGCAACTAATGGCAGCGCGTCGTCCACAAATTTATCGAGGGCGGGGCGCTTCTTGCTATGGCTGTAAAGAGAAGCCAACCCATAAATCGCCCACGTGGCAACCGTGGCGGGAATCTCGGTGGGAATTTTCGCTTTGGTTTGTTTCAGCCAATGAGATAGCAGATCAAAGATTTGTTTCTTGATTGTTCCTTCGACCAGTGACTCGAATTGTTCATGCGGTTGTGCACAATCATGGTGCAAATGTGACAGGAATTCACACACGGCGATAATCATATTTCGTAAATTGTCGTGAGTGTAGCTGCAGGCATTCAAGGTTCGCTTTTCGATTTCCTGCATGAACACCCGGCTGATGGCGTAATCGAGCAAGGCATATTTGTCGGTAAAATGCGCGTAAAAGGTGGCGCGGTTGATCTGTGCTTTGTCGGTCACATCCTGCACGGAAATGGCTTCGAAGCCTTTTTCGCCAAGGAGACCGCTAAAGGCTTGCAGAATTAGGTTACGGGTTCTTTTGACGCGAGGGTCAAGTTTTCCTTCTTCTCTTAGGTTCGACAACATTTCCGCTCCAGTGTTGCTTAGCCAACAAAATCCAGAATCTGATGGTTGACTTGATCAGGTAAGACGAATACATTATGCAACATCTGTTGTTTATAATATAAATGTATCATATCACCTGTTACGGACAGGGTCAAGAGATGATGCAAATCAACCAGGAGAAATTTCTATGCTACTGAATGAAGCAACTCTAGTCCCGAATCGGGAATTTACACGGCTGGCCAGCGATGGGCAGATACAACGGACGGCGGATGCACTGCAAGCGAATAACATGCGCACCTTGATCGCCAATAACGTTGAGGAGGCAAAAAAGTTTGTTCTTGACCTGGTTCCTCAGGGCGCGGAAGTTTATACCAATCAGTCCAAAACGCTCGAGAAATTGGGTCTCTTCGATGAGTTCGATCAATCGGGCCGCTATGATGCGGTGCGCCCGAAAGTAGCAGCGCTCGATCGGAAGACGCAGATGAACGAAATTCGCAAATTGCGTTCCATCCCAGAATATATTGTGGGAAGTGTCCATGCCATCACGGAAGATGGAAAAGTGCTGGTTTCTTCATTCGGTGGAAGTCAATTGGCGCCTTATGCGGCTGGCGCGGCAAAAGTGATTTGGGTGGTGGGCGCCCAAAAACTGGTCAAGGATTTGGATGAAGGATTCCGGCGCATCGAGCAATATAGTTATCCATTGGAAGATGCGCGCTTGCTCGCGTCAATGGGAATCCATAGTGCGATTGGCAAAACGTTGATCGTTAATCGTGAAGTGGTGTCGGGACGGATCACAATCATATTGGTCAAGGACGAACTAGGATATTAGTTTGGAATGAACCAACGAGGCGATAATGGTTGAAAAGACTATGCGAGCAGTTTATGCTCACGATTATGGCGGACCTGAAGCGCTGGCATTGGAACATGCGCCTCTGCCTCAGATTCAGGCAGACCAAGTGTTGGTTCGGCTGAAAGCGGCTGGCGTCAATCCGGCGGATTGGAAATATTTGGGGGGTGCGTTTAGACAGTTCATGCCACTCAAGTTTCCCTGGACTCCGGGCTTGGAAGGTTCGGGTATTGTTGACGCGGTGGGAGGGAAAGTTTCGGCCTTCAAGATTGGCGATGAGGTTTATGGTCTTATCAAGAGTGCATACGCTGAATACGCTTTGGTCGAGGCCAATGACATACTATCCAAACCAGCCGGTCTCACTTTTGAAGAGGCCGCTTCTCTTCCGGTCGGCGCGTTGACAGCCTGGGGTGCTGTGATCAGTACCGCCAAGATCGAAGCCGGACAGCGCGTCCTTGTTCACGGCGCGGCCGGCGGAGTCGGTGCGTACGCGGTGCAGTTGGCGTGCTGGAAAGAAGCACATGTTACGGGAACTACCTCGGCAGGGAACGTGGGACTCGCTCGTTCGCTGGGCGCGGAGGCTGTGGTTGATTACCAATCCACGCGCTTCGAGACTATTTTGCATGACATGGATGCCGTCATTGATACGGTGGGCGGTGAGCTCATGGAACGTTCATTGCAAGTGCTTCGCGCTGGGGGCCTCTATGTCACGGTGGCAGGTCGTCCGGCAGAAGATGCGGGCAAAGCGCATAATGTAAAAGCGATGAGTGCTGGGCGCGCTCCGGCGGAGACTTTGAAACAGCTTTCAGAATTGATCGAAGCGAAAAAGATCAAACCGGTTGTCGGGATGGTCTTTCCGCTTACAGAGGTCACGAAAGCGGTTGAATTGAGTCGGACTGGACACGGGCGGGGACGAATCATCCTGCACATCGCTGATTAGTCAATTCATTTGTTCATCTAGGAGTATCTATTTTGAAAACTCAAACCTCAATTCAACTGGGCCGGCTTTGGTGGGTCGGTCCATTGACGATCCTCGCGGCCATCGTCGGCGTATTGATCGTACGCACCGTCGCACGCATGATCTTGCAACCTCCGTATGCCCCTGGTCTTGAAATGATTATGATCCCAATCGTTCTAACATTGGTGCTTTGCGGGGGCGCGGTTCTGGTCTTCGCCATCATCGGACGCTTCGCAAAGAATCCGGTGATGATCTTTATGCTTGTTTCAATTGTATTTCTCTTCATCAGCTTTTTACCCGATATTATGGTTGCATCGGCGCCATTTCCGGGTGGGGGTTGGCAGTATGCTATCGCGTTGATGATTATGCATGTGGTGGCCGGGTTCATCACAGTCTTTATGTTGACGCGCTTGACCGCCGAACAGAAAGCTTAGGGACTAACCTTAACGAATCGAACCTTCGTACGAAGGTTCGATTTATTTAGTTAACTCTTATTGGCTTCCACCAAAGCCGCGACCAATTCTCGGCAGAAATCCGGGATGTCCGCAACGACGCGGCCCCAAACCTGATTGCCGTCGCGAACGGCGGGGACATCGACCCACGTCGCGCCCGCGTTGACCAAGTCATCTCGGATTCCAAGCGAACCGGTTGCGCGGCGGCCACGCACGATTCCGGCGGAGATTGCTACGAGTCCGCCGTGGCAGATGATGCCGATGGGTTTCTTGGCACCATTCATCTCTTTGACGAGGTTCGTCACGATGGAATGCCTGCGAAGTTTATCGGGCGCCCATCCGCCGGGGATGACCAAGGCAAATAAGCCCTTGGCATTCAATGAATCAATCCGGGTAGTTGGAGTAATCTCCAATCCGTTTTTGCCGTGTACCGGCCCGAGGTCCAAACCCGCGGCCAGGACTTCCGCGCCCTCCTCCTGCAGCCGCATGAGCGGAACGTAGAATTCGAGATCCTCCACACCTTCTGCCACGAGAATTGCGATTCGTTTACCAATCAGATGCATAACAACCTCATTTGGTTATCGGGATTTTGGTTCCTCTATCAGTCGAATAGATTATAAACGACTCCGGTTGTCTTCCGCCTCCTTCCATATTGAGAACACAGTGATTGCTTGTTCTCTCACTGGCTGACTGCATGATATACTTTAATGGTACGCAGCCGTACGTGAGCAGAAGACCCGGATTGATTTCTCGTATCGCTTGGAATTTTGTTGTGGAGGAAGGTATTCATGAGGATCATAAAGATTTTGGGCGAAGATCAGGAGCTGGTCACCCGCTTTCTGGCCGTGTTGGGACGAGGTTTGAATATCGCCGGACAGGGCCGATCGGCCCGGCCGGGTTTCTTCATCTACGCCAGCAATTTCATTCATGAATATCTGGAGGCGGTGTACTTCAAAAAGGAAAAAGTCCTGCTGGAAGCTTTGGAGGACTGCGGCTTTCCGCCCGACGACGGTCCGATTGGTTCCATGAACAGCGACCAGCAGAAGAGCCGCGAGATTTCCAAGGCCTTGTTCGATGCTGCCAAACAATGGCAGGGCGGGGAGGAGCTGGGGCGCACGGATGTCATCTGGGCCACCAGCGAGTATACAGGCATCATGCATCACCATTTCGACCAGTTGAAGAACCTGATCTATCCGTTGATGGAACAATCCGTTACGCCGGATGGCGAGGAAAAAGCCGCCGAGGCTCTGAACCGACTTGCTTTTCAAGACGGCATCCCTGAGAGTCTGGATAAGTACGTCAAAATGGTTGAGATGCTCGAAGAGGAAGTGGCGAATTGGAAGGGATAAATCACGTTTTGTCGCTTGTGATCGTACGAGCTTGTGCGGTGAGAATGCATTCGTTCACCGCTTTAAATGCATTAGAACCTATTTTCGCAGTCAATCTGATCGAAGTTGACAAGATGGTTTCGTCAGTGTCGGCATGGAGTAGGAACGCCCATATCGTTTCATAAAAGTTGAGATAAGCTCCTGAATGGTACGGGATGAGGTTCTTGATTCTCAAAAGTTCCAAAATTTCCTCTATTGTCTCTATCTTGACCGGCATAGAAATACCAATTGTTTTCAATCCTTAAGAAGGGGGTGCGTGATGGCAATCTTGTGAAGTTCTGTTTCATCGCTCGCATCGAAGATTTCCCAGGAAAGCACTCGATTGCATGCTGTTTGGCTGTTGGTTCATGTTTCCTGCGCTGTTATCTACCTATTGGATTTTTCGTTCCTCTTCCAGGACTTTGAACTCTTTGTCTCGCGTCAGCAAAGCTGCCTCTTTTTACCGCAGCTAATGCCACTGCATGCCGATCGCAGTAAGAAATTCGGTACGGAATCTGGAAACGCGCGGCTTCGTGTGCTACTTCCCGATTCACCTCAAAAGATTGAATGCGCAGGTCGCGGAGTTCTTTAACACTATTCTTCGCCTCTTCTTCTGAAATCTCGCGCGCAACCATGCATCAAACCCCACCTGCATGATTGGAGCGATGTCCCCTCCTTGGTTCTTAATTTGCGGCGGGTGTTGGACGGAATAACCATTTGTCGTCTCGGTGTAGCAAGGGTTTCTATTAAGAAGCTCATTCTGAAATCTCGCCGATGGGGCAAGCTGAAAAAAAGCAAGTTAATCGTAAATCATCGTACACTTCAGCAAAGGAAAAACAAGGAGAGTCGGGCATTGCCCAACTCTCACCTACTTCGTGTAAACTACTTCTTCTTGCCAAACTTCTTCATCAGCAAATCCTGCAGCGTCGGCTGACCGATCTCCTGCAATTCATAGCGCACGCGCTGATAAGGTTTCTTGATCTTGAGGACGCGCGTCAAGTCGATCGGCGTGCCGACGATGACCATATCCACATCGGACTTGTTGATCGTCGCCTCCAAATCCTTGGTCTGCGCCTCGCCGTACCCCATGGCAGGCAGGATCGGTCCGGTCTTCGGATATTTGGCATAGGTGGCCGCGATGGACTTCACCGCGAACGGGCGCGGGTCAACAATTTCCTTTGCGCCGAAGCGTTTCGCCGCGACATAACCGGCACCGTAAGCCATCTCACCATGAGTCAACGTGGGGCCATCTTCAATCACCAGCACGCGCTTGCCACGAATCGCTTCAGGATTGTCCACAAACAGCGGCGAGGCGGCTTCGATTTGGATCGCTTTTGGATTTAGTTGACGCAATGATTCGCGCACTTTAATTACATTATCCGGATCGGCGGTATCGACTTTATTGATAACGAATACATCCGCCATGCGTACGTTGGTTTCGCCCGGATAATATTTCGTTTCATGTCCTGGACGATGCGGATCGGCAACCACGATTTGATAATCGGGAACATAAAACGAGAAGTCGTTATTGCCGCCGTCCCACAAGATGATGTCTACTTCTTTTTCAGCGGCGCGCACAATCTTTTCGTAATCCACGCCCGCGTAAACAATCACACCGTTATCAAGATGCGGTTCGTATTCCTCGCGTTCTTCGATGGTGCATTCATATTCATCCAGGTCGTCGTAATCCGCATAGCGTTGGACTTCTTGAGCGACAAGATTTCCATACGGCATCGGGTGACGGATGGCGGCGACCTTGTAACCCATGTCGCGCAGAATCAAAGACACCCGCCGCGTGGTCTGACTTTTGCCCGACCCGGTCCGAACCGCGCAGACCGATACGACCGGCTTGGTGGATTTGACCTGAGTGTACTTCGTGCCCATCAAGCGGAAGTCCGCACCCATAGCATTGACCAAGGATGCCTTGTGCATCACCACTTCATGCGGCACATCCGAATAAGCGAAGATCACCTGTTGCACGCCGTGCTTCTTGATGAGATCGGCTAATTCCTCCTCGGCGCGGATGGGGATTCCCTTTGGGTATAAATCCCCTGCCAGCTCTTTGGGATAGAGGCGTCCTTCGATGTCCGGGATTTGAGTCGCTGTAAATGCGACGACTTCATAATCCTTGTTGCCGCGGAAGAACGTATTGAAGTTGTGAAAGTCGCGTCCCGCTGCACCCATGATGATAGTTTTGATTGGCATGCTTCCTCCATTTTGCCGCTCTGAGGACAAGGTCCGGTGCGGCCCGGCTTTGGTTTTGAGTCGCTCCGTTTTACCCAGCGCGGCATAAAAAGGTATTCCAAATCTAAAGTAAAACAGGCCAAACGTAAAGAGTACGTTTAGCCTGTTTCTTACATGACCTCCGGCGCTTTGATGTCCAGTAGTCGCAAGGCATTGGCAATGGTCTGCCGGGCCGCCGCGACCAAACGCAGGCGCGCCGCACGCATTTCTTCCTTCTCAGCTTGAAGCACCGGCACCGCATGATAGAAAGAGTGGAAGGCGTTCGCCAGGTCATAGACGTAGTTCGCCATGATGAGCGGACGATACTCATCCGCCGCCTGCTGCACCTTGTCCGGGAAGTGCGAGATTTGTTCGATCAGTTCGATCTCGTGCGGCGTCAATTCATAGTTGAAGATTCCGGCTTTTAAATCCCCAGCTGTTCTTATGTTTGCTTTTCTCAAAATCGAGTTGGCCCGCACATAGGCATTTTGAATGTATGGTCCCGTGTGACCATCGAAGTTCAGTGCCTCATTGATATCGAAGATAATATCCTTATTGTTGTCCACCGACAACATTGAATACGCCAAAGCGCCGAGCCCGATCTCTTCGGCGACGCGCTTGCGCTGTTCTTCCGATATATCGGGGCTTTTCTCCGACTCCACTGCCAGCACGCGTTTCACGGCTTCATCCATTACATCCTTGAACAGTACCACCCGCCCGCGCCGCGCCGACATGGCACCTTCAGGCAGACTAACGAATCCGTAACCCAGGTGATAACATTTCTCTGCTTGTTTGAATCCCCATAACTTGAGAATTGCAAATGCCTGTTGCAAGTGCATGGATTGGCGCACATCCACGACATAGATGGAACGATCCACGTGATACTGTTCGAATTTGACTTTGGCCAGCGCCAAATCCTTGGTGAGATACAAGGTTGTGCCGTCCGAGCGCAGAATGATGTTCGTTCGATATTTTTCTTTTTTCAGCCCCAGCTTCTCGTCGATCTTGACGATGACTGCGCCGCCTTCCGAGCGTTCATCATCCGCAATGCCTTTGGCGATCAATTCATTAACAATTGTTTTGGCCGGTTCATCCACATCTGATTCGAAGAACCACACATCCATCTTCACATCGAGAATGCGCAGGATATCGCGCAATTCATCCATGCTCCATTCGCGAGTCTTGAGCCACAGCTCGCGCACGTATTTATCGTGTGCGTCCCATCTGCGGTACATCTCGCGCCGTTCGGCATCATAAGCTTCCCGCTGCGCTTTCTCTGCGGGAGTTTCATTTTCTTTTGGCTCCAGCATCGCAGTGGCTTCGGCGTAGATTTTCAACAGCCATTGTCCACGCTCATGAATGCCCTGTGGTTCCTGCCCCTTGTAGAACCTGTCGTAAGCCCACAAGATGGTAATCACGCCGAGTCCGATGTCGCCCGGGTAGGAGGCGCGAATGGTTTCAAAGCCCGCAAATTCAACGATGCGTGCCAACGATTCGCCGAGGATCGTGTTGCGGTGATGGCCAATGTGGAATGAATGATGCGTGTTCGGCTGGGCATATTCGACCATGACGCGCTCGCCTTTTGGCGCGCCCCGCCCAAAGTCCGCGGCCGAGGCGAGCACTTCATCCACGACGCGGTGCGCATATTCGCCAGTCGAAAAATACAGATTGAGATAACCGTTGATTGCTTCAACGTGGCTGATACCTCCCACGTTTCCAATCTCAACTTTGGCTTGTTCGGCGATCTCCTGAGCGCGTTGCGGTACCTGAATCCTTTTTCCAGCACGCGCTTCGAGTGCGGCGGTGGCAAAAAAGGAGGTGGAGATTCCCCATTCGCCACTGAATGGAATCGGCGACCACTTGAGTTCTGCACGCGGAATCTCATTTTTTGAGCAGTACTCCTGTATCTTTGATTCGATGAGTTGCTGTTCGCGTTCAAACATGGTAATGTGATTATATCAGCCCCAACCCTGCCCGTCACTTTGTGAGGCTCTCTCCCAACCTCTTGAGTTGGACGAGGGTCGAGGCAGGGCAGACAATGAAAGCGGGAGCATTTCGCTCCCGCTGCTGGATCGTCAGAAAATTATTTTTTCGCAGTCGTCTTCTTTGCCGCAGGTTTCTTTTCCGCCGTTTTCCTTGCCGCAGACTTGGCAGCGGGTTTCTTCGGCTCAGACTTTGGTTTTTCTTCTATAACGGGCTTTGATGCCTTTTCAGCTTTTGCGGGCTTCTTCTCGACGTCCTTCTTTTCGACGACAGGTGCGACAGATTCGACCGCCACGCTCTTGGCTGGCTGCAGGCCGAGCGCAGCGAGCTGCTTCATCAAGCGTCCCTTGCGGCGTGCCGCATTGCGCGGGTGGATGGCACCTCTCTGCGCCGCAATATCCAGGGCGCTGACAGCTGCCATGACGGATGCCGGCGTATCTTGTCCGCCTTCAAAAGAAGTACGCGCATCCTTGACGGCGGTGCGGGCCGCTCCACGATAGTCGCGGTTGCGCAAACGACGCTTCTCGTTCTGTCGATTGCGTTTGATTTGAGATTTGATATTAGCCAAGGTATTTCCTCCAACGAAATGAACTTGCCGAGCGAAGCGGTATTGTACATGATAGAGTCGGTTTTGTCTAGAAAAAGAGGCTGGGTTTCTCAGCGAGACCCAGCCTCTTGGTTCATGGCGTCGGCGTGACGGATGGCGTGTCTGTCGGAACGGGGGTGCGCGGCGTGCTCGTCGGTAGACGCGTGGCGGTGGGCGTTACCAGGTTGACGGGGATCTGCAACAGTTGCCCGACCTGGATCGAGTTGGGATCCGTCAAGTTATTCGCGGTAACGATGGCGTCCGTTGTGCTGTTGAATTTTGAGGCAATACCCGCCAGCGTGTCACCCTTTTGTACTGTATAAGGGACCTTCGTCCCGGACCGCAAGTTGGCGGGTATCGGCGTGGGAGTGAATAACTGCATGCCCGGATTGGGAATCAGGATTTGATCCCCGACGTGAATGATTTGAGTACTCGGATCAATGCTTGGGTTGATTTGCAGGATTAGTAGAATCCCGTTATCGCCCAGATTGAATTTCGTCGATATGCTATCTAGGTTGTCGCCCTCCTGGACGGTATACGTGAATGGGGCGGAGGGCGTGGCCGTCTCCGTCATGGTGCCTGTGGGCGTGATCGTCGGTGTGTCTGTCGGAACCGGGGTGTCGGTTGGAGTCAACGTCATGGTCGGTGTTGGGGTCTTGGTGGCAAACAAGGAGGTGAGCGGTTGGCTGGGGCTGATCAGCCAGACAGCCAAGAGAATCAAACCTGCTAAAACAAGCAGTCCTGCCGCGCCGTACACGAACAAGGTGTTGCTTCGCTGACGACGTCTGCGATAGGCCGAAATAACACTGCTGGTCGGTGGTTTGTTTTCCATATGCATTATCCTCTATTAGGCGGTGTCTTCCATCACCGCATCAATAATTCTACCTGAACTTCATGGATTTAGGGAAAACCCGCAGCGCATGACCCCGCTTCTCGCGCTGGATCTAGCTTAAGTGCTGTAAATGTTCCTTTAGGAATTGGCCAGTGTAGGAACTTTTGATCCTCAGGATTTGCTCTGGCGTGCCTTCGGCGATGAGTTCTCCGCCGCGATCGCCGCCTTCGGGACCGAGGTCGATGATCCAATCCGCGACCTTGATGATATCCAGGTTGTGTTCGATGATCAGCACTGAATTGCCGGCATCCACCAATCGCTGCAGAACTTCGATGAGTTTATGAACATCCGCGGCGTGCAATCCAACCGATGGCTCGTCAAGCACATACAAGGTCCGACCAGTGGCTCGGCGCGAGAGCTCCTTGGCCAGTTTGACGCGTTGAGCTTCGCCCCCGCTCAGCGTCGTGCCTGGTTGTCCGATCCGGACATAGCCGAGTCCGACTTCGTTCAATAAATTCAATTTGGTCATCATCGCCGGAAACGCCGAGAATTCCTGAAGTCCCTGTTCGACGGTCATATCCAGCACGTCGGCAATGTTGTAATCTCTGAAGCGCACTTGCAGCGTCTCGCGGTTGAAGCGACTGCCGTGGCAGACATCGCAAGGAACGTACACATCGGGCAGGAACTGCATTTCGATGCGCAGTTCACCTTGTCCCTGACAGGCCTCACATCGACCGCCGTGTACGTTGAACGAAAAACGTCCGGGCTTGTAACCGCGCACTTTGCTTTCGGGCAGTTCGGCAAATAGCTTTCGGATCTCATCGAACATACCGGTATAGGTTCCCGGATTTGAGCGCGGCGTACGACCAATTGGGGACTGATCAATATCGATCACTTTATCGAGCAGTTCAATACCTTCGATGCGCTGATGTTCGCCGGCTTGCGTATGCGCGCCCATCAATCTTGCCGCGAGCGCGTTATATAACACGTCGGTCATCAAGGTGGATTTGCCGCTGCCCGACACGCCCGTAATGCAGACCAGCTTTCCAAGTGGGATTTGGACATTGATATTCTTGAGATTGTTGGCTCGCGCTCCAACAATCGTCAGGTGTTTGCCGTTGCCTTCCCGCCGCTTCTTGGGGACTTCGATTTGTTTGCGCCCCGAAAGGTAGGCTCCGGTCAATGAATGCGGATGTGCCATGATCTCTTTCGGCGTTCCTTCCGCGATGATGCGGCCCCCACGTTCGCCGGCCGCGGGTCCAAGGTCAATGATCCAGTCCGCGGAACGAATCGTTTCGTCATCGTGCTCGACCACCAGGACCGTATTGCCGAGATCGCGCAAACCTTTCAGTGTGTTGAGCAGGCGTGTGTTATCGCGCGCATGCAATCCGATGGAGGGTTCATCCAGCACGTATAGCACGCCGACCAGACGGGAACCCACCTGCGTTGCGAGCCGGATGCGTTGCGCCTCACCGCCCGAAAGTGAACCGGCGGATCGATTCAGGGTCAAATAATCCAATCCAACATCCACGAGGAATCCCAGCCGCGACCTGATTTCCTTGATCACACGTTCTGCAATCGCCCTTTGGCGATTGGTCAACGGCGACTTCTTGCCGCCGATCTCGCTGATCCACTCGAGCGTTTTGACCACCGGCCAGGCAGTCACTTCGATAATGTTAATTCCGGCAACCGTCACGGCAATGGCTTCCGGTCGCAGGCGCTGACCTTTGCAGGTGGGGCAGGGCTTGTCGGACATATATTCCGAAATTCGTTCCCGAATATATTCCGAGTTGGTCTCGCGATAACGTCGCTCGAGATTGCCCACCACACCTTCAAAGTCGCGCGCAAAGGTGAATTCATGCCCCCTGGCGCTTTTATATTTGATGGGAATTTCTCGGCCGCGCGTGCCATACAGAATGATGTCCAATTTCTCCTTGGATAGCTCCTTGACCGGTTGATCGAGGTCCACGTCAAAGAAACGCGCCGCGGCCTCAAGGGACTGCCAGTAATAGCCGCCCTCTTCTTTTGGTCCGCTCCATTCCATAGCCACAATGGCACCTTCGTTGAATGAAAGGTCCTTGTCTGGAATCAGTAAATCAGGATCAATTTCCAATTTATTTCCCAAGCCCTGACAATCCGGGCAGGCACCATGAGGGGTGTTGAACGAAAAGGTGCGCGGCGCGATCTCCGGCAGACTGATTCCATGAACCGGACAGGAAAGATTTTCGGAGAAATGAAGATCATCCGAACGTGGCTGTGAGTCCTTGGCTTTCTTTTCTCCCATTTCCTTTCCATCGACTTTGGCCACGGTCAAGAGACCTTCTCCGAATTTCAATGCGGTCTCAACGGAGTCGGTCAATCGGGAACGCGCCGCTTTCTGATCCTCTGCGCTTCCGCCATGCGAAAGGACAAGGCGGTCCACGACCGCGTCGATGTTATGCTGCTTATAGCGGTCGAGGTTGATTTCATCGTCCAGCGAATAAACGGTTCCGTCGACGCGTGCGCGCACAAAGCCTGATTTGCGGATTTCTTCAAAGACCGCTTGATAGGTTCCTTTGCGTCCGCGCACAACCGGCGCGAGAATCAGGATGCGACTTCCCTCTGGCAGCGCTTCGACCGCATCCACAATTTCCTGAGCGGATTGTTTGACCACTTCGCGTCCGCAAATGGGGCAATGGGGAATTCCTGCCCGCGCGAAGAGCAAACGGAGGTAGTCGTAAATTTCAGTAACAGTTCCCACGGTCGAGCGGGGATTGTGAGACGTGCCTTTCTGGTCGATCGAAACAGCGGGCGAGAGGCCCTCGATATAATCCACATCCGGCTTGTCCATCTGCCCGAGAAACTGGCGCGCATAGGCCGAAAGCGATTCAACGTATCGACGCTGGCCCTCAGCAAAGATCGTATCGAAGGCAAGGGAGGATTTGCCTGAACCGGATAAACCAGTGATGATTACCAGCTTATCGCGGGGAATCTCGACCGTGATGTTTTTTAGGTTGTGGACGCGCGCGCCCACGACGCGAATGCTACTGGATGGCATAGGAACCTTTGAAGCCCGGATTATAGCACATTTGTTTTATTTTTGCCGACCTGCCGCTTCTTCCCCGGTATGACCGCGGACTTATATTATACCTTTTGCATCGCAGGGGAGTCGTCGGTTTGCGCTGAATACGGCCATGATATACTCCGTGCAACTTTTCAAATCCGGCAGGGTTATGGTTATCAAACCTCGCCGGTAGGGTTACTCCGTGCCGGAAATAGAATTCAACGAAGAAGAAGTTTTATGGCGCGCTGCGCAGGGCGACCGCGAAGCGTTTGGTTTGCTTTACGAGCGATATATTGATCGGATCTTCAACTACGTTTATTACCGAACGGGGAACCTCCACGACGCGGAGGATTTGACGGCGCGCGTCTTTCAGCGGGCGATGAATCACATTCACAGTTACACGAATCGTGGCGTTCCATTTTCGGCTTGGTTGTACCGCATCGCCCATAACCTCGTCGCTAACTGGCATCGCGATCGTAGCCGCAAGCAGGAAATTCCGCTGGATGATCTGCCGGTCGCATCCGCCAAAGTGGACCGGCCCGAATCGAGTCTGGTTCGTTCGCAGGAACAGGATGCGCTGCTGCGGCTGATCCGCCAGCTGCCAGCGGAACGACAGACGTTGCTGATCCTGAAGTTTGTCGAGAACCTGTCCAACGCGGAGATCGGTCGGATCATGGGACGCAGTGAAGGAGCTGTGAAGAGTCTTTATCATCGGACGCTCTTGGCTCTGCGGGATCAGATCGGAGATCAGAATATCAATCTGGAAGGAGAGTGAGTGATGTTGAGAATTGTCACCGATGGCGCCGCGGATGTTCCGACCGCCTGGGAAAAAGAATACGATATCAGGATCATCCCGATCAATATTCACTTTGGAGAAAAAACCTTCGTTCAATTTGAGGAAATGGGCTTCGATGATTTTTATAGGGAAATAGAATCCAACAAGAATCATCCGAAGACCTCCCAACCCTCTCCGCATCAGTTCGTTGAGTTCTATAAAAAGAATTTCAAACCCGGGGATACAATCCTTTCTATGCATGTGACCAGTAAACTATCGGGGACGTATGCATCCGCGGTCTCCGCCGCGCAGGAGTTGAAAGACACTTTTAAGATCGTGACTTTTGATTCGTTGGGAGGCTCCGCAGGCCTGGCGTTCATGTGCCGCTCTGCGCGCCAGATGGAACGGGCCGGAAAGAGCGTTGAGGAAATCGTGGGCTATCTCGAAACGGTTCGCCCGCGCACTCAACTGATCATTACGATGGACACCTTGGAATATGCGCGTCGAAGCGGGCGCGTCGGAACACTGCAAACGGCGCTGGCCTCCGCCCTAAATGTGAAACCCATCGCTCGCATTGAAGATGGAATCCTCGACATGGTGGACAAGGTTCGTACGCGGAAGGCCGCCATGGCGCGTGTGATTGAATTTGGAAAGCAGGCCATGGGCAACGGCCCGGTGCATATCGCCGTTGCGCACGCGCGTGACCCGCAAGCCGGCAACGCGTTATTGGAAGAAGCGAAGAAAAGTTTCAACGCCAGGGATACAATCATGACCGATTTCTCTGTTTCTCTGGTCATTCAATTTGGGCCGGGCTCGCTCGCACTTGTTCTCTATCCTGCCGAATGAGTTCATGAGATTGGCATGAGCAACGATAAAGCGACATCTTCCGCCTCACAATTGGACGAACTTGAAGCGTCTCTGGCCGGGACCTTGAAGCGGGTCACGCCTCGACGTGACTTTGTCCGGCGCCTGCGCGGGACCATTCACTTGCCACCGCGCGACGAGATTGCCACGCGTCTGCGCGATTGGCAGAGATTGTTCCTGGTCTTCAGCGGCGTAGTCTCGGGGACGTTGTTGCTCATCACGATCGCCCGCGCTCTATATCATTTGTTCGGCCGCAGGAACGGCTGAGTTCACGGGGATTCGAAAAAGCCGGTTATCAATCGGCTTTTTTATTGGAAAATGCTAATCCAAGAGATCAGTTGATTAACATTGGGATAAAGAGTACGCATGCGGCAATAGTGATGATAAGAAGGCTGACGATCCATACCCCCCATAAATCCACTTGCCGGTGACCAATTACCAACTCAACTAGCACAACTTCTCAACAAAGGAGAATATCGTTCTGGCTAGATGGCGAACTTCATAAATCTGCTCGAAGTATTTCGCCGGTCGGAACCAAGCTACGTAGGCAACTTTCAACGAGCAAATGCAAACGACTCTAAGATAGAACTGCCATCCAATTCAGAATTGACTTCGAGGGCAAATACTATTTCAGTAATAATCCATCCCGCAACTTCTTTGCTTCGAGGATCAAATCCAAGTCAGGTGGCAATTTGAATTGCTCGTCCACGCGCAATGTCAAATGCGCCGCGATTTGACGCAGATCAGCGGAAAGCGACGAATCCTCAACCAACTTGTTCAATAAATCATAAGCGCTTGGTGTGCGGATCGTCTCACCACGCCGCGCAAAATATTCTCGGGCCGCAATTCCTGCCGCGCGTCGGGCGCAGACGCGTGCCTGCCCCTCGTTGCCGCGTCGGCGGGCTTGTTCGGCGTGTTTCAATTCTGTGTTGATCTGCACCTGTAGATTCACATCTTCGATTATACCTTCGGCGGTATAATGGCGGGAATTTTGGAGGTAGCCATGAAATCTCGATTGTTTCAAATCCTTGCAGCCGTGGTCATCCTGAGCATGGCGCAGATGTCCTGTGTTACTTATAGCAACTTGCTCGCTTCTTCGTCTCCAACGCACACTTCCGTGCAAGCCACCGCTACGCAAGCTCCATCAACGCCGGCGCCCGTGCCAACGAGCGTTGCATTCCAAGCTCCGTTGGTTACAACCAACGCGCCATACCGAATCACCGGTTCTTTCAAGTGGACTCAGGAAGACAACGGAACACTGGTTGATAACATTCTTTATTCGGAGCGACAGGTTGTTTTGACAGACTTGCATGGATTTGTGATTCGAAACAAGCAATGGGAGTTGCCCGTTGATTCCCAGGCACTGGGATATGTCCAATATGACCCATCGAGCGGCACAGGCAAATATGAGCTGGCTTTGCCCGAAATTCCAGATGCCACATTCAATAATGTGGGCAATAAGAATCCTCAAGATACCGGCGTACAGATCTTTGCTGTGGATTATGAGCCGGTGATTTACGGAAGTCCCTTTGAAACCGGCGATGATCGTTTGCTTGGCTGGCCCACTGATGATGCCTCCATCAAAGTGGACTCAGAGCGGGATGACGAAATCAACGGCGGCACGGTCATCGTTTGGGCGCCAGATGACAAACAATATTTCCCAACCGGCTTTGGCGCGGACAACAAACTATTCACGGCCGATGATCCGACGGCGCCGCTTCCCGCCGGATATACGGTGGTAAATCTTGATACTAGTCCTTTCTCATTTTCCCAATCACCTCAGCAGGATATAACACTCTATGAATCTCCGGAAGCCAAGCCTCATGATTTTTCCAAAGAGTCCTACACCCAAGCCTTTGATGATTTGGTCAGTTTCCTGAAGACCGACTATGCTTTCGACGGCATTCAAGGTAAGCAGCCAAATTGGGATCAGCTGGTTGCCAATATTCGGCCACGCGTTCAGCAGGCTCAGCAAAGTCAGGATAAGTATGCATTCTATGAAGCACTGCGCGATTTTACATACGCATTCAAAGATGGTCACACCGGCTTGGATGGCGGTGATTTATCTGCGACCGATTTTCAAACCAACTACGAAGCCAGCTACGGTTTTACGGTTCGCGTATTGGATGATAAGAGTGTACTGGTTGATTCCGTGCTGTCCGGCGGACCCGCCGAGGCGGCTGGGATGAAGACCGGGGCCATCATCACACAATTTAATGGCGAACCCGTTATGGATGCAATCAACAGTGAACCGCTTTTCTTCCAATTACAATCCTCGGATTTTGCTGTCACCTATGAAAAGGCAATCATGCTGACGCGCGCCAAGCCGAATGATCAGGCAAGCATCACCTTCACCAATCCGGGTGGCTCAGCACAATCGGTAACATTGAGTTCTGTTGTAAATCAAGAGGAGGTGAATATCCTGAAGGAACAACTGGGCCTCACTCCGACGCCGACGCTGCTGCCGGTTGAGCTGCAAACCCTTACCGTGAATGGCACAGATATCGGCTACATTAAGGTAAACAAGAACTTTGATGATTTGAATTTGCTGTTGAAGCTCTTTGAGCGCGGACTACAGGATTTTCAGCAGGACAAGGTGGCCGGATTGATCATTGATTTGAGGGATAATGGCGGAGGTGTTCCGCTGGGCCTGGCCGGCTTCTTAACCAATCAAACGATCGATTTGGGACAGCTGGAATATTACAATAAATTGACCGGCAAATTTGAGCCACAGGATCAACCGGACCAAATCCTGCCGAAAGAGCAATACCATTTTGACAAGATCGCCGTCCTGGTTGGTCTCAATTGCGCCAGTGCTTGTGAGCTCGAGGCGTACGGATTCAGCAAAGTTCCCGGCGCGGTTGTGGTCGGCGAATACCCGACCGCAGGCGTTGAAGCTGAAGTTTCGCGCGGCCAGATCATCATGCCGGAAGGAATCAATATGCAGTTCCCAACCGGCCGCGAGGTCCTTCCCGACGGTTCTCTCTTCTTGGAAGGAACCGGCGTTCAACCCGCACTCAAAGTGCCTGTGAACGCGACGAATGTATTATCCACGGGGGATGCCGTTCTGACCACCGCGGAAAATTCGATTCTCGGACAGCCGGGTTCTTCAACGCCGGGTTCGGCCTCCACCGCACCGACTCCGTCTGCCACGCTCCAGCCGGCGGCTAGCGCTCCGACCATTGACACGATCAGCCAATCACAACAGGCCGCCTCTTCGGGCGCGCCTCAACTTGAGCAAGATGCCACTGAACAATATCAGCCGTCCGATTTTGCCAAGCCTGGAAGCCTAACGTATACAGTCTCCTTGTCCTCGACGGATCAGGTCCTTTGGACGTATGGCTGGTGCGCGACGACCACAGATATTCTCAAGACAGACCTTAAGAATATCCAGTTGAAATTCACCTTGGACGGTCAGAATGTTCCGGAGAGCGATTTTGCAACGGATGATAGCCCTCAGAACGGAGAGCAATGCCATACCCTGTACGTCGCATTGAGCAATTGGGTAGTGGGCCGGCATCATCTCGTCACCACGGCCACGTTTACCAGCAAGATCAACGACGGCACATCGGACTATGCTGCCGGCGATTATGTATTGGACTACACAGTGAACGTTCAGCCGTAGTCACTTACAGTTAAGTAATAAGTTGCTGTCAACGAAATCAGTCTACGAACCTGTATTTCAACAATGCCCAAACGGCGTCGAAGGCGTCGTGCAGCTGGATCTTTTTCCCTTGCGTATAGTCGCGCGGATTGAAGGATATCGGCACTTCATAAATTCGATAATGACGCTTTAAGATCTTGGCCGTAAACTCTGGTTCAAAGTTAAAGCGGTTGGCGCGCAGTTTCATGCCCTCGACCACCTCGCGGCGGAAGACTTTGTAGCCGGTTTCCATATCGCTGAGGATGGTGTCGTAGAGAATGTTGGTCATGAAGGTCAGCAACTGGTTGGCGATCATGTGCCAGAACATCGCCACCCGCCGCGGCCCGCCGAGAAAGCGCGAGCCATAGACTACGTCTGCAATGCCATCTTCGATGGGTTGGAGCAAAGTTGGATAATCGTGAGGGCTGTATTCCAAGTCGGCATCCTGGATCAACAATGTGTCGCCACGCGCCGCTTGAAGTCCAGTGCGGACTGCCGCGCCCTTGCCTTGATTTCGCTCATGGAAGATCACGCGTAAACCGTCTTTGCCATTTAATTCCTGTAGCACGCCACGCGTCCCGTCTGCGGAATCATCGTCCACCACGATGATTTCCCAGGCGAGGTTCGTGGCCCTGACGCGCTTTAGAATTTCTTCGATATTTTGTCTTTCATTGTAAACGGGGATGATCACGGAGAGGTTCATCGGCGACGATTATAAACGAAATATGTAATCTGTTGGCGTGCTATAATCCAGTCATCCAAAGAATTTCTTGAAATAGGTTTTCAACATAATGAATGACATTGAACGATTGCGCAACGTGCGCGGCTTTTTGCTGGATATGGATGGTACGTTCTATTTGAGCGATCATCTGCTGGAGGGCGCGCCACGCTTCATTGACTTGCTGCGGCGGCAAAACAAAGTGTTTCTTTTCCTCACAAATAATTCTTCGAAGCAGGGCAGACAGTACGCGGAGAAGATTACTCGGCTCGGACTACCAGTAACGGAGCAATCGGTGCTGACTTCGGGAGAAGCGACCGCCCTCTATTTGAAAGAGCGACATGCTCACGCAAATATTTTCTTGTGCGGCACGCCATCTCTGGAAGAAGAATTCCGGCGACATGGTTTTCAACTCGTCCAAGAGAAGCCGGATTTTTTGGTGCTTGGCTTTGATCAGACCCTGACTTATAAAAAGCTCTGGATGCTATGCGATTTCGTGAGAGCTGGTATCCCATATGTCGCCACTCACCCGGATTTCAATTGTCCCACCGAAACCGGCTGGATGCCTGACACGGGCGCGATGATTGCCTTCGTCAAAGCGGCGACCGGACGCGAACCTGACCTCGTGGTGGGCAAGCCCAATCGCCTCATCGTGGACGCGTCGGCGTTGAAAATGAATCTACACATAAATCAAATGGCGATGATCGGCGATAGATTGTACACGGACATTGCGCTCGGTCAATCGAGCGGCATCGCGACCGTTTTGGTCTTAAGCGGCGAAACGAAAATCGACGACTTGAAAGGCTCACCTTTCCAGCCGGATTACACATTCCAGAATTTAGCGGGTGTGGCGGATTGGCTTGAGAAGAACTGCTAAACTGAATTTCCGCCTTGCATGGGACATCCCACAGAAAAGTCGGTGGGATGTCTATTTCAAGGTGTTATCCACCGATGGTTGCCCGGATGACTTTAAATCCTTCCTGATCGAACGCTGATGCGACGCGATCCTGAAGTTGCTTGCCGGGCGTGAGCGAGATCATGTAACCGCCGCGCCCGCCGCCGGTGACCTTGGCGCCCAACGCACCTCTCTCGAGTGATTCCTTGCACATCTTGTCTAGAATCTCGTGCGAGAATTCCATCTCGGCGATGAGCTGCTGATTTTCGGTCATGACCTTTCCCACGGCTTTCAAGTCACCTGCTTCGAGCGCCCTTTTCATTTCTTTCCCTTGATCTGTGATCATCTTCATGCGTGAAGCAAAGAGCGCCGGATTTTCTTTCTTCTGGCGCTCGCTGAATTCATCGAGCAGGGCGGTGTTGGCGGTGATGCCGCTGTTGGCCAATACGATTTCAAAAGGCTTTGGAGTTTTGATCTTTTCGAAATGTTGCTCTTTGTGCTTCAGATAGAAAAGCAAAAGCCCGCCATACGTTGAGGCGGTATTGTCCACGCCGCTGGCAACGCCGTGGTATGGAAACTCGCCCTGCCAGGCGACATGATTGATCTGCTCAATCGAATATCCTAAGTTGAACTCTTCGTTCAATGCCCGGGCCAGAGAAACGCAACTGGCCGCGCTGGCACCGACTCCGCTGCCGGCTAATAAGTTTCCGCCGACCGTGATCTTGATCGGATTCTGCCTGACGTCGATCTTCATCACTTCCAGGATCCTATCGATCGACTTGGCCTGCTGGTCCTCTTTCTTTTTCTTATATCCCGGGACCTCAGTGCGGTTATCTTCCAACGTCCAGCCCGAGCCGCTCTTGAGTCGTTCAACGGTCGTTTCCGTTTCATAAGAAATTGCCGAGACAATAGCCGGAACTTCCTCCAGGACAAATTGATCCCCTATTAGGATGGTTTTTCCAAAACCGGTTCCTTTACCCATGTGATTCTCCTTGAATGATTTTTTCCATTTCTTCGATCAACATTTCTTCTTTGCCAATTGCCACCGTGGTTGCGGCGGTCAGACTGTGACAGGCGTCGGAGAATCCTCCGAGCCTGTTGGTTGCCTCGGGAAGCAATATATTGAGCCCCATCGTTCTTCCTGCCCTGATCTCTCCTTCCATGGCAGGGGAAACTCTCATTGAGATTTTTACCTCATTAAACCGAATCTCACCGAATCCTGGAATCTCATCGGGAATAATTTGGAATCCAGCAAGATATTTATTCGGGTCAATCAGTTTTGTCTCGCGAATCGCGTCACAGAATGCACCGATCATTTTCACGCCCATCGGGAAGAAGCGGTCTTTGACTTCGAACCATTGGATGTGCGGTGCTTGCTTCATCCCGCCGGATTTAAGCTCTGCGATCTCATCGTCAAAAATCTTTTTGCGGGTCGCCTTTAGATCTTCCACCAGCTTGTCGGACTCAGGCGAAACGCCTTCGAGGCAAACCTTGACACCCATATCGGGCCCGCCGTGGTAGTAGCCGACTCCGCCCAGGACATCGAGATAATCGCCAAACTCAGCCACGTTGATATGGCCTTTGGGAGTCTTTAGGAAATATTGTTCGCCGACTTTCATTTTCCTGATTTCGATTTTACCCTGTTGCATTGCTTCAACCGCCGCGTCGCGGTTCTGACTCACGAGCGCGCCGTCTACGAAGAAGCCGTCTCCGACTCCGCCGATAGCGGCGATATGAGCCATGTCGCGATTGATGGGATTCATGGTGACTGCAAAAAGATAACAGGTTGTCGAAGCGGAAATATCGCGATCGCCTTTCAATCCGAAGAGATCGGGATCAAGATTCATGACGCGTGGGTCGGTCGAGGCTTCAGCGACGTGGTGATCCAGAATCAACGTCAGATTCCGTCCGCGGTTCAACTCGGACAGCAAGGGAGCGATCCTGCCTGCAAAATCGGCAAAGACCAGGAGCTTGCCCTCTTGCCCATAAACCTTGCTCAGAACCGCTGGATACGGCTTTTCTAAACAAAAACGCCGGACTGTAAATCCCTGCCTTTCAAACGCGCGGGTCAGGATGGCGCCAGACGTGAGCCCATCAGAATCATTGTGGTGAAAGACTTGGACAGTCTTATCAGGCCATTGCAGGAGTTCCCGAATGGCATGGTCCATTGCATCAAACCAATTGTTCAGCATTATTCTCCTTGAGTGAATTAGTAAATGGGCTTGTTTATTTTATCACAATAGAATCTGGACGGAGCCTCGATCAGGTCCAACCAGCGTTAGCATCTCAATCAGCATGTCGCTCGGCTGACATTTTGCCTATTTTCGTTCAGATACTCCAAAATGGGATTGTCACGAGAGGAGTCCGACCAACGTGCTATAATCCAATCATCGTAGAAGATTTTCTGAGTTTTTTTTCATTTTTTGAAGAGGTGGCATGACTGATCTCAAACAATCAACTCCATCGAATGTCTCTTTTGTTCCGCCGCAGGTTAACAGCCTGGATGATACCGGACTTTCACCGCTCTGGCTCCAAGACTTGGTTTTGAAAGTTTTGTATTTTCGTGGTTACATGACGGGCTTCAAAATTGCTGAAGAAGTGGCACTTCCATTTGCCGGCGTGGTGGATCAGCTGTTGACGGTACTCAAGCAGGAAAAATTGATCGAGGTCAGGTCTTCGCAAGGCGGGCTGGGAGAGGGTGCCTACACTTATGGTATTACTAGTATGGGAAATACACGAGCCCGCGAGGCCTTGGAGCGTAGTCAGTATGCCGGCCAGGCTCCTGTGCCTTTTGAGGTGTATAACGAGGCAATTCGCCGCCAGAAAAGCGGACGGCTGACCGTCACCACGCGTACAATGCGGCAAATCCTTTCGCAACTGGTGATTTCCGAGACCACTTTCCAGCGGTTGGGGCCCGCGCTGAATTCGGGCACCTCCATTTTTCTGTACGGTCCTCCCGGAAACGGCAAGACAAGCGTAGCGCGTGCCTTCGGCAATCTCGTTCTAAGTCAGACGATGTATATTCCCTTTGCCCTGTATCTGGACGGGCAGGTTATAAAGGTCTATGACGCGACCAGCCATCGGCTTGCCGCGGATGTCGATGGGAGCGGCGCGACACCGACAACCGGCAACCTGCGCGCCACCACACGACGCGACCCGCGTTGGGTGAAGATCCGACGGCCCTTTATTGTGGTCGGCGGCGAATTGACTCTCGAAGGCCTTGACTTGGTCTTTGACGACACCCATAAATATTATGAGGCGCCGTTCCAAGTGAAGGCCAACGGCGGGATTTTGCTGATCGACGACTTTGGACGGCAGCAAGTGCGTCCTCGCGACCTTTTAAACCGTTGGATTGTTCCTCTGGAAAACCGCGTGGACTTTTTGCGCCTTCACACGGGCCGGAAAGTGGAAGTACCTTTCGACGTCTTGATTGTCTTTTCGACGAACCTTCCGCCAAAGGATTTGGTGGATGAGGCTTTCCTGCGCCGCCTCCGTCATAAAATTGAAATCGGCGACCCTTCTTACGAAGACTATCGCGAAATATTCCGTCGGGTCGCCGGCGACAAAAAGATTGAGTACAGCGATCAAGGGCTGGCGTATCTTTTGCAGGAATGGTATATCAAACGCAATCGTAAACTGCGTGCTTCGCACCCCCGCGATCTGTGTGATCAAATCCTCGATATTTCGCATTACCTTGCCGTTCCTCCAACGATGTCGCGCGAGATGATTGATCGCGCCGCCCAGGCTTACTTCGTGGAGATCTAGATTCTTAGCAAATCATGTTTGAAGGTCTTTCTCGCCCCCTCGTCTTTGCACACCGTGGCGCCTCGGCCCATGCCCCTGAAAACACGCTTGCGTCCTTTGAGCTGGCCTTGTCCCATGGCGCGGATGTGCTGGAACTCGATGTCAGGCTCAGCGCGGACGGTCGGGTCGTTGTAATTCACGATTCAACCGTGGATCGCACCACGAACGGTCATGGACGCGTGGCACAACTAACTTTGGCGGAGCTACGCTCGTTGGATGCCGGCAGTTTTTTCTCGGAGAAATATCGCGGTGAAAAGATTCCGCTGCTCGAAGAAGTCTTGGACGCAGTCGGTAAAAAAACGTTTCTCAATGTTGAATTGAAGGACCGCACCACGCCTCACGACCAGCTGGTTGAATACGTTTGCGCGTTGGTTGCAAAATATGGGCTGGAAAAGCGCGTTATGTTTTCTTCCGTCCTGGCCTCCAATCTTGGAAAAGCAAAGCGAATATTGCCCGAAGTTCCACGCGGTCTATTGGCTCTCGAGGGCTGGATGGGCGCATGGGCACGGTCGTTTGGTTTTAGTTTTGGAGATTATATTGCCCTTCATCCATGTCTGACGGATGTGACGAAGCAACAGATTGTGCGGGTGCACCGCCTGAAACGGCGTGTCCATGTGTGGACGGTGAACCAGGCCGAGGATATCGCGCGTCTGAAGACATGGGGTGTGGACGGCATCTTTACAGACGATCCGCAATCGGCTTTGCAAGCGTTGGAAAGACTGTTGTGATTTTGTCCCATCACTTTGATTCCCACTTGAGCAGGCCGGTGACCGAATGAGATTGAAACGCCTCTTTTTGACGGTTGGACTGTCCGCGCTACTATCGGCTTTGATCGGCACATCGCTTCCGGCGCGCGCGCAGACCGCCGTACCGCCGCCCGAGGTCCGTCAACTGTTTGATGCGATGACGCCTGAAGAGCGGGTCGGTCAATTGTTTTTGGTCACGTTCACGGGCACGGACACAGGTCAGCAGTCCCAGATTTATGATTTAATTGCCCATCATTATGTGGGCGGCGTGGTTTTGTCTGCGGGCAACGATAATTTTGTTGCCTCGCCCAATACGGTGACGGCAGCTTATCAACTGGTGCAGGGCTTGCAGGATATCGAATGGAATACCGCCCAGGATTTTTCAGGCACACCGTCGGCTACACCGACCGCTCAACACGCCTACGTGCCGTTGTTCATTGCGACCACTCAAGATGGCGACGGCTCGCCGGGCGACCAGCTCTTGAATGGCTTGACCCCTCTGCCGTCCGAGATGGCGATTGGCGCATCGTGGCAGCCTGACTTGGCCAACCAAGTCGGATCGGTGATGGGTCAGGAACTTTCATCGCTTGGTGTGAATATGTATTTTGGCCCATCGCTGGATGTAGTTGACTTGCCCAATCCATCCGCCAACGGCGATTTGGGATCGAGCGTTTTTGGCGGCGACCCTTATTGGGTCAGCCAAATGGGAAGTGCTTACATCAGTGGGTTGCACGTCGGCAGTCAAAACAAAATGCTGGTGATTGCCAAACATTTTCCGGGCGAGGGAAGTTCGGACCGCCCCAATGCGGAAGAGGTCGCCACCGTTCGAAAATCCCTCGACCAGTTGAAGCAGATCGATCTAAGCCCATTCTTTGCCGTGACAGGCGACGCGTCCTCGTCGGATACCACCGCTGACGGCCTGTTGGTTTCCCATATTCGTTATCAGGGTTTTCAGGGAAACATCCGCGCCACGACGCGGCCGGTGAGCTTCGATCCCCAGGCGCTGACCACCATCCTCAGCCTGCCTGAATTTGGCGTCTGGCACGACCGCGGCGGCCTGCTGGTCAGCGATGACCTCGGTACGAATGCGGTACGGCAATTCTATACTTCGGGTACAAGCTTCCCGGCTCAAATCGTTGCCCGCGACGCGTTTGTCGCTGGAAACGATTTGTTATATCTGGGAAATATCGTTTCCAGTGATGAGCCGGATTCGTATTCCAGTGTCTTGGAAATCCTCAATTTCTTCGTGCAGAAATATCTTGAAGACCCAACCTTTGCCCAGCGCGTTGACTCTTCTGTGCTCCGTATCCTTAGTCAGAAATATCGTCTGTACGGAAGCTTTGATATCGCCAACGTGCTGGTCCCCAAAACCGAATTGGACAATCTTGGCCAGTCGCAATCGATTACACTCGATGTAGCGCGTCGCTCCGCGACGCTGATCAGTCCCGATCCACAGGACTTAGCCACATTGATTCCATCGCCCCCCCAGGCTCAGGATCACATGGTGTTCATCACGGATAGTGAACAACTCAAACAATGTACCAACTGCCCACCTCAACCTAATCTGGATGTCAATGCGCTGCAAAGCGAGGTCGCTCAACTTGTCAGTCCACACGGCGTCGCTCAGAATTCGTTCCTGCACTTGTCGTCGTATTCGCTCAATGATATTTCCGCCTTTCTGGCGGGAAATAATCCGCCGTCCAATCTCGAATCGGACCTGAGTCATGCTGCCTGGGTCGTTATTTCCTTGGCAGATGCAAATAATGGCCAGCCGCAAATTATCAGCCGCTTTCTCTCTGAGCACCAGGACCTGCTCAGCAACAAGCACGTTATTCTTTTTACCTTCGGCGCGCCTTATTATTTCGATGCCACCGACATTTCGCATCTCACCGCGTATTATGCGCTCTATAGCAAACAACCACCCTTCATTGAAGTGGCCGCGCGTTTGCTTTTTCAGGAACTGACTCCGGCGGGTGCCTCGCCGGTTTCGGTTACCGCATTGGGTTATGATTTGATTTCGATCACCTCACCCGATCCGAACCAAATCATCTCGCTCAACTTGGATTTACCGGCGGCTCCGGTTCCAACAGGCTCTTCCACGCCAATTTCCACGCCTGTGCCAACCGCCGTGCCGCTTTTCAAGATAGGCGATACGATTGCAATCCGGACCGGTGTGATCAACGACCACAACGGAAATCCCGTCCCCGATGGAACGGTGGTGCATTTTTCGATGACCCTGACTGGTGAGGGCGGAAATATTCTTCAGGAAGCCGACGCGACCACCACCAGCGGTATTGCGCGCGTCTCCTTCGGTCTGGACAAACCCGGCCTGCTGGAAATCCGCGCCACAAGTGATCCGGCGAATGTTTCCGAGGTATTGCAACTGGATGTGAGCGCCGGCCAGGCGGCGGCTATCACGGTGATTGTTCCAGTGCAAACGACTGAAACCGCTGTGGTGATAACTCCAACGCCTCCACCGGAACAAAACCCATTCATGACCCGCCAGGGTGCACCGCTTTTCAGTGCCTGGCTCTTGACGGTGATTTTGTTATTCGTCGGCGCATTGATAGCGTTTTTTGTCGGCAATCGGCTGGAGTCGCGGCAATGGGGAATTCGCTGGGGGCTGTGCGCGTTGTCCTGCGGCTTGCTGGCCTACAATTATTTTGCCTTCGGTCTGCCCGGAAGCCAGGACTTTGCCATTTCCAATGGGATGGGCGGTATCTTGGTTATTGCATTATTAGGATTATTGATCGGATGGGGGCTTGGCTGGCTTTGGTCGCAAATCGGATCCGGCTAGGCAGCAAACTCAGTGTATTAGGGTGATGAACAAGCTCAACAGCACTAGCCCAACGGCAACCCACAGCAAGATGCTGTCGAGAAGATTGCCGAAGATATTGATTTGGGGAATGTCAAATGCAGTTCCGGTCACGTGAGGGCGGACAGGCATCTTTCCTGAACCGAACAAGTATTCATTCAGAACACTGATGGCGTTAGGCCGCTCATCCGGATGCAAAGCCATAGCCCATAAAATTGCTTTTTCGGTTCGCTCGCTCAGTGTTGGATTGAACTCTCGAGGCGGCCTCAGGCTCGAGGGTTGAAGGAAGCGTTTGCGCGCATCCACGGGCGGTTCGTTGGTCATCACATGATACAAGGTCGCGCCGAATGAATAAATATCGGTGCGCGCATCAGTATGGGACTCGTCCGTGGCGTACTGTTCAATGGGTGTGTAAAGCGCCGTACCTTGTCCCTGGATGATCGTAATGGTGACTTCTTCCGGCGCCAGGATCTTTACCAGCCCGAAGTCAACTAATTTGAGCAACCCGGAGGGTGTGATTTTGAGATTGCTGGGCTTGATATCGCGGTGAACAATGGGTGGTTCTTGCGTGTGAAGATATTCCAGCGCATCGGCAAGCTGGCGGGCCCAGCCAAGGACCTCGCGTTCGGAGAGGAATCTTTTTTCACGGCGCGCGTCCAATACCATGGTCCGCAAATCTTTGCCAGGGACGTAATCCATTACAAGATAATCGCGGGGCCCATTGGAAAAGAAATCCGAGACTTTTGGCAGGTTCGGGTGATCGAGGCGCGCGAGGATGGTGGCCTCGCGTAGGAATTGCTGGCGGGCTTCTTCTAGAAGATTATCTGAGAGGGCACGATCATATTCCACTTCTTTCAGTGCGCACTGGCGTCCTTCCAACCGCAGATCGTCGGCTAGATAAATGGAACCAGCGCCGCCCTGTCCGATTCGTTCGCGGACTTTATAACGGTCATGCAGCACCTCTCCCTCGTTTAGCGAAAGGGGCACGCTTCTCCTTTGTGCGGCTGTGCAATGGATCTCGGCGTGGATTCTGCACAGAAACAGAATTTATGCTATATTATAAACGTCTTTGTTCCAAAACTTGCTGTTCAAATAAAATTGAGGGTACTTATGAATCGTCGCACCGAGGAATTTCCCATGCTGGTTGCGGATGAGGGTCCGCTTAAGGGTCAACGCTGGCCGCTGAGCCGGACCGTTGTGCTTGGGCGCGAATCCACGTGTGATGTAGTCATCGCCGATCGGCAGGTTTCGCGCTTCCATGCCAGGCTGACGCCCACGGACGAAGGCATTATGGTCGAGGATCTGGGAAGCAAGAATGGCACCCATTTGAACGGCACCGCGCTGACTTCGCCGATGATGCTGAAAGATGGCGACAAACTACAGGTTAGTTTTGTCCAGGAATTCCTATTCTATACGTCCGACGCTACCATGCCGTTGACGGCGGGCGCAGGCCATGCCGGACGGCTGATGATGGACCATAAATCGCGCAGTGTATGGGTCAACCAAAAACAGCTGGTCCCTCCGCTTTCAGCCCAGCAGTTCAAGTTGTTATGGCTGCTTTACGAGAATCAAGGACAGGTGATCGCGCGTCCCGATCTGGTCGAAACCGTGTGGGGCGAAGAGCAAGCCGCCGGTGTTTCCGATCAGGCCCTGGATGCATTGATCCGCCGTTTGCGCGACCGGATCGCGGAATTGGATTCACAGCATCAATACATTGACACGGTGCGCGGCCACGGCGTGCGGCTCGATAATCCGCCGGTATAAAGTCTGCAAATTATTGAAGGGTAGAACTCATGGCGAAAATTGACCTGCCCCTGAATCAGATTATTCAGGGGGATTGTATTGAGGAATTGAACAGCCTGCCCAAAAAGTCCGTCGACGTAATCTTTGCCGATCCGCCCTATAACCTTCAATTATCTCAGGAACTCTGGCGCCCGAATATGACGAAAGTGGATGCGGTGGACGATTCATGGGACAAATTCGACAGTTTTGGGGATTACGATATTTTCACGCGCAATTGGCTGTCGGCTTGCAGACGCGTACTGAAGGACGATGGGACCATTTGGGTTATCGGGGCGTATCACAACATATATCGTCTGGGAACCATCTTGCAGGATCTGGGATATTGGATTCTCAATGATGTGATCTGGATCAAAACGAATCCCATGCCGAATTTTCGCGGCACACGCTTTACGAATGCGCATGAAACCCTGATCTGGGCGCAGAAGATCAAGGGAAGGAGTTATACATTCAATCATCATACAATGAAGGCGTTGAACGATGATCTCCAGATGCGGAGCGATTGGAATCTGCCAATTTGTTCAGGAAGTGAGCGCATCAAAGTACGGGGACTAAAGGCCCATTCAACCCAGAAGCCCGCGGCCCTGTTGTATTTGGTGCTGCAAGCCAGCACGAATCCGGGAGATGTTGTATTAGATCCGTTTTTCGGTACCGGCACGACCGGCGCGGTCGCCAGGCAGTTAAAGCGGAATTGGCTTGGCATCGAACAGAATAAGGATTATATTCGCGCCGCGAAGAAACGAATTGATAATGTCGCTGACCTGTTGCTTAATGATGCTGTGCTTTCAACAACGCCCCGTAATAAAGGTTTTAAGATTCCTTTCGGTGATCTCTTGCTGTTAGGTTTGTTGGAGCCAGGCGATAAACTATATTTATCCAAAAAAGGAAATGAAGCAACTCTTCTGGCGGATGGACACATTTTATCTGGCGAACATCGCGGTTCAATCCACGCTGTTGCAAGTACCATATTGGGCGCTCGCTGCAATGGATGGACGAATTGGGAATACGTCAATAAGAAATCGGGCGAACGCGAAAGCATTGATTTGCTGCGAAAAAAAGCAGAAAAATTAGCAATGCAATAAATAATCGTGAGACGCTGATTTTGAATTTCAAAGCAATGAGATTATGGATAGTACTCCCACAGATTCTTATTCTGACGCACGGCATTATGATCTTGTGGAAGGTTCCTATGCCACTGGGGAATTTCTTGATTTCTATCGGCGGCAAGTTTCTCGATACGGCGAGCCTGTTCTTGAACTTGCTTGTGGTTCAGGACGGCTCACGATTCCACTTGCGGCAGCAGGCATAAATATTACAGGCTTAGATATATCTGTCGAGATGCTTGGATTGTGGAAATGAAGGCTGCTGAACAAAAAGTCAATGTTTCGTTCATTCGAGGGGATATTCGCGACTTTGATTGGGGCAAAAGTTTTCAACTCATCTTCATTGCCGCGCAGTCTTTATCCCACTTATATAAACGCGATGAGATGGAGGCTTGTTTTGCATGTGTCCGGAAACATCTAAGTGACGGTGGCAGACTCTTGATAGAGTTATTCAACCATCATTGAGTTGCATGCGCGCAGTGCAGACACAGATTATCCATTCGACAGCGGTGTGTTTGAGAATCTGAACGGAGAGGGGCGAGTTTTTGTCACTTATCGAACGCATTATGACTCGGCAGCGCAAATCCATCATATTCGTTATTTCTAGCGCAGTGAGGCTCGTGGCGAAGAAAAAATTTTGTCGTTTGCGATCAGACAATTCTTTCCGCAACAGATTGATGCTTTGTTAGAATTTACCGATATGTTAATCGAACATAAGTACGGCAATTATGCTGAAGCAGCTTTTTCAAGCGATACCGACAAACAGCTCATTGTCTGCTGTGCAAAGTAGTGTTGAGTCATAAAACCATTGATAAGCACGCGCTCAACACCTCTCGCAACACCATCTTAATCATTTTTCCTGGCGTTTGATACTTCTGTGTAAAGCCCATTTGCGGAATAACTAAATGCCAATTACCATTCACTATTACTCATCCTCCATCCTTATCTTAAGGAGTTTCCTTTGACCTCATTGTTTCGTTCATCGTGGGTCTGGCTGCTAGTACTTTATACCATCGCCAGTTTTCTTGAAACCGTTTTCTGGGGGCAGATGGCAGCTTTCACACCGATCTTTTTGGCCAACCTCGGCATGGCTCAATCGCAGATTCCGCAGATGGTGGGCATCATCGCGGCCATCGTCGGTGCGGCCGGGATCCCGTTCCTTCCGTTCTGGGGCGCGCTGGCGGATCGATATTCGCGCCAACCGCTGGTGGTGCGGTCCTTCTTTATTTATCTTTTGGCAGGCATGACTTCGGTCCTGGCCGGCAACGTCTGGATTTTCGTGCTGGGGCGCTCGTTGATGAGTCTTTCGCTGGGCAACACCGGTTTGATGCTGACGACTTTGGCGGAGCGCACGCCATCCGATCGCCAAGGTTTTGCATTTGCGGTCATGAGCAGCGCGAGCCCGGTCGGCGCGTTCGTTGGACCTTTGATTGGCGGTCCAGTTGTAGATCACTGGGGTTTTCGCACATTGATGTGGGTTGACGTTGCCCTGATGATCAGCGTTGTGCTTTCATTGACGTTCGGTTATTTTGATTCGTATCGCGGCAAAAGCCGGGATTCGATCTGGCACATGGCCGGCGATTCGATCCGCGTCTCTTTTCAAGCCGGACGTCTGCGTACGATTTTCGTTGCCTTCTTTTTGCTTTATGCCGGTTGGATGATTGTCTTTTCGTACCTGCCGGTCGTAATTTCATCATTGTATCAAGGCAATGACCCTGCTTCGGCCATCGGATATGTCCTCGGCGCGGGGGGCGTCATGGCGATGATCCTTTCCCCGCTCTTTGGATCCATGGCAGATCGTCTTGGTCACTGGCGGGTTTTGATGATCGGCGCGGCGCTTGAGACGATTCTTTGGCTCGTTCCGTTCTGGACCCGGAGTCTGATTCCGTTTTCGATCATCATCTGTATCGTCGGCGGAATTGCCTCGGCCGTCTTCTCGATCTCGTTCAACGTCTTGTCTTCATCGGCCTCCGTCAGCATCCGTGGGCGCGTGATGTCGTTTGCTTATCTTCCCGTCAACGTTGGATATTCTTTTGGCCCCTTGCTTGCCAGTCAATTGGTCCGGTTGGACCTCTTCTACATTTTCCCGATGGCATTTTTGTTTACCGGACTGGGACTTCTAGTGTTGAACATCGCTCGGCAACAGCCCGCGCCTTCGGATATGTAATTGAAACTCCCGCCGTTGTGAATGGCAGGAGTTTCGTTCACTTCATCTTTTGCTTCATCGAAAACTTGAGGGCGGTCTTATACACTTTTTGCAGCTTATCCGCCACGGCCTTGGCTTCTGCATTGCCTTGGCCCGCCTGGGCTTCAATCTGAGCAACTAGGCCGTTCAAGGCTTCCATAAACCCATCGTTCACCACGGACGGATTATCACTCAACATTTTTTCGATGGCCGGCTCGTCCGGAGCGTCGAGCAATTGCTCGATGAATGCGACTTCGGGCGGAGGGGCAGAGGCTTCTTCGAGAACTTCCAGCATCTTTTGCAGTTTGCCCATGCGCGCATAGTCATTCTTTTCGGAAGCCACTCTCAACAACCTTTGGACAATGTCCACCGTATCCTGTGTGAACGATTGAATATTATCCTTGGTCGCCTTCGCCACGTCATCCTGTGCCAAAAGCTTTTCGATCAGCTCCTGCGCCTGCTTGTAACGCGCTTCCAATTGCTTATCGATCTCGTTGGTGTAATCCAGAAGCTTGGTGCGCAAATGTTCCAGCTTCTTCTTCTGATCGTCGGAGGCTCTATCGATCATCTCGGTCAGCGCTTGAAAGAACGTGTAATCCATGCCGTTGCGCGCCAGCGATACGTATGCTTTGAGTCGCGCTTCGCCCGGCGCTTGGATCAGCAGGTCAAGCAATTTCTCGCGCGTCAAACCCTGCCCCGCCTCCTGCAACGATTTTGCGGCGGCCTCCAATTCGCCGACCTGTTCCTGCAGTTGACGGCCATAGTCCGTCTCGGCCAGCAGTTGTTTTTGCAGGTCTGACATTTGTTTGGCCAGTGGTTCCTGTCCGCTTTGGACACCCGCTTGCAACAGGCGGCTGAACAAAGCAAAGAACTGCTCGTCAAACAATTTTGCGTTTTGCTTGATCAATTCGCTCCGCACATCAGCCGAGGTAACTTGCAAAAGCCGGTCAATCAAACTCAACCTCTCTTGTTGCGCCTTGATCATGTCCGGTGTGATGCCATCCTTGCCGAGGATGGTTTCCATCATCGACTCAAAGGTCAAGTTGGCAACCGGTTTGAGCAGATAGCCTTTGCGTTTTTCGGGCGGCAGTCTATCCGTGATCTGCGTGATCATCGGTCCGATCAATCTCTCCTGTTCGTTGATCGGTAAGGCAAGTTCCGGTGGAAAATAAGTCAGGAGCAGTTCTTTGTCCGCGTCGTGATAAACGATGGGCGTGGCAAGCCTGCCCTCGTAGCCGCAATAGGGACAGCGTGCCATATTCGATATTCCGCCGAGCAAGCGTTGCTTGGCGCCGGGGTCGGTGGTCACGTCAAACAGCTGCTCAACGTTGGCGGTGATCATCTGTTTACAGCGCGGACATGCAATTTGTGTTTGAGGCATTCTGATTTCCGATTTATGATTTTCGACCTACGATTTAAGTTTGTCGTTGCGAGGGTCGACAACCGAAGGGTGCTTGGGAACAGCGCAAACTCCTTCAAGCCGACTCGAAGCGCATTGACCGCAATGACCTTAGCGAACAAGTTCTTCCAACCGATCAACGTAACTTGCCATTACCGCAAATGTCTCCTCCACCGGCTTCGGCGTGGTCAGATCAACACCCGCTTTTCTTAAGACATCCAGGGGGTACATCGAGCCGCCCGACCTAAGGAACCCAAGATAATCCTCTACCGCACCGCGTTCACCGCGCAGAATGCGCCCAGAGAGGGCGTGCGCACCGGAAATGCCGGTGGCATATTGATATACATAATAGTCCTGGAACAGATGGCCGAAGGTCGACCAAACCATCCCGACCCGCGGTCGATCCACCTTAACTTTTGGACCGAAACCTTCGGCGAATAAATCCGCCATCAGCTCGATCATGGAATCTGCCGTAAGCGCCTCACCTTTTTCCACTCGTTGATGAGTCTCCAGCTCGAAACGCGCCAGTGTCGGCATCTGGAAGAAATAGCGGAAGAAGTTCGACATGGCTTCCTCGATCAAGGTGATCTGGAAATTGGGATCTTTCACGGTCTTGAGCAAATGACCGCGCACCATCGCCTGGTGGAAGTTGGAGGCGACTTCGGCCACGAAGAGCGAATAATCGGCATAGGCCAGAGGTTGGTTTTTCCAGGTCAGATATGAATGCATCGAATGGCCCAGTTCGTGCGCCAGCGTGCTCAGACTTGCGTATTCGTTCGTGAAGCTCATCATGATGAATGGATGCGTACCCGGCGCGCCGTAGGAGAACGCGCCGTTTTGCTTGCCTTTGTTGGGCGCCCAATCCACCCAGCGCTCTTCGAGGCAGCCTTTGCGGAGCACATCCACATACTCTTTTCCCATGGGGGCCAGCCCTTCGCTGATCATATCCACGGCCTGTTCAAATGAAAGTTTGATGCGCTTCTTGGCAAGCGGCGCCCACATGTCGTAGTAGGCGATGTCGCGTTGTCCCAATGCTCTGCGCCGAATCTCGAAATAGCGATGCCAGACCGGCAGGTGCTTCCGGAACGTGTCGATCAGATTATGGAAGACTTGGACCGGCACATTTTGCTCAAACAGCGAAGCAGCCAGCGACGACTCATGTTTTCTGGCACGCGAATAAAACACATTTGCCTTGATGGACGTTGTCAGGTTGCTTGCCAGCGTATTCTTGAATTCCAGATGACGATCCATGTAGTGCTCCCAGGCGGTCTGCCGAGCTTTACGGTCCGCCTGGTTCAGGATTTCATGGATAGAACTCTGCGTCACGACCCGCTTCTTGCCCTGGCTGGTTACGGCCGGCGCGAATTGAAAGTCTGCGTTGGCGATTAAACTTGAAGTGCTGGCAGGACCCTGAAACGGATCGGCCAACATGCCCAGCAGTTCTTCCACCTCGCCGGAGCGGACGTGATCCTGTTTTCGGAACAGATCATCGAAGAAATGGGCATAGACGGCAAGCTTTGAATCCTGTCTCATCCATTCCTCGAGCCTCATCTTGCCGATTGCAAGCAGCTCGGGCCGGACGAAGGAGACGGCCGCGACTACTTGGCCGAACATTCCACCCGCCTGACTTTGCATGCCCGCCGCAACTTGATCCGTTGTATCCACTGCCGAAGCAAAACCTGCATACATGAATACGCGTTGTGCCCGCACCATCAATCCTTCAAGTCCGGCCAGGGCTTCCAGCAGGACGGCGGGGCCTTCGCCCAATCGTCCTTTGAATTTTTTGAAGGGCTCGATCTCAGCCACTATATTCCGGACCTCTTCATCCCAGGCTTTGTGATTCTTGAATACGCTTTCAGCGTTCCACGTTTGTCCTTTTTCGACTTTCCTGCGGGGCGGATAAGAAACAGCCATGTTGTTTTCCTTTTTGGAATCGTCATTTGACGTTTGTTTGAAGATTGCCGTGCAATTTTACCACTTGCTTATCGAGCCACGAACTAACGCGGCAGGGAAAAACAGATGCGTGCACCTGTATCGGGCTTGGGGTCAACCCAGATGCGTCCTCCGTGCGCTTCGACAATGGCGCGGGCAAGGTACAGCCCCAGGCCCGCGCCCTTGGTTTGCTTGACAGCGGTCGTCGAACGATAGAAGCGGTCGAAGATGTGCGGCAGGTCCTGCGCATCGATGCCAGGGCCCTGGTCGCTGACACAAACCACCACTTGTTCCGGGCGTACTGATCCGCCGATCTTGATCTCGCCCTTTGGCGCATACTTCAACGAATTCGAGACCAGATTGGCGATCACCTGCTCAACGCGCGTTTCATCGGCGAGGATAACGGGGAATTTATCGGGGAATTCCGTGGTGATGGTATGCTTCTTAGACTGAGCAGCAAACCGTTCAGCCACGCGGCCAGCCAAAGCCGGGAGGGAAACGTCGGCTCGATTGAGACTCAGTCCGCCCGCTTGAAGCCGCGAGGCGTCCAATAAGTCATCGATCATTTTTGACAATCTGTCGGCCTCCTCTTCGATGACGGCCAAACTTTCGCTGACAACTTTTCGATCCCACTTCGCATCATCGCGGCGCAACGTGGAGGCATACCCTTTGATGAGCGTGACCGGCGTGCGGAGTTCGTGGCTCACGATGGAAATAAACGTGGATTTGATCTCCTCCGCGGTGCGAAAATGCGTGATGTCGCGCACGGTGACAACGATGTTGCGGAGCTTGCCATCGTCGGAAAGAAGCGGGGCATAGGTCGCACCTACCGGCAGCGGAGGCGGAAGCGGACGCTTAAGATCCCCTTCCACATAAAGCGTGGCGTTGGGTGTCAGCGGCCATCCGCCTTGTTCCGCTTCTTCAAGCGTTGTGCCCTGGGGGTCGTTGACCCATTGAATGACCTCCGAATGATGTTTGCCGACGACATCGTCGCGTGATTCGCCAAAGAGTTTTTCGAATGCCGTATTGCATCGTTCAATCGTGTGGTCGGCGTGCAGGATCAGGATGCCGTCGGCGGCGGAGTCGAGCAACGCATCGAGGCGTTGTTTCTCATAGCTAACCTGTCCGTAAAGCTGAGCATTGAAAACTGCGATCGCAGCCTGGTCCGCAAAGGATTGAAGCAGAATGCGGTCGTTGGGTGTGAAAAGGTCAGGATAATTGCGGAAGATGAAGATCACGCCAATCACCTGTCCATGGGCGGCGAGGGGCAGACCTGTGCCATTCAGCAACCCGAGGCTGGCGGTGTAGGTTAAATCCTTTAACATGCGGTTGAGTTCGCGCACGTCGAGTTCGCGGACGTTTTCTTCCCCCAGAAGCGGCTCAAGATAACTCAGGAATGCCGGCTGGATTCGGTGCGCTGCCGCGACTCTCCAGCCCTCCGATTCCTTGAGTGCAATGAGTCCGGCTTGCCCTGCCAGCATCTCCACTGAGACGCGCAAAATGCGCTCCAGCAGCTTTTCGAGGTCGAGTTCCTCAGTCAGCAGGCGCACAATCTCGAGCAGGTAGTCGCGTTGGTGGACGCGAAAATCGGGAAGCATAGCGTGATTTTATCACCCGCCATTTTTTGCAGGCATATGAGTTCTGTTAACAAAAAACAACCCCGGTTCGGAACCTGTTTCAAAAGCCAGGGAATTTGCTATAGCGAGTGATCATGGCCGGCAGGTTGTAAATGAATGCTGCTGTCAGAAGAACGAGAACCGCGCAATACGCGTATCGGCTTTTCTTTCGGATCACTTCCATGAAGCCTGCGAATAAGAACAGCAAAGCCACAAAGAACTGGATGATGTATGTGGCCTTGATGACCAGATTGGTTTGCATGAAGTATCTATAGACGAACCAGAGATAACCGAAAATGGTTGATAGGGCCAGCAGGGTGATAAAATCCAGGGCGGTCCTTTCCAGTGTCAGGGGTTGGCGCAATTGAAAAAGCAGGACAACGCCGAACACAAAACCCGCGAGCAGCAATAGGCTTGGCAGGATGGCAACCAAATTTACCCTTCCCAGGTACGCGGCCATGGTATCGTAATTTCCTGTGCCGTTCGATGCGAAGGCCGGTTTTATGTAAGTGAAGTAGCCCCAATAATCCCCCCACGTTTCCGAATACATGATCCCGAAAAAAGACTGACGATCAAACACCGGCCTGACGGGTTGTTGAAAAAGTTCCATGTTTCTTAAACCGATCTGCCGGAAAAATGAAATGGTTGCTGCAATCGACGGGTATTTGGGTTTATTGATGTTGAACGCGGAAAATGTCCCGTAGTCCAAATATAGGTGGATATAAAACCAGCCTCCTACGATTGCACTGAGGACCGTCATCAGGAAAAATTGGCGCGCACGAAGCCAGCCCAAGCGGCGATCCCTGACAAAGATCCAGATCAGGAGCAAAAAGATCGCCGGGAAGATGAAGAATCCCCATTGCCTGCTTAACACAAGCAATCCCAGCGATACGCCCGTGGCGATCACCAGTTTGTAATGGAACGTTGTAGTCACTAAAACTTCATTGATGAGGTAGATGGATAATGTAATGAAAAATACGACATAAGGTTCGCCGCGCACCTGGGAAAATGTCTTGTAGTAAACCGTCAGAAGTGCGAGCATCGTCAATATGGAGATTTTGAAAAAGCGATTGTTCGGTTTGATTTGCTCGGCGATCATCAATAAGAGAACGGTCGTGCCGATGGAAAGTAAAACATTGAGACCTTGGGCAAATTTGCCGTCATACAAGCGGCAGGTATTGCTGTAGTTGAGTCCGTTATAAATCTGGAGAGCGTCCGGGGCGTGTTGTTCACAAATTGCGTCAAAGCCGGATGGCAGCAAATAAGGAAGCGGGGGTGAAAAAAACTCACTGGTGTCGTTTTCAGTAGGCAATCGGTCCGGGAGGACCTGGATATAGTTTAGATTTTGAACGACATCGTAGCCAATTTTTGGATAATGCAGGATCGCGTTGATCAGCACAATGCTGTTGATGACCAAGCATAAGACAAGGAGGATGGGATCCAGCTTTCTGCCGTTTTGAAACAGGCGCAGGAACCATCGAATTGGAGAATCGTTTTTCATCTATGAATGTTGGCGTCGAACACAGAGGCGCCGGCCAGCTTGCTTGCGGTCGAGCATCGCGCCTCCGCGTGCATGAGTCACCGGAAGTTCAGTTCCTTCTCCGCCAATGTGACCGCTTCCTCAAAGATAGCCAGACCTTCGTCCACCTCGGTTTTGGTGATACTTAGGGCTGGCGCAACGCGAATGACGCTTTTGCCGCAGCCGAGCGTGAGCAGACCGCGTTCGAACGCCAGCTCAACGACGCGGTCCGCCAGTTGCTTGGCCGGCTCTTTTGACCTACGGTCGTTGACAAAATCCACACCGATCATCAGACCGATGCCGCGCACGTCACCGATGCTTGGATGGCGCGCCTGGATTTCTTCGAGTGCATCAATGGTATATTGGCCCACCTCTGCAGCATTCGCCAGGTACTCGTCTTGAATCAATTCCAGGGTGGCCAGGGCCGCGGCGCAGGCCAATGGATTTCCGCCATAAGTGTTGCCGTGTGAACCGCGTTCCCAGTCCATCACGGATTGGCGCGCGATGCAAGCTCCCAGCGGCACGCCGGAGGCAATGCCTTTGGCGGCCGTGACGATGTCTGGTTCGATGCCAAAATGTTCGATGGCCCACCATTTGCCGGTGCGGCCCATGCCCGACTGAACTTCATCCACCATCAGCAAGATCTCATACTTGTCGCACAATTTTCTCAGCGCAGGATAAAAGCCGGGTGGCGGGACGATGTATCCGCCTTCCCCTTGGATCGTCTCGACGAGAATCCCTGCCACTTCATCAGGCGGCAGAATATGGCCCAGGATTTGATCTTCGATGTAGCGCACCACGGTCTCACCGTAATCCTCGCCCGCCTTTCGATCCAGCACAGGGCGATACGGATTCGGAAACGGTGCATGGACCACACCGTTCATCAACGGATAAAAGCCGCCATGATAGGTCGGCTTGCTGGCGGTAAAAGTGACGGCGCCCATCGTTCGCCCGTGGAATGCACCCGTGAATCCAACAAAATTGGATCGGCCCGTGTGGTAGCGCGCCAGCTTGATGGCAGTCTCGACGGCTTCGGTTCCGGAATTCGTCATGAATGAAACAGCCGCCTCATTGAACGGCGCAATCTCGTCCAGTTTTTCCGCCAACTCAATCCACTTGGCATGATAAAAGTCAGACGAGATATGCAGGAACTGTTCGGCTTGTTCCTGAATCGCCTTGACGACTTTCGGGTGGGCGTGTCCGGTGGAGGTCACCGCGATGCCCGCCATGAAATCAAGGAAGCGGTTGCCGTCCACATCCCACACTTCCGAGCCCTTGGCATGATCTACCACGAGCGGATAGCTGCGCGGATAGGATGGCGAGATCACAGAGGAATCGCGTTTGATCAATGCGCGGGCCTTTGGCCCCGGTAACTTCATAGGTTCCATAATAAACTCCTTATCGAAGCGCCTGCAGAGGGACTTCTGCCAGAACACGCGCGCCCAGCAAGCCGGCATCGTCGCCGAGAGCAGCCATTTCGATCCTTAGGTTTTCGAGGTAGCGCGGGTGAAAAACCCTCTTCTTCAAACTTGCATGAAACGAATCGAACAAGAGCGCGCCGACCTGAGAAACGCCCCCACCAAAAATGATGATGGACGGATCGAAGGCATGCAGAAACGTCGCAACTGCGATGCCGAGGTATTCGCCGGCGCGTTGATACGCGGCTATGGCCAGGGCGTCACCCTGAAAGGCGGCATCTGCAATTTGCCTGGCATTGAGATTTGCGTCTCGCTCCAAGCTCGATTTTGTGCCGCCTTCCAATTCCTTGAGAACATACTTGACGATGGCTGGTCCGGATGAAAAAGATTCTAGGTGTCCATTGAATCCGCAGGAGCAAGGTGGGCCGTCCGGGTCAACGATGGCGTGCCCGAGCTCGGCGGCGAGACCATGATAACCTTGCAAAAGCCGGTTGTTGGCAATCACTCCGCCTCCGATGCCGGTGCTGATGGTTAGGTACAGTACATCCCGCTGTCCTTTGCCCGCGCCATATCTCCATTCGCCCAGGCAGGCCAAATTTGCATCGTTATCCAGAAATGCCGGCACGCCAAAATGTTCTGAAAGCTTTGGCGCCAATGGGAAATTATCAAGTTGTTTGATGTTGGGTGTGGCCAACAAATAGCCGGTATGCGGGTCCAAAGGTCCGGGTGAGGCAATGCCAATCGCATCCACTTTCCGGTGATCTGGCCAGACCTCTTCGATGACATTAAGCAGACGCTCGAAAACACCAGGCTCATTGGCAAGGGTGTCGACGCGTTTATGGGCACTGGGCGTAAACTGTTCCGGTTCGTATGCTGCGGCGCGCAGATGCGTCCCGCCCATGTCTACTGCAATGATTGTTCCCATGGTCATAATTATACCGTACGCTTATCACCGCCACGACGCCGGGACCTTTAAAGGCAATACCAAAGTGAACTTACTGCCCCTGTTGACTTCGCTCTCCAATTCGATGGTGCCGTTCATAATGGAAGCCAGTTGAGCGACAATGGATAATCCGAGGCCAAATCCGGATTGCTTGATCGTCTCCGGGTTTTTCACCTGCTCGAAGGCTTCAAAGACCCGCTTCTGCGCCTCGACGGGAATCCCCATGCCTGTATCCGCGACTTGAATCGCCCAGTGATTTTCACCGCGCCTCAGAAAGCGGACATTGACCGATCCTTTCTCGGTAAACTTGACGGCATTATTCACCAAATTCAGCACAATTTGCCTCAGCCAGAATTGGTCGCCAATGATCTTCGACGGCAGACCGGGTTCAACATATTGTGTCAATAACAACCCTTTTTTGTGTGCATGAAAATTCAGGGTGGACATCAACGGGCCTACAATTTCCTCCACATCAAAGGGAAACTCGCGCAAGACCACCTTTCCGGTCTCGATCTGCGCCTGCCCAACCAGATTATTGATGAACGAAAGCAACTGATTGGCACTGTCGAGAATCTCCGACGAGGCCTTTTCCTGCTCGCCTGAGACGCGGCCCAGCGTGCCATCGCGCATCATTTCAGCATAGCCGATGATTGCCCCCAGGGGTGCCCGCAAATCGTGTCCCACGCTGGCTAGCAATTGAGTCTTTAGACGGCTGGCTTCCATGCTCTGCTCCTGGGCCCGCTTCAGTTCGGTGATGTCGCTAATGAGCAGGACGCGCCCGTTCCGTTTTCGATTTTGGTCGAACAGGGAGGTAGTCCGCAGACTGAATATATGCTTGTCCATGCCCAGTGGCAGGGCAATCTCCTGGTTGACTTCCCCTGTTGGATTCGCCAACTTCCATTCACTCCACTTCGGAAGCAGGGAGCTGATCTCCTGTCCAAGCATATTTCCAGTGTCCTGAAATATCATGGTGCCGACTGGATTAATGTCCATGATGCGTTCCTTGTAATCCAACACGATCACACCATCCTTCATGGCATTGAAAACCGAACTGTGTGCGATCGGCTGGATGTCCATGAAACGATATCGCAGGAAGCTGACAGAGATGGCAACGTTGGCAAAGGTCAGGGCCAGGGGCGTGAGATCGATGGTGGGAAATGGACTGAACCCTCCGATATAAATGATGTTGGCTGCCCACGGGAAAAACATCCCGGCCACCATAATCCTGGCTTGATAGCGGGACAAACCTTGTCCGCGGATCGCGATTTGCAAAAAGGAAATCGTAGCCAGCAATATCAATATATATAGATAGGCGGTCAGAACGAGTAGGCCAACGCCGTGTGTCACATCGAGCGGGCCAAAAGGCACGCCGTTGGTGAAGCGGATATCCGTCCAGATTTGGTGATGCGATTCGTTGGTCAGCGCCAGAAGAAAACCCAGCAAGGCCGGCGTCAGGAGCAGGATGAGGCGCGGGTACGTGATCCACGCGCCGCGTCCGCTAAAGTGCATGGCGAAGATGAATATCCCCACGGCCACGAACGGAATGCCGATGTATTCCATTTTTGCCCAGAAGATTTTTTCCGCCATGTTCGTTCGGATGATCTCCATGGCGTAGGTCAGCGACCATTCTGCAACGCAAGCGACCGAGAGCACTAAACCGTAGGCACCGGGCGTGGAACGCAAAGTCCAGATCCGGAACAAGAGCAGGCACGCAATGATGCTGCTCCCGATCAGGATAATGACGTACGCTATATACGAGGAATATAGCAGCATGACAAACCTATTCTAAACTCAAATCATATTTCCGAAAGTTCCATTTCCGTTCCGATTTTTGCCCAACCAATTAGGACAAATAGGTTACGCCATGTACGGGTTGGCCGCCGTACAATCGGACCAATTGCCAAAGGAGAATGAAAATGAAAAACAGAACCTTATTGATAATTTTCGGCGTGATCCTGCTGTGTTGCTGTGTCGTGGTCATCGCGGCCGCGGCGGCCTATCCACTCATCAGGAGTTATTTGAATGGCGCCTCGCAGAATCTAATTCCGTCCGCGACGACACCCACCCCGGAAACGGCAACCACCAGCCAGCCGCCGAGCGGACCGGCCGATGGGGGCTTGGGCGACCCGACTCTCAAGGCAGACGTCTGGAATGCGATTCTTAAGGCCGAACGAGGACGCGGCTGCGACGAGGTCAGCAGCACTGCCGTTGCAGTAGTGCAGCAGCCCGATTCCAACGGTGTTTGGGTCGAGGACTGGTCTGCAACTGTCTGCGGAAATGAGGCCGTCTTCGAGATCACTTTCAGCCCTGATCCGAACGGTGGAACGAATTATGATATCAAACAAAAATAACTGATCGTAAACAAAGGGCCTCGCCAAGAAATGCGCCGCGTCCCTTGCATCGACACCTTTATCGGCTGAAGAAATGGACAAGCACACTTAGTAAAGCAGGATTGAGTTTTTCGAAGCGATCGGCATAGCGGTAGCTTAGAATCGCCAAGAGGAAACTAATGAGGCAAGATGTAATCACCAGCAAAACACATACAGATTTGAACACCGGCTCGAATTTACTTTGCCGGGCATTCAAGTATCGTAAGCCCTGCCAGAATCCTATTCCTGAAAGCAGGGCCAGCTGTGGCGTGACGTCCGTCAGAAAACGCATGGTTTGATAAAAATATAGCAGAATGGTCGAGAACGATACGAAGGTCGAACCGACCCAACTGTAGCCAACCCATGGAAGTAAATTGTTTTGCACGGACGGACTTTTTCCTTTGACCAACAGTATTGGCGGAATCAGCGCGAAGAGCAGAAAAGGGCTGGTCCACAAAATCCCCGTTGTCTGTTCAAAAAGGACACTTGGAGTCAGGCTCGGAAAAATGATCGGATGCATTGGATTGCTCGCGACCAGAAATGGGAAAGTGTTTTGCAAGTCGAATCCATAAAAGAGGTATCCGTATAAATTGGATGGCAAATAAGCCGGCGAGAAGAGCTGAGTCTTTGTCAGATCGCTTGACGTTAATTGATAGTGAAGTCCGAACTCGAGCGGAGATTCGAAACGTGCGTAGTTGTACCATCCGAGCGCGGCGAGGCTGATCACTAACGGCAGAATCATTGCCAGTACAGATTTTCCAATGCCGTCTTTGTTTGTTTTCATTGTGCAGAGGACAAATAGTGCAACCCAAAACGCGATAGGGAGAATCAGCGTGATGCGCGCGGCGATTGCAACTGCCCAACATGTGCCGGCCAGAGCCAATTTCCAGGTGCAGGACTGAGGTTTGTCAAAAGAAAGAAACGCAAAATAAAACCCGCCGAGGAGCAGGAATTGTCCGAAGAGAATCGAGGCTTCATAGATCTCGGGATCGTTCAGATTCCAGAGCAGCGGCGAGACGAGTCCGACAAACATGACGATGATTTCAAATGTCCAGACCGGCAGGTCGGAGAAGAATCGCTTCCACAGGGCGAGCAGCAACAGAACGTTGGCAAGTAATAATCCGCAAGCGGAAGCAAAGACAATGTATTGGTCGCCTGATTTGAACGGATGAAACAAGCCGATGATTGCCATGAGGACAGCGGGCGCGGGTCCCCAGTAAATGTAATACTTTCCATTGAAGAGCGATATGTCCCAGGGATAGATTGCCTTCTTGCGGAGCTCATCATACTGATAGGGGTTTTGCAGCGCGAGAATGGACGGATCAGGTTTGGTGAGGAGCGACACTTGACCGTGATCAAAGGCACGAGCCAGCTGAGCGTAATAATCAGTTGTAGTGGGCCATCTCGTCCATGTCCCCACGCTGACAAAGAAAATATAGATCATGACGATTGCCAACCCGCACACCGCGGTCAGCCAATAAATGCGATGGCCCCAAAGGAACAAAATTGCTCTATGCTTCAGTGGATGAAATTGCGTGGATGACAAGAATTCGCTCCAAACGATGATGGCATGATTATATCTGGTTGTGAAAACTCGCGAGGCATTTTGTTTGAGGCATGGCCAAGGGCGAAATAACGTGACGCTGTATTAATCGCTGTGCTATAGTCGTAATCTCATCGTCTAATATTAGAGGTGAATAGGCAATCCAGTGATTCCAGTGACAGCGTTCAATTCCAAAAGCAGTCGATTAGCTTGGCATCGCGCGTTTTACTTGTTGCATTCTGCCCAGCCTCGGTTTCTAGGCAGCGACTACTGGTTGGGCTGTTGCCGCGGGGTGTCCCTCAGTTAAGCCTGCTACTCGTTCTCTCGATTCTCTTTCTCGTACAAGCAGTGTTTGCTGCGCGGCAACAGATCCTGGACAAGTCTTGGGAGATTCCCCTTGCATTTTTTATCTTCATTGTGGCGGGAATCCTTGGTGATTCGACTTCCTTTGCATATCCTCAACATGCGTTCGTTTTGCCTGTCCTGCACGAGGCGCCATGTGCGGACAATGCGATTGCCACGACAGATCGGGGAACGGTTCTGGCCAGTTAGCTGGCACGATTGGTCTCATTGTTCTTATAATCCTTCTCGCAGGGATTACCGGCGGCGATTTGAAATCCATATTCGACGCTGAGTCGGGAAATCGGTGGACGCCCATCACTGGCGCTATCGGATTTTTAATGCTCTATTCTTAGAGGGCACCGGACGCGCTCAAACATTCTTCCCAAATGCGGCTGTGACTCTCTCGCCCTAGATTGCACTCACACCTGCGCTTACTAGTCCCGCATTATGCAATGGGTCAAGAGAGGAATTGTGGTTCAGCGGGCTTTTCTTGAATAGATACGGACAATTTGTGAGTCCGTTTGCCTCCAAGCTGCTATCCGCCAGTATCTTCGCCTCCTTTCATCTGGCGGTTACGTACAGCGGCGGTTTGCCGATCTTTCTTATGAGTGCCTTAATGGAAGGATCGATGCTAGGCCGTCGGATCCAGAAGTCTGGAAGCCTGCTTGCTTCTGTGCGATTGCGTGCCGGTACTGATCTTCCGATCTTCCTGCTCTATCGGGTTTATGTTTATAAAAGACTGTGCGCTTTGGAACGCGGCGCCATCACCGCCTGCAAAGAAACTTGCGAGGCGTTCTTGTTTGGGCTAATATTCTTTATGCTGTATTTCACACGCATTCAAAATGGGCCAAGGATGTTGAGAAGCAGGCAGCCAGGGAGAGCCGGGATTCATGCCTGCCTGGCTTACTGTGCGTTCATCGGCTCGCCCTGCGTCCACATCGTCACACGATTCCGTCCTTTTTGTTTGGCTAGATACATGGCTTGGTCCGCCGAATCGATCAATTCGGCAAGTGCGGACACACGATCCGGATCGATAGACACTACGCCAACACTAAGGGTTACCGAAATAGCTGCCTGATCTATTTGAATGGGGGTCTGGGCAACTGTCTGGCGTATTCGTTCTGCGATTTTAAGACATTGATCGGAAGTTGCATGACTCAGTAGAATCACAAACTCATCGCCGCCGTACCGCCCTGCAACATCTTCCCGCCTTAAGGATTTCTTGATGCTTCCCGCCACGATGGACAGAACTTCATCGCCGGTTCTATGACCATATCGGTCATTTACATTTTTGAACTTATCAATATCTACGATGATGATCGCCAGCTGGCTCTTGTCCTTGTTGGCCTGCTGAACGGCGCTGTCTGCGATCTCTAAAAAGTGTCGCCTGTTCACGAGGTTGGTAAGTGAATCGGTCCCAGCCAGCTCGCGATAGAGTTCCGCCTGTTTGCGCGCGCCCTCGACCTGATTGAGGATTTCGAGAGTTTTGATTCGGCGGTTCGATTTGTCGTTGAAAATCTTTTTATAGACGGACTGAAAGGCTTTAGAGTGCTGGAGTGCCGCCTTGTAATCCTGTTTCTCTTCATAGATCTCGATCAGCTGCTCGTGAATCTGCGAGATATTGGTGAGCGAATTTATTTCTTCAGCAATCTGCAACGCCTGCAACAGTTCCTTTTCCGCCTCATCCAGGTTCCCTTGTATTTTTTGGATGCGGCTTATTTCTGAAATGTACGTAATGGTGAGAAGCTGACTGTTGTTCCTGCGTGACAGTTCCAGGCCCTCTTGCAGGAAAGTCGTCGCTTGTTCGTAATTTCCAAGGGCCAGGTGGATCGCGCCCAGCGAGTGTAGGGTATGCAGCTTGCCAACATACTGTCCCATGTAGTCGAATAGGGTGAGTGCTGTCTCGGCGTATTCGACAGCTTCATGGTCTTTTCCAAGTAAGTGCAGGACATAGGCGATATTGTTGTTCGCGTCTGCCTTTCCGGTGAGATTTTCTTCGCTCGACTTCTCCAAACAGGTCTTGAAGTAGCCTAGTGATTCCGCATAATTTTCCAGTCCGTAGTGGACCATTCCGAGGCCGTTAAGCAAGCTAACTTCCAAGTCGGGATGATGCTCCGTCTGGACGAGTTTCAAGGCTTTTAGATAATAATCTATCGAGGTTGGAAATTCGTCTATATGCCAGTAGATTCTCCCCAATAAACTTTGAATGGTGCCGATCAGATACTTATCGCCAATTTGCTCTGCCAGTTCATTCGCTTTCAACCCAATGGGCAGCGCCTCCTCTGGTTTGCTGAGCATATCCAGACAGTAAGTTTGAGTTCTCAGACACTCAAATTCATCGATAGGCTCAGCGGCGGCGCATTTGGACAGCAATTCTTCCACCCTCTTGGCCAGATCGAATGCTTGGGGTCCGTCTTTCTTACTAAGGTCCCAAGCTTGCTGGTTTAGCTTTTTAATCTTCTCAAGTTTTTTGCCCATACGCGTTTCATCAGTCTTCAGAATTATGACGAAGTGGCAGGCACGGCGTATTTTAGCTTTTTAGATTTGCCGATTATATCCTCTTGAATAGACGGATTAGATTGCAATTGCCGTACATCATTACCGCCTTCCTTTTGTTTATAAGTCATGGGTGGACTTCCTAACTCGCTAAAAGTCTGATACAATGATGTTTGTAAGCCGAATCAAAAAGTCCTCGGCCCTCATGGCTGGGGCTTTTTTATCGCCATCACTGAACCTATTATGCAAATCGAACGAACCGACCTCCGGAATATCGCCATCATCGCGCACGTTGACCACGGGAAAACCACGCTCGTGGATTTTTTGTTGCGTCAAGCGCATACCTTCCGCGAGAATCAACAAGTCGCTGAGCGCGTCATGGATTCCAATGACCTCGAACGCGAGCGCGGCATCACCATCCTGGCCAAGAACACAGCCATTTCCATTTTTGACCCGGTTGCGAAACTGCAGGTCAAGATCAACATCGTGGACACACCCGGTCATGCGGATTTTGGCGGCGAAGTCGAGCGCGTCATGAACATGGTGGACGGCGTTTTGCTCCTCGTCGACGCCGCTGAAGGCCCCATGCCGCAAACGCGCTTTGTGTTGAAGAAGGCGCTTCAAATGGGGCACAAGGCCATCGTGGTCATCAACAAAGTCGATCGCAAAGATGCCGAACCGGCGCGCGTGCTCAACGAGACCTTCGACTTGTTCATCGAACTCGGGGCGAATGATGATCAGGCGGATTTTCCAGTGATCTATGCTCAAGCGACAGCGGGCAAAGCGGGCCTCACACCAAATCTCGGGCCGGATCTGCAACCATTATTTGATGTCATCCTCCAACGAATTCCCGCGCCGAAAGTTGACCTCGAGGCGCCTCTGCAAATGCTGGTCACGACCCTCGGCTACGATGATTATCGCGGTGTCACGGCCGTGGGACGCGTCTTCGCGGGCAGGATCAAAGCCGGGCAAAAATTGGTGCGTATAAAAACGGACGGGGAGAATCTGCCGGAGTCAGTGCGCTACCTTTACACTTTCCAGGGCCTGAACAAAGTTGAAGTGCCAGAAGTCGGTGCCGGCGATATTGTGTCGCTGGCCGGACTGGAGGGGATTGCCATCGGTGAAACACTGGCTGATCCAGCAAATCCGGTTGCATTGCCGACCATCAAAGTCGAAGAACCCACCGTGCGCATGACGTTTGGAGTCAATACATCACCGTTCTCAGGCAAAGAAGGCAAATGGAGCACATCACGCAGATTGCGCGAGCGCCTGTTCGATGAATTGAGAACGAACGTGGCTTTGCGCGTCGAAGAAACCGACACTGCTGAAAATTTTCTTGTCAGTGGACGCGGCGAACTGCATTTGGGAATCTTGATCGAAACGATGCGGCGCGAAGGCTATGAATTCCAAGTCTCAAGACCGGAAGTTATCTTTCACAGCGCTGACGATGGTTCGTTGCTTGAACCATACGAGGAAGTCCATATCGAGACCAGTACCGAAACGGTCGGCGCGGTCGTAGAAATGCTCGGGGCCAGGCGCGGGAAAATGATGGAGATGCATGATACGGGTCAGGGCACGACGCGCATGGTTTATGTCGCCCCGACGCGCGGCTTGCTGGGATTCCGCTACCAGTTTTTGACAGCCACGCGAGGCGCGGGCGTAATGCATACGGTCTTTAGCGGCTACGATGAGATGGCCGGAACCATGGCGACGCGCACCACCGGTTCCATTGTGGCGATGGAAGCGGGAGATACGACTGCTTATGCTCTCAAGTCCGCTGAGGAACGCGGCGCGTTATTTGTGGCGCCTGGTGTCGCAGTATACGAGGGCATGGTGGTCGGCGAAGCCAGCCGCGGCCAGGATATTCCGTTCAACGTCTGCCGCAAGAAGCACTTGACCAACGTGCGTTCTTCGCGCGGCGAAATGGAAATCCGGCTTACGCCGCCGCGTGAAATGAGTCTGGATGAAGCGATCGAGTATATTTCTGACGATGAGTTGCTGGAAGTGACGCCGCTTTCGTACCGCATTCGCAAACGGATCCTCGATACGGAGGAGCGCGGCAAACAGACCAAGAAAGCCAAGGAACAACTGGAAGAATAAGAAGCGGGGCTGTCTAAAAAGCGGGAAAGAGTTAGTCAAAAGAAGGCATAAGTAAGAATAGCCAAAAAAAACTGGCGGTCATTGGGCCGCCAGTTTGCGTAGGTTGTGAGCCATGCAGAGAATTCCCCATTCGGTCTCTGCTTTTTTCAATCCTCGGAGTGAAAATCTGCGAAAGCCTCGGTTGTGTTTG